>AP018180.1:5970907-6636870 GCA_002368155.1 Nostoc carneum NIES-2107
ATGCAATGTAATTGTATTACCCAATAGCCAATCTTTTACTCCCTCATCCCTCTCATCCCCCTACCTCCTACCTAAACCAGATTGAGGTTGATTAATCACAGGAGATGGGCGAGGTGAAACTGGATTACGCAACAACAAGATAGGAATACTGAGCAGCCCGAAAATCATCACGGCTCCTGTCATCATCCATACTGTTAGACGATGAGGTTGATAATTACCCCGTTCAATTTGCCAGAAAACCCGATTGTATTGCCATGCAGCTAAAGCGATGGTGATAATCCCAAAAATGACTAACACAATCCCTAAATTTTCTGAATTGAATAAGGGATGTATATCAGGTTTTCTTTGTGTGATGGCTACATCCAGCTGATTTAAAAATAAACCAAATCTAGCGATCGCAAATCCAAACCCAATTAGTGCGATCGAAGTACGCAGCCAAGCTAAAAAAGTGCGTTCATTGGCTTGATGCTCTCGTTGACGGTCTATTTTTGGTATTTTATTCATCAGTGTCCCATATCAAAAATTGTAGAGACGCGATTCATCGCGTCTGTATTCGCGATTGATCTCGTCTGTCAAGTGGCGTTCAGTAGTACAAATATTACCCCGTTGTCTTCCTTGCCTCCTTTTAGCCTTTCCGCACCGCAAAACACATCTACTGACAGAGACGTTTAGCCATATCATGCGATCATCATAAAATTAGATCAAAATTTCTTAAATAATCAATTTAGGGGGCTACTATGTCTCGTTTAACACAAATTCTCCAGAACTTGTACCTTCGTGTTGAAGGTTTTGTTTCTGTCATTTGGAATAAATTTGCCAATGTTTTCAAAAGTTTCTTTGGTTTTTTTGCCAAACTCTTGGGATTAACTGAGTCTGGTTACTTTTTAGAATCCGATGCGGCACAAGGTACAAAGCGGGTTGAACCTCCACAACAATTAGAAACTAAGCAAAATACTCCAGTAGAAACTCCCGCTAACCGCCGTCGGTCTAATGCCAAAATGGATTACTACCTCAACATGGCTCGTGATATGAAAAAGAGTTAATGACTAGTTTTCAGCGAACAAACCTTTGGGCGATCGCATAACACAAGCGGTAATTAATTCCAATTCAAAAACCTTTGTAATATATAGCAATCCTACAATGAGTTGTGAAATTGCTCTTTAAAGTAGGAAACAGGAAATCAGGAATTAGAAATGTAGTTTGTTTTTTCACAAATCAAATAGGAATGCTATATCAATCATCTGTAGGTGGAATAGCACTTACTTAAGTAAACATGACTTCACAGAAGCCCAGCTTTTTGAAAAAGTTGGGCTTCTAAATATCGCTAAAGTAAGTAACATTCTGTTGTAGGGGAGCAAGCTCCCCTACATAAGATTTAGTTTATAAATTGTCTCTTAGTGGCTTGGTTTATTAAGACAATTTACAATTACATTAAATGCATGACATTCTCTTGCTTCTAGTGCTTGCTTATTAGTATTTTCAGATTGAGCTATCATCAATGTTTTCCCAGCAGTAGCGATTGTGCCAATAGTTGCTAATCCCAATACAAACATTTTCTTTCTACTTTTTACTGAAGTTACCAAATTTTCCAACGTTGTAGGCTTACCCAATACTGGAATTGTTTTTAATACTTCTAAAGCAACTGCTGCATTAGCATATCGATGTTGGCGTTTATGTTCTACCATTTTCATCAGCCAGCGCTTGAAATATGGGTTAATTTGATGCATTTTTTTTTGTAACTTGAAGCGATATCTATCATCAATCAACTGACTAATATTTACAGAACGAGTATTAGTCAGTAAGCAAATCAATGTTGCTCCTAAACTATATAAATCTGATGCTTCCGTTAAGGGATAACCAAATTGTTCTTCTGGTGGCATAAAACCTGGTGTGCCAACAGCAAAACTGCTGAGAGTCATTTTTGCACCTTTGTTACGAGCTAAACCAAAATCTACTAAATAAGCATTTAGTTGCCGATCAACTAACAAATTTTCTGGTTTTATATCCCGATGGATAATTGGAGAAACTCGCTTTTGTAAATCAACCAAAATTTCTAATACTGAGATAGCAATTTTTTTGATTTCTTCTGGATGAAAGCTATATTGTGAAACTAAAGAAGGAGCATTTTTATATTCCTGCAACATATAAAAACCCGCTGATGTTGCAAAAGAATTGACATAGCGGGGAACGCGTGCATGATTTATTTGTTGCAGAATTGCAATTTCACTTTTATAAGCTTTTACAACTGACGAATCAGGAATCGCATTGGCAAAACGGAACTCTTTAATTACGATTTTTTGCTCAGTTTTAAGCGCATGAGCTAAATAAGTAGTACGTCCTGCTTGTCGATTGCGTCCTAGTTCTCGGATAACTTGATAGCCTTGCTGAGAAAAATCTGGATATTTATTGACGGGAATATTCCCTTGATATCCATTTTGCACATCAAGTCCCATAGACAATTACCACACAATTTGATTTGGTCAAATGAAGGCTGAAGGCTAAAGGATGAAGTATGAGGTATGAAGTGTGAAATTACCTCTACTATGACTCTGAATCGTCATAGATGTAATACCAATTCAAATAATGTTGGCGACACATCAATATATTCTAGAGAGCAAGGCAATTCCTTGCCCCTACAATCTGTCGCATTCTTTTTTCAAATTGGTATAACTTGCATTTTGTTTCATCCTTTATCCTTTATCCTTTACACTCCAGACTTCTGGAAGTGATGTGGATTGCTAACAAGTTAATAGCACCTTGTCACAAAGGCGCATAGACATCTAAAGATGCCCATGCGCGAAATCATCACCTTTGCGCTAGCCAATCCACAATTTGGGAATTGACAATATCTGGAACTTCATCATGAGGACAATGACCAGCGTGGGGAATGGGGATAACTTTGATGGCTTTACCATTCTCACGCGCTTCTTCGTAAATCTTTGCCCCCGTAATTGGTGTCCAAGGATCGTCAGCACCCCAAATTACTAATAAAGGACGTTCAACCTTGGGCAAAAGTTCCCCAGGAGTAGGCCCAGCAGGGGCTGTAAGAATTGATGCAAAAACTTTCTGCGCGCCAGGGTCACAAGCTGGGGTATAAAGTAAATCAACTAATTCATCCGTAACAGCTTCCCGGTTGCGATAAACCTGATAAAGTGTGCGGCGAATTTGGGATTTTTGACGGATGCGGTTAAAGACAAACTTGCCTGTGAGGGGCGATCGCACTACTCTGTTAAATGCTGCCATCACAACTCTTAATGGTGGGTTCAATTCATGGGGACGATGGCTTAAACCACCAGCAGAGTTAATTAAAACACCACCTGTAGCAATTTCTGGATGTTCTGCCAGTACCATTAAGCTGATTAATGCACCAATGGAGTTACCGATAAATACGGCAGGTTGTTTGATGTGTGCAGACCAAAAATCTTTGAGCAGTTCTACCCAAATTTCCAGGCTGTAATCAATTGGTGCTTTCTCGGAACCACCAAAACCCAACAAATCTACAGCGAAAACTTGATAACCAGCCTTTGCTAAAACTGGGATATTTTTGCGCCAATGTCCCATAGAAGCGCCAAAGCCATGCACTAGTACAAGGGGTTCTCCTGTACCCATGACAGTGTACTGAATTTTATAGCCCCGCCAAGTCCAAAGGAATTTTTCTAAAGTGGCTGAAGGTAACTGTTGGGTAGTTAAATTCATTATTAAGATTCCTAAAGTATTGTTTTTATAGTAATACCTCCCACTAGTCAGAATCTTAGAGACAATGCTATTTCTCAACCCTTTCGGTCGTCTTGAGGGCTGCGTTATTATTTGTCGGGTTGTGATTTGTCATATCTAGGACTTACGCAAGTCTCATATTTTTTTCGTTTAGGCTGTCAAGAGTCAAAAGTCAAAAAAACCTAAATTTTTGACCCTTGACCTTTGACTCTTGACTCTTAAACCAGAAGTGTACCAGTTGCGTAAGTCCTAAAAACTTTTTGCCTAGATCCTAGCTTTTTGCAACAAGTCGGTAGATAGGAATTGATTTGGGTATTTCCGTACTTGATTTATAGAGAGTTTTTTTAAGAGAATATTAAGACTTCTGGTGTGTCATGCTACACTCAACAGACTCTAACTACCCTGTGATTGCGGCAATTTCAGAGTCTTTAGAATCAACCACAGCCACGTTAAGCTGGATAAAAGTAGCAATTGCTTGCACTTTAGAGGATGAAATTCGTTGCTCTTGTTAATTTTTAATTTTCGCTGCTTGAGATACTTGGAATGCTAGACAAAATTTTTGATTATCTTCATTTTCACTTTAGCGTTGAAGCTCCTATAGTTCTGCTTATCCTGGTGTTTTTAGAAGCAGTGCTATCTGCTGATAATGCGATCGCTCTTGCTGCGATCGCTCAAGGATTGGAAGATAAAAAGGTTGAGCGACAAGCGCTAAACTTGGGATTGGTTGTTGCCTATGTGCTCAGGATTACATTAATCCTGACGGCTACCTGGGTACAAAATTTATGGCAATTTGAACTTCTGGGTGCGGCTTATCTACTATGGCTAGTATTCCAACATTTCACGTCCCAAGAAACAGATGAAGAGCATCACCATCACGGGCCGCGTTTTAAATCTTTGTGGCAAGCAATACCAGTAATTGCTTTTACAGACTTGGCATTTTCTTTGGATAGCGTGACAACTGCGATCGCAGTTTCTCAAGAAAGGTGGTTAGTACTAACAGGTGCAACCATTGGGATCATTACCCTGCGCTTCATGGCAGAATTATTTATCCGTTGGCTAGACGAATTTGAAAACCTAGAAGACGCAGGCTATATCACTGTGGCATTTGTAGGTTTGCGTCTGTTATTGAAGGTGGTAAACGATAGCTTAGTCCCACCCGAATGGTTAATGATTACTGCGATCGGTCTCATCCTAGCTTGGGGTTTTTCCAAACGCACAAATATAGAAGTACCCCAAGAATTGACAGAAAAAACGGAAGTGCAGAAGTAGGGCATGGGGCATGGGGCATTGGGCATTGGGTAATTGGTAATTGGTAATCGGTAATGGGTAATTGGTAATTGGAATATCTTCCAGTCCCCAATCCCCAGTCCCCAGTCCCCAGTCCCCAATCCCCAGTCCCCAATCCCCAATCCCCAATCCCCAATCCCCAGTCCCCAGTCCCTAACTCTCTACTCGTGCAACCAGGGAGTCACTTCTGGTTTCCAGTTAACTAATTCTTCATCCTTAAACCACAGAGCAACTTCTTTTTGCGCTGTTTCCGGAGCATCGGAACCGTGGATGATGTTGCGACCAATGTTGATCCCCAAATCGCCGCGAATGGTTCCGGGTTCGGCGTTGAGGGGGTTGGTTGCACCAATCAGCTTTCTTGCAGAAGCGATTACACCTTCACCTTCCCATACCATCGCTACTACAGGGCCGGAGGTGATAAATTCGACTAATCCTGCAAAGAAGGGTCTTTCGCGGTGAACGTCATAATGTTGTTCAGCTAATTCCCGACTGGGGTGAAGCAGCTTCAAACCCACGAGGGTAAAGCCTTTTTTTTCAAAGCGACCGATAATTTCGCTGACTAGTCCGCGTTGTACGCCGTCGGGTTTAATTGCCAAAAATGTGCGTTCCAAAGCTATCTCCGAAAACTTAATAAATTTTTCAAGATCAATTATCTTTTGTTCTTTGTCCTTAGTTCTTTGTCATTTGTTGATAGTTGAGGGATTTTGACCCTAATGACGAATGACTAAATAATTAATGACTAGTAACACACGACTCTTGACCAATCAGAGTTTATCTCAGAAATTATCTCTGGGTGCATATGCGATCGCAAATGAATGCGTTAAATTGAAAATTCGTGGGTGAAACACAGAGGTCAGGAATAAATGGGTGTTGAGTCAACTGCTACATCGGAAGAGATAGTTAAGCTGCCGTCTAATGGACACAAACCAGAAGTGAAAAACCATAAGCCAAAAAAGCTGTTAGCGCCTAGTACTATCACTGATGATTCGCCTCGCTCTTGGAAAATTGAGGACAGCGAAGCGCTATATCGAATTGAAGGCTGGGGACAACCTTATTTTTCGATTAACGCGGCTGGTCATGTCACGGTTTCCCCCAAAGGCGATCGCGGTGGTTCTTTGGATTTGTTTGAATTGGTCAACGCTTTGAAGCAGCGTAATTTAGGTCTGCCGATGTTGATTCGCTTTTCGGACATTTTGGAAGACCGGATTGAGCGTTTAAATGCTTGTTTTGCGAAGGCGATCGCTCGCTATAACTATCCTGGTGTTTATCGTGGTGTATTTCCTGTTAAATGTAACCAGCAACGCCATTTAATTGAGGATTTGGTCAGGTTTGGTAAGCCTCATCAATTTGGTTTAGAAGCTGGCTCTAAGCCAGAATTAATGATTGCTCTGGCTATCTTGGATACTCCAGGCGCATTATTAATTTGCAACGGCTACAAAGACCAAGAATATATCGAAACAGCAATGTTGGCTCAACGGCTAGGACAAACACCGATTATTGTCTTAGAGCAAATTGAAGAGGTAGATTTAGTCATTGCGGCTAACCGTCAGTTAGGTATCAAACCTATCTTAGGGGTACGGGCTAAACTCAGCACCCAAGGTATGGGACGCTGGGGTAGCTCAAGTGGCGATCGCGCTAAATTTGGTCTAACTATGCCTGAGGTCATTGAGGCAGTTGACAAGTTACGCGAAGCTGATTTGCTCGATTCCTTGCAGTTGATGCATTTCCACATCGGCTCGCAGATTTCAGCCATTAACGTGATTAAAGATGCCATCCAAGAAGCCAGCCGTATCTACGTAGAGTTGGCGATGTTGGGGGCTGATATGAAATATCTCGATGTCGGTGGTGGCTTGGGTGTAGATTACGACGGCTCTCAAACCAACTTCTACGCCTCGAAAAACTATAATATGCAAAACTATGCCAACGACATCGTGGCAGAGTTAAAAGATACCTGTGCTGAACGGCAAATTCCTGTACCTACACTGATTAGTGAAAGTGGGAGAGCGATCGCATCCCATCAATCGGTATTGATTTTTGATGTTCTCAGTACCAGCGATGTCCCCCTCGATACCCCAGAACCGCCACAAGAAGGCGAATCTCCAATTATTAATTACCTCTGGGAAACCTACCAATCGATTAACAAAGAAAATTATCAGGAGTTTTACCACGACGCAGCCCAATTTAAAGAAGAAGCTATCAGCCGTTTCAACTTGGGTATCTTGCGTCTGAGAGAACGGGCGAAAGCTGAACGTCTGTACTGGGCTTGTTGTCAGAAAATTTTAAACATCACTAGACAGCAGGAATACGTGCCCGACGAACTGGAAGACCTAGAAAAAATCATGGCTTCCATCTACTACGCTAATTTATCTGTGTTTCAATCAGCACCAGATTGCTGGGCGATTGATCAATTATTCCCGATTATGCCCATCCACCGTTTAGATGAAGAACCAATTCGGCGGGGAATTTTGGCAGACCTGACCTGCGATAGTGATGGCAAAATTGACCGCTTTATAGATTTGCGTGATGTTAAATCTGTTTTAGAACTGCACACCTTCAAACCAGGAGAACCCTATTATTTGGGAATGTTCCTCAGTGGAGCCTACCAAGAAATCATGGGTAATTTACACAACCTATTTGGCGACACTAACGCAGTTCACATTCAATTGACACCCAAAGGTTACCAAATTGAACATGTCGTCAAAGGCGATACCATGAGCGAAGTAGTCAGCTACGTGCAGTATGATTCGGAAGACATGGTAGAAAACATCCGCCAGCGTTGTGAAAAAGCCTTGGAGGAAAAGCGCATCACCTTAGCAGAATCTCAGCGACTCCTACAAACTTACGAGCAAAGTCTGAGAAGATATACGTATTTGAATAGTTAGGGGCTGGGGACTAGGGACTGGGGACTAGGGATTGGGTACTGGGGATTGGGGAAAAGGGGAAAGGGAAAAGGGGAATAACAAACAGCAAATGACAAATGACGAATGACAAATGACAAATGACAAACCCCAATTACCCATTACCCATTACCAATGCCCCATGACGGCAGTTGCTACAACGGAGGAGACCTCCGCAACGCACTGCCTCCCCAATGCCCCATGCCCTATATAGCCGTCGTATTCAGCAATTCTGCGATCGCTTGTCTTTCTACTGGCGTATGAGATGGTGGGGATTGACGTGCATCAGTAATCAACCAGTCTAAGGCTGCTGCTTGCACATCAATGGTGGCTCCAGTTTTATCGACGCAGTAACGCCCAAACACTAATTTATCTATAAGGCGAACTTCGGGGCCGAGGCGCGACCATTCAAAAATCACGCTATTCTCTACTGTCGCCCCGCTACAAATCCAGCAATTGGGGCCAATCATCGCCGGGCCGACGATTTTCGCGCCGTCTTCGATTCTGGTCATGCCACCAATGTAAACTGGGCCTGTAATATCGACTTTGTCCCAATTGACAGCAACATTTAAGCCAGTATAAATTCCAGGTGCAACTTCATGTCCGGGGATTTGCACGTTTTTAATTTCACCTAGCAGTACACCACGAATTGCCCGCCAGTAGTCTGGTACTTTACCAATATCTACCCATTCAAAATCCATTGCGATCGCATGGAAAGGCGCACCAATTTCTACCAGTTTGGGGAATAGCTGACTACCAATGTCGTACTCAATGCCAGAGGGGATATATTTAAATACTTCCGGCTCAAAGATGTAAATCCCGGTGTTGATGTTGGTGCTGAGGGCTTCTTCGGTTGAGGGTTTTTCTTGGAAAGCTTTTACACGCCCATCATCATCAGTCACGACGACACCATAGCTAGAAACCTCTTCCTTGGGAACAGATTTCGTAATAATTGTCGCGATCGACCCTTTAGCTCGATGCCACTTGACTGCTTCGGTTAAATCTAAGTCAATCAAAGCATCACCGCACAATACCACAAAGGTATCATCGAAAAACGGCGAAAAGTCTTGGATACGCCGCATTCCTCCAGCAGATCCGACTGCTTCCCCTACCAGTGTACCGTCCACAATTTGCCCTTCAAAGGAATAGGCAATTTGTACGCCAAACCGCTGACCATCACGGAAATAGTTTTCGATTTCCTCTGCTAAATGGCTCACATTGACCATAATTTGGTCAAAGCCATGCTGACGCAACAGTTCAAGTAAAAATTCCATTACTGGTTTTTGCAGTATAGGAATCATCGGTTTGGGGATTGTATAGGTAATCGGACGGACTCGAGTACCTTTACCCGCTGCAAGAATCATCGCCTTCATAAAGATTATTCCTCAACCACAAGCCAGTTTACTTTCAACAAGTTATACTTCATTGGTTTATTGTTTTTATTCATCCCTGATAGCACAGATTAGGGGAATTTGCTGATTTTTGCATCTATCGGCATCGTCATTTAACGAGCAATGGCTTACTTTTTAAATTTACCTAGACTTTGGGTTTGATGGCACCGTACTCTATAAATTATCTAAATAAGTTGATAGATATTTCTCAATTCATAGGCTGCTCCACAGGTTTGTGAGTGTTCGCTGAATCTATCAGTAACCGAATTTTAATTTCTTGGTAAAACTCCTCTTGCAATAGCTCTACTTTGGATTGAGCTGATAGCAGTAGCAGTGCCCAGAATACGCTAACTAAGTGGCTATGTGGTGATGTATGAGCAGAGCCATTTTCGTATGGCTGTTTACTCTCGACCCATAACTCCACAAGCTGTTCCAAATTCAAATAATTTTGTTCCAAATGTAATTTTTGTGCCGACAGATGTAATACTTGCTCTAGTTCTCCAGCTACTTCCGTCAAATTTTCTTGGTGTGCCAGTTCTAGCGCGGCTCGCATACTTTGCACGGTAGGCTGACGGCGAGGACGGACTGGTTTATTCGTTTTTTGGACAAGTTTGAGCTGGTTCGCCATGATCTGCAATTGCTCAATTAATTCTTGCAGAGTCACACGACGTTTGGGTGGTGGCATTGCAGCTGGACGACGACGCAAGTGATGCTCTAAAGGCAGACGGTTAACGGGGTGTAATAACCCATTTTCGTTTTCTAGCAGTGCGTCATCAAGTATCAGTTCTTGTTCATCTGCGGCTGATTGTAATTGCATCAAGGTGTTGGCTTTGAATAACACCAACATTGATGCTGATAAAAAAGCTTGTCCAGATTGAGATAAATCGGCTTCATAGCCTCTAGCTGTGGCCTGCGGTGCCATTAGTTCTAAATAACGGTCAATTACCTCAATTACCTGAACATCCCAAGGATCAATTTCTCCTTGTTCAGCTTGCTTGATCAGAAGTGTAATTGTTTCTAATAGCTCGGACGCATCCATTAATTAATTTTGAGTAATTAAGTTAAAAAGTGCCTAACTTTAGCACTGGATTTATTGGGCAAGAATTACTTGCTGGTATTGTAGATAAAAATTAGCACAGGTCTTACCTATCTCATTCAATTAGAATATTTTGTAATAAATGATACTTAATAACTAGCAAGCAATTACTTTTATTCTCATTGTGAATGGTAATTTTCGATTGTGCAAGTTTGGTTTTGTAGAATTTTGGATAATACATTTATTGCACCCGGAAAGTCAAATAGTATAATTCTCACCATAATCGATGAAGTATAACATGAGGTTTTTAGACTTTCAAATAAGTAAATAACGTAATTTAAAATACTTTATTTATCTAAAATTTTCAGTAAATATGGCAGTTTTTTTAATTTTTTAAATAATTTGATATTTTACCTCTTCGATATTTTCCACACTCTGAGGTTTACCAATTACCAATTACCAATTACCCATGACCCATTTCTAACTTTTACTTTCTTCATCAAAGTCAGATGTGTAATTATTAATAGAAAAATGTGATACAAAGTTACCAGATTCACCACTTTTTAGCGCATCAAATGTGCCTTTAATAGTGCCAGCAATAGGAACAGCGACGAGCGTTCCTAGTAAACCAGCTATTTCAAAACCCATTAAGATTGCTACAAAAATCCAGATGGGATTGAGTCCAATAAAATCACCTAGTAATTTAGGCGCTAATAAGTTATCTTTAACCTGCTGTAAGAGAATTGCTGACAAAGCAACTTGCAATGCTAACCACCAATTTTGGAGCAGTACTAGGATTGTGACTAAACCAATGCCAAGAGTTGCACCCACAAAGGGAATCAGTTCGCCTATGCCAATAACTATGGCAAATAGTAAGGCGAATGGTACCCTCAGAACTAGAAAAATTGGTGTTAGAGTCACTACCATAAATAGACCTAACAACAACTGACTAAGGAAAAAGTTCTGAAAATTTAATCGTAAGGATGTTGTTAAAGGAATTCTAATATTAGATGGTAACAGACTGACCAAACCAGCCCAGACGCGATCGCCATAGATCAGCATATAAAACGCTAGCACGACCACGAGTACAACATTGAGTATTCCGGAGAGCAGTGTGCCGGCAAATCCCACCGCACCCGAAGCTAACTGCTGCACCAAATTTTGGATATTAGCATTAATTTGATTAGCCACTATTTGCAAATTTATGGGTAATCGCCGCTGTTTTGCCAAAGCCTCAACATGTTCGAGATTTCTTTGACTGCTAGTTAACCAATCAGGAATTTTATTTAAAAGTTGAATTGTTTGGTCAAGTAGCATGGGTACTAATGTGACACCCAAAATCACTACTAATGTAAAGGTGACCAGCAAAACAATAATCACCGCCTGAGTGTGGGTGATGCGTGCGCGTTTAAAGAACTGCACCGGATAATTTAATAAAAAAGCCAGAATTGCCGCAGAACTGAGGATAGTGATGGGATGCTGGAAATAGTGAAACACTACCGACAATAACCACACATTAAGAGCGATAATCGGGCCGCTCAGACCATAAATTAATAAACTTTGAAGGGAGGCTGAACGGCGGATCATATCAATTTTGGATTTTGGATATTAGATTGAAAGTCTTTACCAAAAAGCTGCTCTGGCAATCTCAGACAATATTATTTATCCCAATTTGGTATCAGATGCAATATTTTTTCCCAATTTCTCGAAAAAAGTTGTTCAAAAGGTGTTGGCGCTGATTATAAAAGATATTTTGAATAAAGACATCTACAAAAGCTGATCTTAATACCAGGGACGTACATCACCATGAATCAAACCATTGCTGACCTTCGCAAAGACTACACTTTACAAGATTTGAGCGAAACTGAGGTTAGCCCTAATCCTTTTATACAATTTAAACAATGGTTCGATCAGGCGCTAGCGGCCCAACTTCCTGAACCTAATGCCATGACTTTGGCTACAGCTATGCCAGACGGTAAGCCGTCGGCCAGAATGGTACTACTGAAAAATTTTGATGAGCAAGGCTTTGTCTTCTTTACCAACTATAACAGCCGTAAAGGTCAAGAACTAGCAGAAAACCCGCAAGCTGCATTAGTGTTTTGGTGGGCGGAATTAGAACGCCAAGTTCGCATTACAGGACAGGTAGAGAGAGTTTCGGAGGCTGAGTCAGATCAATATTTTTACAGCCGTCCTGAAAATAGTCGTTTAGGTGCATGGGCTTCTAATCAAAGTGAGGTTATAGAAAGCCGAGAAGTTTTAGAGCAGCGCTTGCAAGAATTGCAGGACAAGTATGAAAATCAGGAGATTCCTCGGCCTGGGAATTGGGGAGGCTTACGTGTCATTCCCACAGAAATTGAGTTTTGGCAAGGCCGCCCCAGTCGCTTACACGATCGCCTGCTTTATACTCGTTTAGATAATGGCGATTGGAAAATTGAGCGTTTATCTCCTTAATTAAGTAGGAGAGACGCGATTAATCGCGTCTCTACAAGAGTCCAAAGTTAAAAACTCACTTGGACTTGTCAACACTAGTCGCCTCTCTCGCTAGAGACTCTATTCTCATCTCAGAACTCAGCACTCAGCACTATTCTGATACTGCTGGTTTTGGCGCAAACTGCAGTCTGGGATCGGGCATAAATGTATATCTGAGATAGATTCCACCCCAGACAAACAAAGCAATTAGCAACGCACCAATACCAAGGGGGCTAGGAAGCCAAAAAACGACTTCTATGTGGTTGAGTTCACCAGTTCTTAGCTTCCACACGAGTTGATTATTAATCTTTTCTGGCTCAATAGGATTTTCACCAATGGGGATGTTTTGCGCTCCTAGTGGGGTTTTTAAACTAAAATCCAAATCGAGAATTGAACCTGCGTTGGCTAAAACATTACCATCACTAGCAATTAGCGAGAGCGATCGCAAATCTAAATCATAAATTAAGCGATCACGTACCAATAGTAAAAAGTTGTTCTCCTCAATGAGTAAGTTAGATTCAACTTTTGGCAGTTCTGAGTCAGATTCAGCGGCTACAGGCTCAGTGTTTTGATTGATGTGGGAGCTAAAAAACTCATTAAATTTTGCTTGTAATTCTTGCCCATTAGTGAAAGGAATTGTCACAATCACTTCTTCAGGCGAAATCCGCTTGGTTTTGCCTTCCAGTTTCCGGGCGCGACGTTCTATACTATTTAACCATTCATAAACATAGTCGCCACTAAAACTGGTGAGCCTTTCTCCTAATTTAATATGCTGCACCAATTCTCCATGATTGGAGTTGCTAAAGTTCATGCCCACGTCATACTGCACACAACCAGTTAACAGTAAGGATGCTAAGACGACTACCCACAAAATCGGTTTTGGTGTTTTGGCGTTGCTGCTGTTTTGGGACAAAGAAAAGATGGAGTTAATTGATTTATGACCAGCAAATTCTGTTAACAATTCTCTTGTTTTTATAACAAAACTTAATGGTCTCATTAACAAGTTGAGAACTTTTCCTAGATATGAAGAATTCATCAATAATTAGTCTCCGCGAGTATCAGATTTTCAAGGAAGAAGGATAAAGTATGAGGGCTAAAGTATGAAATTAACCCAAAGATAAATGAATAGAGCCTAAATATTGAAAAAATTTCATCTTTCATCCTTTAAACTTCATCCTTTTCAATCCCAATCGATATTTTCCCACCTGAGAGATCCAGATAGAAAATCAACATCCAAAAGTTTTAAACTTTGGACTTTTGACTTTTGTACAGACGCGATTAATCGCGTCTCGGTGACTTTTGACAATTAAACATTTAGCCAAACCAAGTATCCCAGAATTACCCCGATGACAATTAACGCCAGCCAAATAAAGCGGTTATCTTTGGTATTGACTTGGCTGAGATCCACAAATTCCGGTTCCGGTTTTTTGGTGCTAGCAGCTGGGCGTGGCTTGACAGATATCCGTACTTGTGATTCGTTTTCGGGTAATTTACCCAAATCGGGAATTTCTGTCATCCACTCGCTGGGTCTTTTCAGCTTCGGTGCTTTTAAGATGTAGAGTAAATGCCGGGCTTGTTTGTTGGTTTCTGAGTAGGGATGGCGTTTGAGTTGTTCGCAAAGAGCGATCGCATCCTCTGTTCTTCCCGCAGCTTCATAAGCGGTTACCAGCCAAATTTGCACTTCGCCCCCAAAGCGAGAATTACCAGACAAGAGGGCGCTGGCTTTTTCCAGATTCTCCACAGCTTCTCGGTATTGCCCATTTTCAAAAGCAACTCTCCCTGCTTGGTAGCGAGATCTGGCTAGTTCTAAACTTTCTGCATTCACGTTCTGTACACACTTCAGTAGTTCTTAAATTTATTGTGCCAATGTCAGCAATCATTGGGAAATGTTTTCGGGGTATATAGCACAGATGAACTACCCCTATCTTTAGATGGATGTGGAATTTCACGAGACTAGCTAAAATTTTTATGAAAATAGTTACCTGTGCTTTTTCAATATTTCTTAATCACCGCAGCAGTACTAAAGATGCACTACTGAGGTATGTTAAAAATTGCACACTAACATTGATGGAAAAATCATTTTCTTAGTCAGCACTGAAGTACTGATCAGAAATCCATAAAAAGTTAGTAAATCAATCATTCAGATACCAACAATCAGCAGCTACTGAAAATTTCAGTCGATCAAACTGGGGAAGCAAAATATGGCTAATATTAAAGATTTACAACGGAATTGGCTGGGTGCAGGCCTCACTCTGGCATTACTCGGCGCTACTATTGCCCCTGCTGCTGCTCAGTCGGTGATTATTATTAATGGTGGAAGGCAAACACACTTAGATGATTCATTTGGATATAGGAATAATAGGTATAATCATATACGTGTAAATCCTGTGAGAGGGAGAACGCATTGGGATAATAATTACCGCTATCGCCAACGCACTGATTACCGTTATCCCACAACTACCATCTACACTTATCCACAATATCGTCAGAATAATATCTATCCGGGTGTAAATACGCCTTCTGTAGTTAACCCCATCTTCCGCAACTCAACAATCAGAAATCCAGTATTTGACCGTCATCCTGGATATAATCAACCATTCAGAGGGCGATCGCAAGTCAATATACTTTATCCTTGGTAATTTTATGGTTGGGCAAACTGCCCAACCAATAGCTAATCAACCTCTAAATTGGGAACCAAGAATCATAGTTCCAATCCCCACATCAGTAAAGATTTCCAATAGCAAAGCATGGGGAATACGACCATCAATTATATGTGCAGCCTTGACTCCTTGAGCAAGCGATCGCACACAACAATTGACCTTCGGAATCATCCCCCCACTAACTACACCCGTGGCGATTAAATCTCTCGCTTCGGGTATATCCACTTTGGGAATCAAAGTCGAAGGATCTTTGTAATCTTTTAAAATACCCCTGGTATCAGTCAGTAAAATCAACTTTTCTGCACCTAAAGCGGCGGCTATTTCCCCAGCGATGGTATCAGCATTAATGTTATAAGCTTGTCCTGTCTCGTCGGCGGCGACACTAGACACAACCGGAATATAGCCATTACTAGCTAGAGTTTCTAAAATTTTGATATTGACATTACTGACTTCCCCAACAAAACCGATACCCTCTTGACCTTGGGGGCGGGCTGTGATGAGATTACCATCTTTACCGCAGAGTCCCACAGCCAAACCACCAGCTTGGTTAATCAGTTCAACAATTTCCTTATTAACTCGGCCCACCAATACCATTTCCACAACATCCATTGTGGGCGCATCAGTGACTCGCAAACCATTCTTAAATTGCGGTTCAATTCCCAGCTTATCTAACCAACTGTTAATTTCCGGGCCGCCACCGTGGACTAAAATCGGGCGCAAGCCGACGCAGGATAAGAAGACAATATCGCGGATTACCTGATCTTTGAGGGTGCTATCTTTCATCGCCGCACCGCCATATTTTACAACAACAGTACGTCCAGTGAACTGTTGAATATAAGGCAGAGCTTCGCTAAGCACCTGTACACGAGTGGCTTCAGTTTGCCTAATATACTCAGTATCGTTGACCATTACGAGGAGCTTGTAAGACTTAAAACCTATGCAGTCAGTGTAGAAGACTTTGGAACTGGTAACAATGGGGAATGGGTAATGGGTAATGGGTAATGGGTAATGGGTAATGGGTAATGGGTAATGGGTAATGGGTAATTGGTAATTGGTGTTTCTTCTTAATCCCCAGTCCCCAGTCCTCAGTCCCTAATCCCCAGTCCCCAGTCCCCAATCCCTAATCCCCAGTCCCCGCGATCGCGGTAAGCTGTTATTGAGTTGCAGGTTTGCCTATTCTCTTCGTTCTGATTGTATTTAGTAGAGAAAATGCCAACTCTACTGAGCAATCTATATCAATAACTTATGAATTCTCAGAAAGAAATTAAGCTGCTAATTTTATCTCTGCTGTGTACTGTTGGTGTATTAGGTTTGGGCTTGTGGTTGTGGAATCAATTTTCTGGTAACAGCTTGACTTCCTTAATACCTGGGAATAGTTCGCAACCAGGTAACGGAGGTTCTCAATCACAGCGGATCAGTTTAGGCGGGAAAATTTTAGTGGCTGCTGATACGAGTGCTGATAAAGAAGCTGGAGTACAAGCTTTTGCGAAAGGCGATTTTGCTACTGCTAGCAATAAGTTAAAATCATCACTGCAAAAACACCGCAACGATCCAGAAAGCTTAATTTATTTAAATAATTCACAGATAAAAAATACTAATTCCTTGAAAATTGCCGTGAGTGTACCTATCGGCGGGAATTTAGATGTGGCAAAAGAAATTCTGCGGGGTGTCGCTCAGGCTCAAGATGAAGTCAATCGTAGCGGTGGCATCAATGGTAAACTTTTGCAGGTAGCGATCGCTAACGATGATAATGAGGCTAACCAAGCTCAACAGATTGCCAAGCAATTTGTCCAAGACACCACTATTCTGGCTGTAGTAGGACATAACTCTAGTAATGCTTCGATTGCGGCTGCACCAATTTACCAAGAGGGGGGATTAGTGATGATTTCTCCCAGCAGCACAGCGCAAAATCTTTCTGGTATTGGTAATTATATATTTCGCACTGTTCCTAGTAATGGCTCATTTGCTGCTAGCCTGGCGAATTACACTATTAAAACGGCACGTAAAAACAATATTGCTATTTGTGCAGACTCAAAATCAATTGATACTCAATCTTTCAAGGATGAGTTTATCAAAGGTATAGTTGCTGGCGGTGGTAAAGTTAACCCTACAAATTGCGATGTTGCTGCGGCTGATTTTAATCCCAGCGCCTTGATTTCCCAATTCATCAGCAGTGGTGCAGATAGCTTAGTTTTAGCGCCTCATGTCGATAGAATTAACAAAGCTTTAGATTTAGCAGCGGCAAATAACGGTAAATTAACACTATTCGCTAGCCCCACACTGTACACATTCCAAACGCTACAGGTGGGAAAAAGTGATGTGAATGGCTTAGTTTTAGCTATACCTTGGCATCCGCAAGCAATTCCAGGTAATCCTTTTCCGCAAAATGCAGTGAAACTTTGGGGCGGAAATGTGAATTGGCGAACCGCTACAGCTTATGATGCGACAATTGCGATCGCTAAAGGTTTACAACAAGATAGCACCCGCGATGGCTTAGAAAAAGCGCTGCATAGTCCCAGCCTAGTTGCTAATGGTGCTACAGGTAAAATTCAATTTTTACCATCAGGCGATCGCAATGGCACAGCAGTTTTAGTTAAAATCCAACCTAGCAATAAATCTGCGACTGGTTATGACTTTATACCATTGTAGTGCTGAGTCGTGAGTTGCAACAGACGCGATTAATCGCGTCTGTACAAGATTGCTGAGTAATTTAATTTATGAAAATTCTGCAAAATATTCCAACCTATCAACCTAGATTCTGCCAGTATTTTGTAATTACGAATTACGAATTACGCATTCAAATTTATTTAAATTGATCAGGTAAATCTTGAGATTTAGTCAGAATAAATAAACTACCATCTCCACCACGCCCAATTCTTAAAGTTTCATCTAAATAAGTAATATCTAGGGTTGGAAGCCTACCTTTAGGATTACTAGCTGGAACAACTTTAAATGGGTTGAGTTGAGGGGTATTAATACCAAGAATTTTTTCAATTGATAAGTAGCGTTTTTCAAAATTGACTTGGATACGTTTGTCCGGTAGATTCGATAAATCTTCTGGGACAGGCTCAAAGCTAGCTGCAACTTTCACGTATCCTGATATAATTTTCAAAGGATGTTGCACAAAAGCTATATTGAAGAACGATTTATTAGCAACATTAATTACTTGATATACTTTACCTACTTTTAACCCTAATGGTAGAGAAGCTAAAGCCCGAATTTCTCTAGCAGTGGAGTATTTCAATAACCAAGTTCCATTTAGCAGAGAAATAGCATTAAGCAGAGGTTTGGGATTAGGATTAATACTTTCGAGTTCTGTTGTTAATTTTTCAATTTCTGCAGCAGTATTTTCGTTGATCTCTACATTGGTAACGTGAGAACTATCACCGTGCTTTTGAATTTTATCAAGCTGCGCTAGAAATTGTTCTTTAAGGGTTAGTTGAGTATTCAAGGTTATTGATTCTCCTTTGATAGCACTATTAGTATGGATGATGCTTTACAGCTAAATCTCATTATCTCTAAGTCCCCAATCCTTTCATAGCCGTAACACATCCTAACTAAGATTCACTTGATAAATACTTTATCTATTATAAATTTTGTCTGCGTTCATAAATGCTAAAACCTCGAATTTTTGAGACATCCTGAAAAATTCGAGGTTTAAATGTAGGAATAAAGACATTATATTGTTGTAAATACTGCAAGGACACAAAAAATATTACAACTCCAATAATATTGCCGAGTTTTTAGCGTTCAATCTTTGCAGCATTTTCAGGTATATACAATTCTCTAGCTGGAAATGGAATTTTAATTCCTTCTTCCTGATATCGTTTATGTAGTTTTTTAATAAATAAATGTCTGCCAATGCGTTGGTCAAAAAATTCATTAACGCGCATATAAAGCGTAAAATCTATACTAAAATCTCCAAACTTGTGAAATCTAATATATGGTTCATTGGCGATTAATTCTGGTGCTATTTCTGCCATCACTTCTTTAGCAACTTCTACGGTTACCCTTTCTACCTGCTCTAAATCGCTCTCGTAATCAACTCCCACATTAAGTGTCAAAGTAATCTCTTTAACTGGCAGATGATAGTTAATAAAAATTGCTGAAGACAATTTACAATTGGGTACAATGATGACGTTATTTGAAAGTTCTCTAATAGTTGTATTTCGCCAAGAAATATCTATGACATATCCTTCATGGCTATCTGCTAGTTTGACATAATCTCCAGTTCTGACTTGCTTAGAAATTAGCAGATAAAAGCCCGCAAATAAATTCTCTAGCGTATCTTTGAGAGCTAAACCGACTGCTAAACCGCTAATACCTAAAGTCGTAATTATTGGAGTAATTTCTACGCCTACTGTTTGCAACAAAATTAGCGATCCTAAAACAAAGACAGCAGTCTTAGCAATATTTGAAATAAGTGATGCTGAAACTCCTTCAGATCTAGTAATAAATAAATTGATAAAACCAGCAGTCAATCTAGCTAAAACTATTGTGACTGAGTAAAGTATAAATATAGTGACTATTTTTTGCAGGACAGTGGCAATATCTGGTTTGATCGGAGCGCTAAGAACTGCTGCAGAAAATCCTGCCAAAACAAACCAAATAAATGTCATGCGATGCAATGAGAGAAATATAATTTCGCTTCCTGGAAGTTTTGTCTTCAGCACAAATGTTTTCAACTTCTTGAAGAAAAATTTCTCCGCAATTATTCCTGCTAGTAAGCCAGCAAGAACAAATACAACTGGCAGAATCCATTGCATCATAATCAACTTAAAATGAAGTATTTAAGATTAGGGTACTCAGTAAGGGTAACGTATGTTGGCTTAATTTTACCTTGTGAGTTGCCGAAGTAGCTGTTTGAGATTTTCTGGACTCATGCTAACTTTGACTTCTAGCTGTTGCGATGCATCCTGCAAAGTGAGAATGTAGTTTTCACCAGATGAATTATATAAATATTGGGGATTTGTTAGTGAAATTGTTTCATAAACAATCGATGGAAAACCTACACGGATGACTAGTTCTTTTTGTGACTTAGGAAAAATATATAAATATTGGTTGAGGCTATCAAGTATTAATTGATGTGGCGTGGTGTTACGTTCAACTGAAGAGTCAGGTTTACGCCAATACAGTGTAATACCACGAATATCTGGGTTAGCGATCGCAAACGCCTCATCAAACCGCTTGGGTTCCCAATCTAATTGATCGACTTCACTATTCTCAGTAATTATCCTCTGTTGCCAAGTAACTTTTTTACTATTAAGACTTGCCCACCATTGGCGAATAGTAGCTAGGTGATGGTGATTTTCTGGGTTAGTGCTACCTAGTTGCCATACAGTTTTTAGTTGCATCATCGGATACAAATCAAGCACGCAGGCTTCCTTACTATGTTTTCATTGTCACTTCTTAGTGTAGACAACTGTGGGGGATTGGGGATTGGGAACTGGGGACTGGGGATTTGGGAGATGAGGTGACAAGGGGAAATAACAAACACCAATTACCAATTACCCATTACCCATTACCCATTACCAAACACCAAACACCCAACACCCAACACAAAAATGCATTTACCAATTATTTATCATCCAGATTACGTTGCACCGCTACCGGAGGGACATCGGTTTCCGATGGCGAAGTTTCAGCAATTATACGAATTGTTAATAAATGATGGGGTGGCGCAAATTGAGCAATTTTATACGCCTGTGCTTCCGCCAACAGAATTGATTGAGTTGGTTCACACGGGTGACTATGTTCGCGCTTACTGTGAAGGAACATTAGACTCAAAAGCACAGCGGCGTATAGGCTTGCCGTGGAGTCCGGCATTGGCAAATCGTACCTGTGTAGCGGTCGGTGGTACAATATTGACTGCCCAATTAGCACTGAGTCAGGGTTTAGCTTGCAATACGGCTGGTGGGACTCATCATGCTTTTCCCAGTTATGGATCTGGTTTTTGTATTTTCAATGATTTAGCGATCGCATCTCGCGTTTTACAAAAACTCGGACTTGCTCAAAAAATCTTAATAGTGGATTTAGATGTACATCAAGGTGATGGTACGGCTTTTATCTTCCAAGATGATGACAGCGTTTTCACATTTTCGATGCATTGTGAAGTGAATTTTCCTGGTACTAAGCAAACTAGCGATTTGGATGTACCCTTACCAGAAGGGATGGAAGATGATGCCTACTTGCAAACTTTAGCAAAGTATTTACCTGATTTATTGTCAGAGGTAAAGCCAGATATCGTTTTTTATGACGCAGGTGTCGATCCACATATAGGCGATCGCCTGGGAAAATTAGCTTTAACCGATACTGGGATTTTCCGTCGCGAAATGCAGGTTTTGAGTACTTGTGTCAGTGCTGGTTATCCCGTCGCCTGTGTTATTGGTGGCGGTTACGCCGACGATTTGTCATCCCTGGTTTGGCGACATTCTTTAGTACATCGTGCTGCTAGTGAAGTCTACAGACAATATAAACTATAAACTTATAGTCATTACTAAATTCTCCGAGGAATTATCACACACCCCAATCTACAACATTAAAATCTCCATCTTGCTCTCTGCGCCTCCGCGTCTCTGCGTGCAATTTTTATACTTAAAATCTCCGCGCAATTTATCAAAAATGAACTACAAATCATCCAAAAGTAACAAAAGAATAAGAGTTTGAGAGAAATTTTGCGGACATCATCTTTAGCTTTAGCAATAGTTTTATTCTCATAAATATCAAATATTACAGACGATACTGGATGAACAAAACAAAAGTTAGAATTTACGAACTTTCAAAGGAAATAAATGTAGATAGCAAAAAGCTATTAGTAATATGCCAGCAACTCAATATTGTCGCCAAAAGTCCTAGCAGCACCATTTCAGAATTTGAAGCAGAACGTGTTCGCAAAGCTGCTCAACCAGCAGTTACTAAAGTTGCTACTACCCGCAAAACTAGTTCCTTAAAAATGAAAATGGCCTCAGAAGATTGGGGCTATATGTTCGTAAATTCAACGATTGATAGTTTAATCCGGCATTTAGCAGGCGCGGATGCAGTTGCAGAATATCCCGATTTTAGCGAACGTCGAGAATATGCCCATGAATTAATGTGGGAATGCGTTGGACAAAATCCTTGTCTTTTTTATTTGCGTCGTAAAGGTGCAGGAAGAGCAGCTAAAGAAGAAATTTGGGAATTAATTATCGCTACTGATTCTGAAAATAGTAAGTTACCTCTGAGGCTGCAAAAGTTAGGCAAAACTCTAGGATTTAAAGCTGCAGTACATCCTAATGGCTACGAAGGTATAAGAATTTTATCTGCTTATTTACTCCCAATTACACGGGGAAATAATGATGCTTATGCTGTACCATTGCGCTTGCGACTTCTGCCTAACCATGAGCATCATATCGGTATTCCCTCAACTATATTTACACAATTAAAAAATACGCCTATTTGTGGTGACTTTGTACCTACAGAAGAGCAACTTAAAGCATGGAAAGCATTTTTGCAGATAGAAGAAAAAATTGCTCAAGCGCGTCAGTTTTGTGTACCTTACCGCAATCATAACTATAACTTTAAAAGACGTATCAGTTTTCAAATTGATATCAACTCAGCTACCCTTGATGGTTCACCAGAAAATCTTTTGGATGTAGAAAACTTCTGGGAACGGGTAAGGAAAGCAAAAAACGAAGATTTGAAATTATTTGAAACAGCACCCACAGGGAGAAATTGGCAACAAAGTCGGTTATTAGGTTCACTCGAAGAAATTGACATTAAAAATCGCATCATTAGTGTGAGGCTGGAACGCGATTTTGCTGATTACATCACCAGCGGACGTTATCAACTTCCTGATACTGGGTTTTTATGTTTTGAAGCAGTTGGCGATATTAAACAAATTCAGCGCAAGAAAAAAGCTTTAGATGATTTAAATAATGGACGCACACAAAATCCTTATTTAGGTAATTTCTTATTTGATGCTGCTCAGGCTCGACCTATTCATAAAACTGTAGAATTACCAGTAGAAGATTTATTATTATCATCTGCTAATCCTGGTCAAAAAGCAGCAGTAGAAACAGTACTTTCCGCCGAAGATTTAGTTTTAATTCAGGGGCCACCGGGTACAGGGAAAACAACTGTAATTGCTGAGATTTGCTATCAAGTCGCCTTGCGCGGTGGGCGGACTTTGATTGCTTCCCAAGCGAATTTAGCAGTAGATAATGCCCTGAGTAGATTAGTTCATAACCCTGTAATTCGGGCGATACGTAAGGGACGTGCTGAGAAAGTTGGCGAAGAAGGACAAGCGTTTTTAGAAGACCAAGTTATTGGCACATGGTTAGATAATACTGCTAGTGACTGCGAAACTCGTCTCAGTAATCGCCGCCAAAATTTAGAAAATTATCGTCAATTATTGGCATTTTATCCAAGATTTAAAGCTTATATCCAATTAGAGGAAGAATTCCAAGTAAATCAGGAAGAATTAACGCATAAAGAAGCTAAATTACAAGTTAATCTGCAACAGCAAGAAGCACTTTATCATGATGCATTAGCTAAGAAGACTGAAATTGAAACTTTAATTTCTGGTTTAGAAAATCTTTTAGATTCTCCATCAATAGTTAATTGGGAAGCTCCAGAAATTACTAACTTTTTACCACATTTACGCCCATATACTGAAGGGAATACTTTAGTTAAAGACTTTTTGGTAAATGTCGCTAAAGCTATAACATTGACTGATAAACTTGGCTTTCTTCGTCCTCAATGTGGTGCTTTTGGATTGGCTGTGTGGTTACGTGAAACTGTCGCCAAGGGAATTCCTGACTTTAAAACTGCATTAATTTATGCTCAAAGTGCAACTGTAGCAATGTTAGAAGTTGCAGCCGCAGTTCAGGTTTTTAAACAACATTCCAGCAATTTACAACAGTTACAAAAAGATAATCAGCAATTTTTTAGTAAACAGCACAGTCTACAGCAAACTATTCAAAATTGGGAAACTCGCAAGCAGGAACTTGAGACAGTTATCGTTGCTGTCAAGGAATGGAAGGCTACAGCTAATACGCGTCTATCGGAAATTTTAAATAATTCTCGGCAGACTAATCAACCTTTAACCTTAGAACTAATGCAATTACCGCCAGGATTGGTAATGCTAGCTAATTCTTTAAAAATATCATTAATGCCAAGCAATTATACAGTGAATCTACCAGACTGGGATTTATTGACAAAGGCGATCGCTTACGAAATTGAGGGAGAATATAGTGATAGAAAAGGTAGACAGCATAGTTTTAGCTATTTTCTCCAGCAGAATTTTAGCAAAATTCCTGTAGTGTTGAAAACGAGCGATTGTACTCAATGGCAGGAAATTGCTCAACAGCTTAATAACTATCAATATTTAACGCAAAATCAGCGAAAAACTATAGTTGATGCTACTCAACTTTTATTGAATAGAATTCAACAAACCTATGGCGCATTATGGGAAGCCAATAATAGTGAAACAACTCTCACTAAAATTACCCAAGAACTTATAGAAAGCATCCTTAACAATGCGCGTCAATGCGTTTTTAAAGTCAAAACTGAAATAGAACAGCATTTACAAAATCTAGAACGACAGTTAAATGAACTGCACAATCATGAAACTGCGCCGCAGCAAATATTGAATATTCAAAATAACATAGAAGCAGCCAGGCAAGATGCTAATGTGAAACTGGCAAGAGCAATCAATACTTTGCAAGAACTCAACCAACAGCCAAATATTCCTCAGCAATTACGTACTTTAGTTGACCAATATCTCACCACCCAAGCTAAAATTTGGGAGCATCCACAGGAATTCTCTAAACACGTCCATGCTTGGATTAATCAGCTAAGTCAGCTAGAAAATTTAATTACATCTCTAGAACCGTTTGCGGTATTAGAAAATATCAAATTTTCTTTGATTGAACAGCTAACAATATTGCAAGAGGAAACAACGATTGTTCAACAACAGATTGAAACTTTAAAAGTCAAACTAGCTAAAATATCCGAACAGACACAACCAGAAGAATTATCAGCAACTTTATTATTAGAGCGTAACTGGTGGCAGATAGAATGGCAAGGGATATCTGATAAATTTAAAATTCAAACTTCTACTACTGATTTATATAATTTAGAATTTTTACGCAGCATTAAATCTCAATTTGATGCTTTTCAAGAGCAACTTACTCAAGATGAAGCTTATCTCAACCGATATGGTAATTTTATTCAAGATTGGATTGAAAAAGTACGCAATCCATCAGAACGCGATCGCCACGATTTAAGACAGGTATATTTAGATAATGCTAACGTTGTCGGTATCACCTGCGTACAAGCAGCAAATCGTGATTTTTCCGAAGAATTTCAATGCTTTGATGTGGTGATTGTTGATGAAGTTAGTAAATGTACGCCACCAGAATTGCTGATTCCTGCTTTGAAGGGTAAAAAATTAGTCATGGTGGGCGATCATAAACAATTACCACCAATGCTAGATACTAGTACTTTAGAAGAAGTTGTGCAAGAAATTGGCAGTAGTAGAGAAGAATTGCAATTTTTAGAAGAATCTCTCTTCAAAAGCCAATTTGAAGATGCGGATCAAAGCATCAAACAAATGT
Organism: Nostoc carneum NIES-2107; assembly: GCA_002368155.1. GTDB lineage: Bacteria > Cyanobacteriota > Cyanobacteriia > Cyanobacteriales > Nostocaceae > Aulosira > Aulosira carnea. Next base: position 5,996,957 of record AP018180.1, read on the forward strand.
TAACTACCCAATATCGAATGCACCCCAATATTATGGGCGCAATCAATCAATTTTATGAGGGTAAATTAGAATGTGGAATTTTACAGCCAGATATTAAACGCGCCCATGATTTAGCTGGGGAAATAGTTCAACCTCAACACCATTTACTTTGGGTTAAAATGCCCAAAGAAGATACATTTCAAGAACAGCGTGAAGGTACTTCTTTATTTAACCTTCAGGAAATAGATGTCATTGAAGCTTTATGTCAGCAATTTGAAAATTCTTGGGCTGCAAAAGTTGCCTGTGGTGAACCCAAAAAAGAAATAGCTGTAATTACATTTTATGGCGCTCAACTGAGAAAAATTGATGAACGTCTCCAATCAGAACTTTTCCCTTCACTGCAAATTCGTACTGGTACAGTTGATAGATTTCAGGGTATGGAACGCCCGGTTGTAATTGTCAGCATGGTTCGCAACAATAATAAAGGAGATGTGGGATTTGCGAAAAAACCAGAACGGGTAAATGTGGCTTTTTCTCGCGCCCAAGAATTGCTAGTAATTGTAGGCTGTCACGATTTATTTACCAAGCAACCTGGTAAAGTTGGCAATATGTACTCAGAAGTTGCTAATGTTGTTAGTCATCATGGAGGTTTTGTTGATGTTTCTCACATCCTCAAATAAACCCATAGATGATAGTCTGAAGAATTTAGTTGAAGAAATTACAGCCCAAAATCCGCATTTATCAGTTTTAGCTGCTCGTCAATTGCGCTATAGTTTGCAGCAAACAACTGTAGAATTAACCATCACAGAACCCCGTCCGTTAAATGTCTTAGAAGAGTTTATCATTCGCGCTGGAATAGAATTTGATCCGTCACCAACAGCCAAGGAATTAGCCTCTATTTTGGGGCTAGATAGCATATTTGTGGAAAGTACAATCAAAACTTTGCAAAGGTTACAAACTCTTGCAGCTAAATCGCCAATTACAGTGACAGAACAAGGACGTTTATTTTATGAGAAAGGTTCTGTACCACAACCACCCTATGCTGTACAGATTTATGCAATTACAGATGTTTTCAGCGACAATATTACCTTTCAGACTGAACCATTAAATGAAATAAATCTCAATTTACCCAATCTGGCAAATTTTTTAAATATCAATTTGCCAAATAAAGATATATCTTCCGTAAGTTTAGAGGATATACAAAAGAGCCTCCAAGCTTCAGATGTGGCGCTTCATGTACCCGAAGCCGGGAAGATTGTCACAGCTTTTAGGGTATTACAAAACCCGCAAATTATTTGGCGCAAAATATCAATATTTGTAATTTATGATGCCAATGAAGATAAAATTACTATTCAACTGCGACGCGGAAAGGAAATTTTAGATTCTAGTTCAAAATGGCTGGATAAATTGCTAGATGAAGGGAAAGTATCTTTAGCTGAATTGTGCAAATCATCAAACACAGCCACCAATTTTGAGATAGAAGCGACTCTAAATCATAAAAATGACGAAATAGAATCCAGATTTAAAAATATTCGGCAGCAAGCTTTAGAAAGTAATCTCAAACCTAGCTCGAGACGCAGAAAATCTAGCGACTCAGGTAATGTTATACAATTAAGCGATCGCCAAATTTATCAAATTTGTTTAGAAATTCTTAATGCCGCAAAATTTCAGATAATTATATATTCACCTTGGATAAATCATGTAATTGCCAATAACGAAATTTTAGCTGTGTTAGAACAAGCAGCAAAACGCGGAGTTTCCATTTTAATTGGCTATGGAATATTGCTGCAAATAGAACAACCAATATCAACCGAAATACGAGCTATCAAAACATCCGAAGGTTTACCGTATATACAGTTAGCTGAGTTAGCTGATTCACATATTAAAGAAATAATAGTTGATAAAGAAATTTATCTTTGTAGTTCTTACCAATGGCTTGATTATAACGGCGAAGAAATACCATTAAGTGAGTTCGTTTATCAAGTGACAATTCTCCAGGAAGTTAATGATGCTTATGAATTTATCACCCAGCGCTTCCATAACCATGCTCAACAATTATGGACAAAGGCTTTAGAAAATCGTGACACTCAATTAGCTATAAATTCTCTGTCTTTATGGGGTGCTATGGGAATGGAAAATATAGCACTGAAAGAAATAGAGAAAAATAATTGGCTAGAATTACTTCCTTTATGGCTAAATATTCTCTTGCCAAAGTTAAATTCCCACAACTTACCTGATGATTTAGTAAGTGTGAACTTAGCACTTTCATTGCTGAGTCAGGTAGCACCAGAAGCACCCTTCATTGATTCATTACAACAGGGATTGCGTCAATTTATGAATGCGATCGCCACACACAACCGTGACACTGCTGTCAATTTGCTCAATAATGAAGTATGGTCAGAGTTGCTTCGTCTTCAGATAGCTCAAGAAAATGATTCAGTCGATGATTTTATCTCGCAACAGACTTTACCTCAACAACCTTCTAAAAAGGAACCAGCAACAAAAATAAAAAAAGCAGCAACAGAAAAGAAGACGAGGAAAAAAGTCAAGGAGTAAATACAATATTTCACAACTTTATAACAAGTTAAAGACCCAAAACCTCTGCGTCAATTGGGCATTAAAAATACGATTTTCTGACGCAAAGCAGTACTAACTTTATGGGAATATATCAATATGGGCTAACTATTTGCCTGTAAACAAAATTAGTGTTCATCCTATATAAGCGAGCACCTGGGAATCATAGGCTTAACTGTTACATACTCCCTAATGCAGAAGACTGCTCATGAGGTCTATCAGCAGATATGGATCGCTGAGCAATATTTATTATGAATCACTAATACTAAGGGCATAAATTATTTATGCCTTGAGGATTCCTGGTTGTTATACAAACAGATGAAATCCTTGTGGTTCTTAGTTTCTGGGTAAAAAATTTGAATTGGACTAGGCTGCAACATCCATGCAGAAAATCGTCGTGTTCGATACAATTTATAGGCTAGGAGAGCCGAGGAGAAAAAGGTGAGGTTATTAAAAGGCTTTGAAATTGAAATGTATACTGGCACACCTCAGGGTGAAATCGTCGGTCTCTCTGACAAGATTGTTGAGGCTATGCCAGGATTTATGCGAGAACCAGATAGCCGCAACGTTGAATATGTCACAAAACCTTTACAAAGTTATGAGCAACTATTGTGTGCCTTGCTGCGTCCTCGCCACGAACTGAGAAAATACCTCCAGCAGCTAGGCGACTATACTTTAATTCCAGGTAGTACGCTGTCTTTGGGTAGGAGCGATCGCTTCTTCCGTTCCGACCCTAAAAATCCCTATCACGATTATATAGAAAACACCTACGGCACAAAAGTAGTGACCGCTAGCGTACATATTAATGTAGGGATTAGCGATCCAGAAACATTAATGCGGGCTTGTCGCGTCATTCGCACCGAAGCACCTTTGTTCCTCGCCCTCAGCGCCTCATCCCCCTTCATAGATGGCAAAGCTACTGGCTATCACTCGACTCGTTGGGGACTCTTCCCCCAAACTCCTAGCCATGTACCTTTATTTGCTAGCCATGCCGATCATATTCAATGGGTAGAACAACAGCTAGCTGCTGGAACCATGCAAAATGTCCGTCATTTGTGGACATCAGTGCGCCCTAATGGTGATCGCCGTCCTTACGATTTAAATCGCCTAGAACTGCGAATTTGCGATTTAGTCTCAGATCCCATCGCTTTACTCGCAATTACCGCATTGCTGGAAGCTCGTCTGTTGCAGATAATAGAAAACACCCACATCGATCCGTTAACCCAAAGCACCTTTACCCCCGAAGAACTAATTGCTGTCACTGCTAGCAACGAAGCCGCGGCTGCAGCAAATAGTTTGGATGCTCAATTGACACATTGGCAAGATGGCAAAACTATTATTGCCAGAGATTGGATCGCTCAAATGTATGAAGAACTTTGGGCGATCGCTAAAGAACGAGGATTTAATTGCTTCCTTTCTCCTTTACAGAAAATTTTGCGCGAAGGTAATGAAGCCCAACAGTGGCTACAATTACACGCAGTTGGGGTTGATGCTCAACGTGTCATTACCCAAGCAATTGTTACTGCTAAAGAACGGGAAGTTGAATTAGAAGATAAATTGTGTTCCCCCTCAATGGCGTAACACCCCATCCCCTCCCCAGTTACAAATGGTAGATTTTTCAGAATACTTGGGAGACCCAGGAACACGAACAACTAGCGCCTCATGGAAAAAATCTCAGTAATTTGATTTTCGCGTGATGGCACTAGTTGCTCATAAAAATTTAATAATTGATTGTTTTATCTTATGAATACTCTTAGATTTCCTTTTAAGAGTTTATTTTTTTATGTTTTAAAAAACTAATCAATAGAATTAGCTTCACAATTATTAAGAAAACCTATAGATAATCAACATAGATTGGTAAAATGTGTCGAATTGATACGTTGTTTCTACTACATTTTTACCACTGAGAAAATGCCCCAGGTAGTTTTAGTTAATCCCCAAATTCCGCCGAATACAGGCAATATTGCCCGGACTTGTGCTGCTACGGGTACAGAATTACATTTGGTAGGGCCTTTGGGTTTTGAAATTAGCGATCGCTACCTCAAAAGAGCAGGTTTAGACTACTGGCCCTATGTCAAACTTAACTATCATGAAACGCTAGAAGACTTTAAAACCGTACATCAGCAACGTGGCGGTAGATGTTTGGGCTTCTCTGTGCGTGGCAGTGCCAATTATGCTCAATTTCAGTTTCAAGATAATGACTGGCTGCTATTTGGTAGCGAAACCACAGGATTACCACCCACAGCTTTGTCAGCCTGTGATACCACTCTCTATATTCCTATGGCACAACCCAATGTTCGCAGCTTAAATCTTTCTGTAAGTGTTGCTGTCAGCTTATTTGAAGCCCGCCGCCAATTGGGATATTTACAATAGGGCATGGGGCATGGGGCATGGGGCATGGTAATTGGTAATAGTATTTATCTCCTTGTCCCTTTACTCCCTCATCTCCCCAGTCCCCATTACCCCTTATCCCCAGTCCCCAATCCCCAGTCCCCAATCCCCAGTCCCCTTTCCCCCCAAATTCGCCCAAATATATCCATTGTTACAGCTTCAATAAAGTGAATGGATATACTTGATTCTGAAAGCTTTTTCCAAGCTCGGTAAACAATACTTACGAATGTAGGTGAGCTTATATAAGAAATTTGTATCGAAAAGTAGCGACGATTCCGCAAATGAATGATAGATTTTGATGAACTTCAATTATCTTAATCTTGGGAACAAAATCGTCACAAGCTAGTCCTATGAGGCATTTAAACGTTTTTTGCTCGATCAAGATAAAAAAGGAGCGCAAAAGTAGCTGCGAGATAATACGGTTGTCTTTTAGGGAATAATCAACGTAAAGTCTCGTGTTGGGTAGACGGATTGGATAGAAATCTCTTGAAGATATCTACAGCAGGGGATTTGCTTTTCTAGAAGTCGTAGCGAATTAATTGCTGATCGCAACCAGTGGAAATGGCACAGTATATATGTTTGTCCAGCCCCGGTTAATTTAGCAAAGCAAGCGCAGACAGCTGCAAACAGCAAAAAATCCTAAAGGTGTGAGGAACGGAGCGGACAAGTCAGCACAGCAATTTTAAAGTTTTGCTAATAGGTGTGAACTTGTCTAAATCAGAGAAGCAGGTTAATCTTGCGTAAGTATCTCTGGTGGGTGTGATCTTGATCAATCTTTGGATGTGATCTAAATCATTGACTAGTATCAGACTGAAAAAAAATCAAGGTCAGTTAAGCGCTAGTGAACATTTAGGAGGTCGTCTTTGAAACGAGCATTGAAAAAGAGAGTAAAGGCTGTGCTGAACAATACTCCCAGCAGTGATGGTGTCCCAGTAGAACCGTCAATTAATGCAAATTCTGTAGCTAACCGCCGGGCGCGGACACAAGCCGCCATGATCGGTTTGGCTCTGTCAATGGGAGCAACCAGCCTCTTGGTGACTCGGCAAAGCGATCAAGCCCAAGCAGCGGCTCCTGTAGGCAGCCAAAAGGCAGCCTCAACAATGCCAGCTGCTCCTGACACTGAGATGAAATTTGCTCCCACAACGCTGGAAAACCAAACCGTCTCCCTCGTGAGCGTGCCGGAAAATCCTGTGATTGTGGAACCAACAGCAATTTCACAAGTGCCTGGGCTTGAAGCTAAACTACAGGTTGCAGCCAGTGGAATGTCTTTGCCAGTTCCAGCATCAGAAGCAACTGCTAAAGCTACAACAACTTATAAAACTTCTCTCTACCAGCAGTCTCAAGTAGTAAATGGTTTACAAACAACCAACAAGCTACCTGAAGTACAAAAACTTTCTATTGGTAATAGTGCAGTTAGCTCACCCAATGCATCCCTAACAGCAGTAACAGACACTAAAGGTGTGGATAGTGCAGTTACCGCTCAACTGAAAGCACAGCAAGAATTTGCGCTGAATCGCTTACAAGAAAAATCGAACCGTTTAAAAGAAAGTCTGGCGGAGTTGCGGTCTGAGGAGACCCAGAATTTATCAGAAGCTAACAAGGGGTTGGCTGAACCAACAGCTGCTGTAGTTGAAAAAGCTCCACAAATCAACGCCAGCAACCTGACAACAGAACAGTCACCAACCACCACAAATGCTAGCCAAGCAAGCTTGATCGCCAAGCTAAAACAGGCAAAAGCGAATACAGCTCCTGTAGCTACACCTGTACCAGCTACACTCAAAGCTGCTGCACCATTAAATAATGCTGCTTACGAAGTTAAGCCAGGAGATACACTAGCTGCGATCGCTAGTAAGTACGGTACATCTGTCTCAGATTTAGCTAAAGTTAACCATCTGAGCAATCCCAATCAACTGCAAATCAGTCAAAAATTGGTTGTGCCGTCTACTGGAGTTGATAGCAGCATAGCTAACCCATCCAAGTTAGCAATTAACCCCACTGTAGAGCAGTCTGAAGTGGCTACCCCCAAAGTAGTTCCATCTCCTGTGAATACAGCTATTGTTAGCCCAACTGTACCTGTGGCACCACAGTTACCAGTCGCTGCTAACAATAACAGTGTTACTTTACCTGTAACACCACAATTACCCACTGTTGCTAACAATAACAGTGTCACTGTACCGACACCAGCAACAGCGAACAATCAAATTCCTGCAAATACTGCAGCTGCGGAAACAGCCCCCACTCCTGGTATTTCTTATGGTATGGGTGGTGATGCGCCAGTACCAAAAATATTTGCAGAATTGCAAAATCAAAAACCACAGAAGCTTGCAAGCGCTAAGAGTAATGAGCGCCTTCAGAGCTTACAAGCAGAAATCCAAAGATTGCGGGAGAAATATCGCGCTCAACAAGCTGGAGTTGTTGTACCAGTAGTTAGCGAAAATAATCAGCCTGCGGCAGTGCTTCCTGTAGCTAATATCAATAATTTGGCTACTAGCCCGACTTTCTCACGGAGTGCAATCCAGATTCCTGTGCCTTCACCAAGGGCTAATGCAGTCCAACCAATGAAGCCTCTGTTCCGTGCAACTCAACCAACTAACGAGCCAGTAAATCCAGAGTTCTTGTCCAACCAAGCACCTGGACGCAAATTACCTGTACCTCGGATTGCTACACCTCCCAGGGGCGTTAATGCTTCTGATTCTTTAGGCAAGATGCGGGGAACTACCGTTTCTCCCAGTTTGCCGCCTTTGTCAGCAGTAGATCAATATCTACCCAAACCTCTTGATGAGGCTATTCCTCCTCCATCCACAGGAACAGCAAGTTATATTTGGCCAGCTAAAGGTGTTCTTACCTCTGGCTATGGCTGGCGCTGGGGAAGAATGCACAGAGGAATTGATGTTGCCAACTCCACAGGTACACCAATTTACGCATCCGCTGATGGCGTGGTTGTCAAAGCAGGTTGGAACAACGGTGGCTACGGTAATCTTGTAGATATCCGCCATAGTGACGGTAGTATGACTCGCTATGGTCATAACAGCAAGATTTTAGTGCAGGCAGGTCAGCAAGTACGACAAGGAGACACAATTGCTCTTATGGGTAGTACTGGTTTTAGCACTGGGCCACACAGCCATTTTGAAATTCATCCTACAGGTAAGGGCGCAGTTAACCCCATTACTTTATTGGCAAACCGGATCTAATTTCTGGCTGTCTAGAATTCAATTCTTGCCTTTTTCAAAGAGGGAGGTTAATCTCCCTCTTTTGCTTTGCAGCAATTCACCAAGCCCAAACAGAAAATTAATTTGCAATTGGACTAGAAATTGTGAAGTTTTTCTGCTATATTTAGAAATCATTGGATAAAGCAAGGCTCAGTAGCTCAGTTGGTTAGAGCACGGGACTCATAAGCCTGGGGTCGTCTGTTCAAGTCAGACCTGAGCCATTAAAAAACTAAAATTAGTTAAGAATTTATAACTCCACCTCTGAGTCTGGTAACTTCGTTCAGTGGTGGAGTTAATGACGTTTAAATACCGAAATTGTTCATGACCAAGAGAATTTATTTTTTGGGAATTCCTGAAAAGTAGCGGTTGAACTCAAAATAGCTTTTGGGAAAAAGGTTAAAGGATATTTCTTTCCCTTTTCCCCTTCCCCTTTTTTCCCTTAACCTAAAAGTATTGAGTAGCGATCGCTAAACGCTCACCATGACTTTAATAGCTTGGCGATCGTTCATTGCCTGATAGCCATCAGGAACACCATTGATATCGACGGTAACGTCGAGGACTAACGATGGATCAATTTTGTCAGCCAGGACATCAATCAATAGTTCTGGGATATAAGCACGTGCAGGAGCAACACCGCCTCGCAATGCGATGTTGGACTGAAACATCCTCGACAAATTAATTGTCTCGCTACCATGAGGAACCCCGACATAGCCAATTGCTCCACCTGGGCGACAAATACCGATCGCTGTTTTCATTGAGGATTCTGTACCAACGCATTCCAAAACTGATTCGGCTCCGCCTTTTGTCATTTCTTGCACTTCTTGAATAGCTTGTTCGTCTCGGCTGGTGACAAAATCTGTTGCACCAAATTTACGCGCGATCGCCAGCCGATTTTCATGGCGACCAAGCATAATAATCCTGGCTGCTCCTAATCGGTGAGCAGCTAACACCCCGCACAATCCCACGGCTCCATCACCAATTACTGCGACTGTACTTCCAGGTTTCACGCCTGCTGATACTGCTGCATGGTGACCTGTGGACATCACATCCGTTAGCGGTAAAATTTTCTTGAGCATGGCAGCATCATTTTCCACAGCATCGGGAATTTTTACCAGCGTACCATCAGCAAACTGGGCGCGAACGGCTTCAGCTTGTCCGCCATCATTTTTACCGCCCCAAAAACCGCCTTGTAGACAAGAAGTTTGCAGGTTTTTACCACAAAATTCACACGCACCATCAGAAAAAGCAAACGGAGCTAAAACGCGATCGCCTCGCTTGAAATTTCGCACCTCCGATCCCACTTCTTCGACAATACCCATCCATTCGTGTCCAGTACGCCAACCTGGTTGCCATTGGTCTTTACCTTGATAAAACCACAAATCCGATCCACAGATACAAGCATGAGTAATCCGCACGATCGCATCTGTTGGCTGTTGAATTTGCGGATCGGGAACATTCTCCACCCGCACATCACCTGCTCCGTAATACACAGTTGCTTTCATAATTTACCTTTCACTAGTTTTGGATGACATTTCCACTCACTGTCTCGCAATCAAGCTGTAAAATCCTCCTCATTTAGAGGGGTTTTCAGCTAAATTCAAGACAAATCGGCAATTTTGACACAGCTTCCTAGTGAAACCAGAGAGCAAGGCGAGAAATTGGGTAACAGGTAATGGGTAATTGGATGATTATTCCTTACCAAAAGATGGAGATAAAACTACAAATTCCAAATTACGAATTACGAATTACGAATTACGAATTAGTAATTATTTATTTAACGGCTTCCATCAACTCAATACACTTGTGCATTTGCTGGTGCATAGTCTCAACATCAGCGTGAAATCTCCGTCCATGACCTGGTAAAACCCATTCAAATGAGTAATTAGCTAATTTCCGCATTGATTTAATTTGCTCTGTCCAAGAATACCAACAGAAATCACGAAATGCATTCAATTGATGCAAGTTTTCTGACCAAGCAAGATGGTCACCAGTAAACAGAAACTTATTTTTATAGAGTAAAACTGTATGCCCTTTTGAGTGACCGGGAACTGGAATAATTAATATATCCTCAGTTAAAGTAAATGTTTCTAACCCAGTTAATTGTATTTCTACATTGCGAGTATCTGCCGAAATATCATCAGCGTGCAGAATGCGTTGACATTGAAAATGTTCTGTAAACTTTTGATGATCGGCAATATCATCTCTGTGAGTCAAATACATATAACGAATTCCGCCCATCTCTTCTAAACGCTTGACCAAAGGCGGTGTGAATCGAGGTGAATCTACTAAAATATTGCCTTCAGTATGTTGAATAAAATAGCTAGCAGCAGCATAAGATTTTTCTGAGTGATAGCCACAATGGTAAACATTATCTTCAACTAAAATCGGAAAAGTTTCTTGAGCATTTTTGATATCTTGTGGCTTTTCAACTGTACCAATAGAGCTAGTCGGACAGGCTAAAAGTGCTTGTAATGCTGCTAATCTTTCTGTTTCATTTGTAGGTTGGTGATAAACTGCCGACTGTTCATCAACACGATAAAATACATCGGGAGTCATCCAGCGACAAGTATCACAATCAATACAGCTAGAATCTACATAAAAATCGCCGTTGACATTTTCGGTGCGACGCAGTTTTAAATTAGCCATGTTATACCCCTGTGTCTCTTAGCTAATTGCTGAGGAACAATAAACCTTATATCACCACGCTAGCAAAATTCACTTCAGACAACCAAAGCCAGTAGAGGTAAATCTGTTCAAAACTTTGGTGGTTTGTCAACCCAGCAAATAGAAATGGGAAAACTTAACATATACACACTCTGCTGATATCTACCCAGATATGCTTTACTGTCCCAATCCTAATTGTTCAAATACCTTTAATCCTGATAGCAATAAGTTTTGTCTTCGCTGTGGACAAATACTTACACCTCTATTCCGTAATCGTTTCCGTGTGATTAGACTTTTAGGCGAAGGTGGATTTGGTAAGACTTATGAAGCCAGAGATGTGGATAAGATGGATGAACCTTGCGTGATTAAGCAATTTTTACCGCAAGTTCAAGGAACAGCAGCTTTAGAAAAAGCAACCGAATTGTTTAAGCAAGAAGCAAAGCGTCTATATGATTTGGGAGAACATCCGCAAATTCCCCGCCTCATTGCTTATTTTGAACAGGATCAGCGTTTGTATCTCGTACAAGAGTTCATTGATGGTCACAATTTACTACAAGAATTACAGCAGCAAGGAACATTTAGTGAAGCGAAGATAATACAGCTTTTAAAGAATTTATTACCAGTTCTTCAATTTATCCATGAGCAAGGAGTAATTCATCGAGATATCAAGCCAGAAAATATTATGCGTCGCCATAAAGATGGTCAGTTAATGCTAATTGATTTTGGCGTTTCTAAACAAGCTATCGGAACAATTATTGGTAAAGTTGGAACTACTGTTGGTACACATGGCTATGCACCATTAGAGCAAATGCGTGGTCAGGTATTTCCTGCTAGTGACCTTTATAGCTTGGGTGTAACTTGTATTAGATTATTAACCGGATGTTTGCCAAATCAAGTAGGTAATGATGAGCTTTATTCTGCGTTAAGAAGTGGATCGATATGGAGAATATACTTCCCATCTAGCAAAAGTATTACTTTAGTACCAGTTTTAGATAATCTGCTTCAGGATGATGTTACAGCACGCTATCAATCTGCTGCTCAAGTAAGACAAGTTCTTGATGCTTCAAATTTTAGATCTGCAGTAGGGATAGATTATAAAGTTCTACAAGAGCTACTATAGCAATCCGATTTGATTTGTGAGAAAATACTGAGACGGCAATAAAGTATGATTTATAACAAGTTTTGAGTTGTAGCGATGTGGATGCAATTATTAGAAGATTTTATCAGACAAAGCTTGGATAAACGTGAAATTACACGGGCAATGGCAGTCAAAATGCTGCTGTGTGGATATAAACATAAAGAGATAATGCCAATATTGGGGGTTTCATCAGGCTTTATAAGTACATGGAAAAAAGCATTTTTTCAAAACGGAGTTGAGGGTTTAAAGTTAGCACATAAAGGCAGCAAGGGATTTTTGGATGCACAACAACATCGGTCTGTCATTGAATGGTTGCAAACCAAGGAGCAATGGACTCTTAATGAGTTGGAGTATCAAATTGCATCTAAGTATGGAGTGATATTTGAGTCCAAACAAAGCTACTATGATTTGTTTAAAGAAGCACGTATTAGTTGGAAGAAAGCTCAAGCTAATAATCCAAAGCATGATCCAGAATTAGTTGCCTTAAAAAAAAAGAAATTAGTAAATTGTTGGAGACGCGAAGAGCCGAAATCGAGTCTGGCAAACTAGTTGTGTTCATGGTTGATGAATGCCATTTACTCTGGGGAGATATCTGTGGATATATCTGGGGTCAAATGAGTGAGCGCATATTAATTCCAGTTGTCAATGCTCGTGATAAACAAACATACTTTGGTGCATTAGACTATAAAACAAAGGAATTTCTCACCTATTCTGCCAATAAAGGTAACTCGGAAAACACAATTAATTTCTTGGATTATCTTCGTTCACAACGCCCTGGTGCAAAACTTTTAATCATTTGGGATGGAGCTAGTTATCATCGGTCGCAAAAAATCAAAGATTATTTAGACTCTTTGAATGCGGATTTAGAAAAAGAAGAATGGGTGATAACTTGTGAAAGATTTGCCCCACATGCACCCCAACAAAATCCTGTAGAAGATATTTGGTTACAAGGAAAAAGACTGATTCGAGAGTTTTATTTTCTCTGTCATTCTTTTTCTGTTGTTAAGGCCTTATAGCGTTTCTCAATCTAGTGAGGTACGTTTTTGAAGCTGATTGTTTTGATATAAAAGGTTCGTGTGTACTTCAGTTGCCTGGGAAACGCTATATTTGAGTTGTCAGTGCATGGTCAAATTTTTAACTTCCCTAAGCTTCATGAATATGGTGTTTTCTCATGAATGATTTAGGATTGCTATAGTATCTCAAAAATGGCGAGAGGCTGATCAAGAAACTAGGAATATTATGCTGCAAATAGCTCATCGAGAAAAAGAAGGTTACCTAAGAGTAGAAGATATTAAAAGTTTTCCTCGCCAAGACTTATTAACTATTGATAGCCTGTGGTTACTAAACAGTAATGGACGCTTTGGTTTTAGTATCCAGAAACAAATATGGGAAAGTATTGGGGGAAAAGCTGACTTAGATTTGAAAACCTGGGAACATTTTGGAGAGTATCTAGGATGGCGGATTAAAAATAAGTGGGAGCCTTATAAAGATTTAATATTTGTATTGGCTTCTCCATCTGGACAGCTACCTAGAGCAATATGGAGTATGAGATTCAATGGCAGAAGAAAAAGAATTTCTGCTCTTACATCACGACTTAAGGAAGCAATTCAATTTTATTTAAAGCCGGAATCATCTGATTAGCAAAAATTGCCTAAGTCTGAATCTAAAGGGTGAGGTATTAGAAATGCGATCGTAATTTATAATATTGCTTACGGTGGGCATTGCCCACCCTACAAAACTATTAAAATCAGTTGTTGTAGTTGGCAAAAATTATAATAATTCTGCCTTTTCTTTATCTTGCTGTTTAACTTTATCTTTCTGCTTTCTACCTTGTTTATTCAACCGCTTCCGCAACGATTCCATGTATATGTAGAAAACTGGAGTGATATAAAGCGTTAGTAGTTGCGAGAACAGTAAACCACCGACAACTGCTAAACCCAAAGGACGGCGAGATTCTGCGCCTGCACCTAAACCAAGTGCAATTGGTAGAGTACCCATCAATGCTGCCATTGTGGTCATCATAATTGGACGGAAACGGACTACACAAGCTTCATAGATGGCATCAAAGGGGGTTTTACCTTGATTTTGCTGGGCATCCATTGCAAAGTCAATCATCATAATGCCGTTTTTCTTAACGATACCAACTAGCATGATAATCCCTACAAAAGCGTAGATATTTAAATCAACGCCAAATACCATTAAGGTGAGTAACGCACCAAATCCTGCTGAAGGTAAGCTAGAAAGAATTGTGATGGGGTGGATAAAATCTTCGTAGAGAATTCCCAACACAATGTAAATTACTAAAATCGCAATTATTAGTAAAAATCCTAAGCTAGAAAGCGAAGATTGAAATACCTGTGCTGTACCTTGAAAGCTAGTACTAATAGTTGGCGGTAATGTTTCACGAGCTAGTTGTTCAATCTTTCCGGTAACATTTCCTAAAGAAACTTCAGGTTTGAGGTTAAAGGAAATAGTCACAGCAGAAAGTTGTCCGTAATGGTTAACAGTTAATGGCCCAACACCTTTAGTTAGAGTTGCTACAGCATTTAAAGGTACTTCTTGACCACTAGTAGAACGAACTGTTAATAAATCAAGGTCATTGGGACTTAGCTGATACTGGGGATCTACTCCCATAATTACTTGATATTGACCATCAGATGCATAGATAGTGGAAACTTGGCGAGTACCATAAGCATTATTTAAAGTGCTTTCAATTTGATTAGCTGTTAAACCCAAAGTTGCTGCTTGTTCGCGGTTAACTTGGACATTAATTTGGGGATTTTTGATTTGCAAGTCGCTATTAACATCTTGCAATTCTGGCATTTGTCGCAACTTTGTTTCTAAAGCTGGGGCGTATTGATATAAATCTTGTAAATTTGGGCTAGAAAGTCCAAATTGATATAGTGCTTTTGTTTGTTGTCCACCTAAGCGGATAGATGGAGGGTTTTGGACGAACGCTCTAATTCCGGGAATTCCTGTTAGTTTAGGGCGTAATTCATTCGCTATTTCATCAGCGCTTTCGTGGCGTTGGGAATGGGGTTTTAATTTTACGAAAATACGTCCAGCATTAGATGTGGAATTAGCTCCACCTGCACCTACACTAGAGTTAATTGCTTCTACATTAGGGTTGCGACGGACAATATTGGCTACGACTTGTTGATGTTTTACCATCTCATCAAAGGAAATATCTTGAGCCGCTTCTGTATTAACGCTCAACTGTCCAGTATCATCATTGGGAATAAAGCCTTTAGGAACAACAATAAATAAATATATGGTTGCAACTAAAATCGCGCCTGAAAGTATCATCGTTGTACGGTGATATTTCATTGATATCTTTAGTGTGGCTTCGTAAGCGCGCAGCATGGTATCAAATACCCATTCGGAAGCATTATAAAGGCGACGTTTCCAATTTTTAGCTTTCTGTTTTTTGGATTTATTTATTTGATGTCCATTCCCATCATTAGAGATGGCGTGACCATTTTCTCCATGATGATTTCCATTGTTGGATGTAAGATGACCATTGCCTGTATGATCAAATCCATCTTGGGATAATGCATGACCATTTTCTGCATGGTTAAATCCATCATTAGAGATGACATAATCACTTTTTAAATCATGATTTCCATTGCTAGATATAACATGACCATTATTTAGATGATGTCCATTGTCTGAATCTTGATGCTCACCTTCATGTTTGAGAAAACGACTACAAAGCATTGGTGTGAGGGTGAGAGAAATAAATCCAGATACTAAAATTGAAACGCTAATAGTAACAGCAAACTCACTGAATAGCCTTCCCAAAATACCACCCATAAACATGATGGGGATGAATACAGCTACCAGCGAAATGGTCATTGATAAAATGGTAAATCCAATTTCTCTGGAACCATTGAGGGCAGCTTGCAAACGATTTTCGCCCATTTCCATGTGACGCACAATGTTTTCTAACATTACGACTGCGTCGTCTACGACGAATCCCACGGCTAAGGTAAGCGCCATTAAGGACAGGTTATCTAGAGAGTAACCTAGTAATAGCATTACCCCAAATGTTGCTACTAGTGATAAAGGTACTGCCAAGCTGGGAATGATGGTAGCTGAAATGTTACGTAAAAAGAGAAAAATAACCAAAACTACCAAGCAAATTGTCAGAAACAAGGTAAATTTGACATCATTTACTGACTCGCGAATTGATTGGGAGCGATCATATAAAATAGTCATATCTACCGCCGCCGGAATTTGCTCACGGAAGCTCGGTAAAATCTTTTTAATTCCATCTACAACCGCTACAGTATTGCTTCCTGGTTGTCTTTGAATTGCTAAGACAATCGCCCTTGTACCGTTAAACCAACTAGCTACTTTATCATTTTCTACGCTATCAAATACTTTACCCAATTCTCCTAATTGAACAGGCGCACCGTTACGATAAGAAATCACTAAAGAACGGTAAGCTTCAGCATTGTTTAATTGCCCATTGGATTCAATAGTGAAGTTTTGGTTTTTGCCGTACAGGTTACCAGTTGGTAAATTAGAATTTCCTTGAGAAACAGCAGTTGCGACTTCATCAATTCCTAGACCTTTTGCACTTAAAGATTGTGGATCTAGGTAAATTCGCACGGCGTACTTTTGCGAACCATAAACCTGTACCTGCGCCACACCATCAACCATCGAAAGACGCTGCGCGAGGATTGTTTCCCCATATTTATCGACCTCCGATAAGGGCAATGCTGATGAGCTTAAAGCTACATATAAAATAGGCGAATCTGCTGGATTGACTTTGCGGTATGACGGCGGATTCGGCATACTACTTGGTAACTGACGCGCTGCTTTGGCGATCGCAGATTGCACATCTTGAGCCGCACTATCTATATCCCGACTCAAGTTGAATTGCAGCGTAATTTGTGCCGAACCCAGAGAACTTGTAGAGTTCATCGAATCCAAACCAGCAATACTGGAAAATTGCTGTTCTAATGGCGTTGCAACTGACGAAGCCACCGTCTCAGGACTGGCTCCTGGCAAGCTAGCCGATACCTGAATTGTGGGAAAATCCACAGTTGGCAAGTCACTCACTGGCAGCAATTGATAACTCATCAACCCAAACAGCATGATGGCTAGCATCACCAGTGTGGTCATTATCGGTCGGCGGATGAATAACGCAGAGATGTTCATGGGGTGGGGATTGGGGACTGGGGATTGGGGATTGGGGACTGGGGATTGGGGAACTCGGGGCCCCCTCTGGGGATAAGGGGTAATGGGGATTGGGGATTGGGATGAGGGAGCAGGTGAGGAATAACGATGACAAGTGCCTTATGCCTCATGCTCTATGGGCTTTGGCTCTTGTACAGACGCGATTCATCGCGTCTCTTTGTCTCTTTAAGCCTTGACTGTTGACTATAAAAGTATAAATATTTACAAAAAAACTATAATTAGGGGCTTTGATTTCCTTGGTTAACGTTTCCTGTTCTTTGTCCAGTGCCTACTGCTTGCTTAATTTGGACTTTGGCTTTGGGTCTAAGGTTAAATTGTCCGTCTGTGACGACTTGCTCACCTTCTTTTAACCCTTCTTGAATGACTGACTCATTGCCAACTGCATTACCCACAACAACGGGACGCATATCTACAGTTTGCTCGGCAGGATTCAATACATAGACAAACTGCCCTTTTTGTCCTGTCTGGATGGCTGTGGTTGGTACAATTATGGCGTTGGGTTCTTGGGTGAGTCTGACAACGACGTTGACAAATTGACCTGGCGATAAGCGTCCATCGCTGTTAGTAAAGCTGCTTTTGAGCTGAATCGTTCCTGTGGTGGGGTCTACACCACTGTCTATGAAGGAAAGTTCGCCATGTTCGGGACGCTGTTCATCCTTGGGGATGTAAGCATCAACTTGTATTTTTCCCTGTGCCCGATATTTGTTGAGTTCTGGCAGTAAGCGTTGCGGTAGGGAAGTAGTAACGTAAATTGGGCTAATTTGGCTGATTGTCACTAACGGATTGGTATCGTTATCTTTGACCAAGTTGCCTTGATTGACTTTCAAGCTACCTGTACGTCCGGTAATTGGGGAATAAATTGAACTATAGGAAAGGGTGATTTTAGCGCTATCAATTGCTGCGTCTGCGGCTGTTACTGTGGCTTTAGCGTTATTTAAATCTGCTTTTGCTGCTTCTACTGCGGCCACGGCATTGCTAATACCTTCGTTATCTGCGATTACTGTGGCTTTTTGGGCATCTGATGCAGTGCGAAATTGGTCTGCTTGCTCTTTGCTAATCGCACCTTGGTTTAATAGCGTACTATATCGTTGTGCTTGAACTTGGGCGTTTTTAGCTTGGGTTTGGTCTTTGAGGAGATTTGCTTTAGCTTGATTGACTTGGGCTACAGCCTTTGAGAGGTTAGCTTGCGCTTGTTTTACCTGGGCGATCGCTTTTTCTTTATTGGCTTGCGCTTGCATTAACGCCGCTTCTTGCGGTCGAGAATCTATTTTGAATAATAGTTGCCCTTTTTTAACATTCTGCCCTTCTTGGAAATAAACACCTGTGAGTGGCCCGGCAACTTGTGACTTTACCCCTACTGTCGAATACGCCACGACGGTTCCGGTTTGTCGTAACTCAACAGGTATGGTTTTACGTGTTACTGTCGCTACTACAACAGCTACAGCGCGCTGCTGATTTTTGCCTTGTTGCTTATTAGACTGTGCCTCGGTAGCCGTACAACCACATACAGCAATTAAGCTCAATAGCAAGATGTTTCTACCGATCTGTTTTGGTATTAATGGTAAAAGTCCTGGCAACATATATTTTTGCGTATTTAAAGAAAGTCTAGTCTTGAAATTACGAGATAAATATCTCATCCTGACTAGCAGCAGCATTAATTCCGAGCCTCTCAATAAAGGTTTAACAGATATTTGAAAAATACAAACACAATATTAGCTAAAATTAATTAGCTTTGCTAACTGTTAGCGTAACATCTATCTTGAGAAATATTTTTGGATTTGATGTTTGTCATTTGTAAGAGGTAGCAGGAAATTCTCATAATTAATAAGGAGTCTGCTAATCTTCTTTAATCTCTGGCGTTCTCATCCATTTGTCTCCCTACTTCCTGCCCATTACTGCGTGAAATATGAATACCAAAAAACTAGCTACAGAAATCACACCAGAGCAATGCGCTGCCAAAATGATGGAAACTATTCCCACAATCATCAAGTTCTTTCGCGCAGAAATGAGACGGAATGCTTCATTCTTGCCGGAATCGCTTTCTATTCCGCAGTTTCGGACGCTTGCTTTCCTCGATCGCAATCCTGGTGCTTCTCTTTCGCAAGTTGCAGAAAATTTAGGGGTAACTAGGGCTACAGCCTCAAATTTGACAGACCGTCTAGTACAGAAGAATTTGGTTAGTAGAGTAGAGAATCCTCAAGAACGTCGTCATGTTCTCCTGAATTTGACTGATACAGGCAAGTATCATCTGCAACAGGTTAGGGCGTTGACAAGTGCAAGAATTGCTTCTGTATTGGCTAATCTACCAGAAGAGCAAATCCAGAGTGTAGCGGCAGGATTAACAGCGCTGAGTAGTATTTTTGAAGATTTAATTACTGAATAAAGCTAATTCAATAAGTAGAGCGATGCAATTACAGATAGTTGGTTATTGGTGATTGGTCATTGGTCATGGGTAAGGGTTTCAAGTCTAATTAGGTTTTGTAACATATAGGAATCCGATTTTATTTCTGAAAAAATTTCAGTAACGCACGAAAAGCTTTGGGGCTGATGCCGTACTCTCGCTGCTAACGCATCCTACGTAAACTTGTGAAAAAAATTTGTAGTATGCCATTGACACAATGTAGGTTTTGTATTACAAATGTAATATAGATACTAAAAAATCTTTCCAGTTTGAAATCGATACAGATATCACTTTTGGGAGTGTATCTGAGCAATTTCTCTCGGCACTATCAAATTATTGGGGCCGCGATTGGTGTTCGACTGCTCTGAAACCAACAAACGGACAGCTGCAGGCTTTGGGTTCGATTCCCAACGGTTCCACTTGGATTAATTCGTAATACCCTGCGGGAAGCCGCTACGCGTCTACGTAATTTGTAATTCGTAATTGAAAGACAAGCGATCGCAATGTTTTGTATGTTATGGGAAGGTGGCATCTAATTCTCGATGCGATCATAAATTGTCAGTCGATGCAATCGTAATGTGACCGGATGCATTGGCATTGTCAGGCGATGCAATCGTAATGTGACCGGATGCATTGGCATTGTCAGGCGATGCAATCGTAATGTGACCGGATGCATTGGCATTGTCAGGCGATACAATCGACATTCGACTTGCTGCATTGGCATTGTCAGGCAATACAATCGTAATGCGACCCGATGCATTGGCATTGTCAAGCGATACAATCGACATTTGACCGGATGCGATCGCAATCTTATTCTCACAAGTAAAATACGTTTTAAGTTTGAAAACACTTCCTAGTCCCGATTTTGAAGGCAATCCAATCACGGGATGTTTATCTAGATTTAGAATATGATTTTTTTAGAGCTAGAAACTAAAAACTGAAAATGACAGCATATGCCCTAAATCTACCTGACCAGTTGAAACAAGAAATTGAGCAATTAGCTCAGATTCAGGGGATTTCGCTTGACCAATTTATTCTGTTGGCTGTAACAGAAAAAGTAAGTACTCTGAAAGCATCGTTTCCACAGATTGCTTATCGTCAGGGATCAAATGGGCAACTTGTACCAATCATCAAAGGGACGGGAATTCGAGTGCAGACTGTGGCGATCGCTTCCCAAAAATGGGGTATGAGTTTAAGTCAGATAAAGAATGAGTACGATCTGACTGAAATACAGGTCAGAGAAGCTTTGAGTTTTTATGCAGTCAATAAAGAGCAGATTGACACAGCGATCGCTTCTGAAGAATCCTTAGAGATTGCGAATGGTTAAGCTTAAGCTTCATCTAGAGACAGAAGATGTAAATAAAATATACAGCAGATAAAGCCGATTGCTCATTTATTTAGATTCTGAACTAGCAGAGTAACAATGAAAGCACATCGAATTGAAGCAACCTTAACCGAAGACGGAACTTTGCTCATCAAAGACTTACCATTTCAGGCTGGGGAAACTGTTGAAATTATCATTTTAGAAAGCCACACTCATAGCCAAAAAGCGAATCCTTATCCTTTGCGTGGTAAAGAACCTTACCGTTATGACGAGCCTTTTGAACCTGCTGTGCCTTTGGAAGATTGGGAAGTCTTGCAATGATCGTATTAGATACTCATATATGGGTTTGGTGGGTTCAAGGTGATACAAGACTGACTAAACAATATCAAAACTGGCTGCAACAATATGAATCCCAAGGTTTAGGAATCAGCATCATGTCTTGTTGGGAAGTTGCCAAATTGGTAGAGATTGGCAAATTAACTGTACCGTCTCCAATTGAGGAGTGGTTAACTACAGCTTTAGCTTACCCAGGAGTACAGCTACTCGAACTAACAATTCCCATTATCGTTGAATCAACCAAACTCCCAGGTTTTCACAAAGATCCATTTGACCAAGTTATTGTAGCTACTGCCAGAATTTACGGCTGTCCCTTACTAACTGCTGATGCAAAAATCCTGGCATATTCTGGCGTACAAACTCTTAAATAAATATCAACAACGTTTCTCATCCCATCATATACGCCAAACCCGACTACAATATATACGCAACTCGCGCTTCCTTAAGGAGTATCCAGCAGTGCAGCCGGATTTATTAGGTTTGGAAATTAGTAAAGGAGAATTGAGACGCTTAACTGGATTCGATCCAGAAGACGTTTTCCGACCTTCTATTATGGCAGACCGCGAGAAGCGAATAGGGTTTTTTATGAATGAGGGGTTGGTGGCGCTGGCGCTAACACCGATTATTGTGGGGGGAATTTATGCTTTTATTATTCTGCCAACTATAGGTTCTTCGATTAAATTAGGCATTCTGTTATTAATTTTAGTGCCCATTGCGGTGATCATTGGGCGATCGCTCTGGCGAAGATTCACTTGTCCCCACGGGTTGACAATCCTGTTAGATGAAGTCGATAAATATCATTCTGTAATCAATGCTATCGATATTAACGACCAATTAGCAACATCTGGCAATACCCACAGCATCAATGACAGAGATAAAGTGGTCTCCGCATTACAACTGATTCGCGAAGATTTGGTGCGTGCTTTAAAAACCGAACGAATTTTACGGGATAATAAAAAATTGCTTGCTAATAATCAAGAGTTATTTGTCAATAATTTAGCCAATCTCCAAGCCTTGCAAGTAAGTAGTCAGGCTGGTGATTACGCTGAATTTCTCAATCAATCATTGCAGATTGCTTTAGATGTGCAAGCAGAAATTAGCAAATTACAGTCTCCCCGACGCTGACATGACAAACAAACCAAAAATTATTGTCCTGGATGATGATCCTACGGGTTCCCAAACAGTCCACAGTTGTTTGCTGCTGATGCATTGGGATGTGGAGACTTTACGCCTGGGTTTGCGAGATGATTCACCAATTTTCTTTATTTTGACAAATACGCGATCGCTGCCACCAGAGTCGGCTGCATCTGTAACAAAAGAAGTCTGCCAAAATTTAAAAGTAGCTTTAAAAGCCGAAAATATTACCGACTTTTTGGTGGTTAGCCGTTCTGATTCCACCTTACGCGGACATTATCCCATCGAAACAGATGCGATCGCCCAAGAACTCGGCCCTTTTGATGCTCATTTTCTTGTCCCGGCATTTTTTGAGGGGGGACGCATCACTATCGATAGCATCCACTATTTAATCATTGATGGTAAACCGAAGCCAGTGCATGAAACTGAGTTCGCTCGTGATTCAGTCTTCAGTTACCATCACAGTTATTTACCCAAATATGTAGAAGAAAAAACTCAAGGACAAATCAAGGCTGAGTCTGTCACCAGATTCTTGCTGGATGATATCCGTACAGGTAGTTTGCAGAGGTTGTTACAACTTAGTGGTAATCAGTGCGTTGTTGTTGATGGGGAAACCCAAGCCGACCTCAACACCTTTGCATCTGATATTTTAACAGCCGCCAGTCAGGGAAAACGCTTTTTATTCCGCAGTGCGGCCAGTATCTTAACCGCTTTGGCTGCTTTACCTCCCCAACCCATCGCCGCCGAAAATATGGCAGAGTATGTACGTGATGGTAAACCAGGTGCGGTGATTGTCGGTTCCCATGTCAAAAAGACGACGCAACAGCTAGAAGCACTGTTACAAGCAGATGGCATAGTGGGAATTGAAGTCGAGGTAGGACGATTACTTAACGAGCAAGAGGATCAATCTGCTACACTGCTAACCGAAATCCTGGAAAGTATCAAGACGGTACATGACGCTGGCAAAACACCAGTAGTTTATACCAGCCGTCAAGAACTTACCTTTGAGGATGTGAATACCAGGCTAGAGTTTGGCAAAAGAGTTTCTAGTTTGTTAATGGATATTGTTAGGGGTTTACCATCTGATATAGGATTCTTAATCAGCAAAGGCGGCATTACCTCTAATGATGTTTTAAGTACCGGACTGGCTTTAACTTCAGCTCGGTTAATGGGTCAAATTTTAGCTGGTTGTTCGATGGTGCGAACATCCTCAGATCATCCCCAATTTCCTAATTTGCCAGTAGTATTATTTCCTGGTAATGTTGGCGATGCTGATGCCTTGGCAACAAGTTATCGCAGATTGGTTAAGAAGGGTGAAGGGTGAAGGGGGAAAGGGGAAAGGTGAAGGATGTAAATGCAATTAGCTACTTGTTGCTTCTCTAGAAGCAGAGGTAGTGTGCGCTGGCGATGATGAATATTTTAATTTCATGCTTCATACTTCATCCTTCTTCTGATATACTCTGCACTCAGTAGTTTCTGGGGTGAGGATGTTATTGCGCGTTGCAACTAATCTATTATTGATCGTTGCTCAGTTTGTTCTTTGTTTTTTGGCTGGTGCTGTATGACTTCTGATTCTGCCGATTTAGAGTCAAATTCTGCACTTTCTGATGCAGATTCACAATCTAACCTCTCTCGTATAGAGTTAAATTCTATTCTTCCAGACGCAGAACTAAATTCTGTTCTTCAGTATTTAAAGACACATTCTGCTGCCTCAAAGTTGCATAACTCTGAGGATGAGGTAAATTCTATACCTAATAATGTGGAATCAAATTTAGAACACCCGGATGAGGAGGTAAATTCTGCACCTGCTGATGAGGTAGCGAATTTAGAAACCCTGGATGGGGATGCAAATTCTCCATCTACAGAAGCGATTACCAACTCAGAAAATCCTGAGGGGGATACCAATGCTGTGACTCCAGAAGCGATGCCTACGGCGGGCAAAGCCTACGCCAATGCAGAGAATCCTGATAAAGCGGAAAATTCTGCTATTATGTCAGATTTAGACTCAATTTCTACCCTTTCGGATTTAGATGCCCTAGAGCCAGTATCACCAGATAATAAAGCCAAAAATGATCTTCAAGTCCAATGGAAAACTGAGGAGGGAAGACTATTATTAATTTTACCGACCGAAGCACAAGTACCTGCTGCAGAATTTAACTGGTATGAAATTTGGCAACAGATGCGCCAACGCTTACAAGCCGACCGCTTCCGCGTACCAAATACACCAGTGCATCTACTAGCAAAAGACCGCTTGTTAGATAGCAGACAACTGCAAGAACTAGCAGAGGTCTTAAATGAAATCCAACTCCAGCTAAAATCTGTAGCTACCAGTCGCCGTCAAACTGCGATCGCAGCTGTTTCCTCTGGCTATTCTGTAGAACAGTTACCACTAGAAACTTCCTTAAGTTCAGAACCAAAAGTTGCACCAACTCCCTTAGCAGATGCACTTTATCTAGAAATGACGGTACGTTCTGGTGTAGAAATTCGCCATCCCGGAAGCGTCATCATCTTGGGAGATTTAAATCCAGGTGGTATCGTAGTTGCAGATGGAGATATTTTAGTGTGGGGAAGGTTACGTGGTATCGCCCATGCTGGTGCTAGTGGCAATCGCGATTGTTTGATTATGTCCCTGCAAATGGAACCAACCCAACTGCGGATTGCCGATGCTGTAGCCAGGGCCCCAGAAAAGTCGCCTACACAGTTTTCACCTGAAGTAGCGCACATGACACCGCAAGGCATTCGCATCGCTAGGGCTATTGATTTTTCCCGAAGTCAATTAAATAGGATGAATCTGGAGCCATAAGTAATTACTATATTTTCTAAACCCTAATTGAGCGTGTTTCGATCATGACTCGCATTATTGTCATTACCTCCGGTAAAGGAGGAGTGGGTAAAACCACAGTTTCAGCAAATTTAGGCATGGCGATCGCAAAAATTGGTCGTCAAGTAGCCTTAGTGGATGCGGATTTTGGACTGAGAAATTTAGACTTGCTGCTAGGACTAGAAAACCGCATCGTGTATACGGCGGTAGAAGTTTTAGCTAGAGAATGTCGCTTAGAACAAGCCTTAGTCAAAGATAAGCGGCAAACAAATCTCGTACTCTTACCAGCCGCCCAAAATCGTACCAAAGAATCAGTTACCCCCGACCAAATGAAATTATTGGTGAACGCACTGGCGCAAAAATACCAGTACGTGATCATCGATAGCCCGGCGGGTATTGAAATGGGATTCAAAAATGCGATCGCACCCGCAAAAGAAGCCCTCATTGTCACCACACCAGAAATTTCTGCTGTCCGTGATGCTGACCGTGTAGTTGGGTTATTAGAAGCACAAGGCATTAAGCGAATTCATCTAATAATCAACCGCATCAGACCCGCAATGGTGCGAGCCAATGATATGATGTCTGTTCAAGATGTTCAGGAACTTCTTGCCATCCCTTTAATTGGAGTCATCCCTGACGACGAGCGTGTAATTGTTTCTACCAACCGTGGCGAACCTCTAGTACTCTCAGAAAACCCTTCTATAGCTGCCACCGCCTTCGAGAACATTGCACGGAGATTAGAAGGGGAAACTGTCGATTTTCTTGAACTCGACTCCCATCACGACAACATTTTTACTCGTTTGAGAAAGTTGTTGTGGACAAAACTTGCTTAACCATATTTTCCCGTCTCCGCAGACCTACTAGCAATGATTCTCGAACTACTAGAAAGACTTTTTGTTCGTTCACCAGATACCAGTCGTACCCACGTTAAACGCCGCCTGCAATTGGTGATAGCCCACGATCGCGCCGACATCGACCCCCAAAAATTAGAAAAAATGCGAGAAGAAATCCTCGAGATTGTCTGTCGCTACGTAGAAGTTGATACAGAGGGGTTGGAGTTTTCCTTAGAAAGTAACCAAAGAACCACAGCTTTGATTGCCAACTTACCAATTCGGAGAGTTAAAGAATCTGAAAATGAAGAAGAAGAATTAGAAAGTAGCGAAACAACTTTTTTATAGTTGTTGATTGAGTATTGTTTTACTTCATAGCGATTAGCTAACTGCTAATAGCTAATATTTTTATGAGGAAATCAATTTAAAAGGCTAACAATAATTGACTGCTAGGTAAAATCAATATCTTTAACAGGCAATTGGAACCTTTGTGTTAATCGCAATCATCTTTGTTAAACTATTTTGGATTTTATACATACCAATTTAAAAAAAGAATGCGACAGATGGTAGGGGCATGGCATTGCCATGCCCTCTAGAATATATTGATTTGATGTGCCGTAAAAACTATTTAAATTGGTGTTAGATTTTCTTCTTATTTTGTGATTTCTGCTGAAAATTTTGAAGTTGGTACAAACAGTAACAATTTATAAAGCTCCTCAGAAAGGAAAAGGACAGAAATTTCTCAAAGATGGATTTCAGGCTGCCGATTTTCCGTACAGTCCTCCTCATGCTGATGGTAAATGTTACTTTGCTGCTCCCAACAGCAGAAGCCTTGCTGAGGAGTATTGTAAGTATTACAAAGATGGAGTTCTGGAGGTTACAATTGAACAAGAAACTTACAATAAGTACTTTAAGCCCCTCGAAAAGCCCTATCAAGGTGGCGTGTACATTGAGCTAGCAATTCCTCATAGCTTATTTCCTATTTTGAACCAATTTCCCAGATTTCTAAAGCCGGAGTAGTTTCATGAACAATGATTTTTGGAACCAAGTAAAGTTTAAGTACCGTCTTGGAACACTCATTCATGGAAAAGTTGAGCATCATGCCCCCTTTGGAATCTTTGTTGATCTTGGTGAAGAAAATTTAAAAGGCATTGTTCAGATTACAGATTTTGTGGATACAGGAGTTATGACACCAGAGATGTATCCTGATATTGGTTCACCGATAGGGGCAGTTGTTCTTGGCTACACAGAAGATGAGCGTAACCAAGTTTGGCTAAGTGTAAAACCCAGTGTATTGCAAAAGGCACTTGTACATCTCAAGGTTCCAACTACAAGTGAGCGATCATAATAGTTTTGTAAAGTTTTTGCGAATACCAATTACCAATTACCAATTACCAATTACCAATTACCAATTACCAATTACCTATGATGTTTTTGCAAAACCCAACGGCGAAACAGTTCTACAATAATTCGCCAACGTCCCTCATTTTCTGCAACCACATCATGACGCATTAAAACACCAAGCGCCGCTTGTAACTGTTCCCTACCCATACCTGTAGACTCAGCTAAAACATCTAAACTTAACCCATCAGGATGCGGTGCAAGTACCTGTATTATCGCCTGCTGACCATCAGCACCCCGCACCGCCTGACCCCAAACTCCATCAAAATAGTAGCGTCCCCGCTTAAAAAACTCAGAATCGTTAATAACTGCTGCTACATCTTCCACCGTAAAAACCGGACTGCGGTTACGCCCTTGTTCAAACACAAAATCATTGTAGCGCCGCACTAGCTGGAATCCCAGCAGTTGGACTAAATAAGGTTGACCAGATGTTAAAGCATAAATCTCATCTAAAGCCTCTGGGGTATAGTCAAGAAGAAAATCTTCACCTGGGTTAGCTAAGATTTGCCTAGTAGCTGCACGTTTCAAAAACCCTACAGGAATAGCAATGACGCTAGCAAAGAAAGGTTGAAAATAATCTGCTGTCATTTCCTCCAAAGTGTGCAAACCAGCAAAAGCAAAGGCAACTTTAGAACTCATTTGCACCAACCCCCGCATAAAACCCATAAAATCTTGGGGGATTTTTCCGGCTTCA
The DNA here is from genome assembly GCA_002368155.1 of Nostoc carneum NIES-2107. Lineage (GTDB taxonomy): Bacteria > Cyanobacteriota > Cyanobacteriia > Cyanobacteriales > Nostocaceae > Aulosira > Aulosira carnea. Next base: position 6,025,058 of record AP018180.1, read on the forward strand.
ATTAGTTCTTCAATTTTCTCGAACTCATCTAAGGCGATGATTAATCCACCTTCTAACTGTGCTTCTACCTGTTTGAAATAGCGTTCAAAAGTCCGGTAGGGAAGGTTAAGCAAATCTGCATCAGCTGGCGGTGAAATTTTCACAGCTTGGGAAATTTCATCAGTTATTGCCATTAGTACCTCGCCAACCCCTTGCGGAGTATCTCCCAACCGCAGCAGGTTGACATAAATTAGCTGAAGCCCTGAACCTAGAGAATTAGCGGCGTTAACTAAGATAGAAGTTTTACCCATACGCCTGTGACCGTAGAGAACTACAGACTGGAGTTGATGACCCATAACCCAGAGTTCTTCTAACTGTCTAATAATGTCTTCTCGGCCAACAAAGAGATTACCTCGAACCGGGTCGCCTACTATATAAGGATTAACTACAGGCTTGGTGATGGTAACTTCCCCCACCTCACCAGCGATTTGTAACAAGCTTTCTTGCCAAGTTTGGGCAATATTTACAATTAGTCCGCGTTCTGCTTGCGGCAAAGTATCGGCTTGATTGAGGATGTTAGTAAGTTCTCCTAAAGCGCGATTGAGAGCTAAAGACTTAGCTGAACGAGATACACTGCGATTAACAAATTGGACATCTTCAACAACTCGACGCAGGCTTGTAATTGTTTGCCAAGTGACTGGACGTAAAAGTGGTTCTGGCGGGAAAGTAGGTAATTGCACAGCAGCAATCGAGGCTGGTTCTTGAAGGTAGTAAAACTCCGCTAAAGTTTGGGCAAGAGTATACATTTCCTCGCCATATAGAAGAGAACGCACTACAGCAAAAGCCTCAGTTGCTTCTACTGGTTCTTGTTCATGCAGATACCAAAAACCAGCAGCAGCAGCACGAGCAGGAGTATCTAAACGGGTGTCTGTAAGCAAACGAACCTGCAAACTTTCCCGCCAAGAGTGAGGGAAGAAAAAGAAACCATCTATTGCTCTTGACTTTAGCTTTTCATGTAGAGCAGCTGAGGCAAAACGTACTAAATCCCAATCAAAAGGATTTGCAGCTAGCTGAGAAATGCGCCAAATTATTTGCTCTGATGGTGTTTTGGCAAGTACTTTATTAACTGCTTGTACAACAGGAATAAATTGCAGAGTATAAGCTAGCAATTCATTAGTATTATGCAAAGCTGTTTCCCAATCTTGTTGCAGCCAATTCTGCAACCACTTATCCAGATTCGGTAAGGGAATTGAAGTGATATGGGGAAGTAAAAAACTACCATTTGGGATTTTTTGTAAATTTAAAGGTAAGCCAACTAGCCAATTCTCTGGGCGCATAACCGCCACGCCTACCGCTACGCCGAACGCCATGCCGAACGCCACCAACGCCACGCCGAGCGCCATGCCGAGCGCCATGCCTACAGCCACGCCGAGCGCCACGCCGAGCGCCATGCCGAGCGCCACGCCGAACGCCATGCCTCCCGCCACGCCGAGCGCCACGCCGAACGCCACGCGTACAGCCACGCCTCCCACCACGCCTTGTGTCACGCCTACCGCCACGCCGAACGCCATGCCTCCCGCCACGCCTACCGCCACGCCTACCGCCACGCCTACCGCCACGCCGAACGCCACGCCGAACACCACGCCTACCGGCACGCCCCACGCCATGCCTACCGCCACGCCCCACGCCACGCCCCACGCCACGCCGAACGCCATGCCGAACGCCACGCCTACTGCCACACCGAACCAGTTAACACGAACGCCTATTGTCTGAAACATTAGACTTACAACCACTGGTGTAACAGATGTCAACACTAACCCTTGGAAAAGTAATTGACGCTGGATAGGATTTTGACGCAACAACTCTAATCCCTTTCGCCAATTCATTTCACTTTCAGGTATGTACCCACCCCCGAAAGTATCTACATACCATCGCAAAGCTTGGGGAAAATAAAATACCCAGTACAACAGGCGTAGATAATCCAAAGGATTCCACAGCGACAGGGGACGGCGTAATTTAGGCGCTAAATTTAAACGCGGTACAGGCTGGTGTTGACTCATAATTCAGTTTTCATCCTCTCTATATACCGCGAGTAGATTCGATGACACAAATACATAAGCCGTTGCGGGTGTCCGTTGCTTTCTTGGATAAGTTGAATAATTTCCTCTTCTGTAAAATTAACTTGAGAATTTGCTAACCGACTGTCAATAAAACCACGCACAATATTTTCGTCCCAAGGCTGGATAAGTTCTTCAATGCAAACACCTTGAAAGGGTGAAGGATTATCTCGGCTATCAGGAAACAGAACATCTAAGTGTTCGCTAGCTGCAATTACCAAGCGCAAAGGTGGGTTAGCTTGTCCGTCAGCCAAACCGCGCAGTTGTTGGCGTAATTCCCTAGTGAAACCATCCCAAGTCATTTGTTGTACTTCATCTAATAACAACAATAATTGCTGTTTTTGTAACTCCCGAATTAATTGCCGACCTTTGCTAACAGCAATTCCCACCTGATAGCAGAGTTCATCATAAAAATCATCATCATTAAAAATTAGGCTTAAATTTAGATAAATTGGCTTGCGTGGTTTTAGTAGCCGATGTTGTGCTTGTTGGCAAATAGCCTGAAGTAAAGAAGACTTGCCAATTTTTTTCTCACCAATCAGCGCTACGCTACTGCCACTATTTAAGGTTTCAAATACTCTTGCAATTTCTCTTTCCCGACCAAACAATTGATGCTGTTCGGTGATGATATCATTCAGGGGAATAAATGGGTTATCTGTGAAAGTTTTAACAGAAGGAGCAACGTAAGAATTTTGGGTTCTCAACCATGCCGAATATTTAGGTTGAAGCCAAGCTAGAAATCTGGAATCTTTGTCTCTACTTCTCTGATTGTAATCTGGGAACCCTTCACGGTCTTGCTGCGGAGAAAAGCGTTCATTGTATATCGTCCACATTTGTCTTCTCACAGTTTCAGCCGAGATGGGAAGTTCAGAGTTTTCTAATGATTTCTCCGCAACCTGATTATTATCATTAACAGTATTCTCATTAGGAAACTTCGCCAGAATAATTGCTTGTTCCTTCTGGCTCAAACCATATTTACGACATACCTCCATCACCAGAAAAGCTTCCCAAGAGTTCATCGTTCTGCCACATTCCTCGACACCATCACAAGCGAGGCTAAATTTAGCTGCATCTCAATATAGCGTTTTTCCGATTATCTGAAAATACGGAAAAATTTTTCCGGTATTTTGATAAATCACCGGAAAGCCCTTTCTGGGACTTCTTTAAAAGATAAATATATGATTTTTATATTCAAAAGTTCAGCCCAAAGTTGCAGAACTTGGGCGGCTAAGGTGCCCACCGCAAAATAAATTTACAAAACTTGTGGTGTAAATTCAATGTGCAACCGCCGCTCAATACAGTGATATCAGAAAAAAGTTTATTGGTGGAGGTAAATAATATGAGATTTTCAATGGAAAAAGTAATTGTTCCTGTAGTAGTAGCTTTAATAGGTTTTGCAGGTGTTGTAGTTCCTGCGTTAATTAATAAAAATTCCCAGAGTAACTCGGAAGTAAAATCAGTTGTCATCTCTCACACTACCACTGCTTTAGAATGTAGTCCAAATGTTGCATCTAAAGTATGTATTGCTAATCTTACTGTGCAGATTAATAGCGATGAACCTCTACAAGTGAATAAGCATCAACGGATTCCACTTAAAGCAGGAGATAATTTAAAGGTTTTGAGTCTCAACTATTGCGTACCTAATGAAATCAGCCTGAATAAATTAGAGGCAAAAGCTTTTCTTTTCAAAAATGGAGTTGAGAGTTATCAAAAGTTTCTATCCACTCCTAGCCAGTTTCCAATTAACGCAGGTGTTTGTCACAAAGTTGGTAATTTCTCCCAAAGCTGGAAAGTTGAACCAGGAATGCATCAAGCTATAATTCCTATTATTAAATATGATGGCAGCAATAAAGTTGTTGATAAGAGTTTCTACTTTACTTTAGATGTTGGGCAGTAATACCAATTCTTTATGAGGCTGCATAGAATTAGATCCCCCCTAACCCCCCTTGAAAAAAGGGGGGAACTAGAAAACATCTATCAAAGTCCCCCTTTTGAAGGGCGCTGATTTTCAATATGATTTGTCACGAAATAACTATCTTATCGCCTAATGCACCGTTGCATAGATGGTGCGTTACGGCTAAATTTCATTGTGTCTGTGTCTCATATCTTGTCACAGCCGTAACACACCCTACTGAAGATTTCCTTATAACCTTAAGCACTATTGAATTAGATTAGTTAAATATACTTGTTGCAAAATTAACTACGTCCTTAAGCGTTAGGAATTATACTTTTTCTTTTCGTCAACTTCACTAATGTATCTCCAATTTAATACTCAGTAATTAAACTGAATTAGCACAAAATTCACGTAAAACCGAGAATTTTGGCTTTATTGCAAATTCAGTTTAAATAACAGTGTCACTAATGAAATATCATTGTTACAATCTTGAGATTAGATAGTTAATCCCTTAGCTTCCCAAGACTAGCTACGGCTTTTTTGGATTTTTCTTATATCAGTGTTATCTACATCTTGTCGTTCTCTAGCCATATTTGGAACTTTCAATTAACTTCAAAACGTAGTGTTATCAAAAATGAAAGATTCTCTTCTATAACAACTATTAATTAATAAAAAAGCATTTTTGTAGCTAGACCACTAATAGATATTGCTGGCAAATACTGTCAAAATTCATTTACAACCAAATCAAAATCATGGCAAACTCATTAATGGTGATTTATCCATATCGAATATCTCAAACATGGGTATTTGATGATGAATATATGGGATTAGCTCAAGAACCATTTATCAGTGGTACACCTGAAATGATTGATACTCTAGTTCAAGATGTAGCTCATGTTGATGAAGGTTTCAAACTTGTATTTTCTGCTTATCCTTTCCCTGGTTATCAAGTAGAACTGTTTTGGTTAAGAGTAGAAAATAACGGTCACTGGTATTCTTGGAGTCAGAAAAAGATGCAAGGTTGGCTATGTCCAGCGCTGTTAAATTACTTTAACCAACCTCCAAATAAAATATATTGCAGAGCTGAAAGTCTTTATTCGTAGCTCAAATTTAGCTCGATAATTCTGTGATGAATATTTCTGCTTCTAAAATGCTGAAGAATTAGGAGTTAGAAAATTTTCCTCTTCACTTCTAACTCCTAATTGTCTAAAAATCTAAAATTTCAAACCCCAAGCAGCGATCGCTAAAGCACCCCAACCCGCGATAAAAGCTGCGCCTCCGATAGGTGCGATCGCACCCAAAGATTTCACACCAGTCAAGCTCAAGGCGTACAAACTCCCTGAGAAAATAGCAATACCAATAATAAACAGCCAACCACTTGCTACAAGAGTGGCTGGCGGTGACTCGGTACGACTCAGTAATAGCGCGACTACCAACAGTGCTAGAGCGTGGTACATTTGGTAACGAGTGCCAGTGTCAAAAATTTCGAGCGATCGCTCACTAATTTTTTCTCTTAAAGCATGGGCACCAAAGGCTCCGCCGGCAACAGATAAACCGCCTAAAATGGCAGCTATGCTTAAAAAAATCTGCGTCATTAGACCTAGCTGTAAATTAAGGTATGAGCTAGCGGTAAATCAAAATCAACCGCTAACAGAGATTTCAGTTAAATCTCAAAATGATATGATATCCCGCCGTCTTCGGTTACCTTAAAATTAGCATTGAATTCTTTAGCTTTCTCATCTAAATACTGCCTAGCTGCGATCGCAGGTAAGTCCGATTTAATTGCAAAGCCGACAAGGGTCATTCTGCCCCTATTTTCTTGTAGCATTTGATAGAAAATAGATTGTAGGCGATCGTTCATCTGTTGATTGATTGCTTTTTTCTCTTGCCTGCTTTGACGATACAATCCTAAACTGAGCCATCCCCCCAAAATTAAAGTCGGAACTCCGAAAATTAGACCTTGCCTAGCGGTAGTATCGAGTAGATACAACGCCTCCTTATTAACAAAGTTCGGCCCATCATCGTCCTCTATTGCTGATGGGATTGGCTTCAACATATTATGTTTCTCAATTCCTGCTGAGACTGATAGGGTTAAAAACATGAATCCGAGTGTGAGTAGCCAACCTGCGGCTAGTTTTTCAGCAGTTTTCATAGTTCCATCTCAGAGTTGAACCTTGCTTGCGATTCTAACCTTACTTTGGCTGAGGTTCCAGTAATGGCATAAACCTAGCAAGAATCTTGTAAAGAGATTATAAAACTTTCTATGGCTCGCAATAATGAAGAAAACACCTAAAAATCAAATATTCCTGCCTAAAAGTTGTGAATTGTTGAGTGTTTACAGTTAACAGTCAACACTCAACAATTAACAATGTATTATTTATCTTGGATGTGCCTTAAACACGTGTCGCTTCTAAGAGACGTGAGAAGTAAAAGCGAGTCTTAGTCAAGGATTTTCTCTGTACAGCAAAGCCGTTACTTTCTAAAATTTTGATGACATCAGCTTCGCGGTGCAAATAGGCGCGAGTTGTCTTACTGGGGCCGGGAAAGAAGCTACCAATTTTCTTAAGTAGAGTCAACGCACAGGTTTTAGGTGCAAAGCTCAAAATTAACCGTGATTGTGCTAGCGAACATAAGTGAGAAATCATCTCATCTGCTTTATCTTGAGGATAATGAATGAGAACATCCAAACAAATCACAGTATGGTAACTACCGTTTAAGGATTCTAAATCTTGCACGGCGAAGGTGGGATTTTCAGAACTTCCCAAGGCTTCTAAGGCTCTTTCCTTGCCTTCTGTTACCATTTTTTCAGAAATATCACTGGCGTAGACTTTAGCACCTTCCTCTGCTAAAGGAATGCTGAGACTACCTACACCACACCCAGCATCGCAAATTGACAAGGTTGCTAAATTGTTATCAGCTTTTAACCAGCCGATTACTGTATCCACTGTTTGTTGATGTCCATTGCGGATATCTAGCTGGACTTTGTTAACTTCGCCATCGCCATAAATCCGCTTCCATCGGTCAAACCCTGTGGAATTAAAATACTCACGAACAATCGTTTTATCGTCGGCTGCGTTCATAAACTTCAATTTCTAAGGTCTCCCAATGCTTAAAATTATCATTGATAGGAACCATGCAGAACGCTTCTGTTTAAAGATTTTTCTAGATTAATATTTTACGTGTATGGGAAAATACTTGCGTAGCTAGGCAACAGTTTGGTGGAAAAAGTCTTTGGGAATTGTATTGTGTTTTTTCACAAATTCAATAATTCTGCTATCTAATAATTGTAATTTATTACTAAAAATTTGTATTCCAAGTCTTTAAATAACTTGGATATACCAGATTCAAATAAATATTCAGTTTTACTAAATTATTTATTCCTCTAGATACAAGAAACACTATCTCCAGAGAGACTTACAAAAACTATTATACCACTTAAGCTATAAAATATTATTTTTGCAAACATCACAATTTGCAGAATATAAACATTAACTTGAGACGATTTAAGCATCCTGAAATAAAAGTTAGGATGCTGATTTTTACCAAATACCTTTCTTGTTCAAAAATGAATCTCAGCTCATTCGCAGAAACTCCTATTATTGCCTTTACAATTCTTTTGGCAGTAATCTTTACAGTACCTCCAATATTTGAACGCTTGAAATTACCTGGATTAGTGGGTTTACTAATTGCAGGTGTAGTTTTAGGACAAAACGGCTTAAAGTTGTTAGATTCTGAGTCTGATACTATCAAACTGCTCTCGGATATTGGCAAAATATATTTGATGTTCGTAGCAGGGTTAGAAATTGATTTAGAGCAGTTCCGCAAAACTAAAAATCGCTCTATAGGTTTTGGAACTTTAACATTCTTAGTACCATTAATTGCTGGTATTGCTGCCGGGCGTTTATTTAATTTTAGCTGGAATGCTTCTGTTCTAATTGGTTCTTTACTAGCCTCACATACTCTTTTGGCTTACCCCATTGTCAGCCGTTTAGGAGTGGTTACTAATGAAGCCGTTACAGTAACAATCGGTGCTACTATTTTTACCGATACAGGTGCTTTATTAGTACTAGCAATTTGTGTAGGAATTCATGGTGGGGAATTCTCAGCTATTAGCTTGGCAACTTTATTAGGTGGTTTAGCTATTTACTCTGTTATAGTGCTATTTGGCTTTGATTGGGCTGGAAAACAGTTTTTTCGCCGCACTGGAGATGAACAAAGTAACCAATTTTTGTTTATTTTACTCGCATTATTCTTGGCCTCTGTAGGGGCGCAGATAATTGGAGTTGAAAAAATTGTAGGTGCATTTTTAGCAGGTTTAGCAGTTAATGATGTTCTTGGACGCAGCCCAGTCAAAGAAAAAGTAGAGTTTATTGGGAGTGTTTTGTTTATCCCTTGTTTTTTTGTAGACATGGGATTATTAATTGATATTCCAGCTTTTCTCAAAACTCTCAGTTCTATTTGGTTAACTTTAGTAATTGTAATAGCTTTAATTGGTAGTAAGTTTATAGCGGCATTTTTAGCTAAACTGCTTTACCGCTACAACACAGCAGAAATGCTAACTATGTGGTCATTATCATTACCACAGGTAGCAGCTACTCTAGCAGCTACATTAGTTGCTTATCAAACTGTCAATCCTGCGGGTGAACGGCTAATTAATGAAGGTGTATTAAACAGTGTGATTGTGCTGATGCTAGTTACCGCAATTCTTGGCCCAGTAATCACAGCCAGGGTTGCAACTGCATTACAAGTTTCTGAATCAGATTTTGCCACAGATAAGCTGACAAATTGGTGGGATAATTCACAGGAAAAACTAGTAGAAGATAAACACGATCCCTTTACAATCATCGTACCGATATACAACCCCCAAACCCAACGTTATCTCATAGAAATGGCAGCCCTAATTGGTCGTCATGAATCTGGGAGAATTGTGCCATTAGCTATTACTAAAGCTCATATCCAAATGGATGATCCGCAATTAGTCACCGCACTGGAGGAAAGTAAGCAAAGATTAAATTTAACTCGAGAAATCAGTCAAGAATTTGATGTAGAAGTTTCACCAGCAATTCGGATTGATGATGATGCAGCTTTAGGTATTAGCCGTACTAGTCGAGAACAAAACGCTAGTCTGGTGGTTATGGGTTGGTCGCGGACGACAGGTTTGCGGGCTAGGTTATTTGGTAGTGTAATTGATAGTGTCTTCTGGTCTTCTCACTGTCCAGTGGCTGTAACACGCCTTTTAAGTAGCCCTACAACTATTCAAAGAATTCTTGTACCAGTGGGAGATTTAACACGCCAAACCATAGGCGCTATCAGATTTGCTCAGATTTTAGCTGATGTCAATCAAGCAGAAGTGGTATTGTTACACGTGAGCGATCGCAAAACTCCCCCGCATTTAGTAGACAGATTTGCTGCTCAATTATCTGATATCGCTGCTAAAAGTCAGTTACAGGTAAATACCAACATTCAAACCATTAAGGGTGATGATGTCGCTAGAGTCATCATCCGCGAAGCCGAGAAATTTGATTTAGCAGTCTTACGTTCCGTCCGTTATCGCACCGCCGGCGGATTAGCTGTCAGCCACGTCACAACCCAAGTACTTAGAGCATTAAAATGCTCAATTGTATTGTTGGGAGAACCTGGGTATTAGTTGGGGAATGGGGAATGGGTAATGGGGAATGGGTAATGGGTAATGGGAAGAGACAAAGCGAATAACTTTATAACTCAGCACTCAGCACTCTCCATGCCCAATGCCCCATGCCCCATGCCCAATTACAATAAAAAACCCCAGCACTGTGAAGCTGAGGTAACTGGGAGAATCTAAAATGACGATGGGAGTTTTCAATACTGAAGTTAAAAATATAAACTTCACTTAAACATAAGCAAAACTAACACGGTAATATTTAATACGTTTTATGCCGACCGTGCAAAAGCTAAATCTCGTATGAGTTGAGTTCTAGAGAATATGTAATCACTTAACGAATTCATTTCTTCACGGCTGAGTGCTGTTTTGCTATCAACCTGTCCCAACAACTGCTTGGCTAAGTCTGTATCACTCAATCCCACCAGGGTGCTGGTTTGTGTTTGTTCAATCACAGACCACAGTTGGCGTAAGATTTTTGAGTTAACTAGGCATACGTTCATAACAACCTTCCGATTCCTGCAATGCCATAAAAGTGCTGCGAAGAATCTAAATAAAATATTAAATTATTAATTCTAAAGAAAACCTTAAATTTTACAAAAGTTAAATAATTAGATGCTAATCGAAATTTAAGCTTACAGAAATTTACGTTAACAACCGCTGCCAAGTCAACTCTTGTGTAGCTTCCTGCCAATGCCAGCGCAATAAATTGGCGGGTTGGCTGGGAGAAATGCCCGGGAGTGCGATCGCGCGTCTAGGCGCATCAGTAGCAAGTATAATGGCTGTCTCTATGTCACAAATGCCCCACTTCACTAAATTTTGCACACCAACTAATAAGGGTAAAGTTGTTCCAGATAGTGTCCCATCTGGTAGTCGTGCTGTACCGTGCTTCACCTCTATTTGCCGACTATCCCAAGGATACAAGCCGTCGGGTAAACCCAAAGGTGCTAGGGCATCACTGACAAGGAATAATCCACAAGCCGCACGAATGAGAATTTGTAACATCGTGGGTACAACGTGCTGTCCATCGGCAATAAAACCAGACATCACATGAGGATGGGTAATTGCTGCCCCTAATAATCCTGGTTCGCGGTGATGTAATGGTGGCATAGCGTTGAAAGCATGGGTGACCATTGTTGCGCCCAGTTCAAAGGCTTGTTGCGCTTGGGCGGCTGTTGCCTGAGAATGCCCTAAACTGACGGTAATACCCAAAGAACGCAAATATGGAATGACTTCCCCAGTTGCATCTAACTCTGGTGCGAGGGTGATAACTTTCACAACATGGGCATAGTCACCTAAAACCCGCTTCACTTCATGCAGTGTCAAAGGCAAGAGATATTTAGCCGGATGCGCGCCACGCTTTTGAGAGTTTAAAAATGGCCCTTCTAAATGTACACCCAGAATTTGAGCACCGGTGGTTTGAGTTTGCATAAAATCAGCGATAATTGCTAGCGATCGCTGAATATTTTCCACAGAAGTTGTTACTAATGTAGGTAAGAAACCATCAACACCCACATCCCATAAAAATTGTGATATTTTTGGCAATAAATCAGCATTATTTGGTTTTAACTCCGGAAATGCTAAACCTAAAGCCCCATTAATCTGTAAATCAACACCACTTAAAGAAATCCAATCACCTGCAACATCTAAAACTTGCAAATCTGGCGCAGCAACTCGCTTAAATACAGTATTCATCGGCAGAATTTGCTCGATAATTCCAGCCTCGTTAATTAAGAGCATCTGCAAGTTTTTATACCCTGGGACTCTGGCATTAATGATATCTACATTCTTGGCGATCGCTCTTGGTGTTGCTTTAGTCATCACATTGACGGGAAAATAACTAAACCTCAACCGATTTTAGATGTAATAGTCGGCAATAATCCAAAATCCCAAATCTAAAATTCTATGTCTCCCCTTGTCGGTATTATCATGGGCAGCGATTCTGACTTGCCCACCATGAAAGATGCGATCGCAATTTGTGAAGAGTTTGGTGTAGAAGCTGAAGTGGCGATCGTTTCTGCTCATCGTACCCCAGAACGTATGGTGCAATATGCACAAACAGCACACCAACGCGGTATTAAAGTGATTATTGCTGGTGCTGGTGGTGCGGCTCATCTTCCCGGAATGGTGGCTGCTTTAACTCCTCTCCCGGTAATTGGTGTTCCTGTTGCTACTCGTAATTTACAAGGTGTCGATTCTTTGTATTCAATTGTACAGATGCCAGGTGGCATTCCTGTAGCCACAGTAGCAATTGGTAATGCCAAAAATGCCGGACTTTTGGCAGTGCAAATTCTCGCTAGCCATCAACCAGAATTATTAGCAAAAGTCCAAAAATATCGGCAAAATCTATCAGAATCCGTGATAGCGAAGCAAGCCAAACTAGAAAATCTGGGCTATCAAGAATATTTAAAAACGGAATTGCCATAGATCTACATTAGAACATGAGGGTTAATTGTAATTCTGAAGTGTTATTTTATTAACCCTTTACCTAGAAATAATACTGCTTATCTATTGTATTGAATAATGCAAAGCAAACATTAAATACCTTTTACTCACAGTAAATTTATTTATTTTTGTTATAAAAATTTAATATTTTTCGTAGTATTTTGATGAGATGTCGGAAAATCCTGACAATATAGAATTTCAGTTTGTTTTGCTCTTTAATTCAGATGCTAAAGCAAGCGGTCTCATAGATAATTCGTATCTCCTGATACAGATTTATCATTTTGGTAACATGGACAATCAATCAAATTTCTTAATGCTTGCATAAAAGTTATCTACGGGAATCACTCGTATGCTTTCTGTAAAGCAGTTTAGATAGCATCAAAAATTTTGTAATGGAGGTGAATTTTCACTTTCCGAAATGTTGTGATTGGTTCTCATTGAAGATGAAGAAGCACATCCCCTATCTGCATAATTAAAAATTAAAGATTTAGTGAATCAGACTTGACTTTTTCACAATTAATAATTCCTACTTGAGTAAACTTGCAATCTTGAAAAAAATATTTACAAAAGTAGCAATCTTTCTTTAAACTCCTATTAGGATATTTGAGTTTCTGATTTGCAATCTAAATTACTTGAACGACTAAATATCAACAAATTGTTGATGAGATTCAAGTGCTAGTGCTGTTTGCTTAACTACATTGATTTCCTGTAAAAATTGTTGGGAGTAAAATGTTCAAACTGAAGCATAAACAGAAATTAAAAGCCAAAAATAGGCAGAGAACAGCAAAAAATCACTTTAAAATTTCAAAATCTCAATCAAATATAGAGCGGTTAGCTCGTGCAATTAAGCGATTATCTCCTAATTGGCAAGCCAGCCTAGCTTTAGCTTGTTTAATTGTCTTGGGATGGGGCTATGCTGCAGTTGCTCAAGCACCCGCTGCAGGGCCAACCACAGCAGAACTAAAAGTTGCTATTGACACTTTATGGGTAGCGATCGCAGCATTTTTGGTGTTTTTTATGAACGCTGGTTTTTGTATGTTAGAAACCGGCTTCTGTCGCCAAAAAAATGCTGTTAACGTTCTAGCTAAAAACTTAATTGTTTTTGCCCTCTCTACACTAGCTTTTTGGGCAATCGGTTTTGGTTTAATGTTTGGCGATGGCAATGATTTTATTGGTCTGAGTGGGTTTTTCCTAGGAGGCGCAGATAACAGTCCTGCTACTGGAGACGCTTACAAAGGGGTTTTTAGCGCCTTGAGTTGGACTGGTGTGCCTTTAGCTGCCAAATTCTTATTCCAATTAGTATTTGCAGGAACCGCAGCCACAATTGTTTCTGGCGCAGTTGCAGAACGGATTAAGTTTGTAGACTTCCTGATTTTCAGCCTCTTACTTGTAGGTATTGCCTACCCCATTACTGGACACTGGATTTGGGGTGCTGGTTGGTTGGCTGATATGGGCTTCTGGGACTTTGCTGGTTCTACAGTCGTTCACTCAGTTGGTGGTTGGGCGGCTTTAATGGGGGCTGCATTCCTCGGCCCGCGCATTGGTAAATATCAAGATAAGAAAGTTGTGGCGCTTCCAGGTCACAACATGAGTATTGCCACTTTAGGATGTTTAATTCTTTGGTTGGGCTGGTTCGGCTTTAACCCCGGTTCCGTTATGGCTGCCGATCCTGGCGCAATTACTCACATTGCTGTAACAACTAACATGGCAGGTGCAGTAGGGGGAATTGCGGCAACAATTGCAGCTTGGTTGTACTTGGGTAAACCAGACCTATCGATGATTATCAACGGTATTTTGGCTGGCTTGGTTGCTGTGACAGCATCTTGTGCTTACATCAATGTTGGCAGTTCTGTAATTATTGGTTTAGTTGCTGGCGTATTAGTCGTCTTTTCTGTCCCTTTCTTCGATCGCATCGGTATAGACGACCCAGTAGGTGCGACCTCAGTTCACCTAGTTTGTGGTATTTGGGGAACTTTAGCAGTTGGGTTATTTGCTGTCGGCCCTGGTGGTTATCCTTGGATGGTTGACGTAGTAGGTAAGCCAGTCGGCCCACATGGTCTATTCTTTGGTGGTGGCTTTGGTACCCTAATTCCCCAAATAGTGGGCATTCTTGCCGTAGGCGGTATTACTGTACTGTTAAGTAGCATATTCTGGCTAGCGCTTAAAGCAACTTTAGGTATTAGAGTATCTCAACAAGAGGAATTAGAAGGACTAGATATTGGCGAACATGGTATGGAAGCATACAGTGGGTTTCTTACAGAAGGATCTGCAGATGGATTTTCTGATGATTTAATTTCACCAGGTCGTGACTTACCAAATCCTCTGTAAATTTTGAGTTTTTTGGTTCAATTGAGTGATAAAACCCATCCCTGTAATTCTCATGCTGATGCAGGTGATGGGATTTTTATTTCACAGTTAAAAGCTCATAAATTTGTCAAATGATTAAGTCTCTGCTGTATTTTTTTTGGGCTGGTTTATTTGAAATAGGGGGTGGTTATTTGATATGGTTATGGTTACGTGAAGGTAAGCCTATTTGGTTGGGAACATTAGGTGGAATTTTTTTAGCTATTTATGGGGTAATAGCTACTCAACAACCTGCAAATTTTGGCAGAGTTTATGCTGCTTATGGCGGGATTTTTATTGCAATGGCAATGCTTTGGGGTTGGCAAGTAGATGGTGTAAATCCAGATCGGTACGATTTAATAGGCGCTGGTTTAGCTTTGTTGAGCGTTTTTGTAATCATGTACGCACCGAGAATATAGCTTTAAATTCTGTTACTGACTTAGGCAATAACTGATTACTGAAATTTGCTCATCAAATAAAAATAATAATTATTACATCAATATGTAAAACTACAGTTTTATTTTGTATGAATTTTTGTCATACTAACTAACTACTCCTAGGAAGTTGTTTGTAATAGTTATATTTGAAAAAAGTGTTGTTTTGGTAAAAATGTCAACAAAATACCATTACAAAAAAATAAAAATGTAATTATTGTAACTTCATACTAATTATTTAAAATTTGGCATCTGCAATTAGTATGATGTTTTTATAAACCTTTCTAAACAACTAAACTGGAGTAACTAAATTTTGACAAAATCCAGTATAAAAAGATACTAATTTTGTCAAAAGTGAAACAACAATGTTGGTGTTCGGGGACAAAAACAAGTGTTGAAGAAAGTTGTAATTGTTGGGGTTATGACCCTATTGCTGTTGGGAGGGCCGTTAATGGGCAATGCTCTTGCCCAAGCTGCTGCGGCTGCTCCTCCGACTGCTGATACTGGAGATACAGCATTTATGCTGATTTCAGCAGCATTAGTGCTACTAATGACACCAGGGTTAGCATTCTTCTATGGTGGATTTGTGCGATCGCGGAACGTCCTAAACACATTGATGATGAGTTTTGTGTTGATGGCGATCGTGGGTGTCACCTGGATTCTGTGGGGCTACAGCCTTTCCTTTGCTCCCGGTTTACCGTTCATTGGGGGATTGCAATGGCTTGGTTTGAATGGTGTGGGCTTAGAAGTCACTGATTATCTCAAAGGTTCCAACCCACCAGAGGTGGTTTCCTACGCTGGAACAATTCCCCACCAGGCATTCATGATTTATCAAGCCATGTTTGCCATTATTACCCCAGCTTTGATTTCCGGTGCGATCGCAGAACGGATGAGCTTCCGTGCCTATGCTCTATTTGTGCTGCTGTGGTCAACCTTTGTCTACACACCTCTTGCTCACATGGTATGGGCGAAAGGTGGATTTTTGGGATTGTATGGTGGTTTAGGTGCCCTAGACTTTGCTGGTGGGACAGTAGTTCACATCAGTTCTGGTGTTTCTGCCCTCGTTGCGGCAATCGTCCTTGGCCCTCGTAAACAACATCCTGATCGCCTCAGCCCACCGCATAACGTTCCATTTATTTTGTTGGGTGCTGGCTTACTGTGGTTTGGCTGGTTCGGGTTCAATGCAGGAAGCGCTTTGTCTGCGGCTGGTGGAACTTCGGGTAACGTAGTCACCAATATTGCAACCACAGCCTTTGTTGCTACTAATACAGCAGCCGCCGCTGCTGCCCTCATGTGGCTGATTTTAGAAGCAGTTTTACGCGGTAAACCCACCGCAGTAGGTGCTGCTACAGGAGCCGTTGCAGGTTTAGTAGGCATTACACCAGCTGCTGGGTTTGTAACTCCCCTATCAGCAATTTTAATTGGCTTCATCACGGCTTTTGTCTGCTTCTACGCTGTTAGTTTCAAGCACAAAGTACAAATTGACGATGCTTTAGATACCTACCCAGTACATGGCGTTGGTGGTACAGTTGGAGCAATTTTAACCGCAATCTTTGCTACTACCCAAGTGAACGGTGGCGGTAAAGATGGCGTGCTGCGTGGTAACTTTGGCGAATTAGGAGTTGAGCTAGCAGCCATTGTGATTGCTTATGTCATCGCTGCTGTTGGTACTTGGGTGATTCTGAAAATTATTGAGGCGACCGTTGGTCTACGCGTCAAGGAAGAAGCAGAATACCAAGGTCTAGATATTAACGAACATGGAGAAGAAGGTTACAACTCCGAGTTTAGCGATCGCATGAATGTTTCTCAATAATTCGAGAATTATCTCTACGCGTTATAGCTTCAAAAGTTTGTTTGAACAATAGACATCTGGCTATTGAGCAACGAAACCACTAAATTTAAATACCTGTTAGCGAATTACTTTACGCCCTTTGATGATTTGCCCTATATATCAGGCAAAATTCAGAGGGCGGTTGCTTTTGGATTGGGGACTGGGGATTGGGGATTAGGGACTGGGGATTAGGGATTAGGGACTGGCGACTGGGGACAGAGAAAAAATACCAATTACCAATTACCAATTACCCATTACCCAAAACCAATTCTTTTAAAACTATACGCACTTTGATTTCTCTGAGTTATGATACCAAGCACTACAGAGAAATCACTAACTAAAATCAGGGTAAAAATATTACTTGAATGAAGGGTGTAAGCCTCTGTAAGTATTATTACGCAAACAGTAAAATTCTCATTTACTAAATAGTTGATGGGCGTGGTTTGCAGTTTAATGCAAAATAATTGGTAAATTCCCTAGCCGTGACCATTTCTGCAAAAAACTTTCCTCTTTGGGCATTTTTCTCGTTAGTAACCAACGGTCTGTTGATGTTGGCGATCGTGCTGCTCATTTTGCAACAGCAGAGATTAACCAATATTGTTGGGGCGACTAATGCGGCTACAGTCAGCGAACCTCCGGTTGTGAAATCGGATTTAGGCCCGCGTCACCAACTTAATTATCAACAATGGTTAGACATCTTAAAAAAAGAAGCCCAAGTTTCTGCACAAAAAACTCCTCAGCATCTCACCATCTTGGCGGGAGATTCTTTGAGTTTATGGTTTCCCTCAGATTTGTTACCTGAAAACCGAGGTTGGCTCAATCAGGCAATTTCTGGAGAAACTAGTGAAGGACTATTAAAAAGATTAGATTTATTTGATCGCACTCAGCCAAAAGAGATTTTCGTAATGATTGGTATTAATGACTTAATTCGAGGAGCTAGCGATGAGACAATTTTAGAAAATCAACAGCAAATTATTAATTATTTGCGCCGCGTGCATCCAAAAGCGCGAATTTTTGTACAGTCAATTTTGCCGCATGGGGGTGAAGAATCTACTTGGGAAAGACGAGAGAAACTTTTAGCCATTGCTAACGATCGCATTTATCATCTCAACAAACAACTGCAAATCATAGCCAAAAAGCAAGGCGTTAAATATATTGACTTATATTCATTGTTTAGCGACCAGCAAGGCAATATGCGTCGCGAATTTACTACTGATGGTTTACACTTGAGTCCCCAAGGCTATATGATTTGGCGAACTGCATTACAGATTTATAGTCAATCGCCATCTTAATTATTATCTGTAAACCAAGTTCTGAAACTGTCGCCAATTTGGAGGCGATCGCATCCTTAAATACTATTAGGTTAAGTAGGCGGGATTCTACTAAACTAATACTAATCCAGAAAGAATGTGACAGATAAGCAAAGGCACGGCCTTGCCGTGCCCCTTACCAATGACAAATGACCAACGACAAATGACAGCCTCAACCAGTTATCTTTAATTTTACCGACCTACCTATTAAGCTTTGTTTGCTAAATTAATTAACTGTTTGAAGTTGACTAAATCAATAACGTTATTTGTAGAGTCAATTTCAATCCAGGCTTTTTCATTCAGCTTTTCCATAATTTTGCTAGCTTCGTCAACACTGATTTCTGTTACCTCAGCTAAATCTTTGATAGGAATATTAAAGATTTCTCTTCCCTGATCCGATTTTTGCCCATAGCTTTCACCCAAACTAACTAAAGTCTGAGCTAATTTGACAGCTGGTGGGGAAGAGCGCATTTGTAGGCGCAGGTTGATTTGTCGCACTCGCCTTACCATCAATTGCAGCATTCGGTGATGCAAATGTGGGTCTTTAAACAAAATTTGAATAAAGCGTTCTCGAGAAACACTCAGCAATTTTACAGGCGACAGCGCAATCACATCAGTTGACCTAGGAGATTCATCTAAAACTGCCATTTCCCCAAAAAAATCGCCTCTTCCTAATATTGCTAGCGCTACAAAATCTTCTCCAGAAGTTCGCCGCACTTTGACCCAGCCAGAAACCACAAAATAAACTGCATTACCCCAAGCATCTTCCATTAATACAGCTCGTTCGGCTGGATACTCATGTTCAATTGCAACATTCAGCAGCCACTCCAGGGTCTGAGGATTGGCTGTACTCAGTAATGGAAAAAGTTCGCTAAAAACCTCAGTCTGCATGAAATATCTGTAAATAATTAATTCAAGAGTAAAAAATCAGTCGGTTATTATTAATTGTTAAAACCGTAATTATTGGCAGTAATACGGTAGCAAAATCTTTACAAAATTAATGGTGAATTTTCAGAGTTTTAGCTCTGAGATTCTAGTACAACATAACAATTATGAATGCGATCGCAATCAGCAGTTTTACTGACAGACTGATTACTTCACATTTTTAGGTGGTTGGTTATCACTATTAATGATGTTGAGATGTTTATCTAAATTTTCTACCAGGTGACTCAAAGCCACAACAGCTTGTAATTGCTCAGATTGGAGGTTAGTGTTCAGGAGTAGCCTTTGTTCTAGCTCACGCAACTTTAACTTTAATTGTTGGGTCATTACCAAGGTGTCATGGCTCAGATGATTTAACTGTTGTTGTTGATAGAACTTTAATGCGGCTCCTCTAAGTACTTGTAGTGTTGCTTCTTCACCATAAAGTCCTGGCATAATTCGCAAGCGTAACAACAAACTATTACGTTGATATAGCAATTCTTTCTCTACCTGTTTGGGTTCTGCAAGTGTGGTTACAGGTAAATCAGCAAATAGCTTTAATTCATTGATCACTTCTTGGAAAACAGAGATAGGTAGATTTTCGATTACAGATTGCAATACTCCATTATCACTCCAGAGTATTCTGCCTTGATCGTGCTGTCTTTCCAAATACAAGCGACCAATACCTCCCACCAAGACTCTTGCTAATAATTCTTCTAATAATTTCCTTGGTGTTAATGTTGCCAATACATCCAGGGGAGTTAATATATCTGGAATTTCCATTGACGCAGTATTTAAATTGCTTGGAAGTCTTCCCTGGGGAGTATCCCTGAATTTGCTCTGTACAGTAGAGATAGCATTATTGTTTCCAGATATATTGTTAGTATTGGGGATGGTTAACAAATCTGTTTGTGAATCAATAGGTAATAAAACATCTGTTTGCTCCTCAACAAATGTTACCTCCTGGTCAAATTCACTTGAGGTTTTGGCTGAAGATTTCTCATCATCCACAATATTAACTTCCTGTTTTTCTGATGTAGAGTCTACTTTTGGCTGCAGCTTTTCTTCGCTATTTGATTGGGATGTATTCTTTTCGCGGAGGTAAGCTGAAAGAATAGTCCGGTGAATACTGCTAGCAATTGGCTTAGGCACCATTGTGCAATTAATATAAGCCAAAATACGACTGACGTAATTTAAGGCTTCTTTATCATGGGGATTCACAATCCCCACTAACAGCTTTTTGTCCTTTAACCCTAACGGTACAATTTGGTGGTGAAGGCAAGCTTCTAACGACAAAAAACGATCAATTAGCGAGAAGATTTGCTCGCGAGAGGTAGGTGGTTCCCTTGAGGTATCCGATTCTGGCTCCCCTGAAAGTGGAATTGCAACTGGCCTATGCAACTCAATTTCATCGTTATCAGTTAGTTTGCCTTCTGAAGACAACATATGTTTACTTACTCATGTATTACTTCGTATTTGCTCTTAGTATTCCACCAAAGCAACTGTGACACTCACAGAGAATCTTATTTATAGCTAAAAACTGATCGTTAAGCCTATAAAGGAGCAAAAGCGAGGGTTTTCAATTTTCTGCTCACACAGCAAAATCAAATAGCAATCCAGTTTAATTGGGAAAAATACTGGCGTAAGAAGAGACAGGAAATAGGCGAAGCTGTGCAGGATTTTTTGCAAGATACTGCCTTGGAGTTAGCCTCTGGTAGATATGGGGGTTTCTACACCAGTGGCGACAACGGGAAAACCCCCTGCAACGCAGTAGCTCCTCATGAGTGATTGCTGCTCACCTAGCGTCACCTGAGGACTTACCCGTTCAAGGTACTGCAAAGCAAAACCCTTACCTCTACGGCGAAGCAAGCTCCATATCACATTTCTAGAAGGAGCCGGTAAACATTCCTGCAGGGTAAGGGAACAGGGAAGAAGGAATAAAGCCATATCAAGTTTTCTTTCAAAAATCAAATACGATACCCGTATTGCAATATAGGAATTTAGTAGAACTACTTACTGCTGGAGGGAGAACTTAAAAAATTATGACAAACTTTTAAACTGGGATTGGTGGATTACTAGTATTATTGTGCCTCTAATTTAGTAGTAACTAACAATACTTGGTTAGTTTATGACAACATAAATTAAATACTAATCTTTTTAAAGAAATATCTAGGATTCTGGATTGGGGATAAATCCCAAATCCAATATTGTAAACTCCAAAAGCTCAATGTGATAATACTGAATATTAGGGCATTTAGTTCGTATAAATATAGCTACATTCTCTAAGTAATCAATTTTAGTACATAAAGCTATATACCAAGCTTATGTCTAAAATTTGTTACTCTTGAGTTCTTAAAGTCTGGGCTACAAGATAGACTTTGCCCCATTCACCCATCACTTGATGGGTTTTGAGTTTTAATTGTGTAGCTATGGCTTCAATGGAGTTACCCGCTTTGCGTAAATCTAAAATTTGCCTCCCTAGTTCGGTCAATTGTTCATAGAGTTGTTGCCATTGGTTTTGCGTCAAACCCAAGTTGTTCTCCTGCAAGGAAATTCCTAACCAATTATCCACTAATTCTGGTTTTCCTTTGAGAGCAAAAACCCGTACAGCGTGATAGCTGATTTTTTCTCGCAGTCGGTAAACCTCCTTAATCTGCTTACCCAGTTTCTTGGCGATTTCTTCTTGAGGCTTACCTTGCAAATACAGCCGCAGCCACTCTACCGCTTCTTCTCCCAGATTTTCTTGTAGATAGGCTTCAAATTCTTGCTGTACTGTCTGCCTCAGAACAAGTTGTTCTTCTTGTTCCTGTGCCTCTTGATATTCTGCGATCGCTTGGCTATCAACCAAGTTGACCCGGTTATCATTGTCATCGGTGAGAATTTCTTCCGAAACTAGCCTAATCAAGTCACTGCTGGGTACTTGAGTTAAGCCACCACGTTGAGTCCGTCGTAGATAGTTGACAAAACGGTAAACCAGAAGCGGTTGATTGCGTACTGGTCGCAAGCAATATTCTTCGATGCTGGCAAATAGTAATGTATCTCGCAGTCGGCGATCGCTAGTAATTTCTGCAATCGTTGCCATTTGGTCTTGGATGTAAGTATCGCTTTGTAGCAATTCCTGAAGTACTTCTTGTAGTACATCGATGACGCTACGTTGGCGATCGCGGCTTAAAGACACCCAAGTCTGAATTTTATTCCGCAATGTCATTAAACTCGCCAACCGCGCTGTCAGGTGGCGATAAGCACGTTCTCTTCCTACTCCCAACTAACGTTGCTGCAAAATCCGATATCGATATTCCATTGCTTGCTTTGCAATCTCTAGTTCCTTCGGGTTCAACAGATCTAAGCGTTGGGAATCACGTCCTAAGAGCCACAGAACAATACTTTCTCTGGTGGCTGCGCTTTGTTCTGGACAATCCGCCAATAGACGAGTTCGCCAATATTGCGCTAGTTTTTCTGCTTCCGTTACCATAGCGAGATTGCGCTCCTCAAAACCCTGCTTTAAAGTTTGCATCACAACCCCCATTTGTCGCACTTAACTTAATGTATTGGCAGCTGCCCCTCATTTCATCCTTATGATGAAAAATTTTAGTGATCCATTGTTATTTACGTCTGGAAGGACTCAAGTTATGCAAAATTATCTGGTGCTAGTTTAAACCTTTAAGCTGCAAGTCTTATAAACTCGACTATTTAAGGCATTTATCTCAAATTTGGAAATTTTAAATTTTTGTAAACCTTATGTCTTAGCGACTCAAAGAAAGCAACCTGCACAGCTAATGTCAAATCGGATACACTCTTGCTGTGTAAGATTTGAAAAAGGCTGACATTTTGTACCTGATTCAGAGGAGCGAAGATAATTCACCTCCATCCAGACGTAGTTTTATGGCTATAAGTTTCGCCGTTTAGGAGTTGCTTTGTGGGAATATAAGCATTTTTTAATTCCCATCAACATTGGTGCCACCTTTTTTTGGCTAAAGACAAGATGTACGACATCATTTTGAAAATTCCACTGCAAATTTCATAGTACCCATCAGGGTACTATCTTGATCTATTATCTTCAACGCTGGCATGAAATGGAAATTTTATCTAGGCTCAAGAAAAACACGGCATTATGCAAGCAGAGATTACGTTTTATGTCAATGAGGTTATGAAAATCTCTGCCTCCCAGTTTTCAGACCTATTGTTAAGGGATTTCACCCACTATTAAAGGACTTTAGCTTAGAAACTATAAAATTCTGGCTTTTTAAGCTTGGTGATGAGCTTCAGAACGGTTATCTATTTATAATTATTATGATCAATTGATAATTTATCTATCTTTAGATAGTTACCAAACTCAATATGCCTACAAGCAACAGATTTGTGGATGATGCTATGCCCCTAGTCACGCCATTAATTGAGTTTACATTCCTTGGCTAACGTTTAATTTGCTGGACTTGGTTGCGAAGGGATTGAACTTATTTCTCAAAAACAAGGTAAAACAGACAAAATAAGCAGGAGGAAAGGGAAAAATAAGAGAATTGAACTTTTTGATTCTATTCATAGCCAGTATTGCATCACCTATGCAGTTGCTCCTAAAAAACTGCTGCTAACTACCGAAGTTTAGTATTTACTATTTTCAGCTTTGATTGTTAACCTAGTCATTCATACATAGATATAGGCACTAATCTAGTCTTGCTCTAGTAAAGCCTACTATAAATTTACTCTTCAGGACTTTTAACTAAAAAATATCCGCTGTCTAGGCAGGTGAACAAGAGGAGGAATCTGAATCATCGTTTTTGCACTCAAAATTGAATAATTCAATTTCTGGAATTTACTGAAGTAAGGCAAAACGAACGTACCAGAAGGCATTGTCCAAAGCTAAAGCATGAAAGTCTCTCTTAGCTAGCCCCTAGCTCTTAGTTACTAGCCCCTATTTTTCAGACAGAGTTTAGTTAAATGAATTTAAATAACAAAAACGATTATAAAGGTAATATTTTGGTGGTAGATGATACCCCAAATAACTTGCGGCTTTTATCAGCAATGTTAACATCTCAAGGTTATGAAGTCCGCAAAGCTTTAAATGGCAAAATGGCACTGACTGCTTGTCGAGTCGTTTTGCCAGATGTCATTCTCCTTGATATTAATATGCCAGAAATGGATGGATATCAAGTTTGTCAAGAACTGAAAAGCGATCGCGTGACTGCTGAGGTGCCAGTAATTTTTATTAGTGCCCTTGATGATGTGTTAGATAAAGTCAAAGCTTTTGAGGTCGGAGGCGTTGATTACATTACCAAACCGTTTCATGGCGCAGAAGTGATATCCCGAATTGAAAATCAAATTAATTTGAGATTGTTTCAAATTCAAATTCAAGAAAAAAATAATTTATTGCAAGATGCGCTTGATAGTCTGAAAGCAGTCCAAGTCCAACAAATTCAAAATGAAAAGATGGTAGCACTTGGACAATTAGTAGCTGGGATTGCCCATGAAGTTAATAATCCCATTAGTTTTATCTATGGTAATCTCCAATACGCTGGAGAATATATACAAGATTTAGTAAACATCATTGCCGCATATCAACAAGAATATCCCCAGCCCACAACCAAAATAGAAAAAATAGTTAAAGAAGTAGATTTAAATTTTGTCACTAAGGATCTGCAAACTTTGATGGGTGCTATGTACAGAGGTGCAGATCGTATCCGAGAAATAGTGATCGCACTACAAAACTTCTCCAGGCATGACGAAGCGCTGATGAAGCAGGTCAATATTCATGAAGGCATTGATAGCGCTTTAGTCATGCTACAGCATCGACTCCGGGAAACAACACATCGTCCAGCGATTGCTATACTAAAAGAGTATGGAAGCTTACCATTAGTTACCTGCTATGCCAGTGAGCTAAATCAAGTCTTTATGCATTTGCTGAATAATGCCATCGATGCATTAGATCAGTCAGCCATTAATAGTCAAACAAGAGATAGTCAACAAAATGAGCATTGTCCTAACGCCTCCTTGTTAATTCAAAATCCCCAAATTCACATTCGTACAGAGTTAACAGAGGCCAATACAGTCAAGATTGCGATCGCGGATAATGGTTTAGGAATAGAAGATTCGTTGCAATCGAGTCTATTTAATCCATTTTTTACCACCAAACCCGTAGGCCAAGGCAGTGGATTAGGGTTATCAATTAGCTATCAGATTGTCGTGCAAAAGCATCGAGGCAAGATAGCTTGTTTCTCCTCGCCAAGAGAAGGAGCAGAATTTGTGATTGAAATTCCTTTAGAACAACCAGAATATTCGTAAGGGTGTTTGTCATTTGTCATTTGTCATTTGTCATTTGTCATTGGGTATCTGGTAATGGGTAATCAGATTTTCTTCCCCAATCCCTAGTCCCTAATCCCCAATCCCCAATCCCTAGTCCCTAATCCCCATTACCCCTTATCCCCAGAGGGGGCCCCGAGTTCCTGACAGGTGTAGGTTTTTTGCATGGGCATGAGTCCATACTTGAAAATCAACGTTTTGAACTCTCTCAAAACTTCACTTTTCAATTGTCCAATGATTGGAACACTTGAATCATCGTTCGAGAAGTCGGTCAAAAATTATGGATTCATACACAACACACCTTTTTAAGATTCATCATCCTACATATTGACCACGCAATCATCAGGGTTTTACCCTTCGTGTAAAATACCTACACCTGTCAGGCCCCGAGTTCCCCAGTCCCCAAATAAAAATATAAGGAAATCGCGACTTTTTACCTATAAGGGACTACATTTTTTAGTCCCGTAAAAGCATAATAGAAGTGTGACTGATCTGTTTGCCCCTTTACAATCTCTCAAAGAAGGTCGCTGGTTCAAGCTCATCTGTGGAGCGAGTTTCCAGCATCTACCTGCGGTCAGAAGTTTAACATTAGCCTACACTTTGGCGGGCGCTGACTGTATAGATGTGGCAGCTGATCCAGCGGTGATTGCCGCAGCGCAAGAAGCGCTGCAAGTAGCCAAGACCCTATCTGGTGAAGCTGAAAAGCGAGGTTTTAAATCCCAAGGAAACTTACCATTTTTGATGGTCAGCCTAAATGATGGTGAAGACCCACATTTTCGCAAGGCAGAATTTAATCCTCTGAAGTGTCCTCAAGATTGCCATAGACCTTGTGAAAGAATTTGTCCAGCACAAGCAATTGTTTTTAATAGTATAAAAGATAACTACTCAGGTGTCGTATCCCAAAAGTGCTACGGCTGTGGTCGTTGCATCCCTATTTGTCCTTATGATATAATTTATACAAGCTCATATATGACAACGCCGGGGGCGATCGCACCATTAGTAATGTCAACAGGAGTAGATGCCGTAGAAATTCATACACAGGTAGGGCGGTTAGCCGAATTTCAACGACTATGGCAAGCAATTTCACCTTGGGTAGAGCAATTAAAGTTAATAGCGATCAGCTGTCCCGACGGCGAAGGCATGATTGATTACCTAAAAGCGATATATGACCTAATGCACCCGCGTCCTCATGCCTTAATTTGGCAAACTGATGGTCGGCCGATGAGTGGAGATATAGGAGATGGTACGACTTTAGCGGCAGTGAAATTAGGACAAAAAGTTTTGACAGCTCAGTTACCAGGATATGTGCAGTTAGCAGGTGGCACTAATAGCTACACTGTTGCCAAGTTAAAGGCAATGGAACTGCTAAACAGTCCTGAGTTACCAGTGCTGAGTTCTGAGTTGGACTCTACCACTCAGCACTCAGCACTCAGCACTCAGCACTACATTTCTGGGGTGGCCTATGGTAGCTACGCCCGTGTACTGCTGTCACCAATTTTGGAACAGTTAGAAAATAAGGAGGTGAGTCAAACTAATGTTAAGGCGACTGTCCGCCTGGAAGAGGACAATGTACTACTCTGGCAGGCTGTAGAGCTTGCCCATTCTCTCGTTTCCCAGCTCAAGTCACAACAGGAGCGCTAATCGCTCGTTCGTTATCTCTAAAAACGTCACCATAGTAAAGCATGACGATTACAGACGATCTCCAAAAGTTGTTAGACATTTTGCCCCAAGACCTACGACAAGTACTAGATAATCATCCCAAGCGAGACTTTTTAGTAGAAGTGGTCTTGGATCTGGGCCGTCGCCCAGAGGCTCGCTTTCCTAATCAAGCTGAGTATCTGAGCGAGAAGCCTGTCACTCAAGAACAAATAGATGATTGCATTCAGCGAGTTGGAACCTTTGGCGGAGATAATCGGGCAGGAATCGAGCAAACTTTGCACCGGATCAGCGCCATTCGCAATCGTACTGGCAAGATTATTGGCTTGACCTGTCGCGTGGGTCGAGCAGTATTCGGCACCATTGGTATGATTCGCGATTTGGTAGAAACTGGTAAATCGATTCTGATGCTGGGGCGACCAGGGGTTGGTAAAACCACTGCCTTACGGGAAATTGCCCGTGTTTTGGCAGATGAACTCAATAAACGAGTAGTAATTATCGACACCTCCAACGAAATCGCTGGGGATGGTGATGTTGCCCACCCTGCTATTGGTCGCGCCAGAAGGATGCAGGTAGCTCATCCAGAGCTGCAGCATCAAGTCATGATTGAAGCAGTAGAAAACCATATGCCAGAAGTCATCGTCATCGATGAAATTGGCACAGAACTAGAAGCTTTGGCAGCTCGTACCATTGCGGAACGAGGTGTACAACTGGTAGGTACTGCTCATGGGAACCAAATAGAAAACCTGATTAAAAACCCCACCCTTTCTGATTTAGTGGGGGGTATTCAAGCGGTGACATTGGGAGATGACGAAGCTAGACGCAGGGGCAGTCAAAAGACTGTTTTGGAACGCAAAGCCCCTCCTACCTTTGAGATTGCTGTGGAAATGTTAGAACGGCAACGCTGGGTAGTACACGAAAGTGTTGCTGATACAGTAGATACTCTTCTGCGGGGTCGCCAGCCTAGTCCACAAACCAGAACAGTTGATGACAATGGCAAGGTATCAATTACCCGCCAGTTGTCAGTAGTCAATGGTCGTGGCGGACAGCAAGCAACTGCAGAAGACTCCTTTGCTAGCTCACGCACATCTAACGGCTGGCGTTCGTCAGGACAGATGGTAGCCTTACCACCCATATCTGTAGAACGGGAGAGAGTTACAGGACGCGGTGAGTTTGACCGCTTGCTGGATGAATCGTTTAATTACTCTGAGGCTATTGATCTTAGCAGCAGACAACCAGGGCCAAACGGCGAAGATTTGCCACTGCACGTTTATCCCTATGGTGTGAGCCGTCATCAACTAGAGCAGGTAATTAGCGTACTCACTTTGCCAGTGGTATTGACAAAAGATATCGATAGTGCCGATGCAATTTTGGCACTGCGATCGCACGTCAAAAACCACGCCAAATTAAGGCAAATGGCTAAAGCGCGTCATGTGCCTATCCACATGATTAAGTCCAGTACTATCCCTCAAATTACCCGTGCGTTACGGCGGTTGCTGAACATTGACGATCCAGAAATTGCTGATGATCGAGAATTGCAACTTTTATTGCACAGTGGTAGCGATGACGAAATGGATGCTTTGGAAGAAGCTAGACTCGCTGTTGAGCAGATAGTAATTCCTAAAGGACAACCAGTTGAGTTATTACCGCGTTCTCCCCAAGTCCGCAAAATGCAGCATGAGTTGGTAGAACATTATCGGCTCAAGTCTCATAGTTTTGGTGAGGAACCAAATCGCCGCTTAAGGATTTATCCGGCATAATCTCACCTTTATCCCCTCTTCTAAAACTAGAAGAGGGGATTTAATTTTGGATTTTGCGGAAAGTTGCGTGCGGGGGTTCCCCCCGTTGAGCAAACTTTCCAAGACAGATTTTAGATTTTGAATTTACAATCTTAGCCTTCTGACAGTTGCAAAAATCTCAAAAAGTACTAAATATACCGCTTAAAAGAATGTGACAGATAAATTATCCATCTGTCACATTCTTTTTTCAAATAGAGATAATTTCTAATTTTTTTTAATCCCTCCTTTCGATAGAGTGAACCTCACAAAATCTAAGTTGAATAGGAAGTATTACATATTTCTTAGCAGCTAAATTGAGAGAAGCACTAGTAATCTTTTCAATAAGCTGGCTGAGTAGTACTTGCAGTTAACAGACAGGATTTTGTGAAGAATTTCAGGAATTGGAGGTAAAAGAGAATATGGAAAACATCAACGCGGCAAAAATGGCAGAGCGTTACTGTGCTTTGGGTATTGGAATTATCTATTTACTGTTAGGTTTAGCTGGATTTATCCCAGCGTTAGTTTCAATACCAGGAACTCACATGTCTTATATCCCACTTAATGAATCTACTAACGCGTATTCTGCCGGATTTGGCTATATATTTGGACTATTTCCTACTAATTTCTTGCATAACATAGTTAGATGTGGCGTAGGTTTATGGGGGATTGCTTCTTTTATCAGTGCTAGCAGTTCCCGGATTTTCAATCGTGGTTTTGCAATAGCTTATATTGTCTTGGCAATCATGGGATTATTGCCATTTGCTAAAACCTCATTCGGTTTCATGCCACTTTTTGGTAATAATGTTTGGGTCAATGCTCTAGCTGCGATCGCAGCCATTTACTATGGCATTATTATACCTGCTAAGGTTGAGGGTGTAAGTGTAGCACAAAGGTCTTAATACCTTTTTAATGTTAGCTTTTGGGTGTAAGATATCTATCACAATACTCTACGCCCTATCTTCAGTAGGTGTAACAATAATTCCTACAATAACGCGTAATAATTCCTCTAATTCTTCAGGAACGCGATAAAGTTTTAAGTCTTGAGAAATTAATTTTTGTTGACGGTGAAATATACCAAACCGCCAATCTTCTCCTGTAGTAACAGCACCATAAAGCAAGGGTGTTTCTGATTGTATCCACTGGTCAAGGGCTATTAATTCTACTGCTAATTGCGTAAATCCCCGACCTAAATCTGATTGTTTAGCTTCAACTACTAGCATTCCTGTATGACTATTACTATTTATGTAATAATCAAAGCTACCTTTTAGCTGTTCATTAATATTTATTGGATATTCAATATTTAATTGGGTTTGAGTTTCGGCACAAATTTCTAATAATGTAGGGGCAATTAATACCTCTCTTCTTGCCATTTCGCTGATGGGGTTAACATAGGCTAAATTTCTGGGCAAATAGCGGCTCAAAAAATCTAAACACTTAAGTTCACCTGCATATTTTGGTAATTCCAGCCGCTTGCGTTCATAAGTACAATTAAATTCTGCAAGGATGTCAGCTGGAGCATAGGGCAATTCAAAATATTTACTAAATGTATAGCTTGTACCTGGTTGCAGAATGCGAGGGCGGGTCATAAAAGCAATCCTCTATGCAGTTAAAACATTTTGTAATCGCGCTACCATTTCGGCACGGTTAACAACCTCTAATTTGCGAAATATTCTTTTGAGGGCTTGCTTAACTGAATTTTCTGTAATCCAAAGTTTTGCGCCAATTTCAGCGTTAGTTAAGCCTTGTGCTACTAATTCAACTATTTGCCGTTCGCGGGGGGTAAGGCGATGCGCTAGCGGTGAATTGAATTGCTGTGGCGATCGCTTTACCATTGCCAAACAAGCTGATAGATGAAGGCATAAGGCACTTAAATCAGCAAGATGATCGCTGCTAAAAGCAGGTGTATGACCAACACGGGCAAAGTGAACTGTACCAATTATTTGACCACCACCAACAATGGGGCCTGTCATAATGTGTTCGTGGTCGTAGTAGGCGCAACAATTTTGATACAAGTCGCATTGCTTCCAACCCCCAGGGGGTAAGACTAATTCTTCATGGGCTGGTGCGTGACGTTCAACAACATAGCGCATGACTGGATCTACGGCTCTACCTACTTGCTCATAGCGCTCTAATAATGATTCAGGAACACCAGAAACATCAACACTAGCTAGCCGAGATTGCTCATCTGTAAGGTAAATACCCCAACGCTGCACGCCAAAATGCTCTCCAACATTATCCATAAAAGCTAGTCGCAATTTACGTTCATCACTGGCGGATGCGATCGCATGAAATAAACTTTGCAAATTAGCCATTTTCTCTCAACAAAGTGTACTCGATCGAGGACTAGGCACAGCTAAGTAATCAATCTTACTCTAGCAGTGAATCCCAACACGAAAGTATAGAGAAATTAGAATTATGAATAATGCAGCAGAGTACAACATTGGTCTAGTGATTTATCCTGGCATGACGCAATTAGATATCACTGGGCCGCAACAAGTCTTTAGTTTTTTGCCAAATAGTAAAGTTTATTGCATATGGAAAAATCTAGAGCCAGTTACTAGTAGCGATAATCTGACGATTTTGCCAAATACTACTTTTGCTGACTCTCCACAGTTGGATGTTATATGTGTACCAGGCGGGCCTGGACAGGTGGAAATGATGAGAGATGCAGAAGTGTTGGAATTTCTGCAAAGTCAAGGCAAGACAGCAAAATATATCACATCAGTTTGTACTGGCTCCTTAATTTTGGCTGCGGCTGGATTGCTGCAAGGCTATCGTGCTACTTCGCATTGGGCATTTCGCGATCAATTAGCGCTTTTGGGGGTTGAGGTAGTTAATGAAAGAGTAGTGATTGACCGCAACCGGATTACAGGCGGTGGTGTAACTGCTGGGATTGATTTTGGATTGGTAATTGCTGCTCATCTGTGCGGTGAGGACACAGCTAAACTCATTCAACTATTGCTTGAGTATAATCCCGCACCACCGTTTAATGTTGGCTCACCAGAGAATGCTGGTGAGGCGTTAGTTCAGCAAGTACAAAAAGTAGGCGAACAGCTAATTGCAGCATCCCTGGAACAAACAAAAGAAACCGCCAAGTTGCTGGGTTTAGTTTAATTACGAATTACGAATTACGAATTACGAATTACGAATTACGAATTAGAAACTATTGTTGAATGCAGCTTTGCTACCATCTCGCTACGCGCTGATACACCTAGCTTACGGAACATCCTTTTTAAAGCTTGCTTGACAGAATTTTGAGTAATCCAAAGCCTAGCAGCGATTTCTGAATTGGTTAAGCCTTGAGCAACTAACTCGGCAATTTCTAACTCACGGGGCGTTAGGGGGCTAGGTGAGGCAGATTTTAAAGTTGTTGGTTTTGCCCGCAAGGTAGCGAGTTTGGCTGAGATGTGAATACATAAGGCACTCAAATCGGCTAAATCGTTACCGTCAAAGGCTGGGCTACCCTTAGCACGAGCTAAGTTGAGAGTGCCTACAAGACGACCATCGCAGACAATTGGGCCAGTCATCACGTGTTCGTGATCGTGGCGCGGGCAAATATCTTTCCAATCTTCTGGAGATAGAATTAACTGCTCATGAGCAGGTGCATGACGCTCAACTACATAGCGTCCGATAGGATTGCCTTGTAAACAAACTGCTGGAATACCGGGAACATCAATCTCAGTCTTTGACTGGTCATCTATGAGATAGATACCCCAATGTTGCACGCCAAAATGTTCGCCAATTTTATCCATAAGCGCGAGTTTTAGCTCTTGCTCATTACGGACATTGGCGATCGCAGCAAATGCAGCATGAAGAGAATTAGCCATAAGTGTACCCAGTTGGGGACTATGCGGGGCTTAACAATTAACTCTATGCTAATACCAAGCAAAGATAAAACGCTAATATCACTACTGTTTATAGGTGAACCCATGACTGTTACACAAATTTCTGCTCAGGAACTGTTCCGGGCTGCTTATGAAAATCGTTACACTTGGGACAAGGATTTTCCTGGGTACACTGCTGACATCACCTTTAAACATGATGGGCAAGTTACTACAGCTAAAGTCATTGTCAACGCCAATCTAAAGGCGGAAGTATCAGATGTAGAAAATGAAGAAGCCAAGCAAGCGATTCACCATCAAGCTTGGGAAATAGCAATTCACCGTGTCCGTCGTTCCTTTGAAGATACCCACGGTGCAAATAGCTTTAGCTATGGCGCTACAGAAGAAAATGGCGCGGTTGAGATTTTAGTTGGTGGTAAAGCTGAGGGCGATAAATACAAAGTCCGCAACAATGAAGTGAGCCACGTTCATCGTCTCATCCACGGTACTTTTGTGACTATTGACACCTTTAGCAGTCACCAAACTGGGGAAGGTTACTTGTCTCACACCTACGATTCTGTCTATCATGACCCTGCAACTGGGCAACAAAAGGGTGGCAGAAGTGAATTTACTGATGAGTACGAAAAAGTAGGTAAATATTTTATCCTCAACCGTCGGGAGATTAAAACCGAGATAGCAGGAGAAATCACAACTCAAGAATTTATCTTCTCTAATATCAAATTGTTAGAACCTGGTGCGGCTGAATAAGCTTGACTTCCAAGATTGTCAGCATGATGAACTGATTATTTGGTTTGGGGAAAAGGTTAAAGGGTAAGGGTTAAAGGAATTTTTTTACGCTTTTCCCCTTTACCTTTTCCATTAACTGACAAGTATTTTGTTTCACTCCTTGATTTAAAATTAGCGATCGCATTTTTACTGGGTGCGATCGCTTTTATTTTTGGGGTTGTGTAGGAAATCCCATTGCATCCCAATACTGCTCGGTTAAGGATTTTCAACTCGGAATTTGGTTTGGGGAAAAGGCGAAAGGGTAAAGGTTAAAGGTTTTTTCTTGCCCCTTTTCCCCTTCCCCTTTTGCCCTTAACCGACAAGTATTGCATTGCATCCTACCCAAATTGAGAAACGATAGACTTTATACAAGCTGACTATTCTTAATTTGTACAAAAAATCTTATCCAGGTAGGTGTTAGATCATGGTGCGTTTAAAACTGTGGCAATGGGTAGTACTAGCAGCGCCAATCGCTTTGATTGTGACTTTCTTACTAGTAGCGGCTGGTTCCCAAATTCATGCATGGGGGCTGAGTTGGATTTGGGCTGTGTTTACACTGATATTTGTGGGGTGGCGTTGGTTGCTAGTCAAATGGACTCGACCGGAGGTGGAACAATTAGAGGCGGTATTGGCAGAAGTTAACGAGGAATTAGCCGCAACAATAGATTCTAATCAATTGCCAGCCGGAAATGATGCTACTGCTCAAGCCCAAGCAGTTTTAAATGAAATTTTACAAGCCGCACAAAGCGATCGCCCGATTTGGGAAGATTGGTCAACTTTCTGGACAAGATGCCAAAATCTAGTTGTGGCGATCGCTCATATCTACCATCCTGAAGTTAAATATCCGCTATTAAATATTTACGTTACCCAGGCTTATGGATTAATTCGGGGAACGGTTGATGATTTGGATCAATGGATACAAAGGCTATCACCAGCCTTAAATCAGGTGACAGTTGGGCAAGCTTATCAAGCTTATGAAGTCTACCGCAAATTAGAACCATCTGCGCGTAAACTCTGGCAAGCTTGGAATTGGGCGCAATGGCTATTAAATCCTGCGGCGGCTTTTGCTAAAAAAGCTAGTCAGCGTTCTACCAGCCAAGCAAATCAGCAATTGCTAGTGAATTTAAGCCAAATGTTGCGGGAAGCGGCTTTACGGAATTTGTGCAGACAAGCGATCGCACTTTATAGTGGTAGTACTTTACCAACTGCGGAATTTTCCGCTTCAACTGCAACCCCCGCATTACCCAAGGCGAAAACTCAAACTCTTCGGGAAATCCTTACCCAAGCAGAACCCGCCGAGACTGTTGCGGTAAAACCTGTGAATATTCTGCTAGTAGGGCGCACAGGTTCGGGAAAAAGCAGCTTGATTAACACCTTGTTTCAATCGGAACTAGCTGCTGTTGATGTGTTACCTAGTACCGATCAAATTCAGAATTATCAATGGCAGACTGACCATAAAGAAACCCTCACACTTTGGGATACTCCAGGGTATGAACAATCCAACCGCAGCGATTTTCGTGACTTAGTTTTAGACTATGCCACAAAAGCAGATTTACTACTATTAGTTACACCTGCGTTAGATCCAGCCCTGCAAATGGATGTGGATTTTCTTAAGGATATGCAAGCGGAAGTTGCAGATTTGCCTGTAATTACTATAGTTACCCAAGTAGATCGTTTGCGTCCCATCCGTGAGTGGGAACCGCCTTATGATTGGGAATGGGGCGATCGCGCCAAGGAAATCTCGATTCGGGAAGCTACACAATATCGGGCGCAATTGCTGGGGGATTTTTCCAAGTTAGTTTTACCTGTGGTGACTAGCGATCGCAAAACCAATCGTGCAGCTTGGGGAATTGAAGCCTTATCTTTAGGATTAGTAGAAGCGATCGCACCTGCGAAACAACTGCGTCTAGCCCGCTTTTTACGTAATTTAGAAGCCCGTACCGTCGCTGCTGCCAAAATTATTGATAATTACACCTTCCAGATGGCGACAACTCAAGGACTGACATCACTACTAAAAAGTCCTGTCCTGCAGTTTATTTCCACCCTATCAACTGGATCGCCCACTCTGGCATACTTGCTAGCAGAAAAAATTCCTGTGGAACAGTTACCAGTTGTCATTGGTAAGCTGCAAATGGCTTATGATTTGTTTTCACTGTTGAATACAGATAACTCCGGCAAGCCCAACTTTGATTTGCTAGCCCTTTGGCCCTTGCTGCTAGAAAATACAAATACCAGCGATGTCTGGGCTTTTGGTCATGCTTTAGTAGAGTATTGGACTCAAAATCTCACAATTGACCAACTCCGAGACAGGTTTAATTATTATCTCAATGTCTCGGTTGCTAAATAATGCGATCGCATAAGTAGCTGGTTGGAATTAAATATAAGATGAACGTAAGTTGGGTTGAGGCACGTAGACGCGCAGCGGCTTCCCGCAGGGTAACCCAACACCCGCATGGGTTACGCTATCGCTAACCCATCCTACAAATAATTAAATAATTATGCCTCCCTACTTACCAACCTAAATAAAGTGTATTTGAGGTAAATAAGGTACGCAGGTAGGGGCAAGGGCACTGCCTTGCCCTCTAGAATACATTGATGTGTCGCAAACATTATGAGATTTGGTCTCATTTTTTAACCCTTACGACTCACAAACTAACTCTTGCGACTCACAAACTAACTCTTGCAACTTGAAAACTAACTCTTGCGACTAGCAAACTAACTTTTGCGACTAGCAAACTAACTTTTGCAACTCACAAACTAACTTTTGCAACTCGCAAACTAACTTTTCTACTCGTATATCAACTTCACAACTCTTATATCAGATTATTAACGCAAAAAATCAAGATTATAATTATTCAATCGTTTAATTTGCCTATTTTCGCGATTAAAAATCAGATTATTGCCTTTTTTGTATTTCCAACTAAAACGGTTAACTCCTACAGGGAATTTAAAATTAGCAATTAAATAACCCCACGGATCAATCCGGGGGCTTTCTTCCCAGTCAACCGTCAACCGTCAACATCAGCCAGGTTGTACTCCCGGGCGACCATTTTCAACTACAAATGAAGCGCGTTTACTCAGAGTACCAGATGGGGTTGTTACTTC
Organism: Nostoc carneum NIES-2107; assembly: GCA_002368155.1. Taxonomy (GTDB): domain Bacteria; phylum Cyanobacteriota; class Cyanobacteriia; order Cyanobacteriales; family Nostocaceae; genus Aulosira; species Aulosira carnea. The sequence continues at coordinate 6,061,410 of AP018180.1, forward strand.
TGACATTGATAGATAGTCCGCTTTCCAGAGGTTTGGCGTTAGCGTACAGCGAACATACCCACGCCGATTGTTATAGAATTTGATGTGTGGATTATCACTACTATTTACGTAGGCGGGGATAGTGTCGTTTCCATCTCCACCAGAACTAATTGACGAACAGACAAATTCACTGCCAACGATCGCAGATTGTGGGTTATTAAAGTCAGCCTTGAGATCCATTGCCCAATGGTTATGCACATCCCCTGCCAAAGATACTGGATTAGAGGGCTTTTGTTGAGCGAGAAAATCCATGAGGCCATTGCGATCGGCTAAATAAGCATCCCATTTATCCATGCTGAAGGTTTGACCTTCTCCTGGTGTTATATCCCTTTGAGCAATGGGAACCTGTTGAGCAAGGATGTTCCATTTCCCTTCGGACTTACTTAAACCTTTGTATAACCAATCTTCTTGTGCTTGTCCGAGAATTGTTGCTTGTGGATCGAAGACTTCTGGACAACGTTCTTTAGTACCATCACCACAAGGTTGATCGGTGCGATACTGGCGGGTATCTAAAACATGGAAGGTTGCCAAATTTCCAAAGGAAAGCCGACGGAAAAGTTGCATATCGGGGCCTTTGGGTCGCGAGAAGGGACGCAATGGCATATGTTCGTAATATACCTGATAAGCAATTGCACGTCGTTGTAAAAAGATTGCCCTATCTTGGTCTGGTTCTGTATCGATTTCTGAGATGTCGTTAGCATAGTTATTTTCTACTTCGTGGTCATCCCAGGTAACAATCCAAGGAAACATTGCATGAGCTTCTTGGAGATTAGCATCTAATTTATAGAGGGCGTGACGGTTGCGGTAATCGTCTAAGGTCAGAATTTCTGCACTGTTATGTTGTCTGGGAATAGTAGGACTAATAGGACTGATTCCACCCTCATATATATAGTCACCAACATGGACTACCAAGTCGAGGTCATCCTGAGCCATGTATTTGTAAGCAGTATAGTATCCCTGCTGATAGTTCTGGCAAGAAGCGAGTGCAAAGTTAAATTTGCTCAGATTGCTACCTGGTACAGGAGCAGTACGAGTCCGACCGATGCGGCTAGCTTGGTTACCTGCATAAAATCGATACCAATACCAAGTACTGGGCCGGAGTCCCTCAACAATCGCCCGCACTGAATGCCCTAGTTCTGGGGTGGCAAACTCTCTACCCTTAGCCACAATTCGCCGCATACTGGGATCGGTTGATACTTCCCAACGAACTGGCACATTTACAGGTAGCATTCCACCGCCATTTAAAGGTTCAGGTGCTAGGCGAGTCCAAATCACTACGCTGTTTGCGTAAGGTTCGCCTGATGCTACACCCAGTTTAAAAGGATTATCAGAAAATCGGGTGTTAGCGATCGCGCGTTGATGAGAAAATTGGCTAGCGATCGCCAAGCCAGTAAATGCTCCCGCCCCAATAATAAGGTTGCGTCGTTTCATAGGATGGTGCAGCAACCGCTCAAAATTCTCGTACTTGAACATCCTTGTTTTATCCCTATCTATATGGGTGAATCAAAGTAGAGATATATCAGACACATTAAAAAGCATAATTACAGGTAAATCCTCTCAAGGCTTACCTCTTACATGAATATTTTTGCGACCAAATTATCTTTATTAAATGTGTCAGTTATTACTTTGATTTCCCCAAAATAGGAAGAATATATTAATTCTGTACAAAGGAAGAGTTAATATCAACTTAATTTTCGGATATTAAAAGATTATGCTGTCCTACAAAGACTAGTACCGCAATATTCTGTTAACAGTCAACAGTCAACGAATCTTAATGCAATATTTCACAAATCATTGAGGATTGTTATATAGCTATTTAACTTGCTAAAGAACAAATTAAAAACTGCTCTTGCTGAAGGGATAGTCAAGAGCAGTCTTAAATTATTAAACCTAATTTTTAGTGAGACCCAAACTAAAAATTTAGGCATCTTCAAGTTCTAATTGAGCCACAGTAACGGCGTTAAAAGCAAAAGCTAATACCAAAGGCATAGGACACTTCAAGAAAACAGTAGACAAGACAGCTACGACTGTGCCAAGAATTGCTGATATTGACCACAGCTTTTCTTCTTTAGTCTGTCCCTTTTCGGCCTTAATCAGTCTCAGCACGTGAGTAGGGATTGGTTCTGGCATTACGCAGCCAGGAGGAAAAGCCCAAAAGTTATTACGACGCTCAACAAATAAATCTGTCCAGCCATTTTCTAGGCACCATGCCTCAATCCATTCAATCGCGTAATGATTCATCATCGGGTTTGCTAGTAGACTTGTGAAATATGTGTAGTTTGGTGAATAAAAACTCTTAGTTATAGTTGAGAGCAGCTATTTGAAGGTTATAAGCTTAAGGTATTTCTCCACTAAAAATAAAGCTTTATCAAGCATTTCAGAACTATATATAAATAAACTCAAACAATGCTTAACTTGATTACAAGACTAACAGCCTAATGAGGCTGGTTAAATCAAAAGTCAATAAACTTAACTTACAAACCAAGAAGTAAACTATTGTAAACAAGAACCTGAGCATTTACTCAAATCTAAAATAGTCATAAAACAAATATATATACTAAAGCGAAATAAAAACTAAATATTAAAAATGAAGAATTGTAAACAATAAATATCGGGGTTGAATAACTTCAATCTTCCTTAGTGATAGGTTATCTTTTCTGTTTCTACATTCCATAATGCTGGCGTTATTGACTTCTAGCATCCCCTCATAGTCTGACTTACAGGAATATTCAGAAAAATATAACTAATGGATAATTGGCAGGTATAAGAGCAATGTGTAATGAGAAAAGAACAAATACAGCAGATTGCAATTTAGTAAACTACTGATGAATTTTAGGGCGCACATCTGTGCGCCCTAACTGTGTACTTCATTAAGCTGGAAGAAGCTAAAGAAATGATTTTGCCTGACATTCTTATCTCATAGTGACGAATTCTTCCGCCGAACTGGGGTGAATTCCCACTGTTGCATCGAAATCGGCTTTTTTCGCACCCATTTTCACAGCGATCGCAACGCCTTGGATAATCTCCGCCGCATAATCGCCTACCATGTGTGCGCCTAAAACGCGATCGCTTTCTTTATCTACAATTAGCTTCATCAAAGTTTTTTCTTCTTTACCTGCTAAGGTGTAATACATAGGACGGAAACGACTGCGATAAACTTGAATGCGATCGCTACCATATTTCTCAATGGCTTCTGCTTCCGTTAAACCTACTGTCGCCGCTTCAGGATTTGTAAAAACTGCTGTAGGAATGTTTTCATAACTCATCACCCGAGATTTCCCACCAAAAACAGTATCAGCGAAGGCTCGTCCTTCATTAATTGCTACAGGAGTGAGTTGCAATTTATTAGTACAATCACCGACAGCATAAATATTATCTTCCGCTGTGCGGCTGTAGCTATCAACTAAAATCATTCCTGTTTCATCGACTTTGACACTAGTATTTTCTAAACCAATATTATTGGTATTAGGTTTCCGTCCCAAAGCTGCCAAACTAATCGCGTCTGCTAAGATATTCTCTTCTTTGTCTGTTTTCAGTTTGATATTGACACCACCGTCAGTCTTTGTGATTTCCAAAATCTCAGCATTATTGATAATCTTAATGCCGTGACGAATCATCCCCTCTTGAATTTCTGTCCGTAAATCTTCATCGAAGCCACGCAAAATTTTATCGTGGCGAATCACCTGAATAACTTCTGCACCTAAACCATTCAAGATACAAGCAAATTCAGAGCCAATATACCCACCTCCTAGTAAAACTACTCGTTGAGGTTGGGGATTCATCGTAAATAAATCATCAGAAATTAATGCGTGTTCAATCCCAGGAATATCGGGACGAATTGGCGTACCACCCACAGCAATTAAGATTTTATCAGCAGTAACTTTAGTATCACCAATTTCCACAGTATGATTATCAACAAATTTTGCGCGACCTTTATATACCTGGACTTTAGAATTATCTAACATCCGTTGGTAGATACCATTCAGTCGTGTTACTTCATTATTCACACGATTAATCATATCTTCCCAATTCAGAGAACTTTGTACAGGACTCCAACCATACCCCTGTGCTTCTTCAAAAAGGCTAGGGAAGCGAGAAGCATAAACCATTAATTTTTTCGGTACGCAACCACGGGTAACGCAAGTACCACCAAGTCTGTCAAACTCTGCAATCCCTACTTTCGCACCATATTCGGCTGCACGACGCGCAGTAGCAATCCCACCGGAACCTGCACCAATCACAAATAAATCAAAATCGTAATTCATATCACTGCGCTCCTAATTCAAACTTAATTAGCTGGCAAATTTCTCTGTATAATTTGATTAATATTGTTTCAATTTGAACAAACATACGTAAATTTAAATAAATCTATTTTAAATGTTAAATTTTTATCAATTTCTTTGTTGATGAGTATTTTTTTGCCCTATTGAGGCAAATTATTTTCTTATTAACTTATAACTTAATTTTAATTACGAATGAAACAGGCAAAGGAAGTATTTTTGATTTAACTTCCCTTGCCTAAAAACCAACAATTGCAGAATTAATGAACGATAAAAAGTTGAATGTTGACTGATGACTGTTGATTGACTTAATTGGGCGATTCAATTTTAGTTTTGGACTCTGGTTTCAACTCAAAATCCAAAATTATACCTAGCCTACAAATGCTAATCGAGGTGCAACTTCTTTAACTCTTTCTACACCTTTGAGGTAAGCCAAAACTGTATCTGCATCAGATACTTCAAAAGGATCGGTGGCGCAGTTGTCTTCAAAACCTGGCTCAATGAACATCTTCTCAATTTGTCCATTGTTGACAACCATTGCATACCGCCAAGACCGCATCCCGAAGCCGATGTTAGATTTATCTACTAACATTCCCATCTTGCGAGTAAATTCACCACTACCATCGGGTAACAAGAAGACGTTTTTTGCTCCTTGTTGTTTACCCCATTGGAACATTACAAACGCATCATTTACGGAAAGACAAATAATTTGATCAACACCTAAAGCTGTGAATTGATCGTACAGTTCTTCATAACGGGGTAGGTGAGTAGAAGAACAAGTAGGTGTGAACGCCCCAGGTAAAGCAAATAAGACTACTTTTTTCCCGCCAAAAATTTCTTCAGTTGTCCGGTCTTGCCAACGGTAAGGATTAGGGCCAGGTACGGACTCATCCCGAACACGAGTTTTGAATACAACATCGGGAACGCGAGAGATAGCAGTCATAAATACCTCGTTTTTAGATGGAATAATTAAACTTCTGTGTGAGCTTGAATATTTTGCTGTGGTCGCTTGCCACCTGTAAATCAGAATAATTCTGATATAAGAATTAGTAAATAGTTAGAAATACTTATTTTTTTTAAGGCTTTTTTTCCTTTATGAATTATTAGAGTGGAAAAGTTATAATATTGTCATAGGCGTATTTACTGTATTCAAGTACCTGCTATGCAGCAACAAGCTGATGAGATTATCAAGATACTGAAGAGTAAAGGATTGCGAGTCACGCCTCAGAGGTTCGCAGTCTATGCAAACCTGCTGGAAAGACGAGACCACCCCACCGTTGAGCAAATTTTGACGGATTTAAATAAAGACGTACCCACCTCATCACAAGCGACGGTGTATGCAGCGCTGCAAGCATTGCGTGAGGTAGGTTTAGCGCGAGAAGTCTTATTAGAAGAGGGTGTTTCTCGCTACGATGCGAATGTTGCTCAGCATCATCATTTTCGCTGTACCAACTGCCGCACCATAGAAGATATTGAATGGGATACCTTCGGCAAGATTGATTTGAGCCACTTGCGTCCTGGGTTAAAAGCCGAAAAATTAGAGGTGATAGTTCAGGGAATTTGCGATCGCTGTCAATAAATATAGAGCAGAGGAAGCAAAGGAGAAATTCCCATTACCAATTACCAATTACCAATTACCGATTACCAATTACCAATTACCCAACCTCCCATACCCCAAACTCTAAATGCGATAAGCTAAAATACACCGACTAGATGAGCTAGTAAATATGTTTTGGCGGCAAAGCTTGGCATTTATTTTGGGGATGATGGTATTATTCATTGCTCCTCCTGCATTGGCAGACTGGACTCATCCGCTGTCATTTAGTAATGCACAGTTAACAAGGCATGATTTTTCCGGAGAGAGTTTGCAAGCAGCAGAGTTTTCTAATGCCAATTTAGAATTGGCTAACTTTGCAGGTGCTGATTTGCGCGGAGCAGTTTTGAGTGCTTCGGTAATGACAAAAGCCAACCTGCACGGGGCTGATTTAACAAATGCAATGGTGGATCAGGTAAACTTAACTGGATCTGATTTAAGCGATACAGTTCTGAAAGAAGCCCTATTATTACGTGCAATTTTTACTGATGTGAACATTAGTAATGCAGATTTCACGGATGCAGTTTTAGATAAGGCCCAAATTAAAGAACTTTGCGCCAAAGCCAGTGGTGTTAATTCTAAAACAGGTGTGCAAACCCGAGATTCTTTAGGATGTCAATGAAGCTTGTTGGTATAATCGGTGGCGGGCAACTCGCCTGGATGATGGGAGATGCAGCAAAAAAGTTAGGTGTAGATTTGCTGGTGCAAACTCCAAGTAAAAGCGATCCCGCTGTAAGTATTGCTCAGGAAGCAGTGTTTGCCCCAGTTGATGACGCTGCTAGTACAGTAGTGTTGGCGAAAAAGAGCGATGTCATCACCTTTGAAAACGAGTTTGTCAACCTGGATGCTTTATCTATCCTAGAAAACCAAGGTGTTTGTTTCCGTCCCCGATTAGCGGCTTTAGCTCCACTTTTAGATAAATATCATCAGCGCTGCTATTTACAAGAATTAGGCTTACCTGTTCCCAAGTTTTTCGCCCTTGATGAGAATTTGAACACCGTCGAGCTAGAAAATCTCCAATCTAAAATCGAACATCTGGGGTTTCCTGTAGTTGTCAAATCTCGTCGTCACGGGTATGACGGTCAGGGGACTTTTATAATTAAGGATTGGGCTAGTTTGCAGGAAAAGCTCACTACCAATCCATCACTATTTTTAGTAGAAGAATTTGTACCATTTGAGCGAGAGTTGGCAATTATCGCAGCTCGTTCTGTAGATGGTGAAGTCGTGACATACCCAGTTGTGGAAACCCAACAAGAACAACAGGTTTGTCGCCGAGTGATTGCACCAGCCGAGATTACTTCCAATCAAGCAGCAGAAATAGAAGCGATCGCCCATACTTTATTAAATAGCCTAGAAGCAGTGGGAGTTTTTGGGATAGAACTATTTCTCACCCCAGATGGTAAAGTCTTAGTCAACGAAATTGCTCCTCGTACCCACAATTCTGGGCACTTTTCCCTAGATGCTTGTGAAACATCCCAATTTGAACAACATCTGAGAGCAGTTTGTGGTTTGGCTTTGGGGAATACCGCCATCAAAACCCCTAGCGCTGTGATGGTAAACCTGCTAGGTTACGAAACTTCTCACAGCGACTACCAAAGCCAACGCCAGAAAATCGCAGAAATTCCCCAATCATACATTCATTGGTACGGCAAGACAGAATCCCGTCCTGGGCGTAAGCTAGGACACGTCACCGTTTTGCTAGATAGTCAAAACCGCGACGATGCGATCGCGATCGCCCACACCATAGAGTCTATCTGGTATCCCAGTGAATTTTTCTAGAAAATTTCTTTATTGAACACACAACAACTTTTTGAAAGCTATAATGAGTTAGTTGCACTACGACGTTGGTGACTGCCATCAAGTTTTTTGATCTATGTCTTTAAAGAAAAGGGAATCAAAGAGTTCTCGTGGCAGTAGACCGGGCAAGTACCCGGAAACTTTAAACGAGCAATTTAGATACCCACCTGGTTTAACCAGGTCATAAACTTAGGTAAAACGGCGTCGCGGTGAACTCAAAATTTTAAGCTCCCAAGTTGGTAAAACTTTGGGAGCTTTAATTATGTTTGTCATTTGTCATTTGTCATTTGTCATTTGTCATTTGGTAATGGGTAATTGGTAATTGGTAATTGGTAATTGGTAATTGGTGTTTGTTATTTTTCCCCCTGCTCCCTGCTCCTTGCCCCCCTGCTTTTTCCCAATGCCCAATGCCCAATGCCCCATGCCCTATGCCCAAATTTTATTTTGATTTAAACCAATTTTGTATAAATTGATTCGGAATTAAGTAGGCTTGAGAGTTAATATGGCTTGATTGCGTTAAATTGTGGTTAAAGCTACAAAAAATTGTCACAACAACAATTAATCAATACCGTGTTCCCAGCCTCGGTTTTCCATCTAGACAATGGTTTAACGTTTATTCATCAAGAAATACCGACTACCCCTGTAGTTGTAGCTGATGTGTGGGTGCGTGCTGGAGCAACCTTAGAACCAGAACCCTGGTTTGGCATGGCTCACTTTTTGGAACACATGATTTTTAAAGGTACAGCGAGTCTACCGCCTGGGGTCTTTGATTATAACATCGAAAATAAAGGTGGAGTGAGTAATGCAGCTACAAGCTACGATTATGCTCATTATTCCTTAACAACAGCTGCCCCTTACTTGCACGAAACTCTACCGCATTTGAGTGAGTTATTGCTGAATGCAGCAATTCCAGATCATGAATTTATCCGCGAACGGGATGTAGTTTTAGAGGAAATTCGCTCTTATCACGATGATCCAGATTGGTTGGGATTTCAAGCCCTAATTCAGACTGTTTACCACAAGCACCCTTACGGACGTTCAGTGCTAGGTACAGAAAAACAACTGATGCAGCAGTCACCAGAAGCAATGCGCTGTTTTCACCGTGCTCATTACCAACCAGAAAATATGACGGTGGTAATTGTAGGTGGGATGAATCAACAATCAGCTTTAGATTTAGTTAATTGCTCTTTTGGTAATTTTGCTCAACGTTCTGATTGTCCTCTAGTAGAAAAAAGTCAAAACCCAATCATTGAGGGAATTAAGCGTCAAGAATTGACTTTACCCAGGCTAGAACAGGCGCGGTTGATGATGGCGTGGCTGGCTCCTGGGGTGGAACAACTCCGCACAGCTTATGGTTTAGATTTGCTGTCCGTTTTGCTCGCAGAAGGAAGAACTTCACGATTAGTCCGTGATTTGCGAGAAGAACTACAATTAGTACAAGGGATCTGTAGTAATTTTTCCCTGCAACGGGAATCCAGTTTATTTACAATTACTGCTTGGTTAGAACCAGAGCATTTGGAGAAAGTTGAGTTTTTGATTCGCGCGCACTTGGAAGATTTGCAAAATCAGCCCATCAGCCAGCATGAGTTAGACCGCACACGCAGGCTGCTGTGTAATGAGTATGCGTTTTCCACAGAAACGCCTAATCAACTGACTGGCCTTTACGGATACTACAATACGATCGCCCGAGCTGAATTAGCAGTTACCTATCCTCAACAAGTTTTGTCTTTTGATGCCCAAGAACTGCAACAATTAGCTAAACAGTATCTTTCACCGCACAATTACGCTGTTACTATTCTTAAACCCTGTTAGTCATTTAGTCATTCACTAAGGACTGTTGACCGTGGCAATTTTAGATTTTGGATTTTCGATTTTAAATTTAAAATTATTTCGGTTAACACTAGTACCACAAGGCGCAAGTCAACAGTCAAAATTGATGCAGCGTAAGCGTTTCGTTGATTTGAGATGTTTGTTTCTCTTACAAAGTTTGGCGGGACGGAAACCGACACCGCCAACGCCAGTTGCTTTAAGCCGGGAAAGCCCTTCGGGTTTCGGCAGTCCACTCGGCGGCATAGCCGCACGTGTGGCTGCACTCACCGCCCAACACACTGGCTCAACTTTGCGCTATTTCCGCCGTATTGTACTAGGCATTTCGTGCAACTGTGAGAGGGACTTGCAAATAAAACAATATCCTATAGCTGTGTAAGCAGAAAAAGAATAGAATCGTTACCTTAACTTTTAAAACTAGATAATTTCATTTCTGGAAGTCCCCGCAGGACAATAAAACAAATCCAAAATCTTATATTTAAAATCCTTGAGCCACATAATCTTGTGGTTGGGGTCAATTCCAAGTTTGAAATCCCCAATTCTAAATCACGCCACTTGCTACAACGGAGGGAACCTCCGCAACGCAGTGGCTCCCAAATCCAAAATCGATTGATTGCTTCTTTCCCTGACTAATGACTCAAACTGTGAACTCATCCTTATCTCATTCTCCGATCCACCGTACTGTATTAAGCAATGGCATTGTCGTATTAGTGGCAGAAAATCCCGCAGCAGATATTATTGCGGCGCGAATTTTTGTCCGTGCGGGAAGTTGTGCTGAAGACCGGGAGCAAGCAGGTCTGGCGCATTTACTCTCAGCAGTGATGACCAAAGGATGCGATGGACTGTCTAGCTTGCAGATTGCGGAAAAAGTCGAATCAGTAGGTGCAAGTTTAAGTACAGATACCGCCACTGATTATTTTTTGCTGTCCCTAAAGACTGTGACATCAGATTTTAGGGAGATATTAACATTGGCAGGGCTGATTTTGCGATCGCCTACCTTTCCCGAAACGCAAGTGGAACTCGAACGGCGTTTAGCACTGCAAGATATTCGCTCCCAAAAAGAGCAGCCGTTTACCATCGCCTTTGACCAACTACGTCAAACAATGTATCAAAATCATCCCTATGCTATGTCAGTATTAGGCGATGAAACAACTATGAGTCGCTTAACTCGCGATGATTTAGCTAATTATCACAAGACTTATTTTCGTCCAGATCGGGTAGTAATTAGTATTGCTGGCAGAATCACACCAGAGGAAGCTGTCAATCTAGTAGAAGAAGTTTTTAGTGATTGGCAACCTCCAGCAGAAACTCAGCCAGTATTAAATTTACCCGAAATTCAGGTGCAACCCCAGCGCCAACTTCACCCCCTCCAAACCCAGCAATCAATTGTCATGCTGGGTTATTTAGGGCCAGCCGTGAGTTCTGCTGACTACGCCGCCTTGAAGTTACTATCTACCTATTTAGGAAATGGACTTTCTAGCCGCTTATTTGTGGAATTGCGCGAAAAGCAGGGTTTAGCTTACGAAGTCTCAGCATTTTATCCTACAAGGCTGTTTCCCGCTTCCTTTGTGGTTTATATGGGTACAGCACCAGACAATACTACTGTTGCACTGCAAGGGTTAAAGAAAGAAGTAGATTTGCTTTGTACTACTGAAGTAGCTGCTGATGCACTCCAAGCTGCTAAAAACAAGATATTGGGACAATACGCCCTTGGTAAACAAACTAATGGGCAAATTGCTCAGATATATGGCTGGTATGAAGTTTTAGGCTTAGGAATTGAATTTGACCGTAAATTTCAGGAGTTAATTGCATCGGTAAATGTTGCAGATAGCATGGCTGCAGCTTGTCGATATTTACAGGAACCTTACTTGTCTTTAGTTGGGCCAGAGGAAGCAATTAATAATGCTTTTAGCTCAGGAACTTCTAAATAGAAAATATCCTATTGTTGTGCAAGCAGAGGAAACAGTCTCAAGGAGAAAATTTCACCGCCATCCATGAAAGTTGGTACGAATGCGTTACGCTATCGCTAACGCATCCTACGTGAATTACGTGAACTAATCTTCTAAGGTACAAATTACTAATTCCACAATTTGGCTGCTGACTGTTCAAATCGACGTAGTACGATTGTTCAAGTGAAGGGTAAGCCTTGCGTGACGAGAAGCGATCGCTCGCCAATAGGCACCCTAAAATGAGAGCAAAAGAAGATTATTCAAACAAGCACACTCCATGCGTATCTCTTTAAGCTGGCTGCGGGAACTAGTAGAAATAAAACTTAGCCCGGAAGAATTAGCCGAAACCCTCACAATGGCTGGGTTTGAAGTAGAAGATATTGAAGACCGCCGCACTTGGGCCAATGGCGTTGTTGTGGGGAGAGTGCTTGAGCGTCAACCCCACCCCAACGCTGATAAATTAAGTGTTTGTCAAGTAGATATTGGCGCAGCTGAGACTTTAAATATTGTCTGTGGTGCTGCAAATGTCCGGGCAGGTATTTATGTGCCAGTTGCTACTATAGGTACTTATTTACCAAATATCGATTTAAAAATTAAGCCTGCAAAACTGCGTGGTGTTCCTTCTCAAGGAATGATCTGTTCTTTAAAAGAACTAGGCTTACCCACCGATGTTGATGGTATTCATATTTTTCCCCAAGAAAATCTCTCCTTGGGTAGCGATGTGCGTCCTTTGCTGGGTTTAGAAGATGTCATTTTAGATGTCACCGCCACAGCCAACCGCGCTGATGCCTTGAGTATGGTAGGTATAGCTAGGGAAGTTGCGGCTTTAACAGGTGGTAAACTCAGCATTCCGCAACCAGGGGAAGTTTCCATTAGCCAAAGCGGGGGAAATTTAGCTGTCAGTGTTTCCGAAACTCAAGCTTGTCCCGCTTATATTGGCACAGTTATTGAACAGGTAAAAATAGCGCCTTCTCCTGGGTGGTTGCAACAACGCCTACAGGCTGCTGGCGTGCGACCAATCAATAATGTTGTGGATATTACCAACTATGTGTTGTTGGAATGGGGACAACCGTTACACGCATTTGACAGAGAACGCCTGAAATCTGTAGCCGGAAGCGATAATGTGACGATTGGCGTGCGCTTCGCCAGTGCAGGAGAATCCTTCAAAACCTTAGATGGACAAACCCGTACCCTCTCAGCCCAGAACTTATTAATCACCGCCAACAACAAACCAGTGGCGATCGCAGGGGTTATGGGTGGAGAAGAAACGGAAGTCCATGAAGGTACGCAAAGCCTGGTATTAGAAGCCGCATTATTTGATTCCGTAGCTATTCGCCGTTCTTCTCGTGGTGTTGGTTTAAGAAGTGAATCTTCTGGCAGATATGAACGGGGCGTGAACCGCGCTGAATTAGAAGTAGCCTGTCGTCGTGCTTTGTCGCTGCTAACAGAATTAGCTGATGGCGTAATTACCCAACAAGAAATCGCCGATACTCGCCCCGACCCCTCAACCTGGACGCGTTCCATTGCGTTGCGCTTAGACAGAGTTAATCAAGTACTAGGGCCAATTGACTTAGGCGAAGAAACAGGAGAACTGGAAGAAAAGGACGTTGAGCGGATTTTAACTGCACTTGGTTGTGAACTTACCCCTGCAGGCGATCGCTCGTGGAAAGTATCTGTACCACCCTACCGTTACCGCGACTTAGAACGGGAAATTGACTTAATTGAAGAAATCGCCCGGCTTTACGGCTATGACAACTTTTGTGATACCTTACCCCACAAAGCAGAAGCTGGTTATTTGCCTTTAGATCAAGAACTCATCCGCAAATTACGCGCTTTGTTCCGCGCTGCGGGACTGACAGAATTAATTCAATATTCTCTAGTCAAACCAGGGGAAAACCGACAAATAGTCCTGTCCAACCCCTTATTTGTGGAATATTCCGCACTGCGAACCGATTTAATCTCTGGCTTGATTGACGCTTTCCAATACAACCTCGAACAAGGAAACGGTTCACTGAACGGCTTTGAAATTGGGCGAATTTTCTCACGCGAAGAAGACGGATTACAAGAAAACGAAGCGCTCGCTGGGATTATGGGAGGCGATCGCACTCTCAGCCAATGGACAAACAGCGGTCGCGAACAACCCATGACTTGGTATGAAGCCAAAGGCATTCTCGACAGCGTATTTGGCCAGCTGGGTTTACAAGTAGAATATCAGCCCGATTGCCGCGATCCACGCCTACACCCAGGACGCACAGCTTCTCTCTGGATTAGAGGTAACAGCCTGGGCATTTTTGGTCAACTCCATCCCCAACTGCGGCGAGAAAAAGGTTTACCAGATTCCGTCTACGCATTTCAACTAGATACAGATGTGCTGTTGGATGCCCTGGATCAAGATGAAATTCTCACCCCAGTATTCAAATCCTATTCCACCTACCCAGCCAGCGATCGCGATATCGCCTTCTTCGCCCCTGTGAAAGTCACAGTCGCCGAAATCGAAAAAGCGATTAACAAAGCAGGTAAAGAACTACTAGAGTCCGTGGAATTATTCGATGAATATCGCGGTGAAAACGTCCCCACCGGACAGCGTAGTTTAGCCTTCCGCCTAATTTACCGTGCCAGCGATCGCACCCTCACCGATGCCGAAGTCGAACCAGTACACAACAAAGTGCGTGAAGCTTTGGTAGAGAAATTTGGCGTGAATTTGAGGAGTTAGGGATTGGGGATTGGGGATTGGGGACTGGGGACTGGGGACTGGGGACTGGGGACTGGGGACTGGGAAAAAGCAGGGGAGCAGGGAGCAGGGGGGAAACTAACAAACACCTATTACCAATTACCCATTACCCATTACCAAATAACAAATAACAAAGGACAAATACCAAATGCCCAAATATGTATTGTGGGGAAGCTACTGCGAGGATGTTTTAGAAAAACGCGCCCCTTATCGTCAAGCCCATTTAGATGGGTTAGCTAAACAAAAAGAATCTGGTGTGCTGATTACAATCGGCCCTACCAAAGATGTCACCAAAGTTTTTGGTATTTATGAAGCTGACGACGAAGCCACCGTACGCCAGTTGATTGAAAATGACCCCTACTGGCAAAACGGTATTTGGACAGAATACTCAGTCCAAGAGTGGATACAGGCGATTTGATTGGGGATTAGGGATTGGGGATTGGGGACTGGGGATTGGGGACTGGGGATTAGGGATTGGGGACTAGGAAAAAGCAGGGGGCAGGGAGCAGGGGGAAAAATAACAAACACCAATTACCGATTACCCATTACCGATTACCCATTACCAAACACCCAATGCCCAATGCCCCATGCCCCATGCCCAATTTCTAGCTTTTTACAGATGCGATCGCCTGCTTGTATATGGGATGATCGGTATTCACGCCATAACGAATCGTGGTTGTTGTCTAGAATAAAAATAAAGTCAGTAAATACAACAACTTCGGTTGTGTGAGCATTTTTGGACTTTTTGAGAAAATACCACTATGAATCTCAACTTAAAACGCACATTTCTACCCGGCTTGATGGCTGCAACTTTAGCCGGCGGTACCTTAATCCCTGCTAAACCGGCTTCTGCTGATATGTTACGCGATATCGGTATTGGTGCAGGTGCAGGTGTAGTCACTGGTGCTGTCAGAGGAAATGGTGCCGTCATCAATAATGCCATCAAAGGTGCTGCGGCTGGTGCTGCGGTGAATGCTGTCCACGGTACAAGAAGGCAACCACGTAACCGCAGAGTTGGTAACTTAGGTCAAGACGTGGGAGTTGGCGCAGCAGCTAGTACAGTTACAGGTATCATTCTGCATGGCACCAAAAATCCTGGTGGTGATGCGATCGATGGTGCAGCTGCGGGTGCAGCAATCAACGTTCTCACCAATGGACGTAGAAATAGATAATCCACAATCCATAATTAATCCATAATTTGTAGTTAAACAATTACGAATTATGGATGATGGATTCAGGGAATTCCCAATCACAAATCTCTCAGATTTTCTTGTAGGATAAGGATTTTGAGTTTCCAGAATCCATACATTTTGCCCATTTCGCTCTCTAATAGGCATAACTTAACTTTTGATTATGCCTGAAAAAAATATTCCCTAGCCAAGCTAGGGAATATTAATAAAAAACATTAAAAGCCTAAAACAATTATTCCGAGTTTGAAATTCGCTGATTATTGGCCTTTTAAAGCTTTTCTAAAGTTGCGGCGATAAGATGAATTTGTCGCAAATAAAGCAGGCCACAACAAAGATAAACCCACACGATTGGTCAAACTAGGTCTAAAGTTAGTGCGCTCAAACCCCTTCCAGAATTTCCAAGCGCCATATACATAACCTGCAATTAGCCCAAAAATAATTAACTTAACCATTATTATTACTCCCAGCACATCTGACAGAATTTGAGTTAATGATTTCTACACTATTTAAATAAGTGTTAACGAAAATCGCCAAGGAAAAACTATAATCTTAAGTTTTTGCTAGCTGTTTGCTGAACGATACTTCCATTATTCCAGTTTAGAGTAGCCTCTTGCAGAGTTGCTAGTACTGTGGCGTAAAATTCAAAATCCATAGGCTGTAGGCTTCTCATTGATTTTCAGGCAAAACCACAACAGATAATTTATTTACTTGCCAGCTTAACTATAGGAATCATATTTGATTTGTGCGAAGCTATGTATACCTTGATTCTTGCTTCTCTGTTTTCTTCTTTCACAGTTCTTGATAGGCATCAAGTCAGATAACAGTTAACAACCATCTTTGATGCTCAAATTAAAAAATTCTCTAAAATTAGATAAATCAGAAATGTTCATAATTATTTATAAAGCCTGTGCTACCTAATAGCGAAGCCGCAAGACTTGCAGCCCTCCGCCAGTACCAAATTCTCGATACAGAACCAGAAGCAGCCTATGATAACTTGGCTAAGTTAGCAGCCTTTATTTGTGGTACTTCGATCGCTTTAGTCAATTTTATTGATGAAAACCGCCAATGGTTTAAAGCCAAACTAGGCTTAGATGTACCACAAATGCCTCGGAATGTAGGTTTGTCCTATCTTTGCGTAGAGCGACGAGATTTTGTAGTTGTGCCGGATACATTAGCTGATGAAAAGTTAGCTAAAAATCCGGTAGTCATTGCCTATCCCTTTGTCAGGTTTTATGCAGGTGTGCCTTTGATTACTCCCGCGGGAGATGTACTAGGAACTCTCTGTGTGCTCGATCAAGAACCACGACAATTAAACCCACAACAAATAGAAGCACTGCAAGCTTTAGGTCGCCAGGTAATTGACCAATTAGAGTTAAGGCGTAATTTAGCAGAATTATCCCGTGTTTCTCTAGAACAACAGCGAGTTACAACTGCGCTAGAACGAAGTCAGCAAGAACTGAAAGACTTTGTAGAAAATGCCAATGTCGGGATGCATTGGGTACAGGCTGATGGTACGATTCTCTGGGCAAATCAGGCAGAACTTGACCTTTTAGGCTACACCCGCGCAGAGTATATTGGACACTCGATCGCGGAGTTTCATGTTGACCCAGAAGCGATCGCTGATATTATGCAAAGGCTGAGTAATAATGAAAATTTACAAAATTACGAAGCCCGGATGCGCTGTAAGGATGGTTCGATTCGCTATGTTTTAATTCACTCTAATGTATTGTGGGAAAATGGTGAATTTATCCATACGCGCTGTTTTACCAGAGATATTACCAATCGCAAACAAGTAGAAGCTGCTTTAATCGAAAGCGATCGCCGTCTGAAGATAGCATTGCAAGCTGCTAAACTTGGCTCTTGGGAGCATAATTTACTCACAGGCGAGCTGTCAGTCTCTAACCAATGCAAGGCTAATTTTGGTCTGGATGAGTCAGCTGAGTTTACCTATGACACTTTACTACAAGCTATCCATCCCGATGATCGCGCTTATATGCAAGAGTCTGTCAGACAAGCGATCGCAAATCACAATGATTATGAGGCAGAATATCGCAATATTTGGCCAGATGGCAGCATTCACTGGATACTAGCGCGAGGTGTGGGGATTTATGATGGTGATGGTCAGCCGCTGCGGATGATTGGTGTCACACTTGACCTGACTGCACGCAAGCAAGCTGAGGAAGCATTACAGGCGAGTGAACTACGTTGGCAATTAGCCTTAAATGGCAATAACGATGGTATTTGGGATTGGAATCTCAAGACCAATGAAGTATTCTTTTCCCCTCGCTGGAAAGAAATGCTGGGTTTTGCCGACCATGAAATTGCTCATAATTTAGATGAGTGGTCAAAACGAGTTCATCCGGAAGATTTAGATTGGGTATTAGCCGCAGTTCAGGAACATTTTGACAAGAAAACGCCATATTATGTAACTGAGCATCGGATTCAGTGCAAAGATGGCAACTATAAGTGGATTTTAGATCGGGGGCAAGCAGTTTGGGATAGCAACGGTGAAGTCGTGCGAATGGTCGGTTCCCATACTGATATTGATGATCGCAAACGGGCAGAAGAACACATTAAAAAGCAAAATCAGCGATCGCAATTATTTTCGCAAATCATTGTCAAAATTCGTGACTCTCTCAAAATCGAGGAAATTCTGCAAACCACAGTTACAGAGGTGCAAAAACTTCTACAATCCGACCGAGTTTTAATTTTCCGGCTGTGGCCAGATGGTTCGGGAACAGTGGTGAAAGAAGCAGTGTTACCTGGTTGGCCTGTAGTACTAGGACAAAAAATTATTGACCATTGTTTTCAGCAAAATTACGTGGAAAGATATCGCCAAGGCAGAGTCAGCACCATTGCAGATGTTGATCAAGCTAATATCCGAGACTGCCATAAAGAAATGCTGCAAAAGTATGGTGTTAAATCTAACTTAGTAGTGCCGATTCTCAGCGGTGAAAATATTTGGGGCTTGTTGATTGCTCATCAGTGTAGTGGCCCCCGTGAATGGCACAGTCATGAACTGGATTTGTTGCAGCAACTCGCCAACCAAATTGGTATTGCTCTGTGGCAAGCCCAACTGTTAGAACAAGAAACCCGCCAACGGCAAGAACTAACTCGTTCCAATACCGAATTAGAACAATTTGCTTATATTGCTTCCCATGACCTGCAAGAACCATTGCGGATGGTGACTAGTTACTTACAACTCCTAGAGCGCAGGTATAAAAGTCAGCTAGATACCCGTGCAGATGAGTTCATTAACTACGCTGTCGATGGAGCGCAGCGGATGCAAACCTTAATTAATGATTTGTTGAACTATTCCCGCGTCAGCACTAGGGGACAACCCTTTAAATTAGTAGATTGTCATGCGGTTGTCGAAAAAGCGATCGCGAATCTGGAAGTAGCAATCAAAGAAAGCAATGCCGTAATTACCTGCGATCCTCTGCCGCAAATTATGGCTGATACTACACAATTAGCACAAGTCTTTCAAAACCTGATTGCCAACGCCATCAAATTTCACCGGGAGGAACCGCCTCAAATTCACATCCAAGCCAACAGAAACACCATCGAAACAGCAACAGCAAATCCCCATCTCACCCCCACAGGAAACGAATGGTTATTCTCAGTCCGTGATAATGGAATTGGTGTAGAATCCCAGTATGCCGAACGAATTTTTGTAATTTTTCAGCGTTTGCATAGCAGAAGTAAGTATCCCGGTACTGGAATCGGGCTAGCTATTTGTAAGAAAATTATAGAACGCCACGGCGGTCAGATCTGGATGGAGTCAAAACCGGGTGAAGGCTCGATTTTTTACTTTACGATTCCAGATCAAACAGGTAAGCAATCGTGAACAACTTATCAGCAGTTATGCCTATAGAGGTTTTGCTAGTAGAAGACAATCCTGGCGATGCGTTACTTACACGCATCGCTCTGGAGGATAGCAAAATCTCGGTGAACTTAAATGTTGTTGAAGATGGGGTAGAAGCAATGGCATTCTTGCGAAAACAAGATAAATATGCTGATGTCCCTCATCCCGATATTGTCTTACTTGATTTAAACCTGCCAAAGAAAGACGGACGGGAGGTATTAGCAGAAATTAAAGGTGACGAACATCTTAGACGGATTCCTGTCGTTGTGCTGACAACCTCCCAAGCCGAAGAAGATATTGTTAAAGCTTATAACCTAGCTGCAAACTGTTACATAACCAAGCCAGTGGACTTCGATCAATTTGTGAGAATTGTTCGTTCCATAGAGAACTTTTGGTTTGCGGTTGTCAAATTGCCACCGGAGTAACGCTAATGACAGGTGAAACGATTAAAGTCCTGTTAGTTGAAGATAACCCTGGTGATGTCCTCTTATTGCAAGAATTTTTACAGGATGTCACTGCAGCTGTAGTGGAATTGATGCCGGTTGAGCAACTTGATGAGGCATTAAGCCATTTAGCTCGCGCCAACTTTGACGTGATGCTTTTGGATCTCTCCCTACCAGATAGCCAGGGTTTAGAAACCTTTATTAAAGCGCACAATCAAGCAAAATCAACTCCGATTATTGTCCTCACAGGGATTGCAGATGAGACTTTAGCACTAAAAGCGATGCAACAAGGAGCGCAGGATTATTTAGTTAAAGGGCAAGTCACAGGCGATTTGCTGGTACGCTCCATGCGTTATGCTATTGAGCGCCAAAGGATAGAAGATGCACTCCGACAAAGTGAAGAGCGATTTCGAGTAGCGCTGAAAAACTCACCCATCTTTGTATTTAACCAAGACCTAGAATTACGTTATACCTGGGTTTATAACCCCGCTTTTGGGTTTACAGCCGAAGAAATGTTGGGGAAACGTGACTCAGAATTAATTCCCCTAGAAAGCGCCCACCATCTGACAGCGATGAAGTTGGGTGTATTGGTGACGGGAGTGGGTACTAGAGATGAGGTATCAATTACAACTGCCCAAGGCATCAGATATTATGACTTGACGGTAGAACCATTAAGAAATGAAGCACAACAAATTATCGGTATTACTTGCGCCTGCATAGATATTAGCGAACGGCAAGCAGCTTTAGAAGAACGTAAGCACGCTGATGCCACTATTCGTGAACAAGCAGCATTATTAGATATTTCTACAGATGGGATTTTAGTTAGAGATTTAGAAAACAAAATTCTCTTTTGGAACACAGGTGCAGAAATCCTTTATGGCTGGTCGGCGGCGGAAGCTAAAGGCAAAAATGCCAGCGAACTGCTAGATACCGATGAGCCGTCATCAGATATGGAAGCAGCACTTTTGGAAGTGATCAATAAAGGGAAATGGCAAGGTGAGTTAACGAAAGTTACCAAAACTGGCAAAGAAATTTTAGTTGCTAGCCGTTGGAGTTTGGTATGTGATGAACAAGGTAAACCGAAATCTATTTTGACTGTTGATACAGATATTACCGAAAAGAAACGCTTAGAAGCGCAATTATTTCGTGCCCAACGGCTCGAAAGCATAGGCACCTTAGCTAGCGGCATTGCCCATGACCTCAACAATATCCTCACACCAATTTTGGCAGGCGCGCAACTCCTTCCCATGAAATTTCCCGATGTGGATGAACGCACCCGTCACCTATTAGAAATTTTGGAAGTTAATGCTAAACGCGGTGCAGATTTAGTCAAGCAAGTATTGTCATTTGCCCGAGGTGTAGAAGGTAAGCGCATTAATCTGCAAATCAGACATTTGATTGTGGAAGTTTCCAAAGTCCTGAAAGAAACATTTCCCAAATCAATTCAAGTCACAACTGATTTGTCAAAAGACTTGTGGGTAGTTTCTGGAGATGGAACGCAAATTCATCAGGTGTTAATGAATCTCTGCGTTAATGCACGCGATGCCATGCCCAACGGTGGTAGTTTATGCATCTGTGCTAAAAATTTGTATATTGATGAAAACTATGCCCGCATGAACCTGGAAGCCAAAGTTGGCCCTTATATAGTGATTACTGTTACTGATACAGGATTAGGGATTCCAGAAGAAAATTTAGATAGAATCTTCGAGCCATTCTTTACCACAAAAGAAGTAGGACAAGGCACAGGCTTGGGTTTGTCTACAGTTCTGGGAATTATTAAAAGCCACGGCGGTTTTATTAACGTGCATAGCGAAAAAGGTGTAGGTACAAGCTTTGAAGTATATTTACCAGCAGTTGAGGGCGTAGAAACACTGAAAGCAGACAATGCCAAAGTTGCTACCGCAAATGGTGAAACGATTATGATTGTTGAGGATGAACCTGCTATTCAGGAAATTACCAAAACATCCCTCGAAACTCATAACTATAAAACCATTGTCGCTAGTGATGGCATCGAAGCGATCGCAGTTTACGCCAAACACATGGATCAAATCAGTGTCGTACTCATGGATTTGATGCTACCTTCCCTCGACGGCTTAACCGCCATCCGCACTTTGAAAAAAATCAACCCCAAAGTCAAAATTATCGCCACCAGCGGCTTGATGTCTAGCAATAAACTAGAAGCTGTTGCTAACAGTGGCGTAACAACCTTCTTACCCAAACCATACACCATTAATGAATTATTGCTGACATTGCAGAGGGTGATTGCGTAGGTGAGGGACTGGGGATTGGGGACTGGGGATGAGGGGGAAAAGGGAAAGGGGAAAAGGAAAAAAAGGGAAATTATTATTACCCATTACCCATTAAGTAGGGAGGCATAATTATTTGTAGGATGGGTTAGCGATAGCGTAACCCATGCGGGTGTTGGGTTTCGTTCCTCAACCCAACCTACGTCCATCTAATTACCAATTACCAATTACCCAATGCCCAATGCCCAATGCCCCATGCCCTTTTCACCGCAAAATATAAAGAGAATCATCCGGTTGCCATTGGTCGCGGGGGAGGGTGTAGTAGACTACATCATGACCGTAGTAGCTAGTATGCTTTTGATAATTCATCCCTAGCTTTTGAATGACACGCACGGAACCAATGTTTTCTGGATGTGCGATCGCAACTATCTTGTCTAACTTTACTTCCCAAAAACCATATTTTAAAGTGGCTTGTGCTGCTTCTGTTGCTATACCCATATTCCAAAAAGACTTATCAAAAACGTAGCCTAGTTCCACTTCCGGCGTATCTGCCAAATAACCCAATCCACAACGCCCAATCATTTTGCCAGTTTCTTTGTGTATTACTGCCCACATACCAAAGTTGTTTTCTTCCCATTGTTTAATATGTCTGTATAAACTAGTCTGTGTTTGCTCTGCTGTTCTGGGTACCAGATATTTCATAATTTCCGCATCGCTGTAGATACGAAACAAGTCATCAAAATCCGCCAACGTCAAGTGTCTTAATCGCAGACGCAAAGTTTCTATTTCAGGCATAGTTTTTCAGAGAAAAATTAATTTGATGGCTGGCAGAATTACTTATAGCTGTGTCATTGCGAATGAAACGACGCAATATCTGGGGCTTGGAGTTCCTTCCCTGATGAGAATGTTCGGTTAAGAACAGTTATTTATTGGCAAAAATGAGGTAGATGAGCAAGTAAAATCTTCTTTGCTCACCATATTTTATATCTTTTGAGCTAAATTTTATTGCCTTGAATCACACATAAAATAATTTCAAAGTAATTGCTGTTTACCATCAGGGAACTGCTCAAGCTCAAACACATCTAAGCACATTAAATTTCATCAGTCTCCTGTGATGCAGGCATATCGCTTCCCAATGCTCCAAATTTGCCGATTACTCAACCCTCATCTAATTACGAATTACGAATTACGAATTATTACTTATCACCACCAGCTATATTCCAATTCTCCTGTTTGAATTTTGTCCCAGATATTTTCTCTACAAATAACTAGCTTTTCAAATGTAATTTGAATATTTCTCCGCATTGCGATTTTAATACACTCCATTTCCTGCTTCGAGAGCTTGCCATCTGCCACAGCACGCTCAACAATAATTCTTAGGTGGTTGATATCTTCGAGTTCGTCAGGTGATAAAGGCTGATAGTTAAATCGCTTGAATTCCATAGTTTGTCTGCGTCTACCGAATTTCCTGGAATTTGTTAAGCTTGTAAATTGGCTACGCGCTTAACGGTGTCATGCTATGGGAATTTTTTAGTGAACTCATCACCAAACTTGATCAATACCCATAGCGAGAAAAACCCAAATTGCAATATAGCTTTTTTACCATAACTATACTGAGAATTTGACGAATTTCTTAAGGAGTAGTACAGACATAATGTCTAAAAAGCCTTCCCAAAGCGATTTTTTTAGCTTACAAACCTCTTCAGATAAATGGCAGCAGATGGTGACGCAAGTTACATATCGTTTCAATCGCCAGTACGAGAATCAACCTTTTGAATTACCCGCCGAAGTTGAAGCCATGCCCATATATAGGGACTGGATTAGTGGTACATTACCAGGGAAAATTGCTTCTCACTTCTGGGAAATCGGGCAACCGCAAAAGAATCAACATTGTTTAGACATTGGTTGCGGTGTCAGCTTTCTCATCTATCCTTGGCGGGATTGGCAAGCATATTTTTATGGGCAAGAAGTTAGTGTCATAGCACGAGATACCCTTAATTCGCGGGGTTCGCAATTAAACTCAAAGTTATTTAAAGGCGTGGAATTAGGCCCGGCTCATCAATTAAAGTATTCTCAAGCTATTTTTGATCTTGCGATCGCAACAGGATTCAGCTGCTATTTTCCCTTAGATTATTGGACTGCTGTATTATCAGAAGTCAAACGAGTCCTCAAACCTGGCGGACAGTTTGTATTTGACATCCTCAATCCCGAACAGCCTTTAGCAGAAGATTGGGCAGTTTTAGAAACTTATTTAGGTGCAGAAGTCTTTCTGGAGTCGATAGCCGACTGGGAAAAAACAATTAAAGCCGCTGGCGCTAAAATCGTCACCCGCAAATCTGGGGAATTATTTGATTTATACAAAGTGAGATTTTGAAGTGGTGATTGGTAATAGGTAATGGGTAATGGGTAATGGGTAATAATAATTTCCCTTTTTTCCCCTTTCCCCCTCATCCCCAGTCCCCAGTCCCCAGTCCCCAGTCCCCAACCCCCAATCCCTCCCCAGGCATAGCGTAATGCGTAGGTAGTTAACTATAATGCTCTTACTATGAGCACCTACTTACCCCTTAAAAAATCCTACAGACAACACCGTCGGCGTGAAAATGACTGGCGGTTATTTTTGCGCTTAGTACCTTATGCTCGTCGTAGCAGTCGATTGCTAGCGCTGTCAATGTTATTGCTCGTACCTATCGCCTTAGCTAATGCTGTACAACCATTATTGATTGGACAGGCGATTTCCTTGATTCGCCAGGAACCCAGCGTTTATGAGTTTCTTAAAAATCGTCCTTTGTTGCAAGGGTTAAATATCCTGGAAGGGTTGTTGCTGGTTGCAATTGTTATCAGGCTCTCACTTACAGGTTTTCAGGGTTATTTCGTACAGAAGTTAGGGCAACAAATTACAGCAGAAATTCGTGATGATTTATTTCATCATGTGACATCTTTATCTGTACGCTTTTTTGACCGCACACCTATTGGTAAATTAATTACCAGACTCACCAGCGATGTGGAAGCTTTAGGGGATGTATTCTCTACGGGAGCAGTAGGAATTGTCTCTGATTTATTTTCGATGCTGGTAGTTATCAGCTTGATGTTTTCTCTACAATGGGAATTGGCTTGTTTATTGCTGGTGATGCTGTTACCAGTGAGCTTGATCATCATCTACTTTCAACAACAGTATCGCCAATCAAATTACAAAGCACGAGAAGAACTTTCGATGCTGAATTCCCAACTACAAGAAAATATAGTTGGGATTAATGTGGTGCAGTTGTTCCGCCGCGAAAAATTCAATGCTGAATTATTCCGCACGACTAATCAACGTTATAAACAGCAAATAGATAGAACCATTTTTTATGATTCGGCAGTTTCCGCCATTTTAGAATGGATTGGCTTAGTGGCGGTTGCAGGGGTGCTAGTAGTAGGTGCTTGGTTGCTACTAGGAAAAAGTATCACATTTGGGATTTTATCGGCATTTGTTTTGTATGCTCAACAATTATTTGAACCTTTGCGGAATTTTGCCGAAAAATTCACCGTTATTCAAGCAGGTTTTACGGCGATTGAGCGAGTTATTAACATTTTAGATGAACCGATAGAAATCCGCGATCGCTTTAATTCGCGAGTTTCCATTTATGATGCTAAATTCGGCTACATAGATGAGGTAGTAGCCAATCTTGAGTCAACAGCAGCTAAACCACAAACTGAATTAGGCGAAATCCGCTTTGAACACGTATGGTTTGCCTATAAAGACGATGATTATGTGATTAAAGACTTAGATTTCACTATTCATCCTGGGGAAAAAATAGCATTAGTTGGGCCTACTGGTGCAGGTAAAAGTTCCATCATTCGGCTGCTATGTCGTCTTTACGAACCCACTCAAGGACGCATTCTTGTAGATGGAATTGATATTCGTGACTTACCACAAGCAGAATTGCGGCGTTATCTGGCGGTTATTTTACAGGAAGGCTTTTTATTTGCTGGGGATGTGAAAAGTAATATCACCCTGGGAGATAATTACAGCTTTGATCAAATCCAACAAGCTGCACACCGAACTAATATCGATCAGTTTATTCAACAATTACCTCAAGGCTATGATACCCAACTCAGAGAACGGGGTACAAATATTTCTAGCGGACAAAAACAACTGTTAGCTTTTGCTCGTGCGGCAATTCGCAATCCCCAAGTATTAGTATTAGATGAAGCCACAGCTAGCTTAGATGTAGGAACAGAAGCTTTAGTACAAGAAGCCTTAAATCAGCTTTTGATAGGGCGGACTGCAATTATTATTGCTCACCGCCTATCGACAATTCGCAATGTCAACCGCATTTTTGTGTTAAAGCGCGGTGAACTGATTGAGCAAGGAAGCCATGAAGAATTACTGCGAAAAGGCGGAATGTACGCCACTTTGCATAACTTACAAATGCTAGGAACCTAAACAACCTCAAAATAAATTAAGATTTTGTAGGGTGTGTTGTCGCGCAGCGCAACGCACCTTAATTTTTAATAGCTCTTTGAAGAAATCAAAATTCAATACGGTTAGGTTAAGCTCATTAGTGATTGATTTGTTAGTTATTAAAGAAGCCAGAAGAATTGGGGGATTCTCCCCCAAACCCCCGATTGGGTGACGGTTGCGTCCCCCAAACCCCCTCCAAAATTGTTGTTTTGTTTTTTTGTTGAGTAACTAGTTTTTTGGTTTGGTTATCAATTAATTTTCTTAACTGAACTGTATTTACGTAAAATTCAATTTCATCGGCGTTTATCTGCGGTTTATGCAATCAAATTTCGTACCTCATTTTGATTTTATATTGGTGCGTTGCGCTGCGCGACAACACACCCTACATTTGCAATTAATTATGGATTTAAAAAAATTTGCTACAAATTGATGATTTGAAATGTCTCTATTCTAAATCCGATTCTTGGTAGCTGTTCACTCCTTTGCTAATTGAAAGAATACTAATTTTTTAAGCGCTTAAACTCACGACTTTTCTAGAATCTAGGCAAAGTGCAGCTATAGAATACTTAAGAACTACAGAGGATTCTTTAGCATTACAAGAACTCTTCACCTCAACAGTCCTTTTTTCATCCTTCACTAACTTAGCTTTGTAAGTATATAGTGAGCCTGAATTATCTTCAAAACTTAGTTCAGCTAATAAAGTCTGATTATCTAAACTTTGTTCGAGAATTTTACCTGCAACTGCGTAATTAAACCAATCCCAACCATGACGCAGAATTAATTCTTTTTCTAAAATTTGCAAGGAAACTGGCAAAATTCCCCAGCCGCGATAGACTTGATTAAATAACTGGATATCTCCAGTACGATTCAAAATCGATTTAAAAGCATCTTGATCTAAACTACCGTAATAGCGTCCTTCTGGTAAATCAATCATGGTTGGTGCAAATCGATGTCCACCAAAATGGCTTGATTTCCAAATCCGCACATTTTCTAAGCCTGAATGAGCAATAGTTTCTTGAGCATAGAAATAAAAAGGATTACCATATCTTGCACAGCATTTATCATGGCTGCCGTGAGTACATACTAAAATATCTCTGGTAACTTTGGTTTCTCTTTCATAATCAGAAACATTACCCCATAAGAATTTTTTTACTAGCGCTGCTACTTGCTCAATGTTCGCTAGCTTAAATTCATGCTTGCGGTATCCTTGACTTAATCCCTTTTGTTTTTGATAAATTAAAAGAGTTGTTTGTTCAACTTTATGTGATAAATCATTCGCAATTAACAGAAAGCGAATTGGTAATTTAGCACGTTTTACATCTTCCACTAAAGCTTTTAAATTACTGGGTACCCATTTAGAATTAAAAGCCTCTGAAGTCCAGGGTGGTGGACATTCAACTAAAATATAAGTTTCGTAATTGGTAGCGCTACCAATTAAATCTTCTCCTATTTGTTTGGAATTATCTGAACAGAAAAAAGTATTCATCTACCCGATCTCATGCTGAAATTTTATTGACAATGTGAGGACAAAATAAAATTGTGATCCTGGCTACAATAGCTTTCAACTAACTTGATTAACTGAGTAAAACCAGGTAGCCACTTTATAACATTCATTTCTACTAAACCTATTTCCGGTTAATAAATTCTCCACAATAGGGGTAGAAAAGCTGCGGAAAATTTCTTCCGTACCGACAAAGTTATTTTTGTATCCTTTGTCAGTTGACAGTTGAAAAATTCTCAATTGCTGATGACAGCCTTGTGTACTCTTGATGAAAGAGCCACAGTCAAAGTATTGTAGTTTTAGCCTACTTAAGCGATTCAAGTAACTGATGACACAGTTATAAATCTGGCTAAAATTACAAGTATTATGGAAATTTTTTTTAATTAAATGATATATATAATCATTTGCAGTCCGTGTCTCTACACCTGTAGGTATAAATTTACCTTTGGTCTGCTTCACTAAGGAACTTAGCTGCTTTACCCACCATCTGATAGATTGAATCGCATCTCGCCCATATATTCCTACTGCTGGATGTTGTCCGCCCTTAGATAGGGAAATTGTCTGGATTGATTCATGGGTTTTTAAGTATTTATCTCTAATGGGTTTTAAAAACATATTGATAAATATTCTCAATTAAGCTAGAAAAAAATAGAATTTTATAACTAAAAATTAGGTATTTTGTCTTATCACCTTTACTGACATTGTGTAAGGTTAAAAAAGCAAGATTAACTGTGAATAAATAAGTTGCTGAATTTTGGTGGTAGGGAACTATTTTCCAGCAAATATTGTTAATTTTGCAGTTATATTCAGTTTTTAAAGAAATTGCTATCCCTTTTACTCGTTTCATCTACTGAAATTTTCATTGGGCTTTGATTTTATACCTATTTTGAATGTAACTGAAGTTAAGAATAAATGCAAGTATTTGATAACTTTTATAGATTTCGCCGCAATTTACAAACTCATCAATCCAAGATAAATCAAGGCTAATAGCATAATTAATAGTTGAGTTTGCTGCTGATAGTAACTATTGTGTTCTTCAATACAAATAATAGTTTTTCTCAATAGTGAATTAATATTGCAGTGAGAAAGGTGACAAATCAATGTCAGAGAACACAGAGGGGATAATTTTTATACTGTGGTGTAAGCGCGATCGCATCTCAAAAAACTGCGTTACCGTACTGATAATGCATCAAGCCCAAATCTAGTTAGTATATGCAGCGGATTTCTATTGTCGGAACCACAGGTTCAGGTAAGACAACTTTAGCGAAGCAAATTTCTCTAAGCCGCAACCTACCTCATATAGAATTAGACTATTTGCACTGGGAACCTAACTGGGTAGAAGTACCAACCCAGATAATGCGCGAGAGGGTATCTCAAGCACTATCAGGTAATAGCTGGGTAGTAGATGGTAATTACAGTATCGTGCGGGATATTGTTTGGGGAAAAGCTGACACGGTTGTGTGGTTAGATTATTCTTGGTGGGTAGTGATGAGTCGAATATTACAGCGCACAATGTCGCGGGTCATCACACAACAAGAAGTCTGCAATGGCAACCGCGAAACATGGCAAACTACCTTTAGTCGCGATTCCATAATTTTGTGGGCGCTAAAGACTTACGATAAAAAGCGCAGGGAATACCCCCAGCTATTTACTCAACCAGAGTATGCCCATTTGAGAATTGTACATCTGCGATCGCCTGGCGATACCGCAAATTGGCTGGACAAGAATTTTGCTGAAAAATGAAAACAGAAGCTAGAATAAGCTTTATCCACGGATGGATAAGCAACAGCTTTTATGAATGAGGATTTATTGATATTTGGGCAAATTAGCTAGTTTATCGATTGTGAACCTGATGCACGATTTGTAAACTTGATGCACGAGTTCGTGCACTTGATTCACAAGTTATAAACTTGATGCACGAGTTCGTGAACTTGATTCACGAGTTCGTGAACTTGATTCACAAGTCGTAAACTTGATGCACGAGTTCGTGAACTTGATTCCCAAGTTGTAAACTTGATTCACGAGTTGTAAACTTGATAATTTAATTTCACCATAACGTCAGGGCGATCGCATATTGGTATTCCCTGGAAGCCGAGAAATTTCTTAGCTGTGGTTCCTATTTTGTGGCTACGCCCATAATATGAGGACTGACAATCGGGAATGGGGCCTCGAAATGCTCATAATTTAACTTAGAAAATCCTGCTTGTTCTAAAGCCACCCAAGTTTCCCTGTCTGGATGACAACCATCACCCAAAAATTGCCAAATTGGACGAACGGTACTTTGCACCCGTCGTAAAAAAGTACCGCTGGGTGCGGCGATATGTTCAATAAATAAGAAGCGTCCACCTGGTTTGAGAACCCTTAATATTTCTCGAAATGTAGCGGCTAGATTTGGGACTGAACACAGAACTAAGGTACTCACTACAGTATCTATGCTGTTATCTGATGCATCTATGCTTTCAGCTGTACCTGTACGGATATCAATATCTAAACCTAATTGTTCTGCTGCTTCTCGCAGATAAGAATGCATAAACGGGTTTGGCTCCACTCCAATCCAGTTAATATCTTGCGGGTAGTAGGATAGGTTGGGGCCTGTTCCCGGGCCTATTTCTAAAATATTACCGTAGAGATTGGTAAACAGGGAAGTTTTGCGATCGCTTACGGCTTTCTCATATTCAGTGCTACCTTGAGCCATCATCCAAGCAAACAGGCGTTTACCACAATTACTGCAAATATGATTTGCTGATTGTCCACAAGTTTGCTTCTCAGTCATATTCCACTTCGCCTAATATTTCAGCCTCTATATTTATTCAGGATACAATTTGCTATAGGAATACAATTTGATTTCTGAAAAATTTCAGCTTTGGTGCTGATGCGTTACGCTATCGCTAACGCATCCTACGTGAACTGATAAAAATTAGGAATTTTTATGAGGTTTTCAGCTTTTTTCTTTCTGCTAACCAAGTAAAAAATACAATACCGCAAAGGTCAGCAGTTAAATCAACTAAGTCAAAAGAACGATAAGGTACAAAAAATTGAATTATTTCATCTATGACACAAATCAATATCACAATTATCGGAGCTAATGGCAAGGAAATATTTAAAATTTGAATTTTCCGTTTATTCCAAGCTAAATGGCTGATAAAAGCCGCAATACCTAATAGCAGAAAATGCAAAATTGTATCGTAATGAGGGAATTGCGCTAGTTCGGTTGGGATAACTTTTAGATATGCAGATAGCGATATAGACATCAAAATACCAAAGTAAACCCAAAATGCAAATACCCAAGGTCTATTAGCTTTCATGTTCAGCGCAGAGAAAGTATTCTTTATAACTCCACAAATAACAAAGAGCATTCCGCAATCAGGAACGCTCTATTTAAAAAATATTTCAATGAGAAGTTAGAGATACTTTATAAAGTAAACCTTAAATTGTAGGATGCGTTAGCGATAGCGTAACGCATCAACAAAGATGGTGCGTTACTTTATAAATAGCCTCTTAGCTTGAAGATTTCTAATATTCAAAATGCCTAAATTAGCAAAAAATTAGGCATGAAGATTGGCTTGTTCTTGTAACCAGGGGTCTACAGGCTGTCCATCTTTGCGACGCAATTCAATTTCCACTACCATAACTTCTTTAGAACCAGGAGGAGCAGGTTTTTTATGGAAAATAATGTCATAGGCTAGTGGATCGTGATTGCGTTCTTTTAACCATTCTTGCACTTTGGTAGTAGCAAAGAATGATTGACCTTGCTCAAACATCCGAGTAATCTGCATTTGTAGGGTGTAGGGATTTAGGCGACCCATTTTTAACCACCTTTCTCAAATAATTTGCAGGGTTAGGAATGCCTACCCTACTTGACACTTTCATGTTACTTGCATGACAAGTAAGTTTTCTACTGTACATTTAAATTGTTGACAGTTGACGGTTCACACTTAACTGTCAACAAGCAGGCGTAGTACGGTAAACCTCATAATTAATATCGATGAGTATAAGTCAAAATTAATCTATCTCAAGGGAAAGCCGCAAAATAGCCGGAGTACGGTAAACTGCAATACTAAACTGCTGAAGCGAAGATTACAATAAAAACTATAAAGCAAGTGGAGGAGCCACCAGGATGCAAGTTACATACGACCCTGATAAGCGTAAATTGCTATCCTCTCTATGTCATGGGGCGATTTTCTTTAGTACAACATTGTTTTCTATTGGTGTTCCCATCGTAATTAATATTATTTCTGATGACCCAGTTGTCAAAAATAACGCTAAAGAATCGATTAATTTTCACTTTAATGTTTGGTTCTGGGCTACTGTAATTGGAGTACCAATTGCGGTGCTATCTTTCCTGACTTTTGGTCTTGGCGGAATTTTATTCTTCCCTGTTGTAGCTTTGGGTTTTGCAATCCACTGGGGATTAACAATTTGGGCGCTATTTC
This sequence comes from Nostoc carneum NIES-2107, assembly GCA_002368155.1. GTDB lineage: Bacteria > Cyanobacteriota > Cyanobacteriia > Cyanobacteriales > Nostocaceae > Aulosira > Aulosira carnea. Next base: position 6,093,749 of record AP018180.1, read on the forward strand.
ACTGTCTCACCAACCCAGATGAACCATTCCGTTATCCGTTTATTTTTAGAGTTTTTTAATCTTACAAACTACATATAGAAGAGGATGTTTGCCAAAGGGATTGAGAATATCATCCCTTTTTTTATAAGGATGCGATCGCAGTTTTCTTGAAATTAAAACTCTAATATTTCTTTAATAATGCTCTTCAAGTCTTTTTCCGCCGGACGTTTGGCAAACTGCTCATGATTATAAATCCATACTAGCTTGATGACATAATCAATCGTATTCACCAAGTACATCAATCTAACTTGTCCAGAAGCACCTTTACCAGTTTTTAACTCTAGTTTGTGAAATGTCCATCCTTCAGGTAACTGAATTTTTGCAGGTAAGGGTTCATTGCGAGAATTTATCGGATATGGATCATCAATTAAACCTTCTAAAACTTCCCCTAACAGATCCACAAAATCGCTTCCTAGAGCTTTCGCGAGTTTTTTAAAAGAACGCCTAAAATTATCAGATTCCTCAATCGAGAAGGGATTTAAGCCAGTCACGCACTTCTCCTTTAGAAACACGAGTTGAGGGTTCTGAATTAATAGCTTCCTCTAAAGTTTGAGACATTACCGATTCATAAGCAGGGTTTTCTCTCTCGATGATATCAAGCTTCTGATAACCCAAAGCTTTCATGTCTTCTAAGCGAATAGGCTCAGTTGAACTGGCTTGAGGTGCTAAACCCTTGCGAGCCTTTTTCCAGGGAAACTCCCCATGAGTCATATCACTCAATCGATATGCATGGTAACCGCCAAAATGTTCCCATATCTCTTCTAAAAGCTTCTTCTGCTCCTCAGCAATCTCTAACAAAAAATCTTTACTAGGAACAGGTAACTGATTGGCTTCAAATTCACTATAAAATCTGTATGCAGGTGGACAAACCGGGCCATAGCGCCAAGCTTGAATCTCTTCATCAAATAATGGCTCATCATACAGTGCCAAATGCAAGCTTTGTGAATAATATAGTAGCTTTTGCACCTTCATATTGGTCATTTCAGCTTCTATACCATCTTCATAAGCTTTAACAATAAAGTAGCGAGCTACATTGAGGCAATCAATCATAACTCATATCTGCAATTAGAAAGTTTTTATGGGAACTTTTATATATTATTATAACTGAAGTTCAATCAATTTAGTATAAAAGTACTATTTTGATAGCGATCTCACTTTGTAACCATCATAAAATAGCGAAAACTTAAGTAATTATTAAAAATAAAATATAGGTATCTATTTTATTTATGAAAAAATCTCAGTAACATATAGCAGTGCATTAATTAAATGAAATCGATTGGATATTTGAGGATTTCTGGATCAACAGTTGCAATTTTTAAACCATGATGTAACGCTTGACAGATAAGCATTCTATCAAAAGGGTCTTTATGCAATCCTGGTAACTTAGCAAGTTGAGTAACACTACCTTCATCTAGATCAAGATTTGCAATTTGATGGCGCTTGCGTTGTTTGGGAAGATATATTTCTGGTGACTCTGGGAATGGTAGCTTTCCTAATTGATATTTAATGATGCACTCCCATATTGAAACAACACTCAGGTATACCTGGTTATCTAGATCGCAAATCGCATCTCTAACATCTGTTGATAGCTTAGGATCACCACTGATAAACCATAAAAAGATATGAGTATCTAGAAGAATCTTCATCCGCCCTCAAATGCACTCAGAATTTCGTCAGGTAAAGGTGCATCAAAATCATCAGGTACTTGAAATTCTCCTGCACACAAACCAAAAGGTCGCTTTGCCTTATTATCAATTTTAATAGGTTTTAGTTCAGCAATTGGTTTATCTGCTTGGACAATAACAAAGCTTTCACCAGCCTCAACTTGATTGAGGTACTTTAATGGATTTTGTTGAATTTCTTCAGATGTGACTTTTTGCATCGAAGTATTGTGGTGTATTATTTATTATGGTTATACAGCCATAGTTTAATTTTAATGCTATTTCGCTCCAAAACTATCATAAAAATAAATATTAATTATAATGGAAAGCTCAGAAATTACTTCACAAACAACTGATATTTTAGCTGATTTCGGAGAAGTAGCATTAGATTCTGTATTAGAAGGCGTTATAAAAGATATTCCAATTTTAGGCTCTGCTGTCAAGCTGGCTAAATTATCAAAAACTATTACCGATAAGATTTTTCTGCTAAAAATTCAGAAATTTCTTTTAGGGCTAGGCAATATAAGTAATGAAGAAAAACAAGCTTTCCTTAGAAAATTAGATAATAATCCTGAGAGCAAGTCAAAAATTGGTGAATGTTTAGTTCTGATTATCAATCGTTTAGATGATCTAGAGAAAGCTCAGATATTGGCTGAAATATTTTTAAACTTAATACAAGAGAAAATTGACCTAGAAACATTCAGACGATTATCTTCTGCTATAGATATTGCATTTATAGAAGACTTAAAAAAGTTGATTAAAGATAGTCGAGATAGTACTTGCCTAAATAATTTAATTCGCTCTGGACTTGCAGAAATATCGCCTACTGGAGTAATTCTAGAAGGATATGGTCTAGCTCATATAAATGTGAATATTTCTGAATTAGGAGAATTATTTGTGAGTTTAATGAATGGAAATCATTAGGAATCTCGTACGGTTTCCTAAGTTTTAAGGCAGGCGTTTTGCCTGCCTTAAAATTAATAGAATTAACTCAACCCAGCTTTTAAATCGCTCAGCGCTTGTGTCAAAGCCTCTGGTAACTTACTCGCATCACGTCCGCCAGCTTGGGCTAAATTTGGTCTTCCCCCACCGCCACCGCCGCAAATTTTGGCAATAGCACCGACAAATTTACCTGCTTGCAAACCTTTCTTGTTCACGTCTGCACTAAAGGCTGCAACTATACTCACTTTGCCAGCTTCGGGAACTGAACCCAATACTACCGCACCGTTACCGATTTTTTGTAATAAGCGTTCGGCTGCGGTTTTCAAGGATTCTGGATCGACATCATCTAGTTGGGCGACGATGATTTGATAATCGCCTACAGATTCAGCTGTTTGTAGCAAGCTATCAGATTTGGCGATCGCTAATTGTCCTTTCAATACATCCAGTTGTTTTTGGCTGGTTCGCAGTTCGTTTTGCAGAGTTGTGATTCTCTCTGGTAATTCTTCGGGTTTGACTTTAAAGCGATCGCTTAAATCTTTGACGACTTTATCCCGTAGGTTCAGATAATCTAGCACCGCTGGGCCGGAAACCGCTTCAATCCGTCGTACCCCTGAAGCCACGCCAGCTTCGGAAATAATCTTGAAAACGCCTATCTCAGCAGTATTACTGACATGAGTCCCACCGCACAGTTCCATTGATACCCCTGCGAAATCAATCACCCGCACTTCTTCACCATATTTTTCGCCAAACATGGCAACAGCACCCCTAGCTTTGGCTTCTGCTAAAGGCAAAATTTCAACTTTGCCTGAGTGTGCTTCGGCAATCCAAGTATTTACCTGTTCCTCAACTTGCTGGACTTCTTCTGCTGTTAAAGCGCGGGGACAGTTGAAGTCAAAGCGCAATCTGTCGAAGGAAACCAAAGAACCTGCTTGGGAAATACCTTCATCGACAATTTTCTTTAACGCTGCTTGTAACAGGTGAGTTGCAGTGTGGTTAGCTTGCAAACGACGACGACAAGCGCGGTCAATTTGAGCAGTTACAGTATCTCCTACTCGGATTGTACCGCGTTCGATGCGCCCGAAGTGGATAAAGAAATCAGATTCTTTTTTCACGTCATCAACGCGAATCACCACGCCATCACCGGAGATATAACCGCGATCGCCTATTTGTCCCCCAGATTCGGCATAGAATGGGGTCTGATCCAACACCAGTTGTATTTCTGTGCCAGCTTCGGCTGCTTCTTGAGCTACACCAGCCACTAACAGCGCTTCGACTTTGGCGGTGGCTGTAGGTTGGGTATAGCCTAAAAATTCGGTGGCGTGGATATGTTCTGCGAGTTTATCCAGTGAACCTTGTACCGTTAAATCGATGGTTTCATGGGCTGCTTTGGCACGTTCCACCTGTTTTTGCATTTCCGCATCAAATCCAGGTTCATCAACGGTGAGGTTGTTTTCTTCAGCAACTTCTTGGGTGAGTTCTAGGGGGAATCCGTAGGTGTCATACAAAGTAAAGGCACTTTCACCACTAATTTGGGTTTGTCCCTGCTGTTTCACCTGTTGAATAATTTCTTCCAGCAGTTTTTCCCCTCTATCGAGAGTCCGCAGAAAATTAGCTTCTTCCCGTTGCAGTTCGGCTTTAATTGCTGCTTCTCGTTGCCGCACATTGGGGTAAGCTGATTCGGAAAGTGCGATCGCAGTTTCGGCAACTTGGGTAGTAAATTCTCCCGAAATACCGATTAATCGCCCATGACGCACTACCCGGCGAATTAGTCTCCGTAATACATAACCCCGTCCCACGTTGGAAGCGCGAATTTCATCAGCAATCATGTGAACAACAGCACGCACATGATCGCCAATTACTTTTAAGGAGACTTTGGTTTTCTCGTCGCTGCTATGATAATCAATCCCTGCGATTTTGGCTGCTGTTTGAATAATCGGGAAAATTAAATCTGTTTCGTAGTTATTCGGGACTTTTTGCAGGATTTGAGCCATGCGTTCCAAACCCATACCCGTATCAATGTTTTTGTTTTGCAGCGGTGTTAAATTCCCTTGTGCATCCTGGTTATATTGCATGAAAACCAGGTTATAAAACTCGATAAACCGGGAATCGTCTTCTAAATCAATGGTGTCGTCGCCACGTTCTGGGTGGAAGTCGTAGTATATCTCAGAACAAGGGCCGCAAGGGCCAGTGGGGCCAGAGTTCCAAAAGTTATCATCTGTACCCATACGCTTAATACGTGCTTCGGGAACACCAATTTGATCGCGCCAAATTGCATAGGCTTCGTCGTCTTCTTCAAAGACGCTGACGACTAGGTTATTGGGGGAAAAGCCAAAAACTTGTGTGGAGATTTCCCATCCCCAAGCGATCGCTTGTTCTTTAAAATAATCACCAAAGCTGAAGTTACCCAGCATCTCAAAAAACGTGTGATGGCGTTTGGTACGGCCGACGTTTTCGATATCGTTGGTGCGGATGCATTTTTGGGAAGTAGTAGCGCGGTTAAAGTCCGGCGTACGTTGTCCCAAGAATATCGGTTTAAATGGTAGCATCCCCGCGATCGTCAGCAGCACAGTTGGGTCTTCAGGCACAAGGGAAGCACTTGGGAGAATCTGGTGTCCCCGTTGAGCAAAGAAGTTAAGGAATTGTTGGCGAATTTCGTTACCGCTGAGGTTTTGGGGATTGGAAGACATGGATTTTTACAAGGTGAGTATCAATAAACTGGGAAGGTAGACAGAGGATCTTGCTTCGCTTTTACAGACAAAGTATGCCGCAATCCAGGACATCTGTGCTAAAAGTTTGTCACTCCTCATATCTAGCACTATTCTCATTAACCTTCGGGTGGAATGTTACAGGACTTAGGCACTCCCATTAAAAAATATCCCATTGCTTTTGCAGATTGGGGAGAAAAATCTATATCGTGGCGTATCCAGATTCATGGCATATATCTCTTTATGCTTATATATTTTTTCATTTTCAGGAATCTGGGAGGTAGCCAATTACAGGAAAATGCTCCTGACCTAGCCTCATTTTTAATCTATTCATTACACCCTAGGTTTGGGCACAACCAAGCATAAAACTCTGTCTTTCCCTTGCCCCATGCCCTATGCCCATTGCCCATTTTCAACCTAGGAACCTAATTTTAGAAGCAGCTATGTACTACAATTGTCTACCCGCAAAATCACCTAACTCTAGTAGGATGAACAATTTTTACAGAGACGATAATATTAAACCTTAAGAAGATATTAAGATTTTTTTTGAGGTTAGATTAATGGCATTAAAACTGAAAGTACCTAACATAGCTTGTGAAGACTGTGCAGCCAAAATCAGTAAATCCATTCATGTCATGGAACCTGATGCCAAGGTAGATGTAGATGTTAACGACAAAACTGTTACTGTAGAATCTGCTGCTTCAGAGGAATCGATCAAACAGATTATTGTGGCTGCTGGCTATCAAATCGAAGGTTATTAATCCTAAGATTGACCTTCAGATAAATTTGCATTTCATAACTTTTGCAATTCAAATAATTTGTTGCTGTTGTTGTCCGTCTCCCATCGAGGCGGACAATCTGCTATTTAAGGACACATAACTAGGAAGTACGTAGGTGAAATAGTTTTTTGCAAGATTCTGCGCTGGTTAAAAGTTCCAAAAATGACCATTAATCCTTGACTCTTGACCATTAACCCTTGACTCTTGCTAGGCTACCCTCATAGCATATGATATATGTACTTGTTACCTAAATCATGATAAATTTGAGTATAGTCACTGTTTTTTTGGTTATTTATGTAAAATTACTGATAGCTTTTGCAAATATTTCATGAAGATGTAACTAATCAACTATATACTAAATACCAAGACTTTTAATATAAAAAGACTATGACTGACTTTGTGCTATCTCATGCTGTAATAACAGCTTTATTATCAGGAGATACTGATTCAGTATTTCAATGGAGATAAGATTTTATCAAGTTAGTAACTACATCGGTTTTTACTAGTAAATAAAAATTTTCACATTTTTTTAAATTTTGGATGTCAGTAAGCTTTTAACTTTAGAATATGCTGGTTTTTATCAATCACAAAATTACATATTTGTGTACCAATGCTTAATACATGGAAAATACATAAACAATTTTCTCATCCCTAGTAATATTCAGTAATTATACTGTTTGAAAATTATTAGGTAAAAGCTGAAAGTATTTTCATCACACATTTCGTTGTAACTACAGTTGAGGTAAATTCTTAAAAGGAGATTAAAGTTAGAAGAAAAATTTAAATTAGGTAGTAAAACAAACAAATACAGGGTGAAAATCCCTAACCGAAAATACTGATGTACTCAGTATTATTTAAGTAAAAACATCAAGTTTTATCAAATCATCCTTTTGAAAATTTAAATAGGGTAAAAAGCAAAGCAATGAATATTTCCATTCTGGTCTTTGGGTGCCATAAATTTCTAAACACACTTCCAGATCAGATCCGTTATGCCAAAGCTTTTAATGTAGAAGTTATTGACAATTTTGATCGGGCAGTTTCCTATCTTCAAAGCACACCACCAGACATCATAATTGTGCAGGCTAGTATTGATGGCAGTATAGAATTATGTACCTGGTTGAAAGACCAAGTAAAATTATCTTGGATCTACTGCATTCTCTTGGAAGACCGTTCTCAGCACATCCTTGAAAGAGCTAACTATGGCTGGGAATGGGATTTAGAAATGACTTCCGCAGCTTTAAAACAGGGAGCCGATGCTTATATTTGGCAAGTAAATGCAGAAACAACCACCGATAATTTGTCAGAAGTAACTGCTAATCACAGGCTCATATTAGCTCAATTGTCAGTTGGCTTACGCAAGGCAGAAAAGTATCGCGATTTGATGCGGAAAAATGATTTATTATCATCAATTGCTTTAGCAGATCCCTTGACAGAACTAAATAACCGTCGCGCTTTAGAATGGGATTTACCAAGACAAATTCAAAAAGCTCGCGATCAGCAACTTGCGTTGAGTTTAATTATTTTTGATGTAGATTTCTTTAAGAAAGTCAATGATACTTATGGACATTTAGTAGGCGATCGCTTGTTGCAATTATTGTCTACTCGTGTCAAAAACAATTTACGCTTCCAAGATACAGCCTTCCGCTATGGCGGGGAAGAATTCGTAATTCTGTTAGCTAACACCTCTGGCGAAGAAGCTGCAATTGTGGCGCGTCGTCTGAATCGCATAGTTAGCGAACAACTATTTGCGATTAACAATCAACTTAGTATTAATATCACCATTAGTTTGGGTACTGCTTCACTCCAAGCTGACGATGACGCGCAAGGAATGAGCCTATTGCATCGTGCAGATCAGTGTCTGTTGGAAGCTAAAAGCAGCGGACGTAATCGTGTCATTAGCTGGGAAAACCTCTGTCGTATCCCATATTTACAAGTCGCTTCTTCATAGCATCAAGATTTAATTTTGCTATTGCCATTTGGTATTGGACATTTCTTTTTAATAATTTTATTCCCACCACTTAGTTCCTAGTTTGTGTTCCCTATTTCCCAGCACTGGGTAACTCATGGACTCCAAGTTGAGTATGATCAATCGCAATTTGACACTCTGCTATTGATGCTTTTTGAGCCATAGCATCAACTAAAGCTTTGTAACTAGACCAATTTTCTTGTAGTAGGGTTTTGGCTTGGAGAGTATGAAAGCGTTGTTTCTGTTGAGCATTAGCAGCAGAAAAGCCGATATTTGCCAATACACCTAAAAGCTTAGTGCGATCGTCAGCACCACCTTGAGCATTTTGGAAAACCAAGGTTTCTGCCGCAATCCCCGCCATCCAAACAGTGCAGTAGCGATCTAAGATGTGTGCGCTAATTTTACCCGCTTCAAGTTGAGATACTAATTCCGCATCATTAAAGGTGACACCACCTTGTCCTGGTTGTCCCTGTTTCCAAGCTTCCCACGCACTGAGAGTATAAGCACTAATTGGGATACCCAGCAGGTGTGCAACCAGAAAATGCCCTGCTTCGTGATGCAGAATGCGATCGCGATGTTCGCTGTTAAAACCAGCTAGCCAATCTAAAAGAATAGTACCGCCTTTTCCCTGCAAGCTAAAACTGTCGAAGGTAGCTAACCCCAAAATAGTAAAAGTGGCAACTGCGGGGATTGCAGGCGAAAGATTCAGCAATGGCCCCAACAGCACCGATAGAGTCATTAAAAAGATAGATATAGCAATTAAATTCAGGGCAGTTTGGCTCATACTAAGTTTTATGAATGCAGCTTAATCTTTCTTTATTATGAGCCGATCTGCAAATGATATTCAGTTTTTCCAGGTATTAGGCACGTTAATTTTTAAACTTCCATAAATTTTTTGCACAACACCGTCTAAGATTCTCCACAAAGACGAGGCATTCAAAAAACTAGGAAACAATACAGGTTCAATCTCAACATCTGACATCACGGCATCTAGTTCAGCCTCACTCAGATGTTCCTCCCATAATCCTTCTTCAACCAAGTTATTGGACAGAAAAATAATCCGTTCGCGCAATAACTTTAATTGTTCATGCCGGGGTGCAGCAGGTAGGCGAATGGTACAAGGACAAGTCCCAAACAACACAACTACTTTTCCTGGGAGATATGGCGGCATATTTTCAGAGTCTTGTAATAGCGATCAATTTTGTAATTCTTCTTCACCTACGTTAATTGTACGCTCTTTCTTGTTGGCAGCATGAACAATCTTGACTACAGTGTTGTAGGCTAATCCACTAATGCGGCTAATACCTCTTAAACTAATACCATCAGCATAGGACTGGAGCACAATTTGCACGTCTTCTTGATTCACTTGCCGACGGTAGTAAAACGTATTAAAAGTTTCGCTGAAAGTTTGCCGACAACTGAGGCAGAAGTAGCGTTGACTACCTTTACTTGTCTTGCCGTGTTTACGAGTATGAGGATGATTACATAAAGGACAGGGTACTGTCTGTTTAGCAAAACTTGTCTGCTTTTGATTTGGGAAATTACCGTTTCTATAGGAAACTATCAAGTTACTAGATACTTTGTCCATTTCTAACTGAGCTGGCATAAATTTCAAACTCCCTGGCAACAGAATTGAATAGTACGTATTCCTCTAGTGGATTTTATTGCTTGGCTGTTTTCTAAAGAAAACAGTGAAAGCAACGCTCCACTGCTCATACAAGAACCTGAAGAGTTAGATACCAATTCGGCACTACACTCTAGTACAAACACTAGTTAAGAATTCTGAGGAAATTCTGAGGAAGCAATATTTTTGGCACAATATTGGTCATCACCAGTATTTTCATCAAAGTACTGAAACCATTGCATAGCCCTTGGCAATCTTGATTTCAGCCTTTTGTGTTTAAGGAGAAATCACCCAGATGGATATTCATCAACCTTTGCTGACAGTTACAAAAAATATGCCAGTGTTGGAGGTGATTCAATTGATGAATCATTCTCAGACAAGCTATGCACTGGTTTTTGATGCCGAAAACTTAACTGGTATTTTCACAAGTCAAGACGTAATCTCTGCCACTAGTAATCAATCTGCATTGGTAAAGACAACTGTTGCTGAATTCATGAGTCAACCTGTGATTACCTTGAGCGCAGCAGAGGCAAAAAATTTATCCACTGTGATGCAAAGATGTAACCAGTATGGAGTCAGCCACTTACCTGTATTAGATAATTACGGGCAAGTATTCAGCGTGGTTACCAAGGATGAAGTGATTGAGAGACTCTGTCAAACTCTCGATCGCAAAACAGCAGAGTGGGAACGCGAAGTAGCTCAAACAGAGCAAATGAGCAAATTGATCGCCTACAAAGAAAACTGTTATCAAGCATCACAAGCCATCATCCAAGATATTCTTGATAGTGCGATCGCTACTTCGATTACCAGTTTGCGCGTATTTTCCAACCGTGAATGGCAATGTGACTATCAATCACCCGGTAGTGAAGCGCTATTTGGTTATACACCACAGGAAATTCTTACCCAACAACACCTGTGGATATCGCGAGTGCATCCAGAGGATCGAGAAAAAGTGATCGAACCTTTATTTGAGGATATTTTTACTGGGCGCACAGTCCATGTAGAGTATAGATTTCATCACAAAGACGGTTCGCTACGCTGGATTTGTGCTACTTATACTTCCCGTTATGATGCTAGAGCCAACTGTTGGATAGTCACAGGTACTAGTGGCGATATCAGCGATCAAAAACTGGCACAAAAAACTTTATTAGAGCAAGCAAAACTTTTAGAACTGTCTCATGATGCTATCATAATTCGCAATCTCGATAATCAAATTACATTTTGGAACCAGGGAGCAGAGAGAATTTACGGTTGGACAGCATCAGAAGCAATGCACAAGAATAGTTCCACTCTGCTTGCAACTCAGTTTCCCATCCCTTGGGAGGAAGTCAACGATTGCCTAATTAATGAAGGATATTGGGAAGGCGAATTAGTCCATTTTCGGCGAGATGGTCAGAAAATTGTTGTAGAAAGTCGCTGGGCATTATTCAAACAAGCTGATGGTACACCAATATCTGTGTTGGAAATTAATCGAGATATTAGCAAGCGCAAACAAGCAGAACTTACTTTGCAAGAACGAGAAGCGATGTTGCGCGGGATTGGAGATAATTTACCGAATGCAGCACTTTATCAAGTAATCCGCGAACTCGATGGTAGCGATCGCTTTTCTTACCTGAGTGTAGGATGTGAAAGAATCATGGAAATCAGTGCAGAGGCGGTGCTACAAGATTCTAGTTTGTTGTATAGCCAGGTAATTGCAGAGGATGTACCTCGCTTACAACAAGCTGTTGAGCAGTCGATGCAGAATATGTCTGTATTTGATATGCAACTGCGGATCAAAACCCCTAGCGGTAAACTGAAATGGTTAGATTTATGTTCTACACCACGCAAGTTGCATGATGGTTGCGTCGCTTGGGATGGATTGATGGTGGATGTCACCGATATTAAACAAACTGAAGAAACCCTACGCAAGAGTGAAGCCTTACTAGCAGAATCTCAACGAATTGCGCGTCTAGGTAACTGGGAGTGTGATGTAGCTACAGGTAAAGCCACTTGGTCAAAAGAACTTTTCCGCCTATTCAATCGCGATTTAGACGCGGAACCCAACTATCAGGAATTATTCAGCTTATGGGATTCTGAAGGCGCAGAAAAATTGCAGCAAGCCATTGAAGAAGCGATCGCTACGGGTAAATCCTACCACCTAATTCTGCGTGTACCCCAGTCTGATGGCTCTCATATCTATTTAGAGGTGATTGGCCATGCACAATCGAACGCCGAAGGTAAAGTAGTTCGCCTTTATGGAACTGCTCAAGATGTTACCGCCAGAGAAAAAGCACTCAAAGAACGCCAACGAGTAGAGCAAGCACTGCGCGAAAATGAAGCCTTTTTACGCAGTATCTACTATGGAGTAGGACTGTCGATTTTTGTGATTGATGTTGTCGATGGTGATTTTCGCTATGTGGGTTTGAACCCTACCCACAAGCATCTTACAGGACTCACAGCCGATGAATTACGTGGCAAACTACCTGAGGAAATCTTTCCTCCAATTGCAGCTGCGGCTGTACGACAGCATTATCAGGATTGTATCCAAGCGGGGGAAACTATTACCTATGAAGAATGCTTACCTTTTCAAGGTAAGGATATTTGGTGGATTACTAGCCTCACTCCTTTAAAAGATGAAAATTCTCGCGTATACCGCATTATTGGCAATAGCCTTAATATTAGCGATCGCAAACATACTGAACAGATATTAGAACTGCAAGCAATCATCACTCGCAATATGGCCGAGGGAATTTCCTTAATTCGAGCCAGTGATGGTGTTTTTGTCTATACTAATCGCAAATTTGAGCAGATGTTTGGTTATGAAGCTGGGGAATTAATTGGTCAGCATATATCTATTGTTAATTATGCAGATGCACAAACAGCTCCTCAAGCAGTATATGAAGCTATTACTGCCAAGATTAGGCAAAATGGTGAAACTACTTATGAAGTTCACAATGTTAAAAAAGATGGTACTCCTTTTTGGAGTTCTGGCGCTGCATCGGTGTTTGAGCATCCTGAATATGGAACTGTGTTTGTGACTGTGCAACAAGACATTACAGAACAAAAAAAAGCTGAAGACAAACTTAAAGCATCCTTGAAAGAGAAAGAGGTATTACTTAAGGAAATTCATCATCGTGTAAAAAATAACTTAGGAATTATTAGCAGTTTGCTACAAATGCAATGTAGGCGCATCCACGATTCTCAAGCAATCTCTATCCTACACGATAGCCAAAACCGCATTGCTTCCATTGCTTTAGTGCATGAAAAATTATATGCTTCCGATCATCTGAGCGATATTGATTTTGCTCAGTACATTCTCGATTTAACAACTCATTTATTTAAATCTTATAATTTTAGTTCCAATAATATCCAACTAAACATTCAAGTTGAACCTGTGCATCTAGATATTGAAACTGCCATTCCCTGCGGATTAATTATTAATGAACTAGTTTCAAATGCTTTAAAATACGCCTTTCTAGACCAGAATTCAGGTGAAATCCAAGTAAAATGTTATCAAAATTATGAATATTGCTCAAAGATTCCGCTTCAGGCCGATTTAGTTCTAATTATCCGAGATAATGGTGTTGGACTACCTGCAGATTTTGATAGCAAAAAAGCAAGAACACTGGGAATGACCCTTCTTCATGGATTAGTTAAGCAGCTGAGGGGAACAGTTCAGATTCACAACCAGCAGGGAACAGAGTTTAAAATTATTTTTCCAAGAAGTAAGGTAGAAAAGCAATGAGCATCTCATCAGCAGTCGAAACAGCAAATATGATTCAAGTACTGGTTGTTGAAGATGAGTATATTCTTGCTATCAACCTCCAAGAAAGTTTAGAAGGTTTGGGCTACACAGTTGTAGATATTGTAGATTCTGCAACCGAAGCAATTGAAAAAGCGAATGAGCTACGCCCAAACTTAATTTTAATGGATATCCGCTTGCGTGGGGAAATGGATGGGATTCAAGCAGCGGAAGAAATTTGGAGAAAATTGCAAATCCCAGTAATTTACTTAACAGGACTTTCTGATAAAAATACAGTAGAACGAGCAACTTTAACATCACCTTTTGGATTCATCCTCAAACCTGTTAGCGAACAAGAACTTTACGTTGCTATCCAAACAGCACTAGAACGCTATCAACGCGAGCAATTTTTAAGTACAGTTCTCCGGGGAATGGGTGAAGGTGTAATTGTGGCTGATTCTCAACTGCAAGTACAATACCTCAATCAAGTAGCCGAAACTTTAACTGGTTGGCGATTGGAAGAAGCTAAAAACCAGATGTTAACCGAAGTTGTGCAACTGATTGAGGAACAAACTCAGCGTCCCGCCGAAAATCCCATCGCCATAGCTTTACAAACACAAACAACTATCTATCTCAAAAATCGTATTTTACTAGTTACCAAAAATGGGGCGAAAATTCCTGTGGCGGATAGTGCTACACCTGTGAGAGATAGAAGCGGAACAATCACTGGTGCGGTGATGGTTTTTCGTGATGACACACAACGCAGACTCAACGAAGAACGCAGCCTTGCAGCTGAAAGAGCTAGACAAATAGAAATTCAATTAATAGAATTACAACGACTCAATCAGTTGAAAGAAGATTTTTTGGCAACTACTTCGCATGAAATGCGAATGCCTTTGTCAAATATTAAAATGGCAATTTCTCAGCTAGAAAATGTATTAAACCAACTGGGAATATTGAATCATGAAGAAATGTCAGCCGCTGAGTCTGTGGCTAAATACTTAACGATTTTGCGTAGCCAGTGTGAGCGAGAGCTAACTTTAATAGATAATTTACTCGAAATGCGGATGATTGATGCAGATGTCTATCCATTACAATTAACTCAAATTAATCTGCACAGCTTTTTACAGCAAATTATTGATAGCTTTCAAGAGCTAGTGCAAGCGCAACAACAAATTTTAGAAATTAATATTGCTGCAAATTTACCACCTTTACTTGCCGACCTCAATCTTTTAACTCGGATATTGACAGAACTGCTAAATAATGCTTGCAAATATACACCTTTACGGGAAAAAATTACCGTCAATGTCGAATATATATACTCAGTAAATAGTCACACAAATGAGCAGAGACAATCTGAGATATTAAAGAGTTCTCAAGCACCGATACTACAGATAAAAATTAGCAATTACGGTGTGGATATTAAACAAGAAGACCAAGCTTTAATCTTTGAACCTTTCTATCGAATTAACAAAAATAAAGCCAAACAGAAAGCAACTATCTTTGATCCAGATTACCAGATTAACATCAGGAATCCTTTACAAGATAGCGGTGCTGGCTTAGGTTTAACCTTAGTTAAAAAGCTAGTAGAACATCTGCAAGGCAGCATTACAGTTACTAGCAGTCATCTCTGCACAACATTTACCGTCTCACTACCGTTTATGCTGTCTCAGTAATTAAAAAAACAAGAAGACAAGGGATAAGAATTATTCAAAGACTACAGTTCTATTAGCATAAACTAAAACCCGATTTTGTAAATGTAAGCGTACTGCTCTAGCTAACACAACTCGCTCTAAATCCTTGCCTTTTCTCACTAAATCTTCAACGTCATCGCGGTGGCTGACTCTGACTACATCCTGTTCAATAATTGGGCCAGCATCTAACTCAGGCGTGGCATAATGTGCCGTGGCTCCAATAATTTTAACTCCTCTTTCAAAAGCGCGGTGGTAAGGGTTTGCGCCTACAAAAGCAGGTAAAAATGAGTGATGAATATTAATAATTTGCGGAAATTTAGTAATAAAATCAGCACTGACAATCTGCATATATTTTGCCAATACAACTAAATCAATTTTGTATTGCTGCAATAATTCTAGTTGTTTAATTTCCTGCTCTGCTTTGTTTTCTTTACTGATGGGAATATGGTGATAATCAATGCCGAATTGTTCGGCTACTTTTTGCAGATGAGGATGATTACTAATAATTAACGGAATCTCAGCCGCAAATTCTTGAGCACGATGTCGCCAAATTAAGTCAAACAGACAGTGGTCTTGTTTACTCACCCAGATAGCAATGCGGGGTACAGTATCCGAAAAGTTTAGTTCCCATTTCGCACCCAAAGGTTGAGCGATCGCATTAAATGCTGGCCCTATTAAATCTCGTGGCAGGTTAAATCCCTCTAGTTGCCATTCAATACGGCTGAGAAACAACCCAGCACCAAAGTCTGTATGCTGATCGGCATGGATAATATTGCCGCCATTAGAGTAGATAAAATTCGCAATTTTCGCCACTAATCCCCGCTGATCGGGGCAGGAAATAAGCAAGGTTGCTGTTGGTTTGGTCATGTCATTTGTAATGGGCATGGGGCATGGGGCATTGGGCATTGGGTAATTGGTGATGGGTAATTGGTAATGGGCATTTTTCCCTTTTCCTCTTCCCCTTTTCCCTTTTCCCCTTCTCTCCCTATTTACTGCTGGGAGTTGGTAAAGGTGTTTTATCGCTATTAACTACTGGTTGTTTCCACTCGGATATATCGCGATTGACTGCGTTTTCAAAATCTGTGGAAACCAACAAAACATCTATATTACCATCGGGTTTTACAGATGGGTCAGCTTGAGCATACAATAAACGACGGTTAAAGTTAGTCGTACCTAAAAGCAATTGATGGCTTTGCTGATTTTTCAGGGTGATATTAATTGTCGCTTGGGGGTTGTCTAAGCCAAAATCGCCTTTTTGATTAGCTGGGATAGATAAAGAGCGATCGCTCTTGCCTTTGACCAGCAAATCCATTAAATAAGAAACAATAGCATCATTTGCTGGCTCTGACACCGGTGATTTTAACAACCACTTGGGCGGACTATCCTGCGGGTTTCGTTCCAAAGCTAAAGAGAGTTTTGCCGTTGCGATTTTCAAAGACTGCACATCATCAGCAGTAAAAGCGAAAATTTGCTGTTTTTTCTCCTTTACTTCCTCCCGCTGAGTCGCCCCCCGAATTTCATAGAAATAAACAAAGCTACCCAAACCCAGGGCTAGCAATATCAAAATTAAAGTTGCGCGCGAAAATTTCATGTTTTAGTCATTTGGTAATGGGCATGGGGCATGGGGCATTGGGCATTGGGGGATGAGTAATGAGTAATGAGTAATGAGTAATGAGTCATGGGTAATGGGAATTTGCCCCTTGTCTCCCTGCCCCCTGCCCCCCTGCCTCTTCCCCAATCCCTCACCTCCTCCGCCACCAAATTAGAAAGGCGGATACTAACCCAATTAAGGGTAGAAGCAATAAAGATGACAATGTTAAAAGATTGGCTTGGGCGGCTGTGATGTTGAGGCGGCGGTTTTTGGCTTCTTTGGGGCGAATTGATAAAGGTTGCTGATCCTCTTGTTTACTTAGCCAGGTGACTGAGTTGAGGAAGACATCACCGTTTAATTGCTGTTGAAATAAGCCATCGGTAGCAAAGTCGGAATTTCCGATGACTACTAACCGGGATTCACTAGCAGTTTTTTCACCTTGCTGATTGTTTAAGGTTGCAGCAGTTGTAGGAGTTGGTGAAGGTGTAGCTGTTGGGGTGACTTGATTATTGGTTGTGGGTGTAGGCGAAGGGCTTGCTTTTGGTGTCGCCTGTCCTTGAGTTGTGGGTGATGGTAATGGTGAGGGTGTGGGGTTAGGCTGAGTTGAGGATGGGGCTGGTAGTTTTTTCTCTAAAGCTACGCCCAAAGTTAAAGGCCCTTTCAGGTCTTTGTCGGCATTAAACTCTAATTTTTCGCTTTGCAGGTCGCTTTCTGCCCAGCTGTTAGGATAAGGTTTGGTTCGCAGCAAGGGTGTAGACTGAACACCAGCAACAGGATTAATTTGCAACGGTCTTGCTAACCGATAAAAAGAAATGTTGTTACCAAATTCTTTAGTAATTGGATGTTGACCATAGTCTGTAATGATGGGAACTGCTGGCCCTTGTTTTGCACCTTGTCCAGAAACATCAACAGCTAAACGACTATCCAGGGTCACACCCCACTGTTTCAACAAGTTCTCGAGTTTGGGATCTGTACCAGGGTCAATCATTAGCAGTAAGTTACCGCCACGATTGAGGTATTGTTCTAAAGCTTGAACTTCACCTGCAAATAGGGCTTCTTTTGGCCCTGCTACTACTACCGCTGCTGCATCATCAGGTACTTTTGCGGCTTCTGCTAAATTTAAGGGCGAGGTTGTGAAATTTTTATCAGTTAATCCCTGAATAGCTTGGGACATTCCACTTTCAGCTGCTGTCAATGGATGTTCGCCATGACCTTGGAGGAAGTAAACTTTGGCGGCGTTAGCAGTAGTAATTTGTTGCAGGCGATTAGTTAACCGCACTTCGGAAAGTCGTTCATTTTCCTGATTAACTACTTGTACTAACTGCCTTTTATCTTGATATTCTAAATAAACTTCTCCATAGTCTTTGTAACCAAACTTTTCAGCTAATCCTGGTCTAGCATCTGGATCGACATACTCAAATTGAAACTTAGAGCTTTGCCGACGATAATTTTCCAGTAAATCTCGGTCTTGGGGATTTTGATTGACATCAAAAATCCAGACTTTAACGGGCTGATTTAGATTATGTAATAATTCCTGAGATTGGGGTGCAAGGGTAAATAATTGCGTTTCTGTTAAATCGGCGCGGTAATGGTAGCGAACACCCAAAAAGTTAATTAGCCCTAAAATTGCTAATACTGCTAAGGTGGCAACTAAAGCATTAGTACCGGCTTGGGTAGAACGGCTTCCTAACCATTGATTGTTTTGGCTTTGTAAGATAATCCATATACCAATAACTGCAATTCCGGTAATGAGAAATGCTAAGGAAATTGGACTCCAATATGATGAAATTAACCTAGCAGTTAAGCCCGCCACTAAGAAGAATGGGCCTAGCCAAAACAGATATTTCCAAAGTTTCTTTTTAGCAACGATTTTCATGTGAGATGTCAAGAGTCAAGGGTCAAGAGTTGGAGAGACGCGATTAATCGCGTCTGTACTCAAAGGTCAAAGGTTAAGGGTCAAGGGTCAAGAGTGGGGGATTTTGACTTTGGACTCTTGACTTTGGACTTTGGACTCTTATTTATTGACGCTGAAAGCGTAGGGCATCAATTGATTGAGATGTGAGGAAGATGCCTAGAAAGATGTAACTGAGAAATAATAGTAGGGCGCTAGTATCAAAAATGCCTTCGATAAAAGTATTAAAATGTTTGAGTAAGGAGATATAACTCAAGGCTTCGCCAATGGGGCCGGGGACAGTTTTAGCAAGTAAATCAACGAATAACAGTAATAAAATCACTGCAAAAGTGAACACAGCAGAGAGAATTGTACTATCTGTTAACGATGAAATAAACATTCCCAAAGACAAAATTGCGGCTGCTAGCAAGATTAATCCCAAATGACCAAATAACAGCATGGTTGGTGCCATAGGTGGGTTTGATTGTTGAATCACAAACGCTTCCAGTGCCAGCAAAGGTACAACCATTGTGATGAAAAAAGTTAGCACGCCCAATAACTTACCCACAGCTACCGCCCAATTTGTAACTGGTGACGTGGCTAATAGTTCTAAAGTGCCGCGTTTACGTTCTTCGGCATAAAGTCCCATAGAAAGAATGGGCAGTACAAATAATAATAGCCATCCCATCCGGTCTAGAAATGCCCTTACAAATTCATAAGGAACATCAATCGGCGGTACTGGTACTCCTAGTTGTTGTCCTTGTAAATCTAAGGCGGTGATTGTCGGCAAAATACCGCCTGGCCCTAGCAAAATCATTACTAAGAATAAGCCAGAAATAAACCAAAATATGCCAGCAATCACATAAGCCAAAGGTGATACAAAATAACTCTGCAATTCTCGGCGATAAATGGCAATAATATTACTCAGTACTATACCCATCTACGCTGCTTCTCCTTCTTTGGGGGCTGAGTCTTGGATAGATTCTAAATTCTTTTCTTCTGTTGTTAACTGCAAAAACACATCTTCTAGGGTAGCGCTGACACGGCGCATTTCATATAAAGCAAATCCTGCACGGACTATTGTGGCAGCAATATCTTTTCCGGGTTCTGTTCCTGGTTGCGATATTACTCGTAAATAGGCGCGGTTTGCTGACACTGGGTGATGACTCCCAGATGTAGGAATTGATTCTACCAGACTCACACCGGATATGTTTTGCAATACTTGTTTTGCTAGGCTAGCTTCGCCTTCAATTTCTAATTCATAACCAGAGCCACCTGTCAACTGTGTCATGAGATTTTCTGGTGTATTGGTGGCGACGACTTTACCGCGATTAATAATAGCAACGCGGCTACAAGTCATGCTCACTTCTGGGAGAATGTGGGTAGAAAGAATAATGGTATGAGTGCCGGCAAGACTTTTAATTAAATTCCGCACATCAATAATTTGCCGGGGGTCAAGTCCTACCGTTGGTTCATCTAAAATAATCGCTGGTGGATCATGGACTATCGCCTGAGCAATCCCCACTCTTTGACGGTATCCTTTAGATAGCTTGCGGATCAGTACTTTGCGCTTATCTTCTAAATTACACCGGGCGATCGCATCTGTTACTTTATGATTGCGATCGCCTGCGGATACTCCTTTAATTCTGGCAACAAAATGCAAAAACCCCTCCACCGTCATATCTGGATATAACGGCGGCGTTTCCGGTAAATAGCCAATCCGCTGACGCACAGCCAGAGAATTCTCATGGACATCAAAGCCAGCAATCTTCGCCGTCCCCTTCGTCGCTGGTAAATAACCAGCTAAAATCCGCATAGTAGTAGTTTTACCAGCACCATTAGGGCCTAAAAACCCTAGAATTTCCCCAGGTTCGACATTAAAAGTCACATCAGTAATCGCTGGAGTCGAACCGTATATCTTACTTAGATGCTCAACTTCAATCATCAGTCTCAGGCGATCGCGTTTTTATAGAATACCCAACAATATTAGATCACGACGTTGGGAAAAGAGGGATTGATTCGGGGGATTGGGGACTGGGGATTGGGGATTGGGGACTGGGGATTGGGGACTGGGGAAGGGGGAAAGGGAAAAGGGAAAAGGGGAAATTATTATTACCAATTACCAATTACCAATTACCCATTACCAATTACCAAACCCCAGTTTGAGAAAGCAATATCGACTTTGGCTTGCTAAATATACTGAATGGAGAAAGCAAAAGCTGCTGGTGAGAAAACAATATTTACTTTGGCTTGCTAAATATACTGAATGGAGAAAGCAAAAGCTGCTGGTGAGAAAGCAATATCGACTTTGGCTTGCTGAATATACTGAATGGAGAAAGCAATAGCTGCTGGTGAGAAAACAATATCTGCTTTTGCTTGCTGAATATACTGCATGGAGAAAGCACAAGCTGCTGATGAGAAAGCAATATCTGCTTTGACTGACTAAATATACTAAATGGAGAAAGCAATAGCTGCTTTAGCTTACTAAATTCGACTTGATGTATTTTTTTGGTGAAGTGATGAGTTATAGCGATCGCCAACAGAAATACTAGTATAATTAAACACAGTTAGGTTAAGAAAATTAATTGATAACAAAACCAAAAAACTATTTACTCAACAAAAAACAGATCAATCATTTTGGAGGGGGTTTGGGGGACGCAACCGTCCCCCAATCGGGGGTTTGGGGGAGAATCCCCCAATTGAGCTAGCTTTTTACCCAACTGATAAATCAATCACCAAGGATTTTATCTGAACTGTATCATAGTTAACTTTAGAATTTGCTAGTGATTGAATGACAAGGCGGTAAGGCATTGTGCTTGAGGAAAACACCAAAATTGAGAAGGCTGTAATTTTTAAGCATTAGCAACAAGTATTAAATTAGACTTGACAAACATTCTCTTAGGTAACTCTCTCAAGTAAAATATCTGATAAAACTGATACAAGGTTGCAGCAGATGCTCCAGCGGCTTTGGCTATTAATTAAGGATTCGATTCAGCAATTATCCGGCAATGAACAGTCTATTTATAATTATTTAACAGAAGAAAAACTAGCAGAAATACGCAGAGAGTTAGAAGATACGGAGTATGAATCGTTATTTATTCATTTATTGGTAAGAGTCAATGATGAAGGCTGGAGTCGAGGACAAGTCACAAGTTTTTTGGATGCAAATCGCATCAATCAGAGAAATTTAGCCAAATGGTTGCGTGGTTTTGGTGAAACCTTGTTAGCTTCGTCCCAAGAGAATGATGCATTAGCGAGTCGCATAGTGCGCTTAGGGGAATTGGGTGCTGGGGAAATTAGTGATATTGCTTATGATATTGGTGTGCGCTTATTAGGGTGTGGGAAAGCAACGAACCAGGTTTTTGTAGAATCTCACCCAGCAGATGCAGAGGAAGCAAAGGAACAAGGGGACGCAGCAGCTTGGTTTAACCAAGGTAATCAACAATTGATGTATGGTGATTTTGCAGGTGCGATCGCTTCATTGAAAAAAGCTACCAAAATCAACCCTAACTTACATATAGCTTGGTTTAACCAGGGAGCAGCATTTTATCAATTACAGCAATTTGAGCAAGTAATTATTGCTTGTGACAAAGCCATAAAAATCAAATCTGATTTTTACCAAGCTTGGTTTAATCAAGCTACAGCATTAGAACAGTTAGGAAGGTTTGATGAAGCAGTTACTTCATTAGAGAAAGCCATAGAAGTAAAATCTGACTTCTATCAAGCTTGGTACAAACAAGCTGAAATTTTGAGCCAGTTAAAACGATTTCCGGAAGCGATCGCCTGCTGTGATCAAGCTGTAAAAATTAAACCTGATTATTATCAAGCTTGGTTCCATTGGGGCTATATATTAAATCAACATGGGCAATTTGAACAAGCAATTATTTATTACGACACAGCTATAGCCATCAAACCAGACTACTATCAGGCTTGGGTAAATCGCGGTGCAGCAATGCACTCGTTAAAGAAATTGTCAGATGCACTCATATCTTATGAGCGAGCGATAGAAATTCAACCGCAAGCTTATTTAGCTTGGCATAATCAAGGAAACATTCTCACTGAATTAGAGCAGTTTGCAGCAGCACTAAATGCATATAATCAAGCCTTAAAAATTGAACCAAATTATTATCAAGCTTGGAATAATAAGGGTTTAGTATTAAGAAAATTGCGGCTATTTCAAGAATCAATTGCTGCTTATGATCACGCTATAGCCATCAAACCTCAAAATGACTTAGCTTGGAATAACCGGGGTTTAACGCTGAGTGAGATGGGAGAATATAAAGCAGCGATCGCCTCTTATGACAAAGCTATCAAAATCAACCCCAACAATAAATTTGCTTGGAACAACCGAGGCGCAGCCTTATCCGATCTCCAACTATTAGAAGAAGCGATCGCCTCATTTGACAAAGCCATAGAAATCTCATTTGACTTCTACGAAGCTTGGCTGAACAGGGGGATGACAGCTGGTAATTCTGTGAATTGCGATCGCTTGCTGGCTTTGTTGAGTACAGTAGCTATACAAAATCCTCTGCTTAACCAACGGGGTTATGAGGGAGAATTAGCCAGTTATGAGGAAGGTTTAAAGTACTGCGATCAAGACACCCACCCCAAAGGTTGGGGAAAATTATATCAAGCAATTGGTAATGCTCTCTACTTCCGCGGCAGAGCCGATTCTCGTCCCCACAGCTATTGGTACAAAGCTGTTACCAACTACAATGAAGCACTGAAAACTCTCACAGCCGCAGATTTTCCCCATTTGCATCTAGAAGTATTACAGAATTTAATTCGCGTGCAGTTGAATTTGGGGGAAAAAGCTAAAGCCGAAGAACTCAAGCGACGGGGAACCGATATTTTACGGCGTTTATTGGATGAGTGTAAAAGTCCTGAAAAGAAAAAGCAGTTAGCGTTGAAGTTTGCAGGCTTTCAACAGTTAACTGTGGATTTAGCCGTGCAGTCAAGAAACTTAAGTACAGCCTTGGAATTAGCAGAACAGGGAAAAAATGCTTGTATGTCTTGGCTGCTAGATGGGTGGAGTGATGAATCTCCTAAATGGGTGGAGATGAAACAATTACTCAGTCCCCATACTGCCATAGTTTATTGGCATCTCAGCCCAGCCGCCTTACATACTTTCATCTTCCAGCACAATACCCCATCACTCATTGTCTTAGGAGCAAAATCTCTAACACCAGTGCAACGTCTGCGTGATTTTGAAAGCTGGCTGAAAATTTGGAATGAACAATACGCCAATTATCGCCAAGGTAAAGACAAGCATAGCGAAGATGCAAAAACTTGGCGCGACAATTTACCCGCAATGCTGAATCAACTGAGTGAAATTCTCGATATCAACGCTATTGTTTCCCAGATTTCAGATATTACTCAGCTAATTCTGATTCCTCACCGCGACTTACACCGCTTTCCTCTGCATACCCTATTTCCCCCAAAATTTACCATCAGCTATTTACCCAGCATTCAATTAGGCTTAATCTCCCAAACCCGCAATGAAAATAATCAGCTACTCAGTATCGAACATCCCAACAGCGCAGGTTATCCCGAACTAGAATTTGCACAAGTTGAATCGGAAGCGATTTGTCGCATTTTTACCCACAACACCCGCCAGCGTTCTGAGGAAGCGACAAAAGATGCACTCATCAATGCTTTGCCTCAAGGCTACGGTATTCTACACTTTACCGGACATGGCGAATACAATTTCCACAATCCAGCTTTATCTTACTTAGCCTTAGCAGATGAGGATAAACTGACTCTCACAGATATCCGTGATTTTGATTTACGCAGCTATCAACTCGTTAGCCTAGCTGCTTGCGAAACGGCGATTACAGGGAATCACACCATCACCACTGAATATGTTGGACTTGTCAGTGGTTTTATGAGTTGTGGTGTTGCTTCTGTTGTCAGTACCCTGTGGACAGTAGAATCAGCCGCTAGTGCTTTAGTGATGATTCAGTTTTACCAACGATTACAACAAGGTAAATCAAAGGTAGTAGCTTTAGCTGAAGCTACCCAATGGCTGCGGAATGTCACTCACGATGAACTAGCACAATGGTATGCAGAGGAAATTGCCAAACTTCCAGAAGAAGAAGGTATTTTACGCCGTTTTTTATTACGTCATTTAAATAACCTTAAGAATCAACTAGAATCCATTAATCAACCCTATAATCACCCATACTTCTGGGCAGCTTTTACAATTACTGGTATCTTTTAACCATACAAAATTTAAATCTATTGAAAATGTAGTTTTCCCGTGTCACTGTCTTCTCAATTTGAGAACCCTACAGTTTACTGGGATCTAGCAGCAGCAATGCTGTTAATGGCATTCAACATTGTTAAAGTTTACAAGTCTCGGCGCGAGAGAAGAGATGGCACACACACCCAGCCCCCACCAAAGTCATGATGTTCTCCCTCCCCTCTAGCTAGTGTTGCAGGAAGGTGTCCTTCGGGAGCATGAATATCAAAAGTGAGGTCTGTGTAGTAAAGCCATTTCGCACCCATCGTCGTTACGGCTTTTTCTTGGAATCCCAGCTTTTTATTAATTTCCTCTAAAAAGTCTCCGATATTCTTCTGTATAACTGTCTCATATGTCGTCTCATACGTTCGCCAGCCGATGCGATCGCCTAACTTTGTGTAGTCTTTTGCTACACTTTCCCAAATGCGCTTCTGCACACTAAAGCCAAAGCGTCCATCACTGTATTTAACCCACAGTTGGTCAATGGTGCGTAAGTCAGTGGAAGGAAAGTTTTTAATCGATTCGGGATCAAGCCAGAGTTTTTGTTCTCTGTCAACGACTTTGAGCATCACTGCCAGAGTTTCTTGATCTGCTTCTTCCCACTTTCTAGCTTTAAGTAAATCGCGCAACTCCGTATAGTCTATACCCTTCTCTGAACTGAGATCATTATTTTGCTGCGTTGATTTTGTTGTGGTTGTTTGAATAGATTGTTGTTCTTGTCGCTGCTTCTTGGCTTCTTGTTGTTGTTTCTGGTACTCTGCTTGTTTTATGGTTAAAAGTGGTGCTTCAATTCGCTCTACATCTTCATCATTGAGTCCTAATGACTGCTGAAACTGTTTTAATCCATTGCGGACATATTCATCTAGCGGGTATTGCACTTTAACTGCTTTTGTAAATTCCTGCTCATAATAGCGTAGGCTATTTTCATACTCTTCTTTTTCTTGTTGTTTCTGTATCTGAAGCTGTTTTCGATATTCCGCTTTTTTAGCAGATGTAATCTCTAACTCAATTGGTGCTACATCCTCATCTCTAAGACCTAAAATATCCTGCTGATAATCCTTCAGTATCTTACGAGTATGTTCATCCAAGGGATATTTTTGCTCAACTACCTCAACAAAAGCTTGTTTGTAACTTTCCAAGTTTGCAAAGCGTCTGCGTAAAGGTTCTAATACTTCGTTTTCTATTTGCTCAGCTTTTTCATCTGTAATTCCAGATGTTTTTCGTTTCGGCTTTAATATTAAGTAAGAAAGTTTACTAAGTTCACCATTTTGGGCATATTGTTCAACCAGTTTGCGATACTCTGATTCTGGATTTTTGGGGGCATAAGCCAGTAATATATTGAATCCTTCCCTATCCAGAATGATGTCTGGTGTCATCTTCGGCTTTACCGCTTGGACTTTTGCCTTAGCGTAAGCGTGCAGTTCTTGTACATGAATATTTCCATCGTTATCTGTATCTGCTGCGCCTGTCTCAATTCCTTCAACTAGATATTGAGTGTAGAGCGAAAGCGGTAAACCTTCTTGTTCAAACGAAGTTTGAGTTGCACTGGAAGATGTGAGAACAACTCGTCCCTCCGCGCCTAGCTGCTTTTTGATATCGACACCAATACTTTTTGCTCGCCAACCTTGAGCGATCGCACCACTGTAGCAAGCATCTAAAATCAAAACTTGCCGTTTAGCATAGCAATTGTTTGATTGCCCTCGAATAAAACTTGCGTCTACAGCAGTAGCTTCAAAATCCTCTTTAGCTGTATTTCGAGTTGCTAAATAGAGATGATCTTCATCATTAGTAATACCATGACCAGAGAAAAAGAATAATACTAAATCATCTTTAGAAGCTTCTCTAAACAGCTTTTGAATTGCCCTTCTCATGGCGATCGCATCGGGATTCAGCAGCCGTTCTACCTGTTCAAAACCTCCCAGGTTTGGATCTTGTAAAACTCGCTGCATAGCTTCGACATCATTGAGCGCAGATGACAGGGGAGGAATACCTTGACCGTACTCACTGACTCCAATCAGTAGTGCTATCTTAGCCATTTCCACCACCCATTGCGGCTAACAGGTCTTTTGCTATTCTTTCACCTTCCAGTAGCTCTTGTCGGCTTTTAGCCTCAATGTTGACTTCTTTATCTCCCGCTTTGACAGTAATTTTCATTGGTTTGTCACCCAAGCGATCGCCCAGAAAGCTTAAAAACCCTTTGACATTCTTTATACTAACCTCAGCCGTCAGCACGCCGATTAAAGTGGCAAACCCTGGCTTGCTTCCTGCTTCTGGGTTCATATCTTCCGCACGATCAGCTTTCTCCACCTCATCCAGTTCCCGAATTTCCCGCAGCAGCTTGCTAGCTATTTTGTGCCGTCTCTCATCATCTAACTCTGGGTCATCAACAGCAAAAGTAAATTTAATCGTGGGTTCGCCTGTCATCGTCAACTCCAAGGTTTCGTTACCTACGCGGTGATAAACTACACCTTCAAATTTTAAGATTCTGTAACCGAATAATCCAATTAAAATTAACAAATTACCGTGCTCTGGTTACTGTCAGTTTGGGTATAGGCTTGATTGTTGATGCACTAACATATATGGCTCTTCGCATCTTTCGCTGCTAAATTACTGAAAGTACCAACGCGGTTAGTAAACGAGGTGTGTTGTCGTGTAGTGCAACGCACCCTTTGGGTTCAGTAGTAGCCTGCGGAGGGAAACCCACCCGCAGCACTGCTTCACTGTCAACAATTCTCGGTGCGTTACCCTACGGAATAACATACCCTACGTTAAATTTATATTTTGTGATAAGTATCGAATTTTTTTGTTGACTGAATTACTGGTATCTTTTAACCATGCAACCAATAGAAGTATCTGAACTGAAAGCCTTTATTTTGGCACTATCCCAACTTGATGCACCATTACCAAATGATATCCAAGCCAAGGTAAATACAATTAAGATTCCTGGGGATATTAGTAAACTGTATGCGATCGCCTCTAGTTATCCACCCCTAGCTACAGCATATAACCAAGTCTGGGATAATTTAGATGCGATCGCCAAAGTTCGCAGTAAAGGCGTTGATAGCATACCTGAGTATGTTCCTGAGCCTCTCAATACAGAAATTGACAATTCTTCTATAGAAGTTGCAGCAGCGTTAGTGCAGTTAGACAAAAAAGTAGATCGTAATAAATTGGCAATCATATCTAACCAAATATTTCAAGCTTTAAATTCTGTTAAAACAGCAAAAGATGTCATCTCAACTATTCTTTCTCAATAGTTAAGCATTTTGAACTACAACTTATTGCAGGTTAATAAAATTCACAGATAAGGGCACAACAATGTTGTGCCCTTATAATCATCTGTACTTCAGGGAGTGAAAATCTTTTATATGAGTCCACAATATGAGTTAATTTACCCGACTATTGATTTATTTCTATATAACCTGAAAGAAGGTTTAGGACAAGATGAAGCCAAAATCGCAGAAAATCGTCAACTATTTTGGCAAAAAATTTATGGTAGCCAGTTAGATAATCGGCAACTAGAACAACTCCAACAAGCTGAAATTGATGGTTCTGATTATCATGAGTTAATTAGTAATCCTAAAATTATTCCTTTTAAATCCCCATTAGATGGTTATTATTACCCGGTACAATTAGGCGATACTTACGGACTCCAAATAGACTGCACTGCAAATTACATCAAAGATTATAAATACTCACCTCAACCTGTTAGCTGTTTACAAAAAGTACAAACAGAAATATTCTCGAAAATTAATACCCAAGAAGGTAAACTGGGTCAAACTTGGTTCGTTTGGGGTCAACTGGCGATAGATAACCAAGATGCAGCAGCTACTGCTCAAGCTTGCTACGAGCAATTAATACTAGCTTCAGAGCAAAATTGGCAAGCTGATTTGCGAGGACAAGGAGAATTTTTTGGTGGAACTATATTTGAACTTTGGCGGCTTCCTTCCGAAGCCCAGCAAAGCGAAGGTTATCACCTATTAATTTGTTTATTTCCCTATCAACTGAAAACCGATGCTATCAGAGAAGCCAATCAAAAGCTATATCCAGAATTGATGCAATTATTTAGATATAGAAATAAAGGTATTTGGGCTTATAATCAAAGTCGCGCTATTAAAAGTAATTTAAAAACAGTAGCGCAAGTCTCTCAAGGCATAATTAGTAATTTAAATCAAGAATCTCAAAATTCCAAAATTGATATTAGTAATTTACAAAATATCCTTAAACAAACACCAGAAATATTGTTAAAATATACCAATAACTTAAGTTATTTAAATGACCAATATAGAACTGTTGAGATTAATATAGGCAATTATCAAAAACGCTGGCAAAAGCTGCTAATATTAGAAGCTAATAGTGATTGGCAATTTTTGCAAGCATTCAGTGAATTTGCTCACGAGAAATTTTTAGTCCAAATCGAAACAGACCAAGCTTACTACAGCCCAGGCTTAAATTTAGTCGAGAATTATATCAAGACCATCCAAGGAATAATTGACCTAGAACAAACCAAAAGCGATCGCACTCTCAACACTACTATTGCGATCGCAGGTATCGGTCTCGCAACCAGCCAAATCGCTTCTGCTGTCATCTTGGCAGAAATCCCCAAAGACCAAAACCCTACTTCCTACCAAACCACAGCCTTTAGCCTCAGTTTGGGTATAGGCTTGATTTTTGCTGCACTAACCTATATAGTTCTTCGCATCTTTCGCCGCTAAATTACCGAATGTCCCCATGCGGTTATTTCACCTTCTAATACTTTTCGGTTAAGAGGGAAAAAGCGAAAGGAAAAAGGAAAACAAAATACCTTTAACCCTTGTCCCTTCCCCTTTTCCCTAAACTAAATTATGAATTCCAAATACTTAACTGGATAGTATTGCTTATGTCCCAACGCAGAATCCAAAGTATCTACACCGATGGCGCTTGTACAGGAAATCCTGGCCCTGGGGGTTGGGGTGTAGTCGTTTATTTCAATGATGGCTCAATTCACGAAATCGGCGGCGCATCATCCCACACCACCAACAATAAAATGGAAATGCAAGCTGCGATCGCAGGTCTGCAATTTTTGCAAACATCTGGACAAACTCAACCGATCACCCTTTATACCGATAGCGAATATTTAATTAATTCCGTTACCAAGTGGATCAAAGGCTGGAAACAAAGAGGTTGGAAAAAAGCAGATGGTAAACCCGTGCAAAACCAAGACCTGTTAGAAACTTTGGACGAACTTAATAGTTATATAGTAAAGTGGGAATATGTCAGGGGTCATTCTGGTAATGTAGGTAACGAGCGCTGCGATGTCATTGCTCGTACTTTTGCTAGTGGTAGAGTTCCAGATCTTAAACAATCTTTTACCACAGATGCCGATCAATCTTTACCACAAACTAATCAAATAAATGTAGCAAAAGTAACTGAATCTTCAGCAACCTCTACAATAATTGACACAGGGACACCAGAAAGCAGTACTCTTGCATCAAATATAACAACTATGGAGCCAACTATCACAAACTCTACTAATCCAATTGAAGATAAGCCGCCTGGCCTCCGGGTAACACAGCTGCGTGACCTAGTTGAAACCCTACGGATTGCTGATGAAATCGCCACCAAAGGCTACCTCATCACCAGTTCCGAACTTGCAGACCTCATGGATGTTCACGCTAGCGCCGTCACCAGTCGCGGCGACCAATGGCGCTGGCGTAACTGGATAGTTTCACGGGTAAGACGCGAAGGTAATCAAATTCTCTGGGAATTGGAACGCGGCGATCAAGTAGGAGGTGAGGAGGAGTAGCGGGGGTTGGGGATTAGGGACTGGGGACTAGGGATTGGGGACTGGGGACAAGGAAGAAATAATTGTGACCTTTGAATACTGAGTACAGATGCGATTAATCGTGTTTCTCCAACCCTTGACCCTTGAGTAAAGACGCGATTAATCGCGTCTCTCCAATTGACCTTTAACTATACTTCCTTCCCCGCCACTCCTTAGGAGTGCGGAATGCAGATAGAAAGATTCGCAGTACAGCTAGAGGATCGGCTAGGGGTGAAAGCCAGAATAACCAGCCGCCTTTAGCAGTTGTGCGATCATAGGAAGGTGCGATCGCCAGCAGCATCGCAAAGCGAATCACTAGCAGAAATATATTTAGTCCTAATAATAAATTCAAGGGAAGCAGGGATGGCTGGGGAAAGAGGAGAGCCAGCAAACCGTAACTAAGTAAAATTATTAGGGGTAAACCTTGGACTGCTGAAAGTAGCCATAAATCTCCCCAAATCTGGGCGCGGGGTGATGCATCTTTTAAGTCGAGGCTGCGTCCCCATTCTTTCCAGGTTTCAATCGCGCCTTCATACATCCGCACCTTTAGCACCTTCGCCCCATCTAAAAAGCCTACTTTAAAACCTTGAGCAGCAATATATCGAGCTAAGGTAACATCATCACAAAAAGAACCACTGGCGCTGGTATAACCATCTACAGCAGCTAGAACCGAACGCCGACATAAAAAGCATTGACCATTAGCCATGACCCTTTCTGGCTGTTCTGTATTCACACCAGCCGGATCGAATCGATACAGCAGAGTCATTAACAAAGCAGGCTGTAACAAACATTCCCCTGGATATTTAAGAATAAACTGAGGTGAAAGCGATACCAAGTCATAACCTTGGGCTTTGGCTGTCTGCACTAAACCAGCAACTAAACCAGGATGGGGTACAGTATCAGCATCCATCCCTAAAAACCATTCACTCTCTGAGGAACTCTGCAAAAAGCCATTATGTAACGCCCAAGGACGACCAACCCAACCAGGGGGTAAAGGGTCATCTGTAAATACACGAAAGCGCGGGTCTTGCTGTTGCGCGGCTTTGACTAATTCTGGCGTACCATCTTGCGACCTGCTGTCTACAACGATCGCTTCCCTAACTTCATAACTTTGTTTACTTAAGCCAGTTAACAACGGGCTAATACGTGCAGCTTCATTTAATGTTGGCACCACAACGCTGACATTACCCAAAATATCTGGTGTAGGCTGTTGCGGTTGAATCGGCGGATGGCGTGTCGGCCCCTTAAATAATCGTGAAAGTAGAATCGCCGTTGCTGGTATTTGCAGTAATAGTAATAACAGCGATAAGTTGCTAACTAAAATCAAAGCATCATCTCCTAGGGCATGGGGCATTGGGCAGTGCTGAGTTCTGAGTTCTGAGTCAAAAGTTATAGCTTCTTTATTTCATTCCCCAGTCCCCAGTCCCCAGCCCCCAGTCCCCAATCCCCAACACTACTTCAAAGCAACTTTGACATTTGCTACTGAAATTTCCTGAGTTGCAGGTTCGATCGCCACAGGTTGTCCATTTGAACCTTGCCACCAAAGTGCTAAAGCTGGAGCCACACCTGTTAACAAGCCAAGCAATACAGGAATAGAAAAGCCAGCAGCCAAACTCATCACAGTAGCAAAGGTGAAATTGCCTAAATAAACTATCAAAGGCAAATTGAGTTGCGATCGCTCTAATTTAATGGGGTTGTTTCTCCAGAGGAATGCTGCCACAGTCATAAATAGCGAACCGGTTCCCAGCCAGCCAGCAAAGTTTTGGTAAGGCATACCAAAGAATGGGCCTGGTTGTTGCCAATACCAGAAGGGGAGAGAGGTTTGGCTCATTGCTGGATCTAAGACAAAATCCCAAGAGGTTAATAATAAAGCACCTAATGCGATCGCACCTATATGACGCAACAAGCTAGGCTTTTTGTCTACTTCTAAGCCAGCACGTGCTAACAGGTAAGAAACACATCCCACATAAAACCACGATAAGGGAATTGTGAAGGGAACTAAACCAGCAATTTTATAGCCCAGTCCACTGAGGTAACTATAGTGCCCAAAAGGAAAGCCAGTGCTGGTTCCTGACAGTTCGCTTCCTAAGGAAATAAACACTGATGGCAGCAAAAATGCCAAAGCGCGACCCAATCCCAACGTCCGGTAGGCATACAAAAAGACAGCCGCTGCGCCCAAAATCATATAAACAACACCGCCTCCAGCCATACTCCACTGCATGGCGGTTTGTCCAACCTCAGTGAGGTTCATAATAATTTCCGCATTCGGCACAACTAGTAGTATGCCTACAAGTCCAAACACCATCGACACGATATGACCAATCAGGCATACGCGCTCAACAATAAC
Organism: Nostoc carneum NIES-2107; assembly: GCA_002368155.1. Lineage (GTDB taxonomy): Bacteria > Cyanobacteriota > Cyanobacteriia > Cyanobacteriales > Nostocaceae > Aulosira > Aulosira carnea. Next base: position 6,126,756 of record AP018180.1, read on the forward strand.
AAGTTGTCTCATGATAATTCCTTAACAAGATGTGACACGCGGCTACTCGGCTGCTAACAGTTTACAAATGTTTAAGAAAAAATTTAACTAGTTTGTCTGCAAATTCTCTGTGAACTTGCTGGAATGTGTTGGCAACACCATCATCAACAATGGCTGGAAGCCAGAAAATACAAGCAATTTTGCAGGTTTTGCACCTGCTAACCTTTTATTCAAATCCTGATGATTATATTGTGGACACTACCCAACCTCAAGTTATGGCAATGTTACAAGATGTCAGCCAGAGCATAATCAAAGATTGTTAACAGCTAGAAAACATCAGATGATAGAGTTATAGTCTACGGCATGAGATTAACAATCTATACATTTGACTCAAATGTTTCTTGATTGTAAGGTGCGATCGCTCCCAACCATAAACCCATACAGTCTTACCATCAAGGAGCAAGTTCGGGAGATATATCTGTAAAAAACTGCCAAAACCTCATTCCATTAAGTCTTTTGTTATTGCATTTAGTTGAGTAATAATGGTTTAACTTGCTACCAAAAACCTAACCCATGTCGATTTTGCAACGCATACCTTGGGTTTCCCTCACACTATTATTACTGAGCTACAGCACCCTCGGCTGGGTCATATCCGAGACAAAAGCCCCTTTGTTTGTCTGGGCAATAACTGTGCTTGCTATCTTGCTGTTTGTGGGAAGCTTAACCGTTCCCTGGACAAATTTGGCAAGATTTTCGAGTACTGTATTTAAATCTAGTACTAGGACTTTTGTATTTTCAGTTTTCGCAGCATTCCTGTTTTTTGTCATGCTTGCTTGGTTTCGGATGTTCCTTGACACTTTGCTAATTATTGCTGCCGCTATCTTAGCGAGAATAGATTTTCAAGCAGCAGGTGTAAAGGAAGGGCAAGCTTTCTGGCTGACATCTCTACTTTCATTGGCGGGTGTCGCTTTAGGTGCCGCAATGCAAATGCTATTTGTGCGCCACGTGTTAATTAGTTAAGTTGGCTCAGTTAAACAACTTCACAGTTCATTCAGTATAAATTTTCCAGGGTGGGCATTGCCCACCCTTTTTTCTAGCTAGCGGTTGCTTCAGCAGCCGCAGCGGGTGCGTAAACACTGACTTTTTTACGGGTTTTACCTTTTCTTTCAAAAGTAACAACGCCATCAATTAAAGCAAACAAAGTGTCATCACTACCAATGCCAACATTGTTACCAGGGTGGAATTTGGTACCGCGCTGGCGCACGAGAATGTTGCCTGCACGAACAACTTGACCACCGTAGCGTTTTACACCTAGACGCTGAGCATTAGAGTCACGACCGTTGCGTGTACTACCTGTTCCTTTCTTATGAGCCATAATTTCCTTTTGTGACCTAACTGTTATTGATTATTCAGCAGCGGTTTCTTCAGCAGAAGTCTCTTCAGCAGCTTTTGCTTCTTCCGCTGCTAGGACTGTACCATTGAGGTTAATAGAATTAATCAACAGTCTAGTGATTTCCTGGCGATGTCCGCGTTTTTTGCGGGTTTTCTTTTTCGGCTTCATTTTGTATACCAGGACTTTACGACCTCTGAGATGTCGTAATACTGTCCCTTCTACAGTCGCCCCTGACACTAATGGTTGTCCAATGTTGACTTCGCCATCGTGCTGTATGAGTAAAACCTTATCTATTGTAACTTTCTCATCAGGTTGGGCAGTCAGTAACTCGATATCGTAAAAGCGACCAGCCTCAACTTTAAGTTGTTTGCCGCCAGTTTCAATAATTGCGTAAGTCATGAAATTGTCCTTGAGGTTGCCGTACAGGTATCTGGCTAATCTCTGTTGTGGAGATGCGATTTAGCGCTTTTGCCAGCTTTTGTAGGATGTCTACCTGATCCGAGCAGGAATTAGACAGACAATCTAAAATCATATTTGATGAACTGCTATGGAGTCAACACCCTAGAAAGATTTTAGATTTGCGATTTTGGATTCAAAGTATTGTCTGCAAGGACTTTTGACTAATTGCTGTGTAGGTAAGCCAAAAAATATCAGATTTTTTCCAAAAATTTTGAGTTAATTGTCGAAATTGAGATTTGTGCTGCTGTAGTTAGGTGAGACACAGAACAGCACCGACAAGTCTGAGTAACTAGAGATGTTGCTCAGATTTTCTCTATGTAATGGCACTTTATTTAAATTTTGAATGAGTAACTAAAATTTGGGGTATCTTTAAATGCCCAAATTATGCAATTTAAATGTGTGAAACATTAATTTAACGATTAGCAAATACTAACAAGAAACAACTACCATTTAATAAAGCTGTAATCACAGCAGCAATAATTACACCTTTCATCATTGCTAGGCGCTGTTGTCTTCTGAGTAAAATGCACAAAGGGATGACATATAAAAGCTGCCAAATAAAAAATCCCCAACCGCCAATCAGCCAAACACCTAAATAACTATAATTAGCATAGCCAAATATTTGACCAGCAAGTAAACCTACACCAAATATGATGCCTACTGCTATCAAATGCAAACCAAATAAAATTAATATTCCTAAAATAATTTGTAAACTTTCATTCCTTTGAGACATTAACTGAGTCCTATAGATGACACTGGTAAATTAGATTTACGAATTACGATTATTCACTAAATGGTAGCCAGCGCTGCCTTCGCGGTAAAACATATTAAATGTATCAAATGGGATAATCCTACCATCTGGATGAACAATATGAATACAAGACCGCTTGACAGAACGGACATCAAAGTTAAAAGCATCAAGAAACTGCACAATCATTACCCGAAATACATTGGAGTAGTTAATACCTTCTGGCACAGCAATCATTGGCAAACAACACAAAAGCTGCTTGAGCGATAAAGCCGCAGAATTGGGTGAATGACTTGTTGAAAATAATTCAAATATTTGTTTTTTCAGTTCTTCGTTTTGTTCATAAAGTACGCTATTAGGCATAATTTTTACAAAAACATCTGGATTAATTAACCCAGTTAACGGTATTACTTGACCATTTAGCTTTAATGCATAAGCCATTGCTAAAGAATCAGGATGGCAGGGAACAGGGAGAATATCTTCAGGTTTAAAATAAGGACTCTGTTCTAAAATAGAGCGTCTGACTTCTGTTAAAGTATATCTATCTTGTTTAGGGTCAAATCCTTCTAATCTTCCTGCTGCTTGTATGGGTTGAAATGTCACGCCTCGAATACATTTCTGCTGCAAAGCATACTCGATAATTTTGCCAATCTCACCATCATTGAGACCTTTTTTGACAGTGACAACCAAAGTTGTGGAAATATTATATTCATTTAGATGCTCAATTGCTTTTTGCCTAACTGCCCGTAAATCTGCACCGCGTAACTCTTTTAACGCCTCTAATTCAAAGCTATCAAATTGCAAATATATTTCAATTCCTGGCATATATTGGCTGAGGCGATCGCAAAAAGATTTATCCTTAGCAATCATTACGCCATTGGTATTGATCATTAAATGCTTAATTGGCTTTGTTTTGACAATATCAAGAATTTGAAAAAACTCAGGATGAATCGTAGGTTCACCACCACTTAACTGCACTATTTGCGGTTCTCCTTCGTTGGCGACAACCGCATCAATCATTTTTTCAATTTGCGCTAGACTCCTATGCAGTCTTGGTTGATGTGAGATTTCTGAAAACTCTTCTGCACCTGAATCGGCGTAACATATTGGGCAAGAAAGATTACATTTATCTGTAACTTCAATTAATGTTAAACAGCTATGCTGTTCATGATCTGGGCAAAGTCCGCAATCGTAAGGACAGCCATATTTTATGGGTGTATTAAACTTTAATGGCATATCTCCAGGTTTAATAAACTCTAGAGATTTTTTATAATATTCAATATCATCTGCGATTAAAACTTCTTCGCGTCCGTGGGTGGGACAGTGTTTTACTAAGTAAACGCAATCATCCTGAAATATAATTTTTGCTTCTACCTTGACTAAACATTTGGAACAAACGCTATTAGTTAAGGCATAAAAGAGATAATTACGAGTAGGCATGATAAATAAATTTATAAGTAGTTAGAAGGGCAGGAGAGAAGCCAAACAAGCAAGATTTATGGATTTTATATAGCCTACGGAAAAAGTATTTTTATTAGGAGTTACTGAATTTAAATGTAAATCAGTTTTGCAATTGAAATATCTGAGAGATGGTGCGGCGATAATACACAATAGTTAGTAAACAAGCCACTTGAATTGCACTTAAACCCCAAAACGGGTGAAAATCAGGTTTAACGAACTCTACCAAAAAACGGAAGCTAAAATAAGAAATTAAATAAAATTTAAATAAATCGCCATTTTGATATTGATAGCGGCTGCGAAATTGCAAAAATATAATTAGCAATCCTAAAAATAGGATTTCATATAACTGTGTGGGATGGCGAGGAATACCATCGCCAAAATCTACACCCCACGGTAGTTTTGTGGCGATTCCATAAGTGCGATCGCTCAATCCCGTGAGAAAGCATCCAATTCTACCAATGGCTGTGCCAACAATCAGAGGATAAACAAATACATCACCTGTAGACTGATGAACTCCAATAATTTTTTTGGTGAGTTCTACGCCAATTAATCCACCTAAAAGTGCCCCTACAACTGTTTTACCCTGGAGTAAAAGTAATAGAAACTGCTGTTGATTTTGCCGAATCAAGTCAATATGTTCCAGCCCTACCAGCAGTTTTGCGCCAATTAAAGCACCTATCATACCGCCAACAATTACAGAACTGCGCTGACTAGGTGCGATCGCATCTTTGCGAAGCCGAAATATTAACAAACGAAATGCTATGGCATAAGCTAAAGATTCAAATAAAATATGAGGATGAATTCGCAACGAACCCAACCAAATATAAACAGGAAAGGTCAACATAATTTGTAATTATATTCGGCACTTATGCCATAGCTTTTACACTGATAAATATAGCGTTTCCCCGTCTCTTGATGTACAAATTTATCCGCGTTCATCTGCGTTTATCTTCTTCCATCTGCGGTTAATTTTTGATTTAAAACACTTCTATCTAACAGATTAAATTCTCTAATTCCCTTGTAAATGGGGCAAGATGCCCATCTGAGAGTGCAACGCCTACTTCAGCAATACCATGATTTCGTCACACCAAGCTAGCCAGCCCATTTCGTAGTGAATTCCTTTCAGCAACGTCATGTACTGGAACTTGAAGGTGTTGGACAACTCTTGCGGCTTCTGGAAGTACTGGTTCTGAATTTCTTGATAGATTGCTAATCGCTGCTGATGTTGCCGACGATGCATTTCTAGCTTGGCTACTATCGTTTGCTGAGGTACTAAATGCCCAGCATAAAGTTTTAACAGCAATTCATCCTTGAGAGGTGCCATTTCCTCAGATTCAGCAATCCACTCACATAAATGCTGTTTACCTAAAGGAGTCACACTATATATCCGTTTGTCGGGTCGATTTTCTTGCTGTATAGATTCAGCTTGCAGCCATTCCTTTTGTTCTAAGCGGTTCAGTTCTCGATAAATCTGTTGAAAACTGGCACTCCAGAAAAAACCAACCGACCCTTCTACCGATGGGTTGAAACGCTTGGCAAGGTCATAGCCGCTACTAGGGGCGCTAACTAAGACCGACAGAATGGCATAGGTAAGAGACATGGGTGATGGGTTGACATATTCACTTAGTTGAATATAACTTAGAATTTATATTCAATTAAGTGAATAATATATTAATTGAGTATTTAGCTGCCACAAAGCAACACCATCAACCAGTTTCAAGAGGGTAGTGCAATGAGTTACTCGATTTACCAAATAAATTTGCCAGAAAATCCCGAGGCTGTTGTCTTTGTCAACGGCATCATAGCGCGCGACCATACCGGGTTTTTCTGGATGTGGAAAAATCTATTTTGGATAGGTAGTTCAACTACCAAAGCTGAAGGCTGCGTACAAGTCAAAGCAGGAATTTGTTCCGCCAACGAAGTGATTATGGTTAGCTACTGGCGTTCCGCCCATGACTTGAAACAGTTCTTCCGCGGTGAACCCCATCGGCGGATGATGCAGTTTGTCAGCAAAAATCCCAACAGTTTGTGTTTGTATAACGAGACATACCAACCACAGCACAGTGGCAAATACAGCCATGAACCGCAAGCAATGGCAAGGCTGTATCCAAGTGCAGCGAAATGAAAAATAGAAAATGGGATATGGGAAAGAAATTACCAATGCCCAATGCCCCATCCCCAATGCCCAAAGCGGCGGGGCGCGCACCTTACGAACCCAAACGAGAATGGAGTTTCCCGCCGCTTTCAAAAAAAGAGGTGGTTAACCCACCTCTATCATCTAACCAGGAAACCCAAACTTTCTAAACTAGAACCTTCGCTAAAATTGGTTCTACACTCTTAGCAATTTCTGGGACGTAAACCTGGGAAACATAGTCAGCAATCATCCTATCGGTGTTGAATAATGGTGCATTGGTTTTAATTGATGTCTTCATCATCTGCACCCAACCTGAGGAAACACCTTGAGCATTTTGGTTATAGTACAAGGGTACAATTTCTTGTTCTAAGAGCTGATAAAGCGATTGAGAATCTATGCGATCCTGTAATTCTTGATCGCTAGTGTGAGCATCTTCACCGATAGCCCAACCATTAAGTCCTTTACCATCGCTTCCAGCTTTGTAGCCTTCACACCACCAACCATCAAGGACGCTTAAATTTAGTCCACCGTTAAAGCAGACTTTTTGTCCACTGGTACCAGATGCTTCTAGAGGACGACGGGGGTTATTTAACCATACATCAACACCTTGAACGAGTTTTTGTCCGGTGTAAATGTCGTAATCTTCAATAAAGGCGACTCGATTACTCAGCCCGGAATTTCGGCACCATTCCATCAATCGTTGGATAATCCGCTTACCTTCTTCATCAGCTGGGTGAGCTTTTCCTGCGAAGATAATTTGGACTGGATGTTGGGCATTGCTAAAAATCTTCTTCGCCCGTTCTGCATCTCGTAAAATTAAATCCCCGCGTTTATACGGGCTAAAGCGGCGGGCAAATCCAATCGTTAATACATCGGGATCGAGGAGGGTATTAGTAGATTCAATAAAGTGGTAATCTTCTCCTCGTTGTTCCCTGGCGTTCCTGATTTTATAACGGGTATAAGCAATGAGTCTTTCTTTAAGGACGCGATGTCGCCACCACAATTCTTCATCAGGAATCTCGTCAACTTTTGCCCACATTTCTGGCAACATGGCGCGAGTTTTCCAATCTTCGCCCAAATACTGATTGTATAAGTCACCTAATAAAGGCGCAGTCCATGTGGGTGCATGAACACCGTTAGTAATGTAACCAATGGGAACCTTATCTTCTGTATGTTGCGGATAGAGGACAGTCCACATTTTGCGGGAAACTTGACCGTGTAATTCACTGACACCGTTGCAAGCACGAGTCATCCGCAAAGCTAAAACCGTCATTCCAAATGGTTCCCAAGGATCGCCCAATCTCCTTGCACCTAATGCCAAAAATTGCTCGCGGGAAAGTCGCAACTGGGGCCAGTATTGAGCAAAGTAGGAGTCAATTAAATCCGGAGAGAAGACATCATGTCCGGCGGGAACGGGGGTATGGGTGGTGAATACACAACGATTCCGCACCGTTGCTTCTATGTCATAGAAAGATTTGCCAGTCTTTTCGATTTCTAAACGGGCAACTTCTAATGTACAGAAAGCAGCGTGTCCTTCGTTAAGGTGATAAACAGATGGTTGAATACCTAAAGCATTTAAAGCACGGACACCACCAATGCCTAATACTACTTCTTGGGCGATACGGGTTTCTAAGTTACCACCGTAGAGATGTCCAGTTAGCCAGCGGTCAATGGGGTCATTGTCTTCGCGATCGCTATCGAGTAAATATAAAGTTACCCGCCCGACTTTTACCTGCCAAATCTGGACTTTTACTTGCCGTTGACGAACATCTAGTTGAATAATTAACGGTTCCCCATTTTGAGTTTTTACTAACTCAATGGGCATTTGCTGGAAAGGGTTATCAATATAATAATCTTCTTGCCAGCCCTGACGGTTCAAGCGTTGGCGAAAGTAGCCTTGGCGATATAGCAAGCCTACACCCACCATCGGCACACCCAAATCTGATGATGATTTGAGGTGATCCCCAGCTAGAATTCCTAAGCCACCTGAGTAGACTGGTAAGGATTCATGAATACCAAATTCTGCACAAAAATAAGCAATAGGATTGTCTTTGCTAAGTTGTGGTGCAACACCACTTACCCAAGTATCTTTTTGCAGCAGATATTGGTCAAACTCTTTTGCCAAGGCAGAGATTTGCTTCAGATAAAAAGGGTCTTCTGCTAATTGAGTCAGACGTTCGTAGCTTGCTGACTCTAAAATCGCTACTGGATTATGCCCACAGCGTTCCCATTCTTGGGGATCGATAGTTTGGAATAGGGCAATGCGATCGCCACTCCAACTCCACCAATAGTTATAAGCCAAATCTGCCAAACGCTTTAATGGAAAAGGTAACTTTTCGCTTAAGCGTAGCGCTGCGGTCATTGCACTACTATTAGCCATAAAACTCTCAGTTCTCTACTATTTTTTCTATTTCACTTCACATCTATTGAGGCGCAACTGCTCTTCAAGTCGATGGCAACGGCAACTTCATCGATCAATCGTTCTCTGAAGTCGGAGCAGTTTATCACAAATTCAATTCAATTCTATTGAATGGTTTTTATTGCTTTTAGGATTCCAAAATTATCTCTGTTTTTGCGAACTTTTTCTATCAATTTCAATCACGTTTTTTTAAACTGATTTTTTAATACTTAATATTTATTTGAATATTGCAATAATCAACTACAAATATTATTAAGTAAAGTTAAAAGCTAAACTCAGCAAAGATTGTATGAGTTATAAAAATAACTTTTTTGTAGTGGGCAACTGTAATTTTACTGTAATTCAAGTAAAAATAATGGCTTTTTAAGTGAAATAGAACAAGAAAAATATCTTCAGAAATATTTTTATATTGATATGAGAAAAATATAGAATGTTGGTTAAATAAAATTTAAGCGAGACTGTAAGCCAGATTGTCAGGACTCAAGCACTGACTACCTAGCAAGCAATTAGCTGTATTTCTTTTTTTAGACTGCAAACTGATACTGTCTCATCAGCTGATTACTTAAGTAACAATACTGATTTTTTTGCAGAAGAGATGATTTGAAATTGTCACGAAAGCTTAATGCTTAAACAGCCTTTCGTTAAAATCCTCTGATAAAAATGATGCGATCGCCTTTACAACCCCATCATTGCACCTCAGAACCGGAATATTATAGCTTTCAGCCTGTAGATTTAGTTTTCTGAGGCGAGGCGATCGCAAATATATGCTAAATTTTCACGAGCAGTAACAGTCCGAGGATGATTTACACCCCAGATTTGCTGACAAATATCTAAAGCTTGCTGATAAAGGGATTCTGCTTCACTATAACGCCCTGTTAATCGGTAAATTTCTGCTAAATTATTCAGACTTTCCGCAATATAGGGATGATTATCTCCTAATAGTTGTTTATCAAGTTCTAGCGCTTGTAAACACAAAGATTCTGCTTCATTAAACCGCCCTTGCTCTCTGTACATATAGCCCAAAGCGTAAATCGTATCTGCTAAAAGAGGATGCACTTTTTGTAATAGACTCTGCTTGATTTCTAAAGATTGTAAAAACAAAGCTTCAGCTTCCTCATAACGTCCTTGAGCACGGTAGATTAAAGCTAAATTGTGAATATCCGTAGCAACTTCGGGATTTTCTTCTCCTAAAAATCGCTTGTCTAACTCTATTGCTTGTAGTGATAAAGATTCAGCTTCTTTATAACGTTGTTGATGATAATAAAGTAAGGATAAATTATTTAAAATTATCGCAACAGAAGGATGATGTTCGCCAAGTAGATGCTTTCTAATTTCTAATGATTGCAGATAAAGAGGTTCCGCTTCCTGATAACGTTCTTGTTGATCGTATAGTAGCGCTAAGTTATTCAGACTAGCAGCCACATCGGGATGATTATCTCCTAGTAGGCGTTTTCTCAACTCCAAAGCTTGTTGATAGAGAAGTTCTGCTTTGCTATATCTTGCAGTAGCTTTATAAAGCCCAGCCAGATTATTTAAGCTAGTAGCAAAAGCAGGATGATGTTCTCCTAAAATATCTTTTCTCAGTTCCAAAGCCCTTTTATATAAAGATTCCGCCTCACTGTAGCGTCCGATTTCTCGATAAAGTCCAGCTAGATTATTGAGATTATTAGCTAAGTCTATTTGCAAACCCAATTCATTATATAAATCTATCGCTTTACGCCAATACTTAATCGCCAATTCTTGTTCTATTTGATAATTCTGAAACTCACCACGCTCTAAGCGACTGCGGTAAATATCACCTAATCTGGAATATAAATTAGCTAAACTGGGGTCTTTCTTTCCCTTTTCCTTTTCAACTTGATCAATTAACCTTTGTAAATCTTGAATAGGTAAAAAAAAGCAGTCATTGTCATTAGTATCAATGCTAGCTAATTCCGTATCTCGAAAAACAAAGTTTATAGGTTCTAATTCTTTCCCAGCAATAGCATTAGTCTTTTTAGAAATAAATCGAAAAACTCCATTACGCCAACTCCAAAAATCAGGAGCTTTTTTAATTAAGTTAACTAAAATTTGATTAGTCACCCAAATCACAATACTAAAAGGAAAATCCCGTAACCCTTCCCTTGTCCATTGTAAATAACCAAAAAACTTTTCCTGTTCTGATTGCTTTTCTCCCAACTTGAGAAAATAAAGTTGTTCAGCACCCATGATAGTTATCACTGCTGGGTGACGTTGACGGAGATATTCATCTTGCTGCACTAATTGATTCAGAGCCGCTTTTAGGCTCGGTTCTTGTCGTGCTAAAGTTATCCGATATAAACGAAAATTATCTTGAAGTTCAGCTTCATACTTAGAAATAATTTCATCACGAAAATTCCCATCATCGCAAACAGCAATCAATAAATTTAATCCGCGTGTTTGAGCTTCAATAGAAACAATTAAATCATCATAAGCATCTTGATTAGCTTGCTCTGGCTCTAAAAAATCCTCATCATCTCCAAATTCCTCATTCAGCATGAATCACACCTTTCCTCTTCAAGCTTTCTATCAGGATGGGATGGACATCATACCAAGTTTCCTCAGTGCGGTATTCTAAAACATAAAGCCCATGCAGTAAATCTAAAAACTCAGGCTGTTTCGGGTCATTGGGCATAAATTGCTCATAAACACTTTGTAAAATCTCTATGTCAACTTTTCCTAAACGTATCGAAAAGTCATTACGAATTTTATTAATTGCCTGAGCTAAAATTTTATCATCAATAATAATCTCTTCTGCTGGATTTCTGCGGATAACTCGCAAACAAATACGACAGCATTCCTTTGCAATCCGAATTAACTCTCGTAAGACTCCGCCGCTGTAAATAACGATATTTTCAGCAGTTTTATCTGCTATTAATTCCTGAGAAATCCGCTTTTGTAAAACCTCACTCAAAATATTAATTGCTTCATGACGAGGTTGGGCATTAGACAGCCGATTTTTACCCTTCTCAAATATTTTCAGTACAGGCATAACCACAATTTGGTCATTAGTTTCAGTTGTCAGAATAGTGCTGATAAATGTTTCCCGTAGCACAGCAATGGGGATAGTATAAATTATCCGAAAGTTCGGCTGACACAGTGCTTTAATATTATCCTTATAAATTTCGTTAACTCTACCCAAATCAAGTTTATCTAAATCATCAATAATCACTAAAACATCTTGTTGAGTAGCAGCTTGAATCAGCGCCGCAATTTCATTAATTCTTGCCACTAAGTCTGATATTTTACGCTCAAATTCTTGTTTAATTTCATCCCTAACTGTAGCATCAGCCTTTAATTTCGAGCTAATCAGCTTTAGCAAATCAAAGCCTATTTCAGCTTCTGCGTGCCAATTTAATTCCTCAGTCCGAGTGCGAGTAGCGAACCATTTATACAGAGCTTCTTTCGTCGATTTAGGAATTTCAACCTGACGCGCTTCCGCCTCAGCCATTAAATTAACTGCGATCGCAAACAGGATATTAATATGATTAACAGCCGACATTTCAATTTTGTCAGCAATAGAAAACAATACGACAAAATATTTATTTTGAATTTGTCTGCTAAACTCAGCTAACAAAGTTGACTTACCACATCCGCGATGTCCCGTAAAAATAATCTTACTATCACCATTAGGGCTATCTTCAACTAACTGGTTAAGGTCTGCAATTAAATCATCGCCATATTCAACCCTAAACTTTTCCATTTCGTTCTTTTCCATCAACGGAAATAGTTCGAGATTGCTATATGCTTCCTGAAACAAATTTAATAATTCCTTAGACATTCGCAATTCCCGTAAAAGTGCCAGATATTCATATAATGGCTTATTTTTTTACGGTAAAATTCCAGGTGATCGCACCTGAAATACAATGTCAATCAATAACTACTAAGTAACCACTATATTAGATAATTCAAATAATGCGTTTAACCACTGAATCAAAAACTAAAAATCAGCAATAGAGTTCAAAAAACAAGAATTATAAATTACGAATTATACATTGAATTAACAAGAATCTACTTTAGGTTATACATTTATAATAGTGAAATCACTCAACAAATTAATAAATAAGATTTTTGGTGAAAAGTTAACTTTTAAAATTATTTTAGCGCTTCAAAACTTATATTGACGGATGCTGCATTATCCAAATCTATGCAATTCAGCGGCAATCTTTATGAGTAGAATTTTTGCGATCGCCTTTATTCGTCCAAATTACAATATCAAAATATAACACTTTGAGTTGAGAAGTAGGAATATGGAGTTTAGGTTATAGCTGTGGTAAACCTCGGTAACAGACTTATCAATTTTATTGACAAATTCAGCGAACCATTATTAGCATTGAATTAAATGCTAATCAAATGCTAATACTATGATTAACCTTTCGCAAGATATACATTCCCTCACCGAATTTAAACGTAATACAACCGAGTTTTTGCAGCGTCTTAAGCAAACCAAACATCCTTTAGTTCTAACTGTTAATGGCAAAGCAGAGTTAGTTGTTCAAGATGCAGAATCTTATCAGGAACTTTTAGAAGCGGCTGAGTTAGTAGAAACCCTCAAGGGTATTAAACTTGGCTTGGAACAAATGCAAGAAAGAAAAGGGAAAAAAGCCGAAGATTTCTTCAATGAACTGTTTGATAAATTAGACAGTTCCCAATGAATCAGAAATATCAAGTCATCATACAACCCTCAGCACAACAGGCAATAGAAGAAGCCTATTTTTGGTTGAGTAATGTTTCTGCTGGCAAAGCTAGACAATGGTTAGAAGGATTATATAAAGCTATTTTATCCCTAGAAACAATGTCTGCTCGTTGTTCTTTAGCATTTGAGAATGATTTTTTTGAGCAAGAAATCAGACAGTTGGTTTATGGAAAGGGACGAAATACTTATCGGATTATTTTTACAATAGTTGATGATACTGTTCAGATTCTCTTTGTGCGACACGCTGCTCAAAAACTGATAATAGATGAGCTTGATGAGGAATAATTGTGTTTGGTAAAGCAGTAATTTGCAGTTCTCAAGTCAAGCGATCGCCTTCACAACCCCATCACTCCACCTCAAAACAGGAAATTTCTCGTTCCAAAGTCAAGCGATCGCACTCAGAACAACATCATTCCCCCTCAGAACAAGAACATTCTCGTTTGGAACAAGAAAGTTCTCACTGGGAACAGAAACGTTCTCATTTGAAATAAGAACATTCTCACTTGAAATAGAAACGTTCTTGTTTGGAACAGGAAACTTTGAGTTCAGAACACGGAACTTGGAGATTAAAGCTTGATTGATGAGGCTGAGAACTTGAATTTTACTTTTCTGAGGCGAGGCGATCACATATTTACTTATATACAGTGATTCTATTTAGCTGTTATTGGTTGATAGTAGAGAAGATAATGAATGACTTTGCAGCCATACACATAATTTTATATTTGCTGGATGTTTTGGGGTTAATTTAGATTCATCTCTTTGAATTTCTTCTATAGTGCCACCAAACCTTGATTTTTCCTTCATTAGGTCTTCAAACATTCCCAGTGGTAATAGTACTACACTTTCAACCTCTACATCATCTTCACTGAATACAATAGTCTCAAATCTAAACCTATAGCCAGACCATCTGATAGTAGGTAGTCTATCTACTGCACTTTTTAAATTTTCCAGGATGCAATCATACTTTGGATCAGGAGTTTTCTTTCTGCCTTCTATCCACCAATAAACATTGTGCCTAACAAAATGCTTCCCATTTTCGTTAGCGCACACCTCTATTTCCACATCATCCACAAATAAAAATTGACGAGTCATTACTCTAGCTTCACCTTCAGCCATTGGTTCTAATTCCTCCCAAGGTTCAACTTCTACTACACTTTCATTATTAGTATTGCTCTGATATTTTTTATCAACTAGTTCTATGGGAATAGGGTCATCCTCTAAAGCTTCTAAACCGGAAGCTTCTTCCTTAAACTCTGGTGTATTTTCTAGAAGTATTTCTAGTTGCTCACTACTAAAAGCCATAAATTCAACCCCTGCAATAGTGCGACGAGTCGAATTATCCATAAAGTGAACTAAACTCTGAAACGGAGCTACATCTATTCGTATACCGTTGTATTCAGTCTCCCAATATCCGAATTTTCCTAAACGCTTAGGGTCTGTATGGTACTCTTTCCACTTCAGTGTGCTAGCTTTTTTATTAATATTTTTCAGTGCAGATCGTATAGTGCCTGATACACCGCGCCTATCGTAAACAGGATAAACCAAATATATTGTTGGTGGTTCTTTATCAGCAATTGGATCGAATCCAAATATCATAGTGTTACAGTTAGCCAATTGCTGAAGACTCTGCTGTAATGCTGTCTCGGCTGGAGTTATTCTTCTAATTGGTGCAACCACTTTCGACCAATTCAGTGGCGGCTTATGTAAATTGATTAGTTCATTTTCGATAGTAGTAAGAGCATTTATCTGATTACTACAATTTACCCAACTAATATTAATAGGGTCTTTGCGATTAAATCTTTTTAGCTGTTTAAATCTATGATGTTCTCGCCACCGAGCAGCTAAGTTGATTGTTCTGCCAATATAAAGAATCTGACCTTTGCTATCAGAAACAAAGTAGATAGCTGCACAATTTGGTAACTTGTCTTTATCTAATAAATAAACCGATGGTAGTTCAGATAAGTTGATGTTTTTTAATAACATCTCATGACTTAAGAAAAAAATGAGTAATTGAAATTTATCAAACAATTAGCCCTTTAAACTATAGATATAATCACTCCATATTTGCAGATAAAAGAGTGACATAATCTCATTGTCTGGAGGCTACATTTATAGATTTCCCTCAAATTATCTCAAAGTAACATTTTCAAATTATTTTAAAAAGCAACCTGAAAATAGGTGAAAAATTGCGCTTTTGTGAAACATCCAAAAAACAATACCCCTCTCCGCCGCCGGAGAGGGGTTAGGGATGAGATATCACACTTCTCACTGCTGACACTCAGCAATCAACACTGTCTAATAAGCGTCTTGCAACTCGTAGAAATCAGGCGAGATGTAATCCTTCCTTAAAGGCCAACCTACCCAATCTTCAGGCATCAAAATCCGCTTCAGGTTAGGGTGTCCTTCATAGACAATGCCGAACATATCATAAGACTCGCGCTCTTGCCAGTCTGCGGTCTTCCAAATCCAGTAGACTGAAGGCACTGTAGGGTTTTCCCTTGGGAGGAACACTTTCAATCTTACTTCTTCGGGGCGATCGCTATTATCACCTACTTTAATTAAGTGATATACACTCACCAACTCTTGCCCAGGGCCGAGGTCAACACCGCCTTGGAACTGGAGACAATTAAACCCGTAAGCATACAATGCTGTAGCAGTGGGAAGTAAGAAATCTCGTTCTACCTTGAGTATTTCTACTCCGTTTACGTCGGGTGCTAAAACTTCATGGTCGAAGCCATTTTCGCTCAACCACTGGGAAACCTTTCCGGCTTTTACCAGAGACTCTTCGGCTGCTGGTACTGGCTTAGATTCTTCATCAGCCACGGTTTGTTTCCTCCTTTTGTTTCTGGGATGTCAATAAAGCAGGTGGAACTGGTAAACCAATCGCTTCCGCCAATTCTTTGGGTGGTGTAAAGCGAGTATCTGACTGCATATACTTACCAGTCAAAATTTGCTCTACTGGCTTGAGGTTATGAGTCGTACTGTAATAGCGGTGAGTTTGCTTAATTTGATCCCGTTCTTGGATGGAATCGTTGGCAATCTTCTTCCGCAGCTTAATAATTGCGTCAATAATCGCTTCTGGACGCGGCGGACAACCAGGCAAGTACACATCTACAGGAATGAGTTTATCAACTCCACGCACAGCCGTGGGGGAATCAACGCTAAACATCCCGCCTGTAATTGTACAAGCTCCCATCGCAATTACATACTTTGGCTCAGGCATTTGTTCATAAAGACGTACCAATTGCGGTGCCATCTTCATGGTAATTGTGCCAGCCGTAATAATTAAATCGGCTTGACGCGGGCTGGAACGGGGAATTAGCCCAAAGCGGTCAAAGTCAAACCGAGAGCCAATTAAAGCTGCAAACTCAATAAAGCAGCAAGCCGTACCAAATAGCAACGGCCACAAACTAGAAAGCCGCGCCCAGTTGTAAAGGTCATCAACCGTAGTCAGAATCACATTTTCTGAAAGGTCTTGAGTGACAGTGGGACGCTCAATAGGGTTGATGATGCGTTCTTTGTCCTGAGTTGGTAAATTAGAATTCAAGACCATTCCAAAGCTCCTTTACGCCATGCGTAAACTAAGGCGATTACAAGAATTGCAATAAAAATTAGCGCTTCAATGAATGCCAATAGCCCTAGACGGTGGAAAGCTACCGCCCAAGGATACAAAAACACAGTCTCCACATCAAAGACGACAAAGACCAGCGCAAACATATAGTAGCGAATGTTGAACTGAATCCAGGCTCCGCCAATGGGTTCCATCCCGGATTCGTATGTGGTGCGCCGTTCCGCACTTTTGCCGCTGGGTCGTAGGAGCTTGGACGCTGAGAGCGCCAGGGCAGGCACTAGGCTACAGATAATGAGAAAGCCTAGAAGGTACTCGTAACCGCTGAGAACAAACACAATGGATATCTACCGCTTATGGTGTAAATAACGCCGTAACTTTCTTTTACATTATATCTTTTAGGCATTTCTGAAATCTGGGAAACAGATGCACTGAAGGTATTTGATTCGTTTTTAGTTGTGATAGAAAAATCTAACAGTTATGTCATAATTTGTAACGTATATTTAATATTTGCCCCTCTGCGAGGCCTAAGCAATGAGCGAACAAAGCGAACAAGCTGTTGAAACTCAAGTATTAGACCGCTATGAGTGTCGCTCCTGCGGTTACATTTATGAACCTGAGAAGGGAGATGACAAATATGAAATTCCCCCTGGAAGACCCTTCGCAGAACTGCCCGTAAATTGGCGCTGTCCTGTATGTAGTGCAAAGAAGCAAGCTTTCACCAACATCGGCCCAGCAGGTCAAGCATCAGGCTTTCGCGAAAATCTTGGTTATGGCTTAGGTGTCAACACCTTGACACCTACCCAAAAAAACCTGCTGATTTTCGGTGCTTTAGCACTAGCTTTCTTATTTTTCCTCAGTCTCTACGGGTTACAATAGATACTATTTGTTGCCCAGTCTCGGTATTTAGCAGCCACCACTCAATTTTGAGGTTGGTAAATCTTTTTCCCAAACCCGTACACAAATTTAGAAACAACTAAGAAATAAAAAATACTGATGCACGCAATTTTGAAAAGTTGGCAACGAATATTTGCCGTATTGATAGTTGTCTTGATGTGTATAGGTTGTAGCAAAGTTCCTTCTACCAGCTATAACCCCTGGGCAGTTATTTCTGTCCCCACAGAAGCAAAGCTGTTTGATATTGCTTTTACAGAAAATCCTCAGCATGGCTACATAGTCGGTAGCAATGCCACCATTTTAGAAACCAATGATGGTGGAGATAGTTGGAAGCCCTTAAACCTAGCACTAGATGACGCTAGGTATCGCTTTGATTCTGTTAGTTTTGCAGGTAAAGAAGGTTGGATTGCTGGTGAGCCTGGTTTGCTACTGCATACTACAGATGAAGGCCGTTCTTGGTCGCGCATTCCCCTAAGTGAAAAATTACCTGGTAATCCTATTAGTATCAGTGCATTAGGGGCAGATACCGCTGAGATGGCTACTGATGTAGGCGCAATCTATCAAACCAAAGACGGCGGTAAAAACTGGAAAGCCCAAGTAGAAGCAGCTGTTGGTGTGGTACGTAACTTAGAACGTTCCACTGATGGTAAATATGTTGCGGTTTCTGCCAAAGGTAGCTTCTACTCCACTTGGGAACCAGGGCAAAATGCATGGGTACCCCATAACCGCAATAGTTCTCGCCGCGTAGAAAACATGGGCTTTGCTGACAATGGGCAAATGTGGATGCTGGCGCGGGGTGGACAAGTGCAATTTAGCGACCCCACCAAACCAGAGGAGTGGCAAGAAGCACAAAATCCCGAATTATCTACCAGTTGGGGTTTACTGGATTTAGCTTATCGCACGCCCAATGACATTTGGGTAGGTGGCGGTAGTGGTAATTTACTGCACAGCCCTGATGGTGGTAAAACTTGGGAAAAAGACCGGGATGTAGAAACAGTAGCTGCCAACTTTTACAAAATTGTGTTCTTCCAACCCAACCAAGGATTTATTATTGGCGATCGCGGCGTTTTACTGAAATATAACCCCAACGTGGCCACAGCGTCCCAAGCAGAGCCAGCTTAAGGTAACACTAGCCTCTGTAATTATCCAGATTTCTGAGAAGGACGTTGCAAGTTGTAACTCTTTCTAAACTTTGTAGGATAATAAACTCAATAACTGTCTTTGTGAAGGTAGGAAATCAATGTCAGGTACCACTGGAGAACGTCCGTTTTCGGACATTATTACCAGCGTTCGTTACTGGGTAATTCACAGCATCACCATCCCAGCATTATTTATTGCAGGTTGGTTATTTGTCAGCACCGGACTGGCTTATGATGTTTTTGGCACACCCCGCCCTAACGAGTACTTCACACAAGTACGCCAAGAAGTACCCATTGTGAATAACCGTTTTGAAGCTAAAAAGCAAGTAGAAACTTATATCGGAAAGTAGTTTGAGATTATGACTAGCGGCAACAACATCAATCAACCAGTTACCTATCCCATCTTTACAGTTAGATGGTTGGCAGTTCACACTCTAGGTGTACCTACTGTCTTCTTCTTGGGCGCGATCGCCGCAATGCAGTTTATTCAACGCTAGGAGCAACTCATGGAAAGAACGCCCAATCCCAATAATCAGCCGGTTGAATTAAACCGGACTTCACTGTACCTGGGACTACTACTGATTTTTGTTCTGGGTATCCTGTTTTCCAGTTACTTCTTTAACTAACTGGCAAAATCTTTGTTAATCATTTGTTTATTCAACTTGTGTTGATTTGTTGTTAAGGGAGGAGAAAAGCTGTGTCAGGAAGTGGGAGAATTCCCCTGTGGGTCGTCGCTACGATCGCAGGATTAGGTGTAATTACAGTTGTAGGCATTTTCTTTTACGGAGCCTATGCCGGAATCGGTTCTTCACTTTAATAGTAGCTGGAGCCGAATAGCATAATAATGTAGATTCTCTAGCAGTTGTTTAGAAATCAACATCATAAAAAAACCGCCCGTCTCATAGAGATAGGCGGTATTAATTATTTGTGATTTGTCATTTGTCCTTGGTCAATAGTTTACCAGTATCGGAGTACTATTGACTAATTGCTGTAGCACAAATTAAGCAATATCTTCGCGTTCAATATAGATAAACAAAAACGCAAATACGGCGATGGGTACACCCCAACCAATAATGGGAACGAACAGAGCAGGCAAGTAAGAAGTACTAGCCAAGATTGAAGGAAAAAGTTCAGTTGTCATAGCTAATTATTCCTGTTGAATTACACTTCAATTCAAGATGAGCTTACTGCAAATTCTGTCCCATTTTTGAAAATCTAAAGATTTTTAACACAGCAGGATTTAGCGAGAATGTCTAAATACCTAAGAGTTCATCTAGCTGCAAATTCGGCAAATCAGGAGGAATTACAGAGCGTGTTAGGGAGATTTTGTCACTTTCCTGTTGAGTTTCCTGATTAATTGCGATCGCTTCTACGCGCATTTCTAAGCAGCCAAAAGGTACGTGTAATTGCGTTTTTACTTCCAAGACTCCCGAAGAGTTTGGTAGTAAATCTTTCAGGATATAGGGGCCGTCTATTAACCAACGTGTTTGGCAATCCTTAATCCATAACTTCACCACAACTTCTGGCGGTACTTCAGGTAGTTCGATGCGTACTCGTACAGATGTACCAGCAATTAATTCTCCTTCTGGTAAATACAGTTGCGGAATTGGCAAAGACTCAACAACTGCTACAGCCATCAACGGTAATGGCGATGGTGGTGCTATTAATGGTACTTCTTCTTGCTCTTCCTCTTCTTCTTCAGGAATGCTCGGAACTATCTCTTCTTCCGGCTCAATGTAAGTATCATCTACAATAATTTCTTCTGTAACCCGCACTAGGGGTATCTTCGGATAACGTGGTGGCGGGGGAGGTGGCTCTGGTACTGGTAGCGTTAATTCTATTTCTGATACATTTTCTACTGTCTCTAGCTCCTGTTGGGCAAGCTCCAACTCATCTGCAACTATTCCTATGTCAGCATCTAAGTTGAATGACAAGTTGAGTTCAATATCAGTGCTTTCAGGGTTAAAAGCATCACTAATTTGCTCATCGGGCGTTGTCTGGTTGGCGACAACATCCATTTCATCATCTTGATCTAGCAGATGGATCGGTTCGGGTAAAGAGAAGCCTTGGCTCTGCAACCACTGCGTAATCAGTGGGGATGAGTAGGGGTTTCCCTCTATAACTAATTTGGGACGAGTTGGTGTAGCTGTTTGTGCAACTGCATCATCAATTAATTGCGAATCAGGTGATGTAGTTGGTTGTGCAGCATCATCAATAAATTCGAGAGATGGTATCGCAGGTTGTGCCACCGCATCATCAAATTCTGGCAAAGTTGGTGTAGCTACTTCTGCAACCACATCATTAATTAATTCAGGAGGTGGTGGCGTAGCAGGTTGTGCCACCGGATTATCAAACCCCGGTCGAGTTGGCGTAGATACACCAGCAATATAGGCATCGATTAATTTAGAGCGACGTGGTACAGTTTCTTCGACAACAGGTTGATTTTGAGATTGTGGATAGCTACGTAATAATTCAGCGTTCAATTCCAGATCAGGTAAATTGACATCTAGTGCTGTTGATGTTTTTGGAGATTGAGAATCTGAAGAAACTGCCTCCTCACCACCGGGTAAAGCTGGTAACGGTTTCAAGAATGGAAATGTACCGCTCATCATGGGTAATCGCCGATTTGTAATTACCAGCTCATCCATGTTGATCGCGGCTAAAGTGTCAACCTTGTCGAGACTTTCTTCTTGTTGCGGCGACTCTGCTGCCAGTGATTCTGCCACCTTAGCAGGTATAGGAGGTAACGGTGGCATATTCGGCAATTGAATCCCACTATGAGACTCTACAGATTTTTTTGGCGATCGCGTTTTAATTTCTGGGGGAAGAAATTTCGGTACCGATGCACCGAGAGCTAAAGAATCGTCGGGTTGGATCGTTTTCACTAAATTCAACAGCGACAAATCAATACCAGGTGATGACTCAGAGGTTGCAGGTGCAGGTATTTCTTCGACAATCTCTGGTTTTTTGGCTGTGAGTTCGGCTTTGATGACCAGTAATTCGCTCACATCTGCTGTAATTGTGAAAGACTGGCTAGCTAATAAAACTACTTCCCCACCCTCATTAACTGCACCATATAAATTGACATCCGCCAAAATTAACTTAGATTCACAATCAGCCGGAATATCAATTGTCGCTGGGATATTAAAAGGTACCACTTTGTTAGGCAAAGCTTGCCGTACCTGATGCAAGGTTTCTAAACCTAGAGGTGAGCGTAAATCAATTTTTAATTCTAGAGAATAGAGCGTTTGTTTCTCAGGAATCTCAACTTCTTCATTTTCTGGTTTTAGCTCTAATTGCCCATTAATTGTGAAACTTTCCCCCCAACGAGCAACATAGGTTTCCCGATCAAGCTTCAGCAAAAGAGGTGGTAATCCTAGAGTTGGCGGATCTGCCAACATTTCCTCATCCAATAGCGGCTCAGAGGTAGGTAAGGCTAATTCTATTAAGTTTTGTAAAAGTTGTTCTGCCGTTACTCCCCTCACCCAAACTGGGCTGACAGGCTGATCGATAATGGCATCTTCTAAAGATTCAATTGGAACTTCGCTTCTGGCAGGGCTAATTTCTATTGTAGTTATTGTGGCTGGGGCAGTATTAACAGTTTCTGGTGGTGCAATGCTAGTGTCTGTCTCTTCAGGAACAGCATGTGCGAGATCATTAACAGGAATATGAAAAGAGTCTGGAGGTGAATCTAATACTGGATTTATCTCATCTGCTTGCTGAGATAAAACCCGCACATAGAGGTTGTATTGCCAAGATTGACCGCCGAGAATATCAGACATTAAGTCGCCAGAGCATTGCAGTTCCCAAATTCCTGCTTTGAAATAGGTATAGGGAATTACCGCCATTAAACCTTCTGCATTAGTGCGACGTGATCGCTTCTGAATTCGCCGCTTGGGCGGGACTTCTTGCGTCGATGAGTGAATTACCCGTACTTCCACATCCGTATTAGGACGGTTAGAACGAGCCAAAACTCTATACCGACCTTCAATAATTTCTACCTTTGGCGATTCCAGGGTATGCCAAGCGCGATCGCCCTGTCTCTGTATCAGAAATTGCCAGTGTTCCATTGTGAGTGATGCCCAGACCGCAGACCAGCTGAGTAATATTTTGCATTACTTGCTTGCAAGTTTACCTCAGCAACTTACAATTGCATAATCTTAGGCCATGTTTTGATAAAGATACTGTTAAAAGGTAACTCTTCACAGTGAAATCATCATCAGTAAAATTTACATTACGGCCAGCAATTAATAGAGACTGTTTTTCTAGTATGACCCTTGATAATGCTCTCTCTGCTGATTTAGAGCCAAAACTAATCCTGGAAACACTAAAGTACCAGACTCTTCAAGCTGTCAGTAGCCACCTAGATTGGAGATAATAATTCCAGCGCAGTAATTCTCTATTATCTATGACTCAGTCCATAAGTAAGCTAGTAACCTTTGAGGAATTTGTCGATTGGCTACCTGAAAACTCAGGGTTACGCTACGAATTACATAATGGAAGTATTGTAGAAATGGCACAACCAGTAGGGGAACACGAAGAAGTAAAGGGTTTTATAGCTAGAAAAGTAACAGTTGAGTTTGATCGCTTAGACCTCCCCTATGTTATCCCCAACCAAGCTATAGTCAGACCACCTGAAAAAGATTCTGGTTATTTTCCTGATGTTTTGGTGCTAAACCGTGCCAATTTAGCCAATGAACCTTTGTGGAAAAAAGAATCTACCGTGAGTTTAGGTGCATCAATACCTTTGGTAATCGAGGTTGTATCAACCAACTGGCGGGACGATTACTACTTAAAATATGCTGATTATGAGGAGATGGGAATTCCCGAATACTGGATTATAGATTATGCAGCTTTAGGTGGACGCAATTTTATTGGCAACCCCAAAAAGCCAACAATCTCTGTCTGTAACTTGGTTGATGGAGAATATCAAATTAGTAAGTTTCAAGATAGCGAGCCTCTTATCTGTCAAACATTTCCCGCGTTAAATTTGACTCCAAACCAAATTTTTCAAGCAAGTTTGCTGTAGTCTTTATTATTCGTCATTAATTCTGAAGCTATACTTTGCTAGCTATAGTTTTTTATAGCAATTTTCTGCGTTATCTATGGCATAGTTATTTTCAAAAAAAACTAATTTAAAAATAAAGACTAGAGACTGGGAACTAGGCAGGAAATAATCTTGCCTAGTCCCTAATCTCTAGTCCATATTTTCTTTTTCATGTGTCCTAATGTACACAGTTACTGAGGACGACTTCTTAGTTGAAATCATCAAACATTATAAAGACTTCGATAGTAAGCCAAAATTTGCTGAACACGGTGTCGACTTGAAGACTTAGGGTTGGAAACCCAAGAAATCCATAAACCTTCAATTTGACTTTGATAATAATCAAACTCTAGAGACGACTGAGGTATAAAACCTACTTCTACCCCTTCAACTTGACGCAAATGAGCCGCTATCTCTCGATAGACAGCTAAAGGCAAACCAGCAAATTCAATTTTTTCCTTCGTCTCCATTGTAATGAAGCTCCGACAGCAACAAGATTGTTAAGATGGCGTTGTCTGCGAACCAGGATTTACACCGGGATTCGTAGTTGTTGTTGCTGAGTTGGTAGGCGCATCTCCCACCATTCTGGCAACTTCAATTCCATATTGTTCCACAATCACAATAGGATTGGAGCCTTCATTCATTTCAATACGCTTAATTAAAAGACCATTGGCTAGTCGCTGTCCGGCTTGCACATAGCGACTGGTTGGCTCATTTGGTACTTTAATAATCGCCTGTAGTTGTTTACCAATTAAAACTACACCCGTTACAAAAACTGACCTGGCTAAATCAGGTTCTGGTGGTTTAGGTAATACAGATACCAGATTTGGGCTAGGAAGTACTGGCGGCAGAACTTTTGGCAAAACAGGAATTAGCTTAGGAATGGCAGCAGTTTTTTGGATTGCTATTTTTCTGGGTTGGATAGTAGCTGCTTTAACTGCGCTCTTAGGTGGTACTGTTGTTACTGCTACTGTTACTGCTGGCGGTTTAGGAATAGGCAGAGGCGGTAAATTAGGAACAGGTCTTCCTGGTGCGTTAGGAAGTATGCCATTAGCTCCCTGTGCGATAATTTCCGCAAATGGGTCTGTTCGTCCTTTTGATACCAAAACTAACCGCTCTGTAGCATTAGTAGGCTGAATCAAAGTAGAAGCAGGACTGTAAGTTGCGGCGGCAACTTTTGAGGACTGTTTTCCAGGGACGAGTGGATTATTAAAAGTTTGCTTAGCTGGTGGCGATTTGAGTGCTGGTTTGGCAACCGGGCTAGAATTAGTAGCTTGCGGTGTTTCTTCTGTGGTACATCCAGCGATCGCCAACGCTAAAATGGCTGCACCTGCGATTGTGAAATTTTTTCTATCCATTAGCCGTTCTCAAAAGCTATAGGAAAATTTGTTTAGGAAAATTAACCAGCCTTAAATTTGTATTAAAGACTAAGTCTGTTCCCTTTATAACCTAATTTTTTGCAATTGCATGGTTATTTTTATACTGTCAGTACAGCATAAATGCGGAGTGGATATTTGCTAGTTACTCGTCTACCACACCCATAAGCTTTTTCAACAAGTCCAGTCCTTTCTTGACTCTCCGGGAAACCGTGACTACACTAATCCCTAAATGTTCTGCTACTTGTTTTTGTGTCAAATCATGTAAAAATACACATTCCAAAACATCACGGGTGCGCTGTTCCAACTGAACCAATGCTTGTTGTAGACGAATTTGATCTTCTTGCGCTAATTGAAAACTGCGATAGTGAGGATCTGGAACTAATTCTCCTAGGCTTGTAGAACCTTCTTCTCCATCTTGTATTGGTACATCCAAGCTCAAAGGCGCACGATTAATCCATGCTAATTTAATTTCCTGCCATTCATTAGGGGAAATTTCTAGTGCAGCTGCTAGTTCAGAGTCAGTCGGTTGGCGATTATATTGTGCACGCAAAGAACGCGAAACTCCTATCGCTTGCTGTTGCAGTGCTAAGTAGCGTCGGGGAATGCGTACAGTTACACCTTTATCTCGGAGGTAATGTTGAATTTCACCGCGAATATAAGGAACAGTAAAGGAACTAAAAGCATGTCCCTTAGAAATTTCAAATTTCTCAATTGCCTTAATCAAACCTAAACAGCCGACTTGGAGTAAGTCTTCATAGTTTTCATGGCATTGATTCATCCAATAGTGAGCTTCTCTTCTCACTAGTCCAAAATTGAGTTTAACTAGCTGATTGCGAATGGTTTCTGAGCGCGATTGCTGATATTCTCGCAACAATTGCCAGGTTTCATGCTTCAGTTCAGTGGTGACAGTGGTAGGCATAGCACCGAGTTTATTGAGCAAAGCAAATAAAGCGTGAAGTAATTGCTTGTAAACTTAGATGCGATTGAGCGATATGAACATAAATATCAAACTAAATTACCCAATAGATTTATGACACATAACAAATTTGTTATGACAGAACCTAAGATGGGTAAACAATCGAGCTAAGTGCAAACAAGCATATTTGGTATTTTGTTTGTTATCTAGCTTTGGTATTACCTAGAGCCAAAAAACTATATAGACACAAAATATAAAACTTTCTATTGTTTTTCAAACCGAGATTGTACCTAAATTTGCTTATTAAGTATCAGGTTAGATGGTCAACAAAAACTTTGATTATCTGATGATGAACTTGGAGTTTTTAACCTTGATTGGCTCAGTAAAAATACGACATTAACTACCAAAAATCATCATTATTTCAAGTTTGCTAAATATATAGGCAAAAATATACGTACTTGTTATTAACGATTAATTAGTTAACATCAATTACAGTTTTTATCAAAAATGAGATTTCGGATGGATGCGGTTGATTATAAAAATTTAAAAATACACTTTTAAGATTTTAAATTTCGTATTCAAATTTGAAATAAAAAATTTCAAATATAAAAATTTTATAAGTATGATAAATGTTTGAATAAATTAAGCCTAATTATAATTGAAGTTTAAATTAAAGAATAGCAAATAGCGCTGTGCTGAACAGAGACACTGAGCGCCCAAAAAGTAGCTTCTCTAGATAATTTCATCACTCAGCCAAATCTCAAAAGCTTTCTTGCACTGTCTTTGCCTACGCCAGTAAATAAAAAAATATAGAGATTAGCTGATTTGCAAAAAAAACACATACCCCCTTAAATTAAGGGCGTATGTGGATTAAATTTTGCATTCAAGCCTAATGCATACAGAATTGTTGTGACTATCTGAGTGCCCGTAATTTGCGGTACTCAAGCTAACTTAGCCTCTGTTGGGTTCAACTCGAGCGTAGAAAAGCCCACGAATCTTAACTTCTTTAGGTTCACCAGCACCTAAATCAGTATCAGATGGCTGTTCACTATCGAAAGTACCTGCAATTTCACCAGTAGAGTTATCAACTTTAGCTACTTGCAGGGAAATTTTGCCGCTCAGACTTTCAGCACGCTTAACGTTAGTGCGAGTCAGTTCATCATCATCCGCTTGGGCAGGCAGCGCTACAGCGTTATCATAACCAGTAACCACACCCCGTCCTTTGGGATCTAAGAAAGCAGCACCACGATATGAAGGTACTTTGAATGTACCTTCAAAATCTGTAGAGGTATTCAAGCTGATTGAACCAGGTTGTGTTTGAGCAACTAAGTTCTTGATAGTAAACAGGAAAGGTACTCGCTCACCACCAGGGAGTTGCACAGTGATGGCTTGAAAGTCTAAACCATCTTTTTCTGCAAATGTCAAGCTGCTGTCTGAATTAATTGTCAGATCGCCTTGTACTTGGTCAATAGTGGATGTATACCTGGTTAGCAGCTTACCAGCAACAAATTCTGCTTCTTGGCGTTTATTAGCTGGTTCTTCTTTGACAAAGAAATTGGTTGGTTCTAAGCAAAGTTCTTTAATGGTGTAGGACTGGCTAGAATCCAAGGGAATGGAACCACGGCTTGTTTCTGCCAATTGAGGGCACTTGTTAGCCAAACCAGTGCCACGAATTTGTTCGTATGTAAGTATGTCTCTACTACTAGCAGAGGAACCATCACTGCAAGCAGTTATTAGCCCTAGGCACAAAGCCAAGAATGCAACAATTAAAGCGCGATACCTCATGATCAACCTCAATTTCAAAAATTAATATCTAACGTTGTAAAACTGCACTTAAGTTTCGATCTCTGGTGAGAAACCGCCCTAATATAGGGGCGTTGACGGTAGTTTACCCTTATGCCTTTCCGTTTTCGGTTGGGCACAGTTCCTTCCCTACGGGTAGGGTTAGGTAATTGCCGCTCAAACTTATGTTTGCTAAACGTATTTAAACGTGTCGCTCTTTTGACTCGGGGATAGAAACCCCAGGCTAGCTAGTACACCGCATCCATTACGGATGTGTGGCCCAAAACGGGCAAAAACCAGCAGTTTTACTATTGTCGGCATTTGGTAGAGTTTGGGCGCATCAATGATTGTGCCCTGACACAGAGCGGCATCAGCGCTTGCCTCTGAGGACACGAAGAGCAAGATTCTCTTCGTACTTTCCTCTAGCGTATGGCAAAAGTGGCATCGCTTTAATCGTTCTGTATTATGTATGTGTCGCCACTACATACAGCCCATTGTTTAAATAGGGAAATCAGCCAGATCATACGATTTTTTGAAACTCAAAATCAAAGCACTCTCGTATTAACCCAGAATATCCCGAGTAGATTTAGCTCACGTTTAGGCTCTAATGAACGTAATTGGGTTGTTGTAAAGGCGATGTCTAACACTGACTATGCCTACGCAATTGTGTTCAATGAGGAGATAAATGAGCAGCCTGTAGCTTGCTTCGCCTAGGGAGTAAGATTTAATGTCAGATGGGTAACGAAGGAGTAGAGGCAGGAAATATAGTTTATTGATTTGGTGAAATCGGATAATTTATGTTTTCCGAGTTTTCCCATCGGAAAGTTTTCAGACAGTTAAGGCTGGATAACCAAAAGGCAGCAATCCTCAACAACCGTATAAAAGGCTATTGAGAAGATATAACACTGCTAGCCAATAGAAAGCCAAAAATGTTGGGTAAATTTGATTAGGCCATTTATACGGAAAAGCTGGCATGAGTAACGAGAGAAGCTTGGAAGCAGAAAATCTGTCTTCTAAACTACAAATAATTTCAAATACTGTGTATGAGGCAGCAAAAAGTTGCCAAGGAGATGCGATCGCGCTTTTAGCTTTACTACGGCAGTTAGAACAGTTACACCGCGAGATTCGGGATGGAGCTTTTCAAGCAACTTTACCTGAAAACCGTCAGCAACTCTACTCATTGCTTAAAGATATTGAATCTGAGGGAGGCTGGCCTTACATTGAGCGCATGAGACTACAAGCCTTTTTAGCAAACTTGGTAGAAGATGCTAATGAGGATAATAGCGGCGGTGTAGTCAACAGCGATCGCTCTTGTGGTTGGTAAATTTTGGTTATTTGCTGTTGGGAATGTCATCACAAAGCCAGCGATCGCGCGGATCAACATTATGGTTGTGCTTGATGTAATCATCAACCCAGCTGCAACCACGAACCAGCAGGTCATCAAGGTTTAAATTCCACAACATGATTGTGTTGTCGTCACTAGCAGAAGCCAATGTTTGACCATCAGGACTAAAGCTGACACTAAATACAGAACTCTGATGTCCAGTGAGGGTTTTAATCAGTTTGCCCTCACGGCTCCAGAGTTTGACTGTTTTGTCATAACTAGCAGCAGCAAGCAATTCTCCATTGGGGCTGAAGGTAACAGCATTAACACTATCGCTATAGCCTTTTAACATGGTTTTCAACAACTTTCCATCTCGCCGCCACAACTTCACAGTGTTATCCCAGCTAGCAGAAGCCAATAACTGGTCAGTGGGGCTAAAGCTGACACCTAAAACCCAGCTGTCTTGGGGCGAAAAAGTTTTCAACAAAGTCCCATCCCTACGCCAGAGTTTGATGGTTTTGTCATCGCTAGCAGTAGCTAACAGTTGACCATCAGGACTGAAATTGACACTATTCACCCAACCGTTATGTCCTACCAAAGTTGTCAGCAAGCGACCATCACGATGCCAAAGTTTCACTGTCTTATCTTTACTTGCTGAGGCTAACAACTGTCCGTCTGGACTAAAATTGACACTCAAGACGCTATCAGTGTGCCCCTGCAGTGTCTTGATTAGAGTCCCATCACGCCGCCAAATTTTGACAGTTTTGTCATAACTGGCTGAAGCTAATATTTCACCTAAGGGATCAAAACTTACACTGGGAACTTTATCTGTGTGACCCAGGAGAGTTTTGTAGAGTTTAGTTTCTACCTCTCCATTTCTATTCTCACGTCGCCACAGTTTCACAGTATGATCGCGACTCCCAGAAGCCAACATTTGACCATCTGGACTCCAAACTACGCTTAAAACTCTACTCTTATGACCTTTGAGGATGGGTATAGTTGAGTCATCTAAACGCCACAACTTGACGCTTTTATCATAACTAGCTGATGCCAGCAGTTTGTTATCTGGGCTGAAAGCCACACTAGCAACAGCATCGCTGTGTCCCTTAAAAGTATTTAGTAGATTGCCTGTGACACTCCAGAGATTGATGGTGTTATCGTCACTGCCAGAAGCGAATTTTTGACTATCGGAACTGAAATTCAGGCTCCAAATTGTCTTGTGATGCTCTAATAAGGTTTTGCTGGGACGAAAATCAAAGCTGTTTTTGTTACTATGACGCTCTCTGCGCCAAAGTTGTATGGTCTGATCTCTACCACCAGACACCAGTACTTGACCATTGGGGCTAAAAGCTACAGCAGTTACACCCTTGCGATGTCCCTGCAAGGTGGTGACTAAACTCCCATCTCGTCGCCAAATTTTGACAGTTTTGTCTTCACTCGCTGAGGCAATAAATTTTCCATCTGGACTGAAGGTTACCCAGTTCACCCAACCCTGATGTCCCCTGAGAATTTTTAATAAAGTACCATCCTTACGCCAGAGCTTAATTGTTGCGTCCTTACTACCAGTAGCTAACATCTCACCATCTGGGCTGAAACTGACGCTATAAACCCAATCTCCATGCCCTTGTAAGGTTGTGTATGGTTCTGTGTCGAATAAGCCTGTAAGCGCATTTTTATGCCAGATTTTTACAGTTTTATCCAGACTGGCGGAAGCTAAGGTCTGACCATCTGGACTAAAACTTAAGCTAGTGACAGCGTTGCTATGACCCCTGAGGGTTTGGAGTAAAGTTCCATCTCTTCGCCAGATTTTTACAGTCTGATCTGTACTACCTGAAGCCAACAATTGACCGTCTGGGCTGAAAGTCACACCCCAGACGATATCTTCGTGCCCCTCTAAGCGATTTTTCTCTTTGATGCCATAAACAGCCTGTTGTAAGGCGGTTACGACTCGTATCTTCGTATCAGCTTGAATACTATCATCTGCTTGTTTGAGTCTTTTCCAAGCCCGCAAACCTTCTAATAGGGCATCAAACTCTTTATTAGAAGCAAATAAGGCTTCACTAGAAGCTGCGATCGCGCTGATTTTGAAATTTGTTTCGCTGCGTTCAGCTCTTAATGCTTGCCGCTCAGCTGCTCTTTTTTGTAAATCTGCCTGCCACCATAAGACTGCTATTGTCCCTGCCATTGTTGCCAAGGCCACACCTGCTAGACGTGCTTCTCGCAGTCGCCGTTGTAAAACTAAATTCAGTTGCTCTTGAGAGAGTTTTTGCGCTACTTCAGCGCGATTTTTTTCCGATCTGACTTTTTCTAATTCGACAACCATGCCATAGTCGTTTTTTTGGCGGATCGGTTCAACTAAATAATCATGAACTAACTGGTAGCGATCGCCTAATTCTTCTGGTTCTCGTAATACTAACCCTGACCCTACCAAAATTTCTAAAATAAATTCCCACTCTGAATTCAAATTAGATATGGCATTTTGATTCTTTTCCAGGCCAACCGCTAAATCAGCTTTAGTTTTGAGGGGTCTAGTTCCTTTTTCATCTGTTAACTCAAATAATAATTTCCAACTCAGCGCTTCGTTTTCTTCCCCACAATCCTGAATCACTTCCTCCAGCCAGCGCTCCACTAATTTTGCTGAACCACCACACAGGTTATATTGTGCGAGCGTCGTAATATTTTCTGCTTGCAGTTGAGCGCCAACTATTTGTAGTTCAATCGGATGTACTTCGTTAATTTCTCCTGCTAAATCCTTAACTAACTGATGAATTAATTCTTCAGTAATTTCATAATGGGAGCGTTGAGTTAGACTTTTAATAATGTTAATTGCGTCATCACTATCAAAATTCCCTAAGTAATAGCGAATATCTTTATCTAAAATATTTTTATTAATTACACCTAAATCATACAAACCATCACTATTTTCTTTGCTCAACCGCTCAAATTCTAATAAATAATGTAAATAATCTTCGCGAATTGCCAAAATAATTTTGACATAGCCAATATTTAAACACTCACTGAAAAATTTATAAAATTGGATTTTTTTCTCAGGAGATGTGCTGATAAAGAAGAATTCTTCAAACTGATCAAAAATAATGACTATCGTATGATTACGTTCAGATGCTAAACGTAGTTTTTCAATCAGTATAGTAGGTGTAATTTCTCCTGCAGCAGATATTTCTGACTGTGCTAGTACTTGATTGACATTGCGTCCTAATGCTGTCACCCAATCTGTATACACCGATAAAACTATAGGTAAAGCAATGCGTTCACCAATAGCTTTTCCCTTTAAAGCTGGTACTAAACCAGCTTTGAGAATAGAACTTTTACCTACACCAGATGGGCCATGAATAACTGTGAGTTTGTAATCAGCACGTGTAATCCGTTCAATCAAACGATTAACATCTTGTTGTCTTCCAGAAGCGGCTATTTCTTGGGCCACGTCTTCAGGAATAAATGGTATTTTTTGTGACTCTAAAACTGGGTTAATTCTATAGCGTTGTGGCTGTAATTGGCTGGCCCCAATGAAGGCCCGAAAACGATACTGATGTTCGATTTGAATTTTTTCTTGCTTGAGAATAAAGGCTTCTGTATAGTCATGACGCTCATCAAAGTAGAGCGATCGCAACTCCTCTAAAATTTCTAAATACAGCAATGGCTCATACTGTAGCTCACAAACAACTCTTGCCCATTCCAGGTTATTGATAGCTTCTTGCCATTCACCCAAATGTCTCTGTGTACGTGCTAGCAATAAAAGATACCAACTTTCTTGCCTGCGTGATACTTCTGTCGCTAATTCAGCAATAGAAAGTGCTGTATTGGCTAATTCATGGGCTAATACCCAGTTTGACTCTGAAGCCGCCACATCTGCCAGAAAAGCGTAATCTTGTGCTACTTGTGCTGGGTTGGCATAAGTTTCATGCAAACGCAACGATTTTTTCGCTAATTGCTCTAATTCTTCCCAACTTTGTAAGCGTTGTAGCATTTCACAAGCTGGTAAAATGAATTTAGCAACTAAGTCTTGTCTTTGTGCCTCTTCCAATACCTCCAAACATTTTGTAAACCACAACAGCGCATCTTGCCAGTACTTACTATCAGCGCCTTGGTATAAGTCTGCCATGCGTCGATAGCACAAACCGATGTGAAATATCACCACAGCCTGTCTTAGAAGTGGTGGGGATGGTAGCATTGGCGGATAAGGGCAATATACTTCTACATTCTCTTCTAAATCCCTAAATCCACTCTCTCCTGAACCCACTTGCTGCCATAGCTCTAAGCTTTTTTGATAATGAGCTAAAGCATCATCAATTTGATCGTTGGCATATTCATCACGTCCCAAGACAAATTCTAAACTTGCCTCTAATTCAGGATCTAATGTCACACCATATAAACGCAGCAAATCGTTACGAGCGGATTCAATTTCCCGACGATTTTGTGATTTTGGCGCTAGATCAAGAGCATCATTAGATAAAAATCTATCTGCACCTGCTTCTAAAACTTTAGCAAATAGAGAATCCGTTTCCTGACGGATTAGTGCTATTAAATATTCTTGTGCTAGTTCAAACTTGATGGTGGTTGCTGCCCAGCTTTTAAAATCTGGCGCTAATCTTGACAGCATGGAAGCCACTTCATCTTGTAACCAAAATATTAATGGGAAGGGAAAAGTAGCCGCATAAATATCTCGTGCTTGGTTGACACCAGCCAAAAAATTATCGAGAGCAATAATTGACTCTAGTCCAAACACCATCACAGCCGATGGCAAAGTATCTTTGACAACTACAGGATGATCTAAAAATAGCTCTGTAATTATTTGAGTATGTAAGGCATTAGTTGATGGCTGGAGAAATATCTCTCTAATATTGATATCTTTAGTCAGCAAGCGGAGATTACCCAACATTTGCTCTCGTAATTGCCCATAATTACACCGGACTAAAATTAAGGCAAATTGACCTTTAGAAAGATTGATTGCTCGAATCATCCTTTGCAGAGCATGTTGATTATCATTAACTATAGCTGCTGTGAATTGCCACTTTGTCATAAATAAAAACCGGGCTATATAGGAAAAATAAGAAATTACACATCAAGCAGCAGCAAGAATATTTTTTGATACTGGTTTTGCATTTTGTAAAAAATATGGTGAAGGTGTGATTCCCATAGCCAAATTAATCTAGCAAATTTGGCATGGCTCACTTATTTTGCTGCCAGAGAAGGACTTTTTCGGTTTCTGCTAATGCTGGACTAATTCCAAACCAGCGACCTTGGGGATCGCGGTATTCAAACAAATACATACTTCTGAGTAAGCTTTGATAGTCAGATTCGCCTTTGACGCTTTGCTGCTGCACTACTTCAAACAGTAATTTCCATTGATGTTCATCAATAGCTAATAACAGGTCGTCCCGGTAGTCTTTGATGACAGCTTCTAAACATTCTCTGGAAAACGGGGGATCTTGACGTTGTAAGCAACTATAAAGCAGTCCCAATAAATTACGAATGTGACCACCACTAACACGACAAATTCGATCTAATGTCTCGGGACGATCGAATAAATCTGTGATTAATAAAGGTCTTTCATCCCACTTAACTTCAGGAAAAGCTCGTGCTAGTACTAACTGGCGCAATAGTGACATCCCCGGTTCAAAGTCGCTACCATCTCTTTTCCGCACCAATACCATCGGTAATACTTTGGGCGCAATTCCTCCACCTAAGCGATTTTTGAGAGTTTCGTACTCATTAGAAAAAATTAAAGCGAGGGGAATGGTATAAACTAAATGGCATTTGAGTCTGCGTAACTGCTCACCTCGGTCAATAAAAAGATACTCTGGTTGGGTACGTCCAGAAGCAACAGGGCGCATATCAACCCGATCTAAGTTATCGACGATCACTACTAATCCTTTTTGACCACGTTGCTTTAGCTGTTCTACAGCTTTTTCTAATATCTCCTCGTTAATTGCTTGCAAAATGCTGTTAGTCCGTGGCTCTAAGTATTGTCTTAATTGATTACGTGTCTGGGCACTATCTTTGGTTTTGGCAGTAATTTTGGCAATACCCAAGGATAATTCTGCTTGTCCAGATAACTCTATAGGAGTCTGCAAAAAATCCCCGATTTCCTTAAATAAATTACTAAAGTAACCTGGTCTAAATTTAATTCCAATTCCTTCTAAACTGACACTGACTTGACGAGCTACACTCAGCAAAATATCACTAACATCTATATCCGCCATATCTAGGTCTTGGCTGGACTCAAAATAAACCACATGAAATCCAGCGGCTTCTAGCTCTGCTTTTAGGCGCTGTAACTCTGTGGATTTACCACAACCAATATGACCTGTAAACAATTGGCAAGTCGGCTCATCTGGAGAAATGCGAGTAATAGTACGTTGTAGCTCTTCAACAATTTTGCAACCACGGACATCGGAGAAATCTATATAGTACTGCTTATCCAGTACCTCACTCATATTTAATGTGTAGCTTGGGTTACACGCTTTATAAAAACGTGACAAATTTAATGTTGTTTTCATGTAGATGCAGATCTAGTTTTATTTGTATCTTTTGCTATGCAAAAATCTCGATCAATTTTTAGAGGTACTTAATTGAATACAAGTTGGGATCGGATAACAGACAGCCCTTAAAGGGAGAACGAATGTTGCAAACATCTGTCAGTATAATGGCAGAGATTAAGTTTTTCCTTATACGTTAAGTATCTCTGTCCTTTTTACAGCTGGTGTTGAGCTTTTGACAATCTATCGCCTTTACCTGAGGTGGCCAAATCCCGATGGGCTAATCAAGATGTCAAAAAAAATACTTTCTTAGCTAAATGGAGGGTTTGGTTATGGATGGTAGACATATCACTTATTTTTATTTTTGTCAATTCAATACGTAATATTATTTACAGCTAAGTTAACATTTTGTAATTATCTGCAAAAAAAACTCAGATGTCGATATGTTTTTAATAGCACTTAGTACTATATATTTAGCTAGCTCGTAAGGGTTGATTAATTAACACTAAGTTAACCTTCAAGGTAGCCCATATAACGTGACTTTTACAGAAAAATTGCCTGTCTATTTCTTGATTTACCCTAGTAATGATTAAAGCGCCATTTACCTGAAACTGCCAGCCAAATAGAGAATTTTGCCCTAATCAGAGTCAAGAAAAATTGTGATTGTTGCTCTCATACGTAAAGCGTATAAATACTGAGAATATATTGGAACCAATATACATATAACATTATATATTTCAATAACGCTGATGTAGCTTTTTTGGCAGATAATGGCTATCACCCTACAGTAAAAAAGTAACATCCGGTCTAGAATAGACAGCGCCAACTGCTAAATGAAGAGATATTGCCCCACAATCATCCTGTGGTTGCTGTAAAGTGTTACTAAAAAGTGAAAAAATTCTGGAAAAAAGGGGCTAATAACTGCCACCAAAGTTTACTGAAATTAATTAACCATCTAAGTACTAAAGAATTTGGACTGGAACCAGCAAGGGGTTTTAATGGCTGACCTAGTATCACTTTCCCGTGCAGATTTAGCCCAGCGCCGGAAAAGATTACGGCGTAAGCAGCAAATGAAAATTATTCAGGCAATTTGGCGAAGCTTTGCCATTACTAGTTTGGCAGGTTGTTTATTGTGGTTGGCAATCCAGCCTGTTTGGGTACTGAATACACCCAAACAAATAGTGATGAAATCAGGTAATGAATTACTCCCAGAGGAGACAGTTAAATCTCTGTTGGTGTTATCTTATCCTCAATCTTTGTGGCGGATTCAACCGTCAGCGATCGCCGAATCTTTAAAGCAACAACCAACTATTGCACAAGCAAGCGTCAGCCGTCGTCTATTCCCACCGGGACTAATCGTTGACATCACCGAACGAGTACCCGTAGCTATAGTGCAAACACCCAGAAGCGGAAATTCTG
Source organism: Nostoc carneum NIES-2107 (assembly GCA_002368155.1). Classification (GTDB taxonomy): domain Bacteria; phylum Cyanobacteriota; class Cyanobacteriia; order Cyanobacteriales; family Nostocaceae; genus Aulosira; species Aulosira carnea. The sequence continues at coordinate 6,164,028 of AP018180.1, forward strand.
AAGGTGCGAATAAGCAAGCATCTGTTGGCTTAATAGATGCTAATGGAGTCTGGATACCTCTAGAAAAATACACATCACTGAATCCTACAAGGAAATTACCTAGTCTTAAGGTGATTGGGTTACCAGAACAATACCTTCCTTATTGGAATCAACTGTATCTATCTATGAACCAAAGTTTAGTGAAAATCCAAGAAATTAATTGCCAAGATCCCACAAATCTAATTTTGAAAACAGAACTAGGCAATGTATATCTCGGCCCACCAAGCCCCCAGCTACCTGAACAAATTAAAATCCTTGCCCAAATGCGCCATTTATCTAGCAAGTTAAATTCAAGTCAAATAGAATACATTGATTTGCAAAACCCTGAAGCTCCATTAGTACAGTTGAACCAAAAAAATCAGAAAATTAATGTTCGTAATCCTTAGAAATATTTAGCATGTTTAATATATATAAGGCTGTTAGTAAATTAATAAACTTTTATGATCAAAAATTTATTTACTATTTTTTTATGTTTCGAGTAATACTTCCAAAATGGGCGTAAACTTCTCATTAAAATGAGAGCATTACTCACAAAGCCTCTTTTAAGAGTGAAGGCAGCACAATTGTTACCCTAGCTCATGATTGAGTGCAATACTTGAGAACGCTCATTATGGCTTTGGCTGTGTAAACCATCTTGTATTCAGGCAAGTTTTACATAAAGTCAAAATTTACCGACAAAAACCAGTATCTGTCTCTACCCTAATTCTTCCAGGCTACCAAGCTACTTTGGTACACCTAATATTATGTGGACGACACCAGTAAGGATTTCTATAGGGTAGAATATTTCTCCAACCAATAGTCGTTAAAACAGAGCAAATAGCTAATCAATTTCGGTTTTCCATAAATTGACCAGCAATTTCTTCTCTGCCCCAAACTTCAAAATAAGTAAGTAAAGGGCAAACTTTGTGTCATAAGGTGCAATCATTCCCAATGGTGAAACCTATTAACTATATTATGGAAAGAGAGCGGACGTGCTATGGTGCGTCTCTACAAGTTGTGCTATCCAAGTGTAATTTCTGGTATAAAGGTCTTTATACTGAATCAAAAAGTATCCTTGATTACCAATATTTATATGTAGGGGCTAAATTTAACAACAATAGTAATCTCTTTCCTCAGTATTTTTCTTTGGAGGAAAATTATAAAATATACAAAATTAACCTTGTAATAGTGGCGATCAAGGAAAAAAAAATCAATACTGTAAGTTGTAAAATTAATGACCCATCAAATTCATTAGTAGTAATTAAGGAAGAACATAGTAAATGCCCAAGAAAAACCCCAACAAATCGGCAGCAGCAAAGTAGAGATCTAAATCTCTGGTTGAAGTTATACAGATCATTTTTAAGTAAATATAGGTATACTTCTTTAGAACTAGTTGTGCGATCGCCTGCGTTCTTGGCTGATGCCGTAGCGAAATTTCGCACTGACAATCCTGTTAGGGTTGGAAGTAGTGAGAACAATAAAGAACACTGTCATATCTGTAGCAGTGTCAAACTATAGTTGACTCTTAGGTGAGTAACACCTGAAAAAGTCGTTTATCTACCTTTCACAAATCCAATGACACTTGATAATAACCAAGGGCTTACCTATAAAAACTCCCAGTCTGTGGGACAGTCAGGGTTCTCACTGGCTGTGAACTCAACCAATCCTTTTAATCACTCTGGGCTAAACTTCAGTCAAAATAATGACGGTAAGAAGATTACTGCTGAAAGCAACCGCATCGGCGAGATCGTTCCTGGTAGGGTTGCTAACATCAAAGTGATTGGTGTAGGAGGCGGTGGTGGTAATGCCGTTAACCGCATGATTGAGTCTGATGTCAGTGGAGTGGAATTTTGGTCAATCAATACTGATGCACAAGCTTTAACCTTGGCAGGTGCGCCTAGTCGGTTGCAAATAGGACAAAAACTGACAAGGGGTTTAGGTGCAGGTGGTAATCCTGCTATTGGTCAAAAGGCAGCTGAAGAATCAAGGGATGAAATTGCTACAGCTTTAGAAGGTGCTGACTTAGTATTTATCACTGCTGGTATGGGAGGAGGCACAGGCACGGGTGCCGCACCGATTGTGGCAGAAGTTGCTAAAGAAATGGGCGCGCTCACAGTTGGTGTTGTCACACGTCCATTTGTCTTTGAAGGCCGCCGTCGTACAAGCCAAGCAGAACAAGGTATTGAAGGTTTAAAAAGCCGGGTAGACACTTTAATTATTATTCCTAACAATAAGTTGTTGGAAGTGATCCCCGAACAAACCCCTGTACAGGAAGCTTTTCGTTATGCTGACGATGTACTGCGTCAAGGGGTACAAGGCATATCCGATATCATCACCATACCTGGTTTAGTCAACGTTGACTTTGCTGATGTGCGAGCTGTGATGGCAGATGCAGGATCGGCATTAATGGGCATAGGCGTAAGTTCAGGAAAATCAAGAGCTAGAGAAGCTGCGATCGCAGCTATTTCTTCTCCATTACTAGAATGTTCGATTGAAGGTGCTAGAGGAGTTGTCTTTAACATTACTGGTGGTAGCGACCTTACCTTACATGAAGTTAATGCGGCCGCAGAAACTATCTATGAAGTGGTTGATCCCAACGCCAATATTATTTTTGGTGCAGTGATTGACGATCGCCTCCAAGGAGAAGTACGAATTACTGTCATTGCCACTGGCTTTACAGGTGAACCACAAGCAGCTCCACAGCAAAATGCCGCTAACAATAGGGTAACAACACCTCCACCTAGAAGGCCTGTAGCACAACAACCTACTGCCAATCCTAGTACTCCCCCAACCCCAATTGCAGAACCCAAAGAAAAACCGATATTAGATATTCCTGATTTTCTGCAAAGGCGACGCAACCCACCCAAAAATTAAGTGATGCTAAAACGTTGGATTTAAGATGAAATGGGAATTCTGGGGTTTACCCGGTTCCTGTATACAATCTGCTAAGTTTTGAGTTTCCTAAGAGTGGGGATTCAGTAGTCTCGTTGTGCATCTGATAACTAAATTCCATAACGTTAGCCACAAAAAATTGACTTGGGCAGGAGTCTGTTGACTCTCATGTCCACTAGTGTCTTAGGAAAAAGCATAAAAATTGAGAGTATTGAAGAAGCTTGCTGCTTGCTTATAGCTTCATCAGCATCTGTCTGGAAAACGGGAAGACTAGTCCAATTACAGCAATACTTGCTTCTCTAGGTTCGCTAGATTGTCAGGTAAATTACATAAGTGTAAGCTTCCCGTAAAAGATAATTCTAAAAAAACAGATAAGGTAAATTATTTTTCTTTTTTACTTTTTAGAGTCTGTTCAATCCATTGAATGACATCTCTTCCTAGGTGAGTGTGATCCAATCTGTCGATTTCACGAATTCCAGTTGGGCTAGTAACGTTAACTTCCGTAAGGTAACCACCAATAACATCAATTCCTACAAAAATTAATCCGTCTTGGCGTAATTTTTCAGCTACTTGGGTACAGATTTCCTGCTCTCTTGGGGTAATTGTGGTTTGAGCAACTGTCCCACCTGCTGCCATATTATTACGAAAGTCGCTGCCACTAGAAAGCCGATTCAGCGCACCTATGGGTTCTCCATTGAGTAAAATAATTCTCTTATCTCCGTCTTTAGCCTCTGGTAAGTAGGTTTGTACCATCACAGGCACTCGACCTTGAATAGTACTCAATTCCACAATTGAGTTGAAGTTGCGATCGCCTGATTGTAAAAATAAAATCCCTTCCCCAGCTTTGTTACCCAGTGGCTTGAGAATAGCAGATCCTTTTGCGTCCACAAATTCTCGAATGACCTGCTTATCAGCACTCACAATCGTTTCTGGAATAACATCGGTAAATTGAAGAGCATACATTTTTTCGTTTGCTCCTCGAATACCATTAGGACTATTAATTACTAGGGTTTTGTTTTGATCAATATAGTCCAGAACATAGGTGGCAAAAAGGTAAGCATCATTTACCGGTGGATCTGTCCGCATCAATACAGCATCCATTGTTTCTAAGCAAGCAAAAGCCCGTTGGCCCGCGCTCAACTTGTACCAAGGATTAGCTGCAAAATAACGTCCGTCTACCAACTCGACTGGTATTAGTTCTACCCGTTCTAAGATAGCCCAGGCTTTACCTTCTACGACACTCAACAGATTTGCCTGTGTTATCCACACTTCGTGTCCAAGGATTTGTGCTGCTTCCATCATGGCAACACTGGTGTCATGACATGGATCAAGCTGATGGATGGGATCAATAATAAAAGCTAGTTTCACGCTTTTTGCCTCAAGCACCAGGAAATTTAATGGTGTTCAATTTAAATTATCCCCTGATGTTCTGACTGATTGAAACTTGCTGATGTTACCAACAAAGCATAATTGCCAGACTTTCTCCATCTAGAGGCTAGTAGCGGCCAGTAATTCATCTAGCTTTCCTTGCCTGTCTAAGGCGTGGATATCATCGCAACCGCCAACATGATTGTCATTGATAAAAATTTGTGGCAAAGAGCGTCGTCCATTTGCTCTTTGTGCCATTTTCTCTCTTGCGTCTTCATCTCCGTCGATGCTGTATTCGACAAAATTCACTCCCTTTGTATTCAGCAAGTTTTTGGCACGGATACAAAATGGACAAGTTCTCCAAGTATAAATTTCTACCTTAGCAGCCATAACGTCCTCTATTGATTTGAATATTCTTCATTTTAGAACGTAGACACTAACTCTAGCTGTTTGAGCTAGTTTTACTAATCTCCAAAGTAGCTTCATCAATTTACACAAATAAAGGTTAGTCAAAAGTCGTGAGACTCTTGACTAATTTAATGTTGCACCAGTTTTCTTCATGAACCGATAATATTACACTTTAAATACCAGCTACCTCAGCAACCATACGGTGATTGTCGGGCTCTCATAATTTTATTACCGTATAAATAGCTAGAATATTTATACATTTACATTAGTAAAAAATACGGTTTTTGAGATTGGTTTTATTTTGATTATCATAAACTTAAAAAATAATCCTGAGCCAAAAGATAGATAAATCAAGATTTCAGTCGGTTGATTCAAAAGATGACAAAATGTACCGGAAACTGCAATTAAAATGCTTAAGTAGCAATATTTACGTCTATTTTTTGATTTTCAGTATCCGGTACTTCATCACCGTGGAAAAGAAAACAGTATTATTTAAATCATCAAATTTGCTTTTCTTCTAAGTAATCGTGCTGCCATCACTGCCAAGAAACCAAGGGCTGCTGTTGTACTGGGTTCAGGCACTTTTTCTGGTGAGATCTGGCTACTTCTAGCCAATAATTTAAAATCAGGGCCGTTAAAACTGGCATCTGCTGTCAGTTGAATACCACTAAGAGAAGTAATTCCTAATTGTTGCAGTTTGACACCCCATGAACCTACTTGTTGAGCGTCACCTATTTCAGTAGTCTTAATCTTGTAGCCTGCGTCTGCTTGGTCTTTATGATTGAGTTTTAAGAAATTACCGATTAAGTTGCCACTGCTATCAATCGCCTGAATACCCAAGTCACTGTTCATTCCCCTTTCCCAGAAAAATAGATTATCTAACCCACTAATATCTTCCTGAATAGAACTGTTGAAAAAGAGGTTGATTTTAAAAGCTCCACCATCTTCAGTATCAATAATATTGTTTAAATTACTATTACCCAAAAAGGTAGCAATTTCAGCCCCAGTTGGGTCTTTCAAGCCAGAAACTGAGATAGGTGCAGAAGCTAGATCACCTTTATCTGTACTGGCGGCCCCAGTGTTGTTATTTGTAGACCCTGGTGTACTAGTACTGTCTGCTTTAACAGCTGTAATTGGTGTGTTTTCTAAGATATCGGCTCTAGTAACCAAGGAAAAATTATTAAATTCTTTTCCATTCTGAGTAATAGAATTTAGCCAAATATCTCCTATAGACGCATCTGTATCTGAAAGCGATGAAGTGTAATTGGTCTGAAAAGTTGCAGCTTTAACAGATGGAGAAAAAGCTAATAATGTTCCAAAAGAGAGAGAAACCAGAGTAGAGATTTGGTGAATTTTCATAGTCTTTAATACGATGTAGAATAGTCAAATGCTATTGCCTTACTTAAATTCGTAAGTAAGGTAATTTTGAAATTTCTTGCTAGGCAGTAATTGCTGTAATTAGATAGCTAAGCTTTTAGTCATCCGCTAGTTCACATAGCGATAAATGCACTTGATGATGATTGGATTATCCAACCTTATATAGATATAACTTGCCACACATTATGTCTATTAGTACATCGGTTATCCACAGACTTGATAAAATTTTATTGAAGCTAATAGAGGAATTTTTATATGTATTTATATGGTGAATAGTAATTTCACTGATAAAAAAATTGGTAATAAATCAGTAATTCAACGGCAATAATTCAAGATTGATTAATATCTATATATGATTTGGGCTTAATATCCAGCAGTCCCAACCAGTTGGCTTGCTTACAAAAATTCCTGTGTTGATAATAAGTCTTTTTTTGATAAAAAATTTGAAAAATCTGTTTTTTCTCTAGTATCTACACTGAATTAGCTGCACGGTTAACCCAGCCATTAATTGTAAAACGGCTATCGGCAAAAAATTGAGAAGGGCAATTAACAGTAAGTACTTCATGCAGATAGCGGCTGAGGAAGAAAACAACACTATTGTTGCGTGGTTCAATCGTAGTAAATGATTCGGAATTTACATAAAAGTTGTTGATGATTTTGCTATCGTATATCAGCAACTCGCCACCAGAAAATTGCTTTGGTTCTTGATGAAAGTAGTAAACATAAGTGAGTTCTCGTAGAGATGTTTCTGGACTACCGTTATCATTATGAATTTTGAAATAATTACCATCATTATGTGCAGTGAGTTGGCTTTCGATATAGGTTATAGGAAATGATGGTAAACCTAATCTATTAACTACATCAGGTATTAGCGATTTTATGCGCGTAGTAATTAGCTCAGAAACCTCAGGAAATGAGTAAAGCACTTTTGAGTGACGGTAATTCATCTCATTAGTTGAAGTTGTGGTGGCAACAAACAGTGATTCGCGGTCGAGAACATAGTTGAGTAACAGTTGATGTTCTTCTGCTGTAAGAAAGTCTTCTATTTGAATATAGCTAGAGGGCAAAACTGGCTGTATTTGCGTGATTAAAGTATCTGATTCTGTAGTCATAAATATTTTCTGGGTAATATAAAAAGCCGTAGTCATTATAACTACGGCTTTTTGCAGCAAAACACAAAATTTACTTGATTTTTAGTATTTACCGAGAGTCAACAGCGTATTGAATCAGCTGGGTTAACCGATGGCGTAGGGTTTCTAATCCCAAGCGCTGACTAGCAGAAATAAATACTGCTAGAGGAAATTCTTCCCGTGCTAAAGCGAGGGTTTCGCTACTGACTTGATCGATTTTGTTAAAAGCCACTAATGCTGGGCCTGGAGTCACAGGCATTTGGGCGAGGATTTCTCTAACTGAGCGAATATGACTCAACCAAGCTGGATGAGACAAATCGACCAAATGCAGTAAAGCATCGGCTTCTGTGACTTCTTCTAAGGTGGCGCGGAAGGCATCCATTAAGGAGGCAGGCAATTCATGTATAAACCCTACTGTATCTGTTAGCAGAATCTCTTGGGTTGCACCTGTCTCAGCATCAGAAATCACCAGACGGCGCGTAGTAGGGTCGAGAGTAGCAAATAATTGGTCGGCTGTGTAAACTTCGGCGTTAGTGAGAGCATTGAGCAAAGTTGATTTGCCAGCGTTCGTGTAACCAACCAAAGCCACTGAAGGCACTTCCCGATGTTGTCGGCGTTGTCGTAGGCGGGAACGATGTGCTTGCAACTGGTTAACTTCTTGTTGCAACCGAGAAATGCGCCGTTGAATGGCACGGCGTTCAGTTTCTAGTTTGGTTTCACCAGGGCCTCGCGTCCCAATACCACCGCCTAGCCGAGACATCGCCTGACCTCTACCAGTTAGTCGCGGCAGCATATACTCAAGTTGTGCCAGTTCCACTTGTAACTTACCAGCACCAGACTGAGCGCGTTGAGCAAAGATATCTAAAATTACTTCGGTGCGGTCTACTACCCGGATACCAATTTGGGCTTCTAGGTTGCGGACTTGAGCTGGTGAAAGGTCGCGGTCAAATACAACTAGATTAGCTCCTAAAGTTTGGGCAGTTAAGGCAACTTCTTGAACTTTACCTTCACCAACTACTGTTTGGGGATGAATACGCGATCGCTTTTGTTGTACTGTCTGTAGTACATCGCCCCCGGCTGTATCTACTAACCGTGCCAATTCTGCCAAGGTGTCTTGGAATTGTAGCGGAGTCATTTCATCGGTCATCACTCCCACAATTAGCACGCGATCGTGGTCAACATCTACTTCTTGGGCAACGAATTCGCGCTGAAATTCTGCTTCGAGATTTTCTACTAAATCAATAAAGTCTTGCTGTGCTAATTCATCCAAACTCAGCGGTTGTGACACAGTCCAGTTTGGAGATTGGATATTGTTAGATCCACCCTTTAACATAGCAGGGCTAGTAATGAGTGTACGAGAATCTTGGGGTGTCAAGTGAGCTAAATAAGCTTCTTTGACGTACCCAGTCGCACCGCCGCCTCTACGTGTAAATCCTGCCCCAGTGATATTGAGTACAACTAAGACATCTAATCGTTGCAAAGCCATTGCTGTCAGTGCCGCTTCATTAGGCGGTTCTGGCTTCAAATGAGTAGCTATACAACGAATACCGCTAAGTCGTTCTGCACCATAACGGGGCAATTCTAGCGGTGGGATTTGCGTTTGACGCGGTGTGCCTACCCCCACACGTATCACTTGTCCGCGACGGTTGAGATAGGCACACACAGGCTGATTGAGTTCTGTACTAATTGCTGCCAGCCGCTGAGAGAAATCGGACGTACTGATGCTATCGCCCGGTATGCGCTGGTGATACAGCCGCTGTAGTTGCTTTAGCTGGCTGGACTTTAAACCCTGGAGATTTCCGTAGATAGTCTCTATAGGCGTTTCTGACCAGTAAATGGCCCCCCGAATCCTTCTTTGTTTATTTTACAACATCCCTAAAACCCAAAACTATATCTTAAGGGGGTTGCGTAGTGATTTAATCACATTTACTTCTTAATGTAACGAGCCTTTAGTGTTACAATTCTATCCCTGCTAGGTCATGAAGTACCATTGGTACCATTTAATAGAAAATTTGAATTTAGTTTGATTTTTATGACTGAATCAACAGAAAATTGGTATGTTGTCAAGCGTCCGGCTGGTAATTGCGAGATAGTCTCCAACTTAGATGCAGGAACGTCCGAGACAGAAATTATTGAAAAGTGGGGGCCGTTTAGTTCCCAAGGAGATGCGATCGCACGTCGTATAGGATTAATTAGGGCTGGCAAATGCCAACCCCAATAAAAGGAAACTGGGACTGGGGATTTATTGGGAATTACCCAAATCCTGAGACAATAGCTTCCCAGTTACAGACACTTAAAGTGCTGATTTAATTTTTCTCAGCACTTGTAGTTGTTGTACCTTTAGCCGTAATTTGTTTGCCTAGGACTTCTACTGCTTTAGCAAATTGCGGATCTTCTAAGGTTGCGAGTTTGTCACGTTCGCGTAGCCATAAATCTTGTTTTTGAGCATCAGTCAATTCAACCTTAATATCGGGATCAATGCCGTGCTTGTTAATGTCTTTACCACTGGGGGTGTGATATTTAGCAATTGTTACCGCTAATCCCGAGCCATCTTCTAGAGGGCGTACCGATTGTACCAAGCCCTTGCCAAAGGTCTGCGTACCTACCAAAGTAGCGCGCTTGTTGTCTTGTAAGGCACCTGAGAGAATTTCACTAGCGCTGGCGGAACCTTTATCGACTAAAACCACCATCGGCTTATCTGTTAAGGCGCGTCCATTCGCTACTTCTCGTTCTTGTTCACCTTGCCGGTCTATAGTAGAAACAATTGTTCCTTTATCCAGCCACATCCGGGCAATTTCGACGCTAGAGAAGAGTAGACCACCAGGATTACCACGCAAATCTAAAACGTAACCAACAACTTTTTTGGTTTCTAAATCCTTGATGGCTTGTTGCATTTCCTTGCCAGCATTAGCACTGAACTGGTTCAGGCGAATGTAACCCAGGTTACCTGCAGGGCTAGTTTTTTGTGAATATTTAACGGGATGAATTTCTATTCTTGCCCGTGTAATTTCAAAATCTTTAGTTTGACCGCTACGCCTAATAGTTAATTTTACTTTTGTACCAGCCGTACCCCGAATTAGAGATACAGCTTGGTTAGTATCCATTCCTTGAGTACTTTTACCATCAATTTTGAGAATCTCATCTTTAGATAAAATCCCCGCTTTAAAAGCTGGAGTATCTTCTATAGGCGCAATCACCACTAACTGTTTAGTTTTTTCGTCTTGACTAATTGTGATACCAATACCTGTGAGTTCCCCAGAGGTATCGACTTGCATATTTTTGAATTCATCTGGATCCATAAACCGGGTGTAGGGGTCATCTAGCTTTTTGAGCATTTCCCGGATGGACTTATATGCTTCTTTTTTACTACTGTAGGACTTACTTAAATATTCTTTCCTTACAGCCTGCCAATCTACCTGATTAAAAGTACCGTCTACGTATTGGCGCTGAACAACTTGCCAAACTTCGTCTATCAATTCCTTGGGACTGTTATTTAAAGCCTGACCTCGTGAGTGAATCCCAAGACTTGTAACAGCAATAGTTGAGAGCGTCACTGCCGTAGCACCCAAAACCAGCTTACTTTTTGTAATCACCATAATGACAGCTGCGCCAGAGGAAAATTTGTATAGTCAGTATGCCCAATCTAACACAGGGTATCACTGTAACAGACGAGCATGTATTCTTATTACAGCAAAATACTTGGCAATCCGGCGACCTTTGTGGTCGCCGTTACGCAAATCTTAAGGATCTACCCAACGCCCATCGGATTTGATGAGGTTAATTAATTCCTCTACTCCATTATCTTCTGGGACTTTTTTGATTTCTTCTCTGCCACGATATAAAGAAATATAACCAGGAGTCTTGCCTACATAGCCATAGTCTGCATCTGCCATTTCACCGGGGCCATTTACAATACAACCCATTACTGCAATGTCTAAACCGGTTAAGTGTTTGGTTGCTTCTCGAACTTTGTGCAGGACCTCTTCCAAGTTAAATAAGGTACGTCCGCAGGAAGGGCAAGCTACGTACTCTACCATAGTTTTTCGTAAGCCTAAGGCTTGCAGTATGCTATAGCAGACCGGAATTTCCTTCTCTGGTGATTCTGTGAGTGAGGCTCGAATTGTGTCGCCAATGCCATCAGCCAGTAATGTGGCAATACCTGCTGTAGACTTGATTCGTCCGTATTCACCATCCCCAGCTTCGGTGACACCTAAATGCAAGGGATAATCCATACCCAGCTCATCCATGCGCTTGGCCATGAGACGATAGGCAGCTACCATGACTGGTACGCGCGAAGCCTTCATGGAAATTACTAAATTGTGGAAGTTGAGAGATTCACAAATGCGAATGAATTCTAAAGCTGATTCCACCATCCCCTCTGGGGTATCGCCATAGGTAAATAGCATTCTCTCAGCGAGAGAACCATGATTTACCCCTATTCGCATCGCTTTCCCTTGATCTCTTAAAGAAACAACCAAAGGTTCTAGGGTTTCGCGGATTTTGTCGCCAATTTCATCAAACTCTACTTTGGTGTATTCGCTTCTATTACCATTTGGCTTTTCAAACACATATAAACCGGGATTAATCCGTACTTTTTCTATGTGCTTGGCAACTTCCAAAGCGATTTTCATACCGTTGTGATGTACATCAGCAACTATAGGTACATCTCGGTATGTTTTAATAAGTTTTTGCTTAATTTCCGCTAAAGCTTTGGCGTGAGCCATACTAGGCACAGTAACGCGGACAATTTCGCAACCAATTTCGTGCAAACGACGAATAGCTGCTACGGAACCATCTATATCTAGGGTATCTTCATTGATCATCGACTGTACTACCACAGGGTAGCCACCCCCAATGATGACATCCCCCACCTTTACTGGACGAGTTTTGCGCCGCTTAATTGTGGTATCAAAGTTAGGTTCACTAGATGTGGTGTTTACAGTTGTAACTGTGGGCAGAGTTTGCATAACCTCATTAGGTAAATTTGCTGTAGCGAAAATATCAAATTTCAAAATCTCTGTTTCTCAGATTGCCACAGGTGGGGCGCTTTTGGTTAATTACTGTGCAAAAAAAAAAGAATGTGAGATAAGACTAGAAATAAAGAAGATTTATCGATTTTTTTTGTCAGGGAAAATAGTCTATTTACTAGCCTTTGCAAGTTGAGAGGAATCACTTTATTACTGAGTTATAAATGATAGCACTAATGCTAGTTAGTTTATTAAATCAGCTTGCATAATTTTTATCTATGAGATGCATCAAGCAGCAGCTTTCATTACTACGGCATTTTACGAGTATATAATTAACTCATTCCCCTTTCGAGGATGAAATAAATTAACGAATTACTATTCATTAATAGTTCAAATATTGATATTTATCTCATCTAATATAGATGGCTCAGCTTCTGGGGTAAAGTCAAATATTTCTGCTGCATCTACATTTTGATATTGCACAATATCTTTAACTTTATCTTCTAGCATTTTGGTATTACAGAATATAGCATCAGGCCTGTATATCTCAAATTAGTCTCTCTATTAGTCGGTATTGGAGAGATTGGCCTAATGAATTTATCTTGGTTCATCAGGGCGATCGCACAATCTGGCTTTTTATAATACAAATATACTACTAAGACTATGAACGAGCAAAAGATGAAACGCGATCGCTCTCGGTTAAGTTAATTACAATTATCTACTGCTGAAGTTGTGTAAGTCGGCTAAGCTAGGGAGTTACAGAGGCGATCGCTCTTACAAATTGTTACATTAAACTTAATTTAACTTCAATATGAATACTCAAAGCCCAACCCAACTGCCCATTCCTCCATACTATCAACCAGAAAAAGTGGGTGAAGTTTGGCGTGTACCCTATCAAGAACGTGCAGCACAGGCTGAAGCATGGGCGCAACAACATAATATCCCGCCAGCAGCTTCAGATAAGCGTCGTATTTGTCTGCTATTAATTGATGTGCAAAATACTTTCTGCATCCCAGAATTTGAATTATTTGTAGGCGGAAAATCTGGTATGGGAGCAGTAGAAGATAATCAGCGAGTATGTGAATTTATTTATCGCAATTTAGGATTGATTACTACAATTACTCCTACCTTAGATACTCATACAGCCACACAAATTTTTCATCCGATTTTCTGGGTAAATTCTGCTGGGGAACATCCTATACCAGCAGCAACAAATATTACTCTGCAAGATGTAGAGCAAGGTATTTGGCAAGTTAATCCCGCAGTTGCTTACAGTATTACTAGAGGTAATTACGAATTATTAGAAAAGCAGGCTTACCACTATGTGAAACAGCTAAGTCAAGATGGGAAATATCCCCTCACTGTTTGGCCTTATCACTCAATGTTAGGCGGGATTGGTCATGCTTTAGTTTCATCTGTAGAAGAAGCAATTTTCTTCCATTGCATTGCACGTCAGAGTCAAACGCAATTTGAAATTAAAGGCGAGAATCCCTTAACCGAAAATTATTCGATTTTACGTCCAGAAGTATTAATAGGTTTTGATCAAAATCCGCTCGCGCAAAAGAATACAAAATTAATTCAGCAACTTTTAGAATTTGATGCTGTAATTATTGGTGGTCAAGCTAAAAGTCACTGTGTCGCCTGGACAATTGACGATTTATTAACAGAAATTCAACAGGTAGATGCTACCCTTAGCAAAAAAGTTTATCTCTTAGAGGATTGCACTTCTCCTGTTGTGGTTCCTGGAATTGTTGATTACACAGAACAAGCCGATGCTGCTTTTAGTAAGTTTGCCGCAGCAGGAATGCATATTGTTAAATCTACCGACCCGATCCAATCATTTTTTTAAATAAGCTTTTGGATCTTGAGCTGTCCAACCGAGAGATGAGCTAGAACGTACTTCAAAATGCAGGTGGGGTTGTTTAGCTGCTGGTTGTCCAGTCGTTCCCACAGTTCCCAGGACATCGCCTTTTTTCACTTGCTGACCAGCAGTCACCTTGATGGTGTCAAGATGGGCGTAGCGGCTTTGCAACCCACCACTGTGATTAATAATTACCAACTTGCCATAACTACCTTGTTCCTTAGCAAAGGCGACAACTCCAGGTGCGATCGCTTCTACGGGTGTACCAATAGCAGCTGCCAAGTCTACCCCACTGTGGAAAAAGACTTCACCAGAATGAGGATTAATTTGCCAGCCATAAGGTAACGCCACAGTAGTTGCGGCTGATAAAGGATACCCACTTAGTTGGGTAGGTGGCTGATTAGTCTGAGGAGGCGCAGCGACAACGCGATTTGATGCACCATTCACCCCAGGAACAAACACAACTCTAGGGTCTTTTTGACAACCATTGATTTCAAACATGGCATCAGCACGCACTTTGTACTTTGCTGCTACTTGTCGCCAAGTTTGACCATGAGGCACTTCGACCACAATTCCATTGTAGGGAGGAATTTGAAGTTCACTACCAACCGTCACTGCGCCGTTTTTCACAGATGGGTTCATCACGGCGATAGTTGCTGGAGCTAGGTTATAGAGTTGCGCTATACTCTCTAAGGTTTCGCCACGAGCAACTGTATGGCGCTGGAAACGAGACAAGGCTGGAGTTGGACAACTCTCTGCAGCAGATGTGGAGCTTTGTGATGAGAGTATAGATCCTAGCCCCAAAGTGCTGACTAAACTACAGATAAACACTAAACGGTAAGGACGAGTCATGCCTACTAGTTAAAGAGAGTTTTAATTTTTAATTTTAAACTTGGGTATTGGTGAGTAGAAGCTGATGGGAAGCTAGTAGTTCCCTGAAAATGTTGTAGAAGCTAGAAGAATTACTGAAGCTTCTCCGATTTTTTATTGGCTGTTCTGTCAAATTGCTCTGTCCACTCGCTGCTTGCTTGACTAAACTTATAAATTAGTAGCCGCATTGCTATCTTTAGAGCGAAATTATTATGAAGTTATCTTTAAAGCAACTGGCCGTCTACATATCTTTACTGGTAATTGGCGGTAGTGCAGGTTTGTTAGGTAGTCGTTATCTCCTACCAAAGCGTTATTCGTTTCAAGAACTAAAAAATGTCACCGCGGCTTTACCTTCAGAATCAGTAAATCCCCCCGCTTATAGCGGGCCAATTGGGAATACTGGTGGTGATAATGTGAATTTTATTGCTACTGCTGTACAAAAAGTTGGGCCGGCTGTGGTGCGAATTAATGCTACTCGTAAAGTGGCAAATCCGATTTCTGACGCTTTAAAAAATCCTTTACTGCGCCGCTTTTTTGGTGAGGATGAGCAACCAATGCCAGAAGAAAGAATTGAGCGCGGTACGGGTTCAGGATTTATTTTGACAGACAATGGCTTATTACTGACTAATGCTCATGTAGTAGCAGATACCGATACTGTCCAAGTAACCCTCAAGGATGGGCGAACTTTTGAGGGCAAAGTGCAGGGCGTAGATGCAGTTACAGATGTAGCTGTAGTGAAAATAAAAGCAAAAAAATTACCTACAGTCAAGCTAGGTAATTCACAAAATTTGATACCAGGACAGTGGGCGATCGCAATTGGTAATCCTTTAGGTTTAGATAATACCGTCACCATTGGCATTATCAGTGCTACTGATCGCACTAGCGCTCAAGTTGGCGTACCAGAAAAGCGCGTCAGCTTTATCCAAACTGATGCTGCAATTAATCCCGGTAATTCTGGCGGCCCTTTATTAAACGCCCAAGGTGAAGTTATTGGTGTGAATACAGCAATTCGCGCTGATGCTCAAGGCTTGGGTTTTGCGATCCCCATTGAAACAGCTGCCCGCATCGCTAACGAACTGTTTACTAAAGGGCGTGTAGATCATCCTTTTTTGGGAGTAGAAATGACAGATTTGACTCCCACCAAAAAAGAGCAGATTAATCAAGAAAATAAGCTGAATATTCAACAAGACGCTGGAGTAGTCATTAAAAGCACCCTGGAAAATTCACCAGCAAAACGCGCCGGACTGCTTCCTGGCGACTTGATTCAAAAAATCAATCGTAAACCAGTTAAGACAGCAGCCCAAGTTCAAAGACTAGTCGAGTCTAGTTCTGTAGGAGACACGCTAGAAATTGAAGTCAGCCGCGAAGGTAAAAATCACATCTTCAAAGTACAACCAGGGGCTTATCCCCAAAAGAAGTAGCAATAGGTAAGGGCTAGAGGTTAGGGGTTAGGGGCTAGAACATTAAAGAGAAATAATTTAATAAATAATGATTCTAGCGGCTGACTCTCGACCCTTTACTTTTGACTTTTACCTATTGACTAGACAAATGGTCTAATTGCATTCTCTGTTCCATTTGACGCAGGAAATAACCCGTCATCATCGCTGACGCTAAAAGGCCTGCAAGGTTTTCCCGATCTGTTGTGATTTGCACGTTAAAATTTTCTGGGGGTAGCATCCCGACAAGCCCTTGGACATTTTGCGAAATTATTTGTTTAATTTCGGGACTAACGGACTGGGCGACGCGGGCCATGACTTCCGGCGACTGATGCTGTAGATATTTGAGCAACTGATTGGGATTTTCCTCAAAGTAGTCGTTTAGAAGCTGGTTAGGGTGTTCCTCAGAGTTGTCATTCAAAAAGTCAGGATTAAACTCCATTGGCAGTTTTTTGTAGCTTAGTTGCTGATTCTACTCTAAACCATAGTCAAAGGGTAATGCATTCACCACGGGTATAACCTGTTGATTCTACCCTAGGGAAGGCGGTTACCTGATTTCTAGCAGAGCAATTCCCTGTAATAAGGATTTACAACTATTTTACGCTGAACTTTACTAGCTAGCGGTGGTTTTGATATGGGTAAATACTTTTGTGTCAGTACCATTTATTCTGCTACTGCTTCTGCTGTCAGTTCTAGATCTAACTCTAGTTGTTGTTCCTGTTGATTTTGGGAAAGTATTTGCGGGAGTTGCTCAATTTGAAAATACTGATGAAATTTTGGTGTTATTTGTAGCGAATACGAGCGAGAATCACTATCTCGGCGCTTGCGAACAAAACCAAGTTCCACAAGTTCCGGAACATGTTGATATACTCCCGAACCCCGTAAGTTAATTAAGTCGCTTTGGAGTATGGGGCTATTGAGGGCGATCGCAGCTAAAGTGCGTAATGCACCTAAACCTAATTCAACGGGAATTAGCGTTTGCACTAAGTCATGAAAATCAGACCTCAGTTGCAAACTATAACCATTGGGTGTCTCTACGACTTCTAGGGCGCTGTCTCGGCGGGCATAATCGTCAATTAGTTCCATCATGCCTTCTTCAACCGTAGCGCGATCGCACGCGGCATACTCGGCGATTTCACCGAGCGACAAGGGCTTACCCTTCAAATAGAGAATTGCTTCTATCTTCGTCGCTGTGGCTGTATTCATTAGTCGTTAGTCATTAGTCATTAGTCATTAGTCATTAGTCATCTGTATTTGACAACTGACACCTGACGCAAGACGAGTTCCAAGTGAGTGGGATGCTATCATACATAATATGATTTGTCAATGAAGATTGGGCATGGGGCATGGGGCATTGGGCATTGGGTAATTACTTTTTCCCCCTCATCTTCCTCATCTTCCCCAGTCACCAGTCCCCAGTCACCAGTCCCCAATCCCTATTCCCTACTCTTAAGAATAAATTCTGCGATCGCCAAATCTTGAGGAGTGGTGACTTTGAGATTTGTCTCTTCGCCTTGGACAATCCGGACTTCGATGCCACATTTTTCAAATAAAGCCGCATCGTCTGTGACTTCCCAACCTTGGCGTACACCTTCGGCGTGGCACTGTTTCAACAACTTGACATCAAATCCTTGAGGTGTTTGGGCTGCCCACAATTGACTTCGATCAGGTGTATTTTGGATGATGCCATGCTTATCGACGACTTTAATCGTGTCTTTGACTGGTATAGCGGCAATTAACCCAGGACAGTGACGAATAGCTTCCGCACAGGCGTTGAGTAAATCTGGTGTGGCTAAACATCTCGCGCCATCGTGAATCAAAACTTGCTCTGCGGCTTCTGGAAGCGCCAGCAAGCCATTGTAAACAGATTCCTGCCTGGTTGAGCCACCAGCAATTAATTCCACTGGTTTATTGAGCTTTAAGTCAGCGAGGATGGCTTTTAAGTCATCCCAGTCAGTGGGTTGGGAAATAATTCCAATCCAACTGATGCTACTAGCTGCATCTGCAGCCTTGAGAGTCCAAGCAATAATGGGTTGCGATCGCACCGTCAAGAGGAGTTTATTGCGGTCACTCCCCATTCTTTTTCCTAAACCTGCTGCTGGAATTAGTAAATACACAAAATTTCTTAAATCGTAAAACTGGGGATTAGGGATTGGGGATCGGGGATTGGGGAAAAGGGGAATACCAAACAGTAAATGACAAATGACAAATGACAGACCCCAATTACCAATTACCCATTACCTATTACCCAATTCCCAATCCCCGATTCCCTAATACCTATATTCCCCTAAAATAGGGAGCGAGTAAGCGTAAATAAATATTATGCGAGTAGTAGCCCTTGTACCTGGCGGAATTGGCAACCAAATTCTTATGTTTCCGACTCTAGATGAACTGAAGCGCTATTACCCAAACGCTCAGATAGATGTCGTGGTGGAACCCCGCTCAAAAGCAGCTTACCGGGTTAGTAAGTCGGTGAATGAGGTATTGACCTTTGATTTTAAAGACCGTAACAGTTTGGCGGATTGGGGTAACTTAGTGGGCATTATTCGCGATCGCGAATACGATGTGGCCATTACAGTAGGACAGAGCTGGTTAGTGGGTCTTTTTCTGTGGTTAACAGGAATTCCTACCCGGATTGGCTATCAAGGTAAGGGTGCAGTTTTTCTCACTAATACTTTACCTTTCCAGTCCTCTCAGTATTTAGCAGTGGGTTATCACAATTTACTGCAACCGTTAAACATTCAAACTCCTTGCCCAGAATTGTCCTTAAATGTGCCAAAACCCGATATTGAGTGGGCACAACAGGAACAGAAACGCTTAAGTGTGAATGAAACGGGCTATATCTTGATTTATGCTGGCTCTAGTCTGTCAGCTTCAGCTAAAAGCCGCAATCCCATTTATCCTGTAGAAAACTGGCAGCAGATCATACAAGAGTGCCAACGCAAGCAGCCAGATTTACCTATAGTGGTTTTTAAAGGCCCTGAGGATGAACAAATAGTGCGATCGCTTTTAGAATCCTGCCCAGATATTAAGGTGACCTCCCCTGACAATACTGGTAAACTAGCCGCGATCGTTACTGGAGCAAGTTTGATGTTGACTACTGACAGCGCACCTCTGCAACTCAGCGTGGCAGTTCAGACTTATACAATTGCGCTGTTTGGCTCTACAGATGCAGCACAGGTGTTACCAAAAAGCGAGAAATTCCTGGCTATTAAGTCTCCTACGGGCAAAATTGGCGATATTTCAACCCAAGTAGTGTTAGAGAAAATCTGGAATGGTTAAACCAGCAGTTTTCTTAGACAACGATGGTATATGAGATCCAATAAGGCAATTGTGTTAATCATGAATCCCTGCAATTGAAGCCTTTTTGTTCGTTATCCACATCTTTTCAGTTTTCCCTACGTTGGCTAATCGCCTGGAAAATTGTTTTTCTAGGCGATTAACTCCATAAATCTCACGCTGATTGCGTAAATGGTGTTCTTCCTATTAATGAGATTTCCATGCTTAAACGAGTTGTGAAATATTAGCTAGGATTTAGCTAAATTTATGACAGTTGCAGCCAAGAAAATATGTGGGTAGCGGCAAAGGTTTTAATGTTAATAAATGTCAATAAATTAATTTTTTTTAAAAATAACTTTATTTTTCTCAAAATCGTTAGTTTCAATGAAGTTGTGGGCAAAATAAAAATTAGATGACTCCAATCATCTGTATTTTAGCTAAGCTGGAGCAAATCGAGATTTAGCCAATTTCTTTGCTATTAAAGAGGATAAAGAGCAATTAATCGTTGAGGCAGAAGTTTTTACCAAGTCTCTATTGCTCATAAAGTTTTGCTCAATTCCCAATGCTTAGAAAATAAATAGTAACTTTAGATATTTTGCTTTAACCAAGGAATTTGCAGTTGTGTTACGAAATAAATTACCCACAGTCCAAGATTTACATGAAAACTGAAAGCTAAAGATTCAGCAACTTAAGTAAATAGAACTGAGAATAAGCAATTGCTATGCGATCCCCGCATTATCATAAGCAGCAGCTATAGCAGATGTAGGTTGGGTTAAGCGCAGCGCAACCCAACATGAATCTTGAAAGCTTAATCTATTTTCTGTGTTGGGTTTCCTTATGTGAAACGCCAGTTGCTACAACGGGGAGAACCACCAAGGGCGTACTGGCTTCCCTACTTCCGAATCTGGTGAGATAGCGATCGCACGGCTGTATGATCACCTAGTCTTTTCAGCATGAAGTAAATCTCATTCCCTATATTAGTGTTCCCTAGTGACCGTATTGTCTTGAGGCAGGTGCATTTTCCGTGACTGACGTTGAGTTATAAAAAGGAAAAATCAATGGCGATTCGATTACATGGCTTTCTTAATCGTTCCAAGCGTTACTTTCAAGTAGAAAGTCAGCCGCATCATATCACTGGAATTTTTAAGAGAATCATGCACTCTCTAAGCTTACATCGCTGCGAATTTACCGATGTCCATAGCGCTTATTATGAAGATGAAGCGGACGGAACTATAACTTTTTACCAAGCAAATCAAGATAACAACAGTCAGCCAGGTATTTGGACTTATCTTGTATATGAATGTTTAGAAAGTGAAGAAAAAGTATTTAGTGATGCTGTAATTAATACCGATATCAGTCCTTTGCTGGCACTATTAGCTGGTCAAAAGCTACCGCAAGTTACTATTAATATTTGTGAATATCTTAATTATAAAAATTATGAATGTGAATATTTAGATGTGCAGCTGCCTTCTGAGTTGAATAATCAAACAGGGAGAGAAATTGCTCATCTTTTGTTAGAGGAGATGAAAGCTTTCAAAGCATCATCTATTTTTACAGAAGATATAGGCAAAAAATACCAGCAAGCTGCATTAGAAGGATTTATGCAAGCTGCACGGGAAATTTTAGCTAAAAATGGTACAGCTAAAGATTTTGAAACGGCTCAATATGATGTGCTAAATAAAATCCCCATCAATGATGTAGCCAACTTAATTATTGCTTATAACGATTATCGAATATGGCAAGCCGCTTTACCCAGTAAATCTAAAGCAGTCGAATTTGCTTTTAAGACAGCATTAAATTTAATTTGTCAGATTAAGTAATCTCAAATCTATGTAATTGATAATTTTTAGGGACGTTATGCATAACGTCCCTACAGCTAATGCTTTGAATATGTTTAAAATGCCTCAAAGAAAGCATCATCTAATTCATAACCAAGCATTTGCGCTAGGGATTTGAGGCGTGTTTGGCTTGGTAAACCCTGCTGTTTTAACCAATCACTTAAAATAAATATTTTGTGCATCAGAAATATTTCTAAGGCTTCGGGATTAAACTGAATCCCTTCTTTAGCACTAAACTGGTGTGGTACCAGCATGGCGGTGTAACGGGCAAATTCTCCAGCCTTCCAATCTAAGAGAAATGGTAGCCAGGGATATTTAGCATCTAGACGGACAAACCACAGCCGCACTTCAGGAACCTCCGAAAGTTCGCGGGGATCGCTGGGTTCTAAGGCATATTTGATATCGAAGCGTAGTTGCTGTTCTTGGGATACAATCGCTTGCTCTTGGAATATTTTTTCAATTACCGTTGAGACGGGCGACAGATCCAGATTGTTAATGGAATCAGTATTAATTGCGATCGTGATTGTCATTGACTCAGCAGCCACTTTATTTATGCTCAACTGTAGGCTTGAGAATACACAGTAGCAGCTTTCAGGTATCGTTGGTATATTTACGGCGAATTTACCCGGATTTTCAATTGCAAAATTAAAGACGCGATATTATTCGCGTCTCATAACGTCTTTGTCTATTTGCCGAAATTTAAAGGAATATCATCTTTCTAAGAGTTATTGGCATCCGTTTCCCTGCTAGACCTCCTGTTGCAAAGATTAGGTAGTCTGTGGCTAAGAATGACATATTGCCATTTGCACTTTGTGTTTGCCTAAAGTTTATACCTATTAACATTAATGCATTTCATAGTTAATACCTGAAGGTATAAATTCTATGATTTGCATATTCTCATCCTGGAAATTTTTATTTGCTCTAGTTACTTACTCCATACAAATTACACATTAAATACTGAATACTGAAAGTGAAGAAAATCTTAATTTTGATTTGCGCGATATCAATATTAATTTTCGGATTTCTGTATTCACCTGTTAGACATTATGTAAATTTGCGGACGTTATGTTAATACGTGGATATGCTGAAATTTTAGGGTCTGGGACAATGATTTCAGTGTTAATTACATTACGATTTTTGATTGGCGATGCTAAAAGAAAATCTCTTGCTTTTTCTGTAGTTAAACCACTCGACTGATGTTTTGCGCTAGAGGGTTTATTAGCAAGGATTTAGGGAATTTAAGCTCTTAGTGATAAATTCCCTGCCACTCAAATATTAAAAAAAGTTGAAAATAAAACCTATTTCTAAAGTAAATATTAAATTATCTCAGGTAGGTTAGGCTGGCTATAATGTTTCATTTTTGAGTGATTCAAATATTTTTTGCATGATGATACATGAATCAATCGTTCACGATTTCTAGCAATCCTGATAAATTGAGTTGATTGGTACCAACTTACTGAAAAAACTACTTTAACTTAGGGCAAGTTGCTACTCTTACTTATCGTATTTTTATCATATTCAATGTAGTAAATTAAACTTTAATACTGAAAATATTTTGCCTAAAAAAGTCAACATACAATCAAGATTTCTTGACCTTGCAGGCAAACAAGAGACGAAAAACCTTGCCCTTAGTGGACATTACTAACTATTTTAAGCTAAAGTTGTAATGAGTTTGCTTTAGACTAGGATGTGACAAAACGACAGTCAACAAACAAAAAAATTCTTGCCCTAGCCTGTGATTTTCGCAGCGTTCAAAAGCAATCGCCCAGGTAGAGGTGCAAAGTAATAGGAATATCCTCGCATATACGAATAACCAATTAACCTTGAAATGGGAAAATTAGCCCAATAGTTAACAAACTTATAATATGCAAAAACAAACAATATCTACCAAACCAATTCGTTCTCTAGAAGATGCGCTGGAGCAGTGTCAAGTGCTAGGAATGCGGGTTAGTCGCCAGCGGCGCTTTATTCTAGAACTGCTTTGGCAAGCTAAGGAACATCTATCTGCTAGAGAGATTTACGATCGCTTAAACCAACAAGGTAAAGAAATCGGTCATACCTCTGTTTATCAAAATTTAGAAGCTTTATCTAGTCAAGGTATTATTGAGTGTATTGAACGTTGCGACGGTCGTTTATACGGTAATATCAGTGACTCTCATAGTCATGTTAACTGTATAGATACTAACCAGATTCTTGATGTACATATAGAACTACCAGAAGATTTTGTTCGCCAAGTTGAACAGCAGACTGGAGTACGGATTACTGATTACAGCATCAACTTTTATGGTTACCGTAATCCTCAAGCAAGCTGAACTGATCTAGATGAATAGGAAGGGGGAACAGGGAATAGAGACGAAAGTTTGCTGTAATTGACGAAATGAAGTATTAGCTTAGTAGTCTAGAAAACTTTGACCGTTACGTAGTTAGCATTTTAGTTATTGAATCAAAGCTGCAGAGGTTGCTTGTAATAACTATGATGCTGGGTGCGAAAACAAGTCACAATGGGTAGGACTAACCAAAATACCAATGCTGTTTTCTCACTCAGGTAAAACAGCCTATCTGTTGTTGAACAGACTATGAGCGATCGCCCTTTAAAATTATTGTTAATTGACCAAGACCCTATCTTTCGGTTGGGACTGCGGGTAGCGTTGGCAGAAATTCCGAATTTGCAAATACTATCGGAAGTCGAAACAGATACGGCTGCTTTGCAAGTTTTAGCAGAATTCGACCAACAAGACCCGAATTATGTCAATTTGGTGGTTTTGGAATTAGGTAATTATCGCTTTCCTCAGCTTCAGCAGCAGGGATTACAATTTTGTAGACAACTAAAAGTTTTATACCCCAATCTTCCTGTACTACTTCTTAGTTCGGTTACAGAACCGGAACTACTTTTAGCAGCCAAAGCTGCTGGTGTAAATGGTTATTGTCCTAAAGGAACTGCTGTTTCTGAGTTGGTTACAACTATGCAAGCAGTAGCGCAAGGTGGTTCCTTTTGGTTTACGGTTGGGGTAACTCAAAATTCAGTACTTCAAACTCAGAACTCAGTACTTACTCAAAATTCCCCACTTCCTTTTGCGAGGCTGCGAAATAATTGGCGTTTGTCAGGGATTGCTTACATTGAAGCTAGCCTGCAGTCAGTGACAGGACAATTGCAAGTGCCAGGATTACCAGTGATGGATCAGGCGATTCTCGCAGGAAGGCGGCGAGAATTATTAGCAGCGCGTTGGTTGCTGAATCGGTTGCTGGCTACACCGCAAGAAAGACAACCAGAACAGCAGCAAGTCATACCTGATTCGATGCAACTTCCGCCTCCTGTTCCTTCATTGAATAATGCGATCGCTCCATCAAATACATCAAATTTAGTACAACTACAAGATTCTTTACTTTTACTTAGCCCTAGAACACTGCAATCTAATTTATTTGCAGCTTGCATCACTAAATTACAATTACCTTTAGAAAATGTCACAGATATTCCTTTAGAGATTGATATCCTGCGTGCTGATAAAAAGAGAGAATTGCTTTATTTAATTTTGCAGAAACTAGCTAAACAGTTAGATGAATTACGCGTTGCTGAGATATCAATCAATCAATTATATGATTTAAAACAATCTCTGATATATGATTTGTGGCAATCCACAGTTGCAGATTTTTTTGGCAGATTTTCTCGGGTACCAGTAGGCGATCGCAACCTAGAAATCGTCAATATATTGTTACAAAATCCGCAACCAATACAAACAGCAATTTTGCAAAAAATTCCTTTATTAATGGAGTTATTTACATATTTGCTCTTTCAAAGAGATTTACAAATAGATAATACTTCTTATTCAGCAGATAGCCCAGAAGCGAAGTCACAGGCATTAATAATTTTAGAAAACTTCTTAATTCAAGTAGCTAATGGGGTAGTACAACCGCTACTTAATTATTTTGCTGATGTAGAAGTAATTAAACAAGATTTTTATGACCACAGATTAATTTCTACTAGAGAGATTGAACGGTTTAGAAATGATTTGTCTTGGAAATATCGTTTAAATAATTATATTAATGAACCAACGGCAATTTTTGAAAGCCGCTATGAGCTATTTGTCTTTGCGCCACGTGGAATTGCAAAAACCTCAATTTATGCGCCTCGTAATCAGGAATTAACCCAACTATCTGGGATGCCACTAGTGGTAACATTACTTTTAGAATTTCGGGATGCGATCGCACCTCGGCTAAAATCACTATTAGCGATTTTTGGTAGTGGTATTGTCTTCATTCTTACGCAAGTGATTGGTCGGGGTTTGGGTTTAATTGGTCGCGGAATTCTTCAAGGAATTGGTAATGTTTCGTTAACAGAAAAAAATCTGAGGCGTAATAGCGATAAGGGACAGAGAACAGGTAACAGAGGATGATTGAAGAGTGTTTTTATAGTGAGAAGTTTTGCAGGAGAATCTCAAAAATCTAGTCATCTTCTGAATCTGCTTAAGAGGTTATTTATAAAGTAAAAATAAAATTACTGTAGGGGAGCCAGTCGTGTGGGCGGGTTCCCCGACTTGAGCGAACTGGCGTTGTGTTAGGCGCTGATTTCCAATATGATTGGTCGCAGAAGAACTATTTTAGCGCCTAACGCACCGCCGCATCGATGGTGCGTTACGGCTAAATTTAATTGTCTCTATGTCGCAAATCCTTTCATAGCCGTAACACACCCTACTTAAGATTTACTTTATAAATGGTCTATAATTCTCACATATTTGACGTAATTTCTCTTCTAGCCGTTCCATAAAAACTTCACTATTTAGTACGTCTCCACGTTCAATAGAAGCAAGTCCTACAGCTATTTTTTGCTGAACTTCTGCTTCCCATTCCTGATAGCCATTTTCCCATTCTTCTAGAAGTTTTAATGCTTGAGCAATAACATCTTCAGCACTTTCATATCTACCTGTAGCAATTCGGTTTTGAATAAACTGTTCGTATTCGGCTTTTAGTTGGATGTTCATAATTTTTACTTTTAGTCTAGGTAATTAAGATAAATACAAATAAGCCTGAATTTCAGATCCACTTTGTTTATATTATCGAAGTGTTAAAGCTTATTTTTCATCAATAAAAGGTCTGAGAAAATGACTAATGACTGGAGCAGCTATCACAATTTTATCGGATTAGCAGCATCTTATAGTTATGCGATCGCACTGCTTCTCTTTGGTGAGGGATTAGGGAGGCTATTTCATGTCCCACCAAATTTAACTCGTAAAATTATCCATGTGGGTGCAGGAATGTGGGTATTTGGTATTCTGCTACTATTTCACAGTTGGGAAATAGGCATTGTACCGTTTGCTAGCTTTATTGTCGTTAATTACTTGCTTTACCGTTACCGAATTGTGAAAGCTATGGATACTGATGACAGTTCACCAGGTACAGTTTATTTTGCCATTTCTGTAACGCTGCTGTTTGGATTGCTGTGGCGACCATCTGGGCCAGTAGATAATGTTGCGATCGCGGTGGCTGGAGTCATGGCGATGACTTGGGGTGATGCGCTAGCAGCATTAATTGGTAGGCGTTTTGGACAACATAAATATCAGGTGGGAAGTTCTGTCCGTTCTTGGGAGGGTTCAGTAACAATGTTGCTTGTGAGTACGACAGTAATTTTTTTAGTATTGCTGTTACTACCAAGTTCATTACTGAGTCCTTTAGCAGTAACTTATAGTTTTGAAAAAGCTTTTTTAGCTGCTGTTATTAGCGGTGCTTTTGCAACCTTAGCTGAAGGTGTTTCACCTCATGGTACAGATAATCTTAGTGTTCCCTTAGTAACCGCAAGTGTTATTTGGTTATTGAACTATTTTTATTTCTAGTTTTAAGCTTCATCATTACCAAAAGTGACACAAGGACTGTCAATTTCTTGTGCTGGATTAAAGGAACTACAAAACATAACTCTAGCGCAATTAATACCTGATTCTTCGGGATGAATGCATTCGATACAATCTTCTACTTTTATATGAAAAGCGCAGTCATGACAGATACTTTGAGATGGCGGTGTTTGCAGAGATTCTTCATTCATATTGGTCAAGTATTTGAAGATAAAAAATACTCCAAAACAGCAAATAATATAGAAAAATATTTTATAAATTCCAATCGCGACGAACAGCAAAGAAACTTTCGATAAATTCTTGCCAAGCAATGTTACTATTGGATTTTTGTTGAAGCCAATCTCTGGTACATTGCTCAATAATTTCTGTAAAACTGGGATACAAGGGAGACAAATTTTCTAAATGCTGAATTTTAGTATTTTGAGACATTGCTAAAGCGATGAAATTAATTAACTCTCCTGCTGTTGAGCCAAATATTTCGGCTCCTAAAATTTCTCCGTTGCGTAAAACAATTAATTTACAAATACCTGTAGTTTCACCACGAATTTGGGCTGATGCTAATGATTTAAAATATTGACGTAAAACTAAAATCTCATTGGGATTATATTGCCGTCTTGCTTGTGTCTCTGTTAAACCTATTTTTGCTAACATCGGTTGCAAAAATATTCCTAAAGGAATGCACCGATAATTAACTTGTAATCTTGAGAAAAAGAGGGCATTTTTGATGGCAATTCTCGCTTCATAATTAGCGACATTAGCAAAGTCATAACCACCAATCACATCACCACAAGCATAAATGCGGGGATTGGTAGTTTGCAGTTTATTATTTACTACTAAATGCCGTTTATACCATTTCACATCTACTGCTGCTAAATTGAGGGATTCAACATTTGGTTGCTGTCCAGTTGCCACTATAATTTCATCAGTTTCTATTGCTTTATCTCCAGCTTGAATCCACTTTTTATCATCAATTCGCATGACTTGAGTGACGGGTGTGTCTGTCAGGACGCGCACACCATCAATTTCTAACTGTGCTTGCAATAGTTGGGCAATTTCTGGATCGATATCCGGTAGAATTTGCGGACGTTTGACAACCAGTGTCACATGACAACCCAAGCGCGCTAAGGTTTGCGCCACTTCTATACTTTGAGGAACACCGCCAAGAATAATCCATTCTTTGGGCAGTGATGTCTTGGATTTGCAGCGTTCATCAAGGAATTGCCAAATATTCCCTAAAGTAAGGTAATCGGTAGTTGATAATCCTTCAATTTCGGGTATGGCTGGACGAGAACCACTAGCTAGCAAATAAGTGCGTGCGCGTAGTAGGCGTTGGCTAACAGCAAATACGAGATGAGGGGAAGATTGAAATTGACCATTCTCACAAATAACATCAACTCCCATAGCCGCCAGGTGAGGAAGAGAATGTTGTGCTTCTAAATTAGCGATCGCATTTTTTGCATATAGTATCGCCTCTGGCAATGCCACAGATATTGGAGTGTTTTCTTGAGTTTCAACTTGTGAGGAATGAATATTCAGCCCAACTTGATTATTAAGATACTGTGCTAAGTTGCCAATTTCACTAATAGTTTGGTGATACACAAACCCATAGTTAACTTTGGGTTCTACCAAAGCGACTTTAGCACGTAGTTGGGTAGCAACTAGGGCAGCGTAGCGTCCAGCCAGACTACCACCAATAATTACAACATCGTAGTCAATAGTCATTAGCTAAGTAGTTGTGCAAGATACATTTATGGAGAGAGAACAAGGAACAGAAGAACAATCTGTGTACTTAATTCTATGGAGATACTTAATATTTATTAATAATAATCAGGACTTATGCAACTGGCACAGTGATCCTCTGGCATAAGAGTCAAGAGTCAAGGGTCAAAAATTTAGGTTTTTTGGACTTTTGACATTTGACCCTTGACAAACCTAAACGAAAAAAACATGACACTTGCGTAATTCCTAATAATGATTTAGTAAGTGGCCAGTGGAAAATCAAAAATCACTGGCCACTAAAAACTGACAACAGAACTCAGCACTCACTACTCATAACTGAGTGTAACGCCGTGAGTAAGCGTTGATTATCGACTTGAGTACGTACAGCAACTCTAAAAAAGCGATCGCCTAGTTCTTTAAAACTCAGGCAATCACGAATTAAAACCTGATGATGCTTGAGTAATTGCTGCTGTAAATCAGAAACAGACTCTTTTGACTCTACCAGTAAAAAGTTAGCAGCACCTTTTCCTGGTATTAATCCTGGGATGGCTTCTAAACCCCCCAAGAGTTGATTTCTTGCAGGAGGTAACCATAACCAAGTTTGCTGTTGAAATTCCCTATCTTGAAGTGCCGCAATTGCCGCCGCAGCCGCTAACGTGTTTACTGGCCAGGGGTCACGCCACAATTGCCATCTTGATAGGCGGTGAGGATGAGCGATCGCATATCCCAGTCTCAGCCCTGGGAGACTGTAAAATTTTGTGAGCGATCGCAACACTACTAAATTCTCGTATTCCTGTATCAGCGAAATCAGACTTTGTTCCTCTTCGGGAGGTAAAAAGTCCATAAACGCTTCATCTACCACTACCAAACCAAACTGATCCAGGTAGGGAAGAATTGATTGCCGCAAAAAAAGTTTTCCTGTTGGGTTATGGGGATTATTAAGGAGTAGCCCTACTTCTTTTAAGTTTTGTGCTTTGTCAAGAAACAATGACAAATCCGCCTCAGATTCCCAATCAACAGGGAACTCCAGTAATTGAGCGTTATATGCCGATAGAGTTCGGTAGTAGTCGCCAAAAGCTGGAGTCATAACAACTGTTGCGGCTAATTCTGCCAATTCCCGACCTACTAAAGTAAGTAATTCTGCCGAGCCGTTACCTGGCAGAATAAACTCAGAAGGCAGTTGATGAAAGTGACTGAGAGCTAATCTCAGTTCACTGTAACTGGGATCTGGATAGTGCCGAAGATTACCAATATGGGACTGAATAGCCGCGATCGCGCTATCTGGTGGCCCCAAAGGGCTAATACTGGCAGAAAAATCCAGAATGGCATCAGGGGGACAGCCAGCCAGCGCTGCTGCCCAAGCTAAATTCCCCCCATGTGCAGGTTGCCGCATCAAATCTAGGTTCCTAAGCAGAAAACCTATGATTTTGGGGGTGCAACCTTTTCCCTAAACAACTTCCCAGCAGAGAAAGCTGGAACTTTAGTAGCGGGAATTTCCATCTTTTCATTAGTTTTGGGGTTACGACCTTCACGGGCTTTACGTTCCCGTGATTCAAAGGAACCAAAACCAACTAGGGTTACCTTATCGCCAGAGGAAACAGCTTCGATAATTGTTTCCAAAGCAGCAGTTAAAACTGCGTCTGCTTGCTTCTTGGTAACGCTAGCCTTTTCAGCTACTGCATCAACTAATTCACCTTTGTTCATATAAACTCCTTGAGGTTTACTTGAGATTCTCTACAGATGCACCCTGATGCATCTTTACCAAAATCTCTGTTTTGGGGGATACAAAAGCCTGCCTTTGGGAGCATTTTTACTCAAAATGCCTGCAAATCCCATTGGCTCGACTTTTCAATGAATCATTCTAAGGTGAACAAGCCAGATGTGGATATATGAAACCATTAATTTATATAGATTTCAGGATTTTTTGTGTTTTTAGGGTCAATGTTGCCCTCGAAACCAGCATTTTGGTAGGAAAAAATACTTAGTGAAAACTCTGGTGTCGGGGACTGGGGATTGGGGACTGGGGATTGGGGACTGGGGATTGGGGATTGGGGATTGGGGATTGGGGATTTGGGATGAGGGATGAGGGAGATGAGGGAGATGAGGGAGAATATAAATCTCTATTACCCATTACCAATTACCCCATGCCCAATGCCCCATGCCCCATGCCCATTTCCTATTTACACCCTAAAGACTCGCGGGTATCTACGCCAGTTTTAGGATTTACTCCGCTGGCTTTGGCGCAAAGTTTTTTAACTTGGATGCCATCTAAGACGGCATTGGTAAAATCTGCGCCTGTGATGTCTACATCATCGAAGGTGGAACGCAACATCATGGCATCTGTTAACACCGCATCGCTTAAATTAGCGCTTCTGAATTTTGCTAAGTAGGCAATGCCGTTACTAAAATCAACACCATGAAAATTTACGCCCTGTAAGACGGTACCGTTAAACACGCCACCTCGGAGGTCAGCATTGCTGAAATTGGCGTTTTCTAAATCAACGTTGGTAAATTCGCTGCCAATCAGGCTTTGCCCTGAATAATCCTTGCCTTTGAGTTCATCGCCAGCAGAACGGGTAATACTGGAAGAACTTGCAGCTTCGGCTGATAGAGGAAACAAAAAAAGAACCAAAGCTAAGACAAAGCTAGCTAATAGTTGCCAATATTTCATAATTTCTGCTTAATAAATCTCAACATTTACATCTTTCAATATTAAACAGCACTGGAATGAAGGATGAAGTGTGAAATTTTCAGCCCACCCTCAGAGAATTCCCAGAGTGAAATCCTTTAGCTTTTAGCCTTTAGCCGTCATCCTTCAGCCTTTCTCGTAGGATATATACAATGTGAAAGTGCGATCGCAAAAGCAAAAGTACCTGTGGCTAATCAAAAAATAGAAATTGTTCCATCTTTGCTGCGAACCCCTTTATACCAGTTGGGGTTGAAACTCAAAGCCCGCTTTACTAACTTTAGTGGCTGGGAAATGCCAGTGCAGTATTCTGGCATTACTCGCGAACATGAAGCTGTAAGAAATGAAGCAGGGATGTTCGATATTTCCCACATGGGTAAATTTACTCTCCAAGGTAAAAACCCTATTGAGCAGCTACAACTGCTAGTTCCATCCGACTTAAACCGCTTACATCCAGGTCAAGCGCAATACACTGTATTATTAAATCCTCAAGGTGGAATTATTGATGACATCATTATTTATTACCAAGGAGAAGACAGTACTGGTAAACAGCAAGTAGCGATTATTGTTAATGCGGCAACTACAGATAAAGATAAAGCTTGGTTATTACAACACCTAGATTTGAATGCAGTTGAGTTCCAAGATTTGTCACAAGACAAAGCTTTAATCGCTGTACAAGGGCCAAAAGCTGTTCAATATCTTCAACCTTTTGTAGAAGCGGATTTAAACCCAATTAAAGCCTTTGGTCATCTCCAAGCGCCTGTACTAGGAAAAACTGCCTTCCTCGCCCGCACAGGTTATACGGGAGAAGATGGATTTGAGGTCATGGTCGATCCAGAGGTGGGTATAGAATTGTGGCAACATCTTGCTGATGCTGGCGTAATTCCTTGTGGGTTGGGTGCGAGAGACACTCTGCGCCTAGAAGCAGCAATGGCACTTTACGGGCAAGATATCGACGACACCACCACTCCCCTAGAAGCGGGTTTGGGTTGGTTAGTTCATTTAGATACCAAAGGTGATTTTATTGGTCGTGCTGTTTTAGAAGAACAAAAAGCCAATAAATTAAAGCGCCGTCTGGTAGGTTTACAGATGCAAGGTAGGAATATTGCCCGTCATGGTTACCAAGTATTATCTTCAGGTAAAGTAGTAGGGGAAGTTACCAGTGGGACACTGTCGCCCACACTCGGTTATCCTGTTGCCTTAGCTTACGTACCTTCCCAGCTTGCAACTATTGGTCAGCAACTGGAAGTAGAAATTCGCGGTAAAGCTTATCCAACAGTTATAGTTAAACGTCCTTTTTATCGCTCAAAAAATCGGGGGTGAAAGGGCATGGGGCATTGGGCATGGGGCATTGGTAATAGGTAATGGGTAATGGGTAATCAGAATTTTCTCCTTCATCTCCCTCATCCTCCTCATCTACCTCATCCCCAATCACCAGTCCCCAATCCCCAATCCCTTTTTGAAAAATAATCTGTTGTGAATTAGTAAATCTACAGTATGGTTAATTACCAGATATGCCTTGGAATCATGTATTAGCCATAATGTTTTTGATGTGGAGGGGTCAGTAAATATGTCTTTTGAATATCCTCAGGATTTAAGATACCTGGATACTCATGAATACGTACGCTTAGAGGGCGAAATTGCTACCATCGGCATTACTGAGTTTGCTGTCGATCAATTAGGTGATGTCGTATTCTTGGAATTGCCAGAAATTGGCGATGCTATTACCAAAGGTGATACTTTTGGCTCAATTGAATCAGTCAAAGCTGTAGAAGAACTGAATGCACCAGTGACCGGCACAGTTATAGAACGCAATGATGATTTAATTGATTCTCCAGAACAGGTGGCTGAAGACCCCTACGGTGAGGCTTGGTTTGTCAAAGTTCGGGTCAACGATCCTGATGAGGTTCATGACGCTTTAAGTGCAGATGAATATCGCGCCCAAGTAGAAGGGGAGTAGTGGGGATTGGGGACTGGGGACTGGGGATTGGGGGATAAGGGAGAGGAGGTAGATGAGGTAGATGAGGAGGAAATTTCCGATTACCCATTACCAATTACCAATGTCCTATGCCCAATGCCCCATGCCCCATGCCAATTCCCAATTCCCCCAACTTATTTACATTAGTTATTGCAAAATATTAAATAGTAATATCGGGAGAGCAATTTAGTGGTAAGCTACGCCCCTATTCCTCAGTCTAGCGATCGCCAAATCGCGACTGAAGGGAAACAAAATTTAGATAATTTTAGAAAAAGGCATATTGGGCCTAACTCTGACGATATCGAGCAAATGCTTGGTGTCTTAGGCCTTCCCAGTCTAGATGTGCTGATAAACAAAACTGTGCCCCAAGCTATTCGTTTGCAAGGGGCATTAAATTTACCAGAGGCACAAACTGAGTACGCAGCGCTGGCAAAATTAAAACAAATTGCTGAGAAAAATCAGGTTTTTCGCTCATTTATGGGGATGGGATATTACGATTGCATCACGCCTGCGGTGATTGCGCGTAATATTCTGGAAAATCCTGGTTGGTATACTGCCTATACTCCCTATCAGCCAGAAATTGCCCAAGGACGCTTGGAAGCGCTGCTGAATTTCCAAACGATGATTATTGATTTAACGGGTTTGGAAATTGCTAATGCTTCATTACTTGATGAAGCGACAGCCGCAGCAGAGGCTATGAGTTTGAGTTACGGTGTTTGTAAAAATAAGGCAAATGCCTATTTTGTCTCCCGTGATTGTCATCCTCAAACTATCGATGTGCTGCAAACACGGGCTGAACCTTTAGGGATAAATATTATTATTGGCGATCATCAAACCTTTGATTTTGATCAACCAATTTTTGGGGCGATTCTTCAATACCCTGCTAGCGATGGCACAATTTACGACTACCGCGCTTTTATCGAAAAAGCCCATGCTAAAGGTGCATTGGTGACGGTAGCAGCAGATCCTCTCAGCTTAACTTTGCTGACACCTCCGGGTGAATTTGGTGCTGATATTGCTATTGGTAGTACTCAGCGTTTCGGTATTCCTTTGGGATTTGGCGGGCCTCATGCGGCTTACATGGCAACGAAAGAAGAGTATAAGCGGCAGGTGCCAGGGCGAATAGTTGGTGTATCAAAAGATGCCCAAGGAAAGCCTGCATTGCGCCTGGCTTTACAAACCCGCGAACAACATATTCGCCGGGAAAAAGCTACGAGTAATATTTGTACTGCCCAAGTTCTGTTAGCTGTGATGGCAAGTATGTACGCAGTCTATCATGGGCCAGATGGACTGAAGGCGATCGCAGAAAATATCCACAACCTCACGGGAATTTTGGCAGATGGGTTAAAACGTCTGGGTTACAAAATTAGTTCTGAATCTTTCTTTGATACTTTGCGAGTGGAGTTAGGAACACACAGCCTAGAACAAATTCTGGAAGGTTGCCAAGAACGTCATATTAACCTGCGGATTTTTGATGAAACTGCTGTGGGTATCTCTTTGGATGAGACAACTACAGTAGATGACGTTCAAGATTTGTTAGAAATCTTTGCTTTGGGTAAAGATTTATCTTTCACCATTGGTGAACTGACTACTGCACCGCTTTTCCTATCCCGCAGTAGCAGTTACCTCACTCATCCTGTATTTAACCGCTATCACTCGGAAACTGAGTTATTACGTTATCTACACAAGCTAGAAAGTAAGGATTTGTCTTTAACCACATCGATGATTCCTTTAGGGTCATGCACGATGAAGTTAAATGCCACATCTGAGATGATACCAGTCACCTGGCAAGAATTTGGCAAGATTCATCCTTTTGCACCACCCTCGCAAACAAGGGGTTATCAAATCCTCTTTCAGCAACTTGAGGCGTGGTTAGCAGAAATTACTGGATTCGCGGGAATTTCTCTACAACCAAATGCGGGTTCCCAAGGTGAATATGCGGGGCTGTTGGTGATTCGTCACTATCATGAAAGCCGCAACGAAGGACATCGCAACGTCTGCTTAATTCCTACTTCCGCACATGGAACAAACCCCGCTAGTGCGGTGATGTGTGGGATGAAAGTTGTCGCTGTCGCCTGTGACGCAGACGGTAATATTGATATTGCTGACCTCAAGGCGAAAGCAGAAAAGCATAGTCATGAACTCGCTGCCTTGATGGTGACATATCCCTCAACTCATGGGGTGTTCGAGGAAGCCATTCAAGAAATCTGTGAGATTGTCCATAATCATGGCGGACAAGTGTACATGGATGGCGCGAACATGAACGCCCAAGTCGGAATTTGTCGTCCGGGCGATATTGGCGCTGATGTCTGTCACCTAAACTTACACAAAACCTTCTGTATCCCTCATGGTGGCGGCGGCCCAGGTATGGGGCCAATTGGCGTAGCTTCTCATCTCGTCCCCTTCCTCCCAGGACATCCTGTTATCTCCCTCAATAAAACTCAGCACTCAGCACTCAACACTCAGCACTCTCAAGGTGCTATAGCTGCTGCGCCTTGGGGAAGTGCCAGTATTTTGGTGATTTCCTGGATGTACATTGCCATGATGGGTGCAGACGGATTGACAGAAGCTACCAAAGTGGCAATTCTCAACGCCAACTATATAGCCAAGAGACTTGAGGAATATTATCCCGTTTTGTACAAAGGGAAAAATGGCCTAGTTGCCCATGAATGCATTTTAGATTTGCGATCGCTCAAAAAATCTGCGGGTATCGAAATTGATGATGTTGCTAAACGGCTAATGGACTACGGCTTCCATGCGCCCACTGTCTCCTGGCCTGTGGCAGGTACAATCATGGTAGAACCCACAGAAAGCGAATCGAAAGCAGAATTAGATCGTTTCTGTGAGGCTTTGATTTCTATTCGCC
The DNA here is from genome assembly GCA_002368155.1 of Nostoc carneum NIES-2107. Lineage (GTDB taxonomy): Bacteria > Cyanobacteriota > Cyanobacteriia > Cyanobacteriales > Nostocaceae > Aulosira > Aulosira carnea. The sequence goes on from AP018180.1 coordinate 6,200,561, forward strand.
AAGAAATTGCCGAAATTGAAAATGGCAAGATGGATGCTCAAGATAATCTCTTGAAGAATGCACCCCATACCATCGAAAGCTTAATTACTGGAGAATGGCATCATTCTTATTCTCGAGAACAAGCTGCCTACCCTGCACCTTGGACAAAAGAACATAAATTCTGGCCTGCTGTTGGACGCATTGATGCTGCTTTTGGCGACCGGAATTTTGTTTGTTCTTGTTTGCCAATGGATGCTTATTCGTAGCAAATTCGGCTGTTAAAAATTAATCATTAAATCTCACGCAAAGGCGCAAAGTCTTTGCGTGATTTTTTATTTCTGAATTAGTACCAATTTGAAAAAATAATGCGACAGACTGTAGGGGCAAGGCACTGCCTTGCCCTCTAGATATATTGATGTGTCGCCAACATTATTTGATTTGGTATAAGGCTGCTAATTCTTCTTTTATCGATAACGGCTGATATCCTAATGCAAATGCTTTAGAACTATTTAAAGACACATCTTTTGGTCTAGGCGCTGCCATTTTGATATCTTCTTGGCGACAGCCTTTAAGTTGAGCATTAGGGATTTCAAATACTTCTACTAGTAGGCGCATAAAATCGTAACGCGAAATTCTTTCTTTCCCACCTAAGTGAATTAATCCTTGAACTTTTTCTAATGCTAATAGTAGCCCTTGCGCCGCAGTTTTACCACTAACTGGTGTGCGGAATTCATCGATAAATAAACTTAGTTCTTTGCCTGCTTGTAATGTTTCTATAAATTGCTGCATAAAGCTTTTAGCTGTAGGTGTTGCCATGCCAAACATTAAAGGCATACGGCATACTGCTGTTTGAGGATATCGTTCTAACATCCCTATTTCTGCTTGAACTTTTTGCTCGCCATAAATACTTAAAGGGCTTACGGAATCTGTTTCTTGATAGGGAGCATTTAAACCATCAAATACTAAGTCAGTTGATGTAAAAGCACAAGGAATTGCATAATCAGCACAAAGTCCAGCTATATTGCAGGATGCTGTGACATTAATTGCGTATGATTCTTGAGGATGGTTTTGACAAAAGTTTGGTTGAGAAAGGGCAGCAGTATGAATCACTGCGGCTGGTTTTATATCATTAAATATCTGCTTTAATTCTTGAAAATTACTTAAATTAACTTTTAATATTTTAATGCCAGGTATTTCTAGATAATTGGCAAAATAAGTACCATAAACTTCCCATTCAGGCTTTGCTAGCTGGCAAATATTCCATCCTAAAAAGCCACTGGTTCCAGTGACTAGCAATTTTTTCATCTTTATATAAAAATTTAAATATACAGCCAATATTAATCTATACCAATTCCAATAATTTTGGCGGCAGATAAATAATTAATCAGGGCAAAAAATATTGTGTCACTAAGAAAATGGTTGCTGGTGCGTTGCGCTGCGCGACAACACACCCTACATCTACATCCACTAATTAACTAGCTGTTGAAATCTTTTATCGCTACGTACTTTATTCAAATCTGTATCTATTTTCGCCAATTTCTTATATTTATCAGGAGCAAGCTTGATTGCTTTCTCTAAGTTCTCAATTGCTAGGTCTACATTGCCTTGCAAACCATAAGAACAAGCCTTATTGTAATATGCCTGGTGCATATTGGGCTGAATAGCGATCGCAGTGTCGTAGGATTTCAAACCTTCGGCGTAACTTTGCAGCTTTGTTAAGGCTATTCCACGGTTAATCCAGGCTTCGGATTTTTTAGGCTGGAGGGCGATCGCTCTATCGTATGATGCGATCGCATCTTTGTAGAGTCGCAATGAGGTTAAAGCATTGCCCCGATTATACCAAGCGACATCTTTGTCAGGCCTTAAAGCCAGCGCTCGATCGTAGGATGCGATCGCTTCTTTATAACGCTGTAAAGAGGTTAACGCATTACCTCTGTTAATCCAAGCCTCGGGAATGTTTGGTTCAATTGCGATCGCTTGATCGAATGCTGCGATTGAATCTTGATAACGACGTGCATCTAGTAAGCTATTAGCTTGCTTTAAAAATTCTGCCGCTTTTTGTGGAGATTGTGTACCAATTAGCTGTTGGGAAATATTACTTTCTTGTACAACTTGTGTGGTGTTATTTGCTGTTGAATTTGCCCAATTACCACAGCCAAATGTAGAGAAAGTGATAAAGCTAGAGGCAACTAAGCAGCGCCGTAAGACCATGCTGTACCTACAGAATTCATAAGATGATGCTAAAACTTATTTCTCTTAAAATATAGTATCAAAGTACACGAATTTTATAAATTTTTTATTTGATTTATTTAAATTTAATTTTTGCAAAAAGATAACAAAACTATACCATATTCATTGGTAACAATACAATTTATAAGTAAAAAACCTGAGTTATTTGAATTTTTCGGTAGCTATACTTAAATTAATGCCTCAAGACCTTTATTTTATCCATAACTATTAGTATTAAAGCTATATTCTGGCGATTTACGGGCTGAGTCAAAATTCAAAATTCGGAATTCGTATCAATTAAATAAAACTGAAGAACAAGCTCTTTCCATTCATCTTTATATAACTTGTGAGTTATAGGTAAGCAGTAGGAACTGATAAAAATTATTGAATACAAGCTGACTCAACATTATTTATTGATAAGTTTTGCAGACAAAACCTTACCAGTATTGTCTATTCAATTTACCTATCAAACTTGAATTTTCGAGTGCGATCGCAAAACATAAAAGTAAGGAATTAGCAATTTCCAGATTCACTCTAAGCCTTGTGGTTTAGGGCGATAAACTCATGGAGGAATTTAACAGATGGCTAATATCAACATTGCCAACTTACATCAAAGAGATAATCTTGATTATCTTGATGAGCTACACAATAGCGAAATCAACCATGTAATCGGTGGAGCAGTAACAATTGCTGTTCCAGTGACTGAAAGTAATCAACAATTCTTAGACTTGTTCCACACTCTGAACGATCCTAACAGAGGGCCAATAACCATCAACTTTGGTAACAGCGCTTCTGTATCAAATCCGGTTATCTCTAACCCTTTCGACAAAGGAATTAATCCTTTCTAATATCAAAGGCATCAATTCTTGAGAAAATTATAGGTGGGCAATGCCCACCCTACTACATATAGGACTCATATTTGATTTTTGAAGTTCACATAGTAGGATGCGTTAGCGACAGCGTAACGCATCAGTGTCAATGCTTTTCATGCGTTACGGCTTACGCCTAACGCACGCTAAATTAATGAGATTTTTTTAGAAATCAAATCGGATTTCTATATTTATATATAAAATATATAACCCCTCTACAGTAATTTTTAAATAAATGCCGACATAGTTAGGGGTACAACAATGTTGTGCCTTTTAAAATGGCTGTGATAATAGCAGCATTCTTTCCTTGTTATTATAGCGTTTCTCAGTCTGGTGAAGTACAGTAGCAACAATGGGTAAACCAATTATAAATATCATTCAATGAAACTTGATTAAAAGCAGTTTCAATCGCTTTTGCTAAATCTGGATAACTTCTAGCTCCAATAGAACGGAGTAGATTTTTAACTTTTGACCAACAATTTTCTATTGGCGAAAAATCAGGAGAATATGGTGGTAAATAAATCAATTTTGCTCCGGCGGACTCGATTAGTTTTTCAACCTCTTTGCCTTTATGAATTGAGCAATTGTCCATGACTACGTAGGCACCCTCCCACAGTTTTGGAACTAATTTTTGAGAAATATAAGCTTCAAATGTCAGCCCGTCAGTTGCACCTAAAATGCTATATTGACTAATCAAACCACAAAGACCAATTGCACCAATTATAGAGACATTTTTACTACGCTTCTGAGGTCGTGAGCCATGCGCTCTTTTACCCTTTTTGGCACGGGCTGAATGTCTTATTAAAGATAGATTAGCTCCTGCTTCGTCAAGAAATATAAGGTTTTCAGTGGGTATACCATTAATTTTAAGCCAAAATTCTACTCTTAATGATTGAACTCTTTCAGTCTCTTTTTCGTCAGCGTGCAATGTTTTTTTTTGACGCTGATTTCCATTTTTTTGAGCATTCGGTCTACTGTAGCGATACTAATCGTTATCCCTATTTTATCAAAGAGGCTCTCACGAATTTCTTCCAAAGTGGCATCGTTCTTGGCTTCTACTATTTCAAAAAGAACATCCAATTGTTCCTCATTTAACTTTGGTGGAGTTTGCTTAGTTCTGGTTTTTGGAGCAATATTGTTTGTTTCTCTATATTGTTTTAGTAGTTTCTCAATAAAACTTAAACTGACACAAAATCTTTTGGCTAAATCACGTTGTGATATTTCACCTATCTTATAGGTATCAAATATTTTTTGGCGAAAGTCTAGGGAATATGGTTTCATTTTTATACTTGAGGAGATGCTCAGATTTAATCTTACAGTCTAAGTTATAAGCGTACTCCACTAGCCTGAGAAACGCTATAAAAAACTTCAATCAATTGAAAAGAGATTTCCAAGCTCATAAATAAAGTTATAGATTGCAGCCCACTTGATGGACTTGTTCTATTAGTCCAAAACTGATGTTTTGGATAGTATAAGAATGAAATTGAGATTTAAAATATTGCATAACAAAATATTTATCCACCTACAGATATATTTGAAATTTACTAATAGCATTAAATATCTAACAAAGATAGTCTTGAATTTATATCTTTTTATAGGTGTTCAGAAAAATCAATATTTTTATCGATAAATCCAGACATAAGTGTTATTTTTTAGTCTATTTCAGCAAGTATTTTCTCTTGATTTTTAAATTTTGCTGCTTAAGAATAGCAAGTGTGAGGTTAAGTAAATTAATCTGACATATCAACAAATAAAGCTCCAATCATTTCCCAGGAGAACTAACAATGGCTAATATTAAAGTTTCTGAATTAAGCCCCGCAGGTTCTGAATTATTCCAAGATTCTGAAAGCTTTTTGAACGACCTGAACGATATGGACACCACATCAGTTCATGGTGGTGAAGGCGCTAATTATGTTCCATATTTACAGTTCGGTTCTAAGCTACTTGAATACAGTGTAGTTGGACTTGGTATCAGTACAATTACATCTTTAGTAGGAAGCTTTAGCAGCACTGGTACAGGTGTTGGTGGCGGTGTTGGTACTGATAATGGTGTTGGCGGTGGTACTATTACTTTCTAGTTTTTGTTGTTGACTACATAGTAGTCCACCAACGAAAGCTGAATGTAAATTGGAAAGAAGCAGCAAGATAAAGTTATTCATAAAAAGCTTTATCTTGCCTTCCCAAGCTCATAATATTTCCCAGAACAGACAATTACTTAATTTCCCAGGAGAACTAAACAATGGCTAATATCAAAGTTTCGGAATTAAGCCCTGCAGGTTCTGAATTATTCCAAGATTCCGAAAGCTTTTTGAACGACCTGAACGATATGGACACCACATCAGTTCATGGTGGTGAAGGTGCTAATTATGTTCCATATTTACAGTTCGGTTCCAAGCTACTTGAATATAGTGTAGTTGGACTTGGTATCACTACAATCGCATCTTTAGTAGGAACATTTAGCAGCACTGGTAATGGTGTTGGTGGCGGTATTGGTGGTGGAACTACTATCTAGCATTTTGTTGCTGATTGCGTAGTATTAACCCAACAATAGCTTAATTTTAATTAGGCGAAATAGTTAGCAGAATGAAGCCTTGAATGGCTTCATCCTGCCCACTCAAATCATAATTATTTGCACACCGAAAATGAATAGGATCGTAATTTTTGATTTGCACCAATCTGGCTCTAATGAAATTAACCATTCTGAGAGCTTTATAGAAGATGTAACTGAAATAGATTCCATGTGTATACATGGTGGCGAAGGCTATGCTTTTAGCGAGTTCCTCAACTTTGGTGTTAAGGTTTTGGAGTATGCGTTAATAGGGTTTGCAATTTCTAGTATTGTCTCCCTAGTGCAGATGTTTCTCGCTCCTCGACAAAACCAAAATAGCTCGCTTCCTACTATATATCCGCCTATAAGTTAAAGTTTGACTCGCAAAGACAATAACATTGCCTGTTATCGGTTGGTTACTGATGCTGAAATCAGGATTTCACCGCATAACCGATAACAGGTTTTATTATTTTACTCTTAATATAGAATAAAAATTTCATTTGATTTTGCAGAGTAATACTCATCAATATTAATTCTATAGGACTCATATTTTATTTTTGAAGTTAACGTAGGATGCGTTAGCGATAGCGTAACGCATCCATGCCAAAGCTGAGATTTTTTTAGAAATCAAATCAGATTCATATATACAACTCGTTTTATATTTTCAAATATAACTAGGCTGGGCAATAAATACCTAGTAATAAACAGCAAATTTATGGTGATTTTGAGATTAATACATAACACAAGCTAAAAACTTAAAGCCATGAGATTTATCTTAAGTCCTCAAAATGTTTTTGACTACTTGATTGAAAAAGGAATCTGTATTCCAGAGCAGCAAGGGATGAGCAATATCGAAATTAAACCTGCTAAAAATTTCAACTTGCTGCTAACATTACCAGAGGGGAAAAAACTGCTAATCAAGCAAGAACGCCAGAAAAACAAAGAAAAAACCGCAGTTGAATTTTATCGAGAGTGGCAAATTCACAGTTTGTTGCGTAAAATGCCTGAATTTAGCGATTTGCTCTCTTCTTTATCAGAGCCAATATATTTTGATGTCGAAAATGCAATTATTGTTTTCAATTATCTAGATCAATATCAAGATTTAGCATATTTCTATACGCAAGAGAATATCTTTCCTTTAGAAATTGCAGCTACAATTGGAGGGACTTTAGGCTCAATTCACCAACTGACTATCAACCGTTCAGAATATAGAGAATTGCTGCCATCAGAAATATTTGTTCACTATGATTTGCAGTTAGTTTCAAGTGTAGAAAGATTAACTCCAGAAGTGGCTAGATCACTTTCTGCTGATGCATTGAAATTCTTTGCCCTGTATCAGCGTTTCGATAGCTTAAGACAGGCGATCGCACAGTTAATTAATTCTATCAAACCTTGTTGTCTAAGCCATAATGACTTGAAGCTCAACAATATTTTACTAGCTCATAATTGGCAAGAAACGAGGGAGCAGAAATCACCCTCAGCGAACAGTATGATTCGCTTGATTGATTGGGAAAAAGCAACTTGGGGCGATCCAGCTTACGATTTAGGCATACTTATCTCTAGTTATTTACAAGCTTGGTTGCTAAGTTTAATGACAAGTAAAACCATTAGCTTAGAAGAAACATTACGCCTAGCTAAAACTCCTTTGGAATTAGTTCAGCCTTCTATTGCTGTATTAACAAAAGCTTATCTCCACAACTTTCCAGAAATCTTAAAACTACGTCCAGATTTTATAGAGCAAGTCGTGCAATTTGCTGGGCTAGGTTTAATTTTAACTATTCTCTCAATTATTCAGCACCAAAAAATATTTAGTAATCAAGGGATATGTATGCTTCAAGTGGCGAAGAGTTTATTGTCTCGTCCGGAACAATCAATTTCTACTGTATTTGGTGTCACAGCTATTGAACTTACTCGTCGCCCAGTTTTGTATGCAATTAAGTAATGTTAGTTATAGGTAGATAATTATGCAATTGCTAGATTTGCTGCCACAGCAATCGTTAAATTATTCCACAAAGCAACTATTAGCTACTTTACAAGATATTGCTAATAAAGTTGAAATTCAATCTAACTTTAGTATTCGTCATCCAGATTATCAGCTTTTAGAATTACCAGAAGAAGTTATTAGCCGCTTTCAGGAATTACCACTACCTTTGCAGTACAAAGTTTTGCAATCGCAATTGACGAGCTTTCTTTACCATATTTATTACAATGGCGCTTTCCGCAATGCTTTGGCTATTAATGCCAAAGAAATTGATGCCACAATGCTGCAGAATTTGGAAAATAATACTTATTTAGGCGTAGATGTTGATTTTTACGATCGCCTACACGCAGCTAATAGTGGTAAAGGCTATTTTGATGATGGTTGGCAAGTGCTGAGAGTTGAGAGTGATGGCACTTTAGCTGTTAAAAAGGGAGAGATTACCTTACATATACAACGCGATCGCCATCTTCATTGTAAGCAAGTGAATGCAACTATTGGCGATGTGGTAGCAGTCAAAATGGCACCTTATTTGACGCAAAACGGATTTTATTTAGCAGTGGGCAATTTAGGGCAGTATAGTTCTCTACATCGAGGGCATGATCGCCAATTAGTGCGGATCTATTTTAATTTAAGCCCTGAAGGTGCAGTTGCAATCATGGGTAGCCTCACAAAACAACTCAACAAAATCCCTATCCCCTTTACCTTTAAGGCGCTATATAATCCTTCTGACTATGAGCGTTATGATACCGCAGTGCTTTACATCGAAAAAGGTTACTATGCAAACCTTTGGCCTGTACTGCAATCTGTGTATGCAGAACATCAGTTTTATTTTGGCGCAGAAGTACCTTTATTTACCAAATTTTTAGCACCAGGAATCGCTTTAGCAGAAGAACCTCATAGCAAGTTTGCAGGGAAAGAGAGTTTTGGCTTAAATCGCTGTCGAATTGTTACCAATGGATTGCTAAATGCATGGCAACAAGGAAAAGAATCAACAGAAAATCGGATGCTATCAATTCTGCAGCATTTTGCCCTACAGCAAATCGAAATTCAACGCCCTTATCTTAATCCAGACTCAGAGGATATCTACACCGTATTAGAGTAATCAAGTCCTTTGCGTTTCAGTTTCACTCTTAATGAATATTGCAAAATGCAATGATTCTCTACAACTTCATTGCTAGCAAAAAAGGTGCAGTACGATCCACACCAGGTGGTTGTTAAAGTGGGAATGTCTTTTAGGCACACTTTGCGATCGCCTGTTTTCTTTTTTAATTTACCGCAAATAGACGCAGATAATTTTTTGGGATATAGGTATTTGGTAATATAGAAAAATGGTGATGCTCCCTAATCTTAAAAAGTGCGTTAATGTGGTATTTGGTTATGCAGATAACGCGCCTAACGAATGCTGATAAATGTAATTTAAGCTGGTTTTGCTAAATCTTGATTATCTAATTCCATCTGCGCTACAACTTTGATTTCTGATAATTGTTGCTTAACCCAAGCAGAAAATAAATCTCCTAATATCTGTAAGCGCAACTGATCGGTTAATTGCTGTTGAATAAATTCTTCAACCAAAATGAGATGTACCCCTTTTTGAGTGACAATTGGCTTGAGAAACTGCGGCGGACGAGCAGCAAAAACTGCGGCAGCAATTTCTGCTTTAAAATCTCTACGGTAGCGTATTCCCTGATAGCCACCAGTACGGCGCAGTTCTGCTTCTGTAATATATTGACGAGCTATTTCAGAAAAAGTAATTTCATTTTCTTGGAGGGCATAAAACATTTCTAGCGCTAAATCTTCGTCATCTAAAATGACTTCGTAGGTAACAGCACCGAGAAAATTTAATTGATGTTGAACATAAAACTTTTCTACGTGTTCTGCAAATAAATGATTCGCTAACTTTGCAGAAATAATATTAGCTTGAGCCATCTCTTCAAAATCATCAAGGGAAAGATAATGTTTTTGCAACCAAGCCCAAGTATCATCAGCTTTAACTAATTTATGGGCTAATCGCAGGCCATCTGCTGCTTGCTGAAGTTCTTTCGGCTCGACTGTAATCCCTGCTTTTTTAGCTGCTTCGGCAATAATTCTCCGGGTAGCTATTGCTTCTAATACATCTGGAATTTGACAGGTAAGCTTCATATGGTGCAGAATTTCCACAGCAGAAACATTCATCATTTTGGACATAATCCAACTCCTCATAAACGTCAATCAGCAATCTCAAAATTTTTAAAGCTCAATACCACCTTTTTGTAATTTCTTGAATGGATCTAAAACAAAATCAATTACGCGACGTTGGCGAATAATTACTTCTGCTGTTGCTGTCTGTCCAGGTGCTAAGTTAATTCTTTTATTTGCTGTTTGAATATAACGCTGATCTAAAGTAATATCCAACTCATAAGTTTCAATTCTGCCTGCGTTAGTTTCTTGAATTTTAGAATCAGGAGAAATCCAACTGACTCTGCCTTTAACTACTCCATAATCTTGGAAAGGATAGGCATCAAATTTAGTTTTTACAGGCATACCCACACGCAAAAATCCAGTTTGACTGCTAGGCATCTGAGCTTTCAAAATAAAATCAGAATTTTGCGGTGCAATTTGAGCAATCATTTGCCCCGGTTGCACAACAACCCCAGGTTTTTGGATAGGTAATTGGAAAATTGTGCCATCAATAGGTGAACGCACTACTCGTTGCGAAAGCTGAAATTTGTAACCCAGTATCTGACTTTTAGTTTGAGCAATTTCTGTGTTGAGAGAGCCTATTTGCGTTTGTAAATCTTTTAATTGTTCTTGATTTTTTAGTAGAGCTAGCTTACCAGTATGCACCACACTTTGATAACTACTTAACTGCTCTTGTAACCGCAATTTTGCTTGTTGAATGTCTGCCTGAATTTGATTAATAACTGCTTGATAACGACTTTGTTGTTCTTTTAAACGTAACTTTGCCTGTTTTTGATCCGATTCAGCAATAATCTGTGATTTTTGACTTTCGTCACCCATTCTCTGCAATTCTACAACCTTAATTTGGGGAACTGCTCCCATTTTCCAAAGTTTACGAAAACGTTCAACTTCTGCTAAATCACGATTTAAGCGAATTTTACTTAATTTGTAACCAGTTTGGCTACTATAAATATTTTGTTTCGCTTGATCAACTTGAGCTTGATTTTCTAATTTTTGTAAATTAAAAGTACTCTGTTTGGCATCAAAATTTTGCTGTGCTTGTTGCACTTGCGACATTTTTTCTAATTCTTGAGAGCGGTTTTGTTGCTCTTGCACGTTAATTGACAGCATGACTTGATTTTTCAGTAAATCTAACTGTGCAATTCGGTTTTGTTGCCCTTCTAGCTTTGTTTGTGTCTGCTGTAAATCAGTTTGTAAATCATTAGATTCTAGTTCTACTAATACTTGTCCGGCGGCGACAATTTGCCCTTCTTTGACTTTTACAGATGTAATATTTCCCGGTACAGATGCATCTAATCGTTGTGCCGAACCTTTCGGTTCTATTCTGCCTCTAGCAGCGCCAGTTTCATCAACTTTAGAAAGCATTGACCAAGGTAAAACAATACCTGCAAAACCTAAAATTAAATATAGTAAAGAGCGTGTCCAAATCCTTGGTAAAGCATCTAATAGTTCCTCTGTACCGTAATACCAATCTCTAGCTTCATCTGCTAAGGAAGGTTGATAATTCCGCTCAGTTAAATTGCTAGCTGGTTCTAATTGTTGTTGCGTAGTTAGAATTGCTGATGAATTTTCAAAGCGACTTGGCATGATTTTTGACCTTTGATGCAATTTTTAAGTAATACTCAAACAGTTTGTGCCAATTGTTGTTGATTGAGGTAATAGTAATAACCTTTGCTTTTAATTAATTGCTCATGATTACCGCTTTCTACTAATGCACCTTTATCTAGAACTAAAATCAAATCTGCATTGCGGATGGTAGAAAGACGATGAGCAATAATTAGCGTCGTCCTTCCTTGGGTAATGGTTTTGAGATTATTTTGAATGATGCGTTCTGATTCCGCATCAAGATGACTTGTGGCTTCATCTAATAGTAATAAAGCCGGATTTCCTAACAAAGCACGGGCAATTGCTAACCTTTGCCTTTGTCCACCCGATAATAGTCCACCACCTTCCCCAATCGGTGTTTCATACCCCATTGGTAATTGCTGAATAAATTCATCGGCTCCAGCTAAACTTGCAGCTTCGATGATTTCTTCTTGGGTAGATTCTGGATGAGCAATGCTAATATTTTCGCGAATTGTACCACCAAATAAAAAGGTATCTTGATCGACAACACCAATTTGAGAACGCAGTGACTTTAAAGCCACACTCGTTAAATCGTAATTGTCAATTAAGACTTTGCCTTCGGTGGCAGGATAAAGACCTAAAATTAATTTAGAAAGAGTAGTTTTACCAGAACCACTACGCCCTACCAGAGCTACAGTTTGCTCTGGTTTTACCTCAAAACTGATATTTTCGAGGACATTTAGCTCACTTTCTGGGTGGTAGCGGAATGTCACATTATCGAACCGGATATAACCACGCAATCTAGGGAGAAATTGCTTTGGTGCAGCTTGTAAATCTTCTTCGGGTTCTGTTTCCAAAACATCATTAATCCGCTCGCTAGAAATCATCACTTCTTGTAATTGATTCCACAGCACAGCTAACCTTTGGAATGGTCGAATGACATTACCTAACAACATATTGAAGGCAATTAACTGCCCAATTGTCAGTTGATTTTGAATTACCAACCAAGCCCCAAACCACAGTAAGCTAGTAGTCGCTACAGTTTCGATACTGGCGCTAGCAATTTGCAGTTGATTACTAATAATTTGTCCCGAAAAGCCTTTTTTAATTGATTGATGTAACCTTTCCTCCCATTTCCACCTCACGGTCTGTTCAATTGACATTGAACGAATAGTACTAATACCTGTGAGGGCTTCAATTAAGTAACTACTTTCAGCCGCGATCGCATTAAATATTTCTCGCGATATCCGGCGTAAAAATGGTGTTGCCAAAAAGGTAACTAATAATATTGGTGGCAAAATTACCAATACTAATAGTGCCATCTTCCAACTGTACCAAAACATCAAGCCTATATAGATGAACACAGTCAGTAAATCGAGAAAGATTGACAGTGATTCACCTGTTAAAAAACGTTGAATTTTATGATTTTCTTGGAGGCGGGAAATAATATCGCCAACGTAACGCGACTCAAAAAATGATAAAGGTAATCGGAAGGTGTGTTTAATAAAACCCACAATCATCGATAAAGTAATGCGGTTCGCCGTATGGTCTAGCAAATATTGCCGCAATCCATTAATTGCAACTCGAAACAGTCCAAAAATTAATAAACCTAAACCGACAGCATTTAAAGTGAGAGTACTACCTTGGACAATTACCCGATCTAAAAGTAGCTGGGTTAATAGTGGTGTCACCAATCCAAACACCTGAATACATATCGAAGCCACCACCACTTCTAGCAACACTACCCAATGAGGTTTAACTAACTCAAAAAATTGCCAAAATGGTGTATTTGCTTCCTCACTTTCTTTTAACTCAGATGTGGGTTGTAATAACAATGCATAGCCAGTCCATCTAGCTTGAAATTCCCGCGGCGTAAGGGTGCGTTGTCCAATCGCCGGATCACCTACAATCACCCGTTTTTTGCTAATTTCATAAACGACAATGTAATGCTTGCCTTCCCAATGTGCGATCGCAGGTAGCGGTTGTTGTGCTAATTTATCAAAACTAGCTCTGACTGGCCTGGTAGAAAAGCCAATACTTTCAGCAGCAGCAGCTAAACCCCGCAATGATGCACCACTCCGGCTAGTATTCGCTATATCTCGCAGCCGATTTAAACTCAGGTTTTTACCCCAATAGCGCCCAATCATTACCAAACAAGCAGCCGCACAATCGGAAGCGCTTTGCTGTTGAAAGAAGGGGTAGCGCTTGGTAATTCTTCCCCACCAATGAGTAAAAGTTACCTTGGGGTTAGGAAAGTAATTGCGGCGTTTGGGGGGTTTTCTCTTGCTTGGCTGAGATGAGGTAGGGAAGGAATAAGCACTAGGACGGGAGGACACAGAAAAATCATCTCTAGATCTGATTGATTCCCCATCTTCAGTAACTGTATCTTCCTCGTCCTCATCTTCTGAGTCTTTAGCATCAGCAGTCACGAACTCTGATAATTGCGGTAAATGTTGCAGTGCTGTTTGCCAAGCAGAATGACTGAGAGTGTAAATGATTGTAGGTTGAATTGCTTGCCAACCAGTACCTCGATGACTGCGGTTAGAAGGAGTATAAATTTTGCCTGGGGTAAGAGTACGCCCATCGGAATGCAGTAATTCCCCACTTCGCAACAACCATAACTTACATTCTTGCGTTAGTTGTGGTGGTAAGTAGCCAATTTCTAGATTGTGCCGTTGAAATAGTGCTAGAACTTTTAACATCTCCTCAACAAGAGCAATTCGCGGCGCTGGGGAATTTTCATAACATGACATCAGTAATTCCCATGCTTCAGCTTGACGATGTAAATGCTCCTGAATATTGGGATATTTGCTGATTAAATTTTGTAAAATCTCGCCCTTAATATAACCCAACTTTAAATTAGTAGAAGCTCTAGCATTATAAGGGCTAAAATCTGACTCAGGAAATAGAGTTAGCTGACCAAATATACCTCCGACGGACAAGGTAGCGATTAAATTATCGGCAGTATCTAGCAGCCGTACTTTACCATTTAAAACTAAATAAATTCCCGGTGCTGCACCTGCTGAACGCCAAAACAACTTAGCTATTTTTGGTTCGTGGATTACTATTGCTTGTACAGATTCTGCCAATTCCTGTTCTGAAATATTTGCACCCAAAATTTGGGTGAGTTGTTCAGCCAGCTTTGCTGGGGAAAATTCTGAAGGCATAAACTCACCTCAAAAGAATTAGTTATTGCTGCTACTCAAATTCAGCGACCATTGCAAACTCGGCTCGCAAGGTAATTGCAAGTCATCAATAGTAATTGCAGAATCTTTGACATGATTAGCTACTCCTGGGCGGCTATGATTTCTCTGTTTTGTAGATAAACCCATTTGTTTCAGTAGCCGATTGATGTGGCGATCGCTAATTTCTACACCAAATTCATTTGCTAAATGTTTGCTTAACCAAAGAGCAGTCCAACAATGAAAAGAATAGCCATAATCCCTCGGACTATGATTTACTAATTCCTTCAATCTTTCTAAGTATGCCTCGTTAGCACTACGGGGTCTACCTATTGGTTGCTCATGCCATTTATGAGCTAAACCAGACTTAGCCATACCAATCCAATAGCGCGCCATATGCTGAGAACAACCTAGTAACTGGCAGATTTGAATTTGAGTTTTTCCCCTATCTGCCAGCAACATAATTTCAATCCGCCGACGGTATTCTGAGGGCAGATCTATTTGCAGATTCTTAAGTAATACCTTACGCTGAAAAGCCGTGAGAAACTTGCTTTCAGCCTGCTCATCATTATCAAATTCGTAAAGTTCGCTGAGGTAACTGGACATAATTTTTACCAGCCTAAAACTGAACAACCTGGGAAAATATATCCGCAGCAAATTATGTGAAATCTCTGCAATCAAGATTTCACAAATCTGTCTGCAAATAGGACATTCGTCTACTTTCAGTTCAAGTTTTTATATCTTTACTGGATTTAGAAAATACCAGTCCACAGTGCAATACGAATTTATCAAAGCTATTGGCTACTAACAGCCATAAATTACTCATTAATGGTTAGCAGCCAGATAAATACAAGCATTACCTGAAAGTAGAGACATAATGCTTACATTAAGGATTAATTTTGTCTTAACCTTCTATCCCATGACATAAATAGGAATCACACTAATTTGTTAGCAAAATCACAATTATCGATATTCTGATGTTGAGATGCTTATCAGCCTGAATAATTAGGCCGTAAATGGGGATTTTAGAAGGTTATATTAGGATAATATGCCAAAATTCCAGCCTGAATCCCAATAGTCACGAAATTTTAACAATTCTGAAATATGTGAATTTTTTCTAAATTTACTAAATATATTACAGATGCTTTTCCAACTATTTCTATTATTTGCTGGGGTCGCTTGCAGTATATTCAGTAACTAGTTATCATCAAATATGGATATCAGAACAGATAGAAATTGTTCCTGATTTAGCATTATTTATTCTGGTATAAGAATGCGATTTGATTGCTGAAAAGTCTCAGTATTTTGTAGTAACGCACGGAAAGCTTTAGCGCTGATGCCGTAACGCACTGGTAACATGATTAATGAATATAGCAATCCTAAATAATATGTGAAATATTACAAGCAGGTTTGTTGACTGTTAACCGTTGACAGTCAACAGCCAAAACAGATATTTTTCACAACTGTGCTATAGATAAAAATAGTGCCGTATTCAGCAATAAAAAACCTATTTCCAAGTATTTATTTCAAGAATAATTCCCGTATTCCTGTACTACCAATTTCTACCGCTAGCGCCGCTAAGAGAAACCCAAACAACTGAGTTATAATCACCCCACCTTCAGCACCAATCCACTTGTCGATATAGGTTCCCAAACGCAGAATTAACCAACTAATGAACATTGCCGCTACAATACCTAAAACTACACCGAGATAGGGTAGTTGCGATTGTGAGGTTAATAACATGACTGTTGTTAAAGTTCCCGGCCCGGCTAGTAATGGTAAAGCTAAAGGCGTAATTGCAACATCACGCCCTTCTTCTAAAATGGGCGTATCTAATTCTCCGCGCAGCATTTGCAAAGCAACTAACAGCAATAATAGTCCCCCAGCTACTCGCAAAGATGCCATGCTGATTTCCAAATAGGTCAAAATTAATTGCCCAGTAAACACAAACATTAACAGAACTGCGATCGCAACGACAATCGCTTTATCTATGACTCTGTTTCTTTCTTCTGGGGTCATACCTTTGGTCAAAATCAGCACTATGGGTATATTACCTACCGCATCTGCTAGCACAAATACAGCAATAAATGTTTGAACGAGAGCTGAGGTATCCACAGTAGACCGCATTTATCAAGGTTTGATAACAACCTACCTTGAAATGTGTCCTATTTTCTATCATCCATAGAAAGATTGAAATGTAGACAGGGTATTATCACAGGACTTATGCAACTGGTACACCCATCTTCTGGTTTAAGAGTCAAGAGTCAAGAGTCAAGAGTCAAGAGTCAAGGGTCAAAAATTCAGTTTTTTGGACATTTGACCCTTGACCCTGGACAGCCTAAACGAAAAAAATGTGACACTTGCGTAAGTCCTATATCAATTACGTAAACAAAAGTAATAAAGATGCATATTTCACTAAATGAGTTGTAATTAAAAATAATAAAAATCTCAAAACCAATGGCTAGCAAGACTTTGAGTCAGGCATACTGCTAACGCAGCGCCCTTACCCTAATTGCTAGATAATGAATTTATTGGTATTTCCTCAGCCCTACAGTTGCCAAAACAACTGTCATCTTATCCCTAGAACTTGTGGGCTTTTCCGCTGCCTCTGGTAACGATATATTTGAGAATCTACCTCGCACATATTTTACTGTTTGTGGAATCTATGAAGCCTTATTTAGCAGCTGCTATCCAATTAACCAGTGTGCCTGATTTATACAAAAATTTAGCACAGGCAGAAGAATTAATTGAACTTGCCGTGCGTCGGGGTGCTGAATTGGTGAGTTTGCCAGAAAACTTTTCTTTTATGGGGGAAGAAAAAGACAAACTTGCACAAGCAGAAGCGATCGCACGGGAAAGCGAAATATTTCTCAAAAAAATGGCCCAGCGCTTTCAAGTCACTATTTTGGGGGGTAGTTTTCCAGTTCCCGTAGAGAAAACAGGCAAATTTTATAACACAACTATACTTGTAGACTCCAACGGTCAAGAACTTTCTCGCTATTACAAAGTACATCTATTTGATGTCAATGTCCCAGATGGTAACACCTATCAAGAATCAAGCACAGTCATGGCTGGTACGCAGCTACCACCTGTGTATTTTTCCGAAAATTTGGGTAATTTGGGACTTTCGATTTGCTATGATGTCCGCTTTCCAGAATTGTACAGACACCTAGCAGAAAAAGGAGCCGATGTGATTTTTGTCCCGGCTGCTTTTACAGCCTTCACTGGTAAAGATCATTGGCAAACATTACTCCAAGCCAGAGCAATTGAAAACACCTGTTATGTCATTGCTCCCGCGCAAACAGGTACTCATTACGCCAGAAGACAAACCCACGGACACGCCATGATTATCGACCCTTGGGGTACGATTTTAGCTGATGCCGGAGAGAAACCAGGAATTGCGATCGCCGAAATTAGACCCACTCGCCTAGAACAAGTCCGCCGTCAAATGCCTTCTTTGCAACATCGTGTATTCAGCTAATCGATCATAGACGTTCGCAGAGGGAGCAGAGGAGGAAGAATCAAATGATGGTCTTCGCTTTCACAATTAGATAATGTAATTTCTGGAAGTCCCTTACCAAAAAATACTTGTGGGGTGGGCTATCTTGCCCGCCCAATTCATGTATGAAAAATGGCTGACCAAGATTTAAGAGCCAGTACATTTAGCTACATAACTCACAGGTACTACAGCAGGTATCTCTGGTGAATGAGCCACTAATTCTATAGTGCCATCACCATTAATTACCCATCCTTGCGCCTCAATAATATTTGTTGGTGTGGGTGTTGGAGAAGTTGCAGCTAGCTTTTCTTGGCTTGCTACTCCTAATTTATTTTGTCTATTACTGCTTGTAGATAATTGCCGCAAATCTGTCCAAACTGTTTGTCCTCTCAGCATATCAGTAGGATTTTCTGGTAATCCTCCCTTCCCGATGATGACAAACTCATTAG
Source organism: Nostoc carneum NIES-2107 (assembly GCA_002368155.1). GTDB lineage: Bacteria > Cyanobacteriota > Cyanobacteriia > Cyanobacteriales > Nostocaceae > Aulosira > Aulosira carnea. The sequence continues at coordinate 6,219,041 of AP018180.1, forward strand.
TTGTACTAGCACTACAAGCTTTAGCTACTAACTGAGTAGCATCCACCATATCTTTTGGTAATTCTGCAATGGCAATCTTTTGAACATCTTCTGGGTTAGTAATTTTGACTACACCATCAATCCCAAATGTAGAACTTGCATCAATTTCGCTATCTTGACTGTGAAAAAGTCCTTGGGTGTGAATTTGGATATTACCTCCAGTGCCAAAAATAGCGTTAGCTCTAATATCACTATTATTGTGAATGACGATAAAATCACTATTAATAAAAAGATTACCTCCGCCTCCCATGCTATCAGTAACGCTGCTACTAATGAGGCTATTGTTCTGCAAAAAGAGAAAATTATTATTTAAACTAATATTGCCACCACCTGATTGAGTAGCAGTAGCCGTAATTAACCCTTGGTTTGCTCTGACTTGATTAGCATTAATAAAAATATCACCAGCTTGACCTAATCCTGTACTATTAGTACTTAAGGTAGCTCCACTATTCAATGACAGCAAATTAGTATTAACTCTAATAATGCCACCATTAGCATTACCTTTTGTATCCGCAGTAATTAAACTATTATTACTAGCAACTAGAGATTCTTTCGCATTTATTTGAATATTGCCACCACCACCATTAAAAGTAGTCGCATTAATACTACTTTTAATACTAGAAGCAGTGCTATCAAAAAGCTCAATTAATCGAGCATCAATTATAATATCACCAGCCAAACCTGTTCCTGGTGCAAGATTAGGGTTACGACTAGAAAAGTTACTAGCAGCAATGGTTGCACCATCTCTAAGAGTTAATTTATCTGTTGAGATATTTAACTGACCACCATTACCACTATTGGTTACAGCATTACTAAATAAACCACTACTACCACCAGGAATAAAACCACTTAAATTTATATCCTGAGCTTGAACGGTTAAAATCCCAGCATTACCTGTACCAAACGTGCTAGTTGCAATTTGTCCGCCATTACTTAAATATAGAGTTTCTGTATTAATATTTAACTCACCCCCTGCACCTGTTGCCTGACTTTGAACATTGGCGGCAATTATTGTCGGCAGCGGATTATTAGATGCTCCTTTAACTTCTATATTTTTAGCTGCAATTTCTATCTTCCCAGCATTTCCTGAACCAGCAGTTTTGGCAACTATCGCCGCACCATCAAATAAACTTAAATTTTCGGTTTTAACTTTTAACAAACCTCCATTACCTGTTGCGCCTTGTTCAACATTGCTAAACAACCCACTAGCAATTTTGCCGGAATCTGTACCACTTAATTCTATATTTTTAGCTGTAATTTCTAATTGTCCAGCACTACCAGCAGCAAATGCACTATTTTGAATTTGTGCGCCATTTTTAACCTCTAAGCTATCAGTATTCAGGAAAATATTACCGCCATTACCATTAGAATAAGTACTAGCTAATAAACCACTAGGAAATTCTCCAAAGGCTGTACCGATAAATTGTGCTTTTTTCGCAGTAATCTGAATTTCTCCACCATTACCTGTACCAAACCAACTGGTAGTTGATATTTGTGCGCCATCAGTAACTAGTAGATTATTAGTTGCGATCGCAATTTTTCCCGCATTACCACCACCAGAATCAGTACTAGCAAATATCCCACTGGGGCCTAAAGCTCCACCAAAAGCTAGTTCTATATCTTCGGCTTGAATATTAACTGTTCCCCCAGTTCCTAACCCAAAAGTAGTACTGCTAATTTGTCCACCATCGGTTGCAATTAGTTTCTGAGCAGTAATATCGATGGTACCACCATTACCGCTAGCTTCTGGAGACACATCAGTAGAGATAATTGTCGAAAAACCAGAATCATTATTAAACCCATTAACATTTAGTAATTCTGCTGCTTTAATCTTGATACTCCCTCCATTTAAATCACGTTCAGTATTGGCTAAAATTGCCGAACCATCAGTTAAATTAATATTTTTACCGATAACTTGAACATGACCGCTACCATCGCCACTCACATCTATCGAAGCAGCAGCATTGAGATTAATATCTGCAAAATTATTTACTCCCTCGTAACTTAAATTTAAGCCGGGATTATTGTAATTAATGGTAACAAAACTATCTTTAACAGCGCCAACTTCTACTCTACCTTGCCCTGCTGTTAAATTCCCACCTGATAAATAAATATCACCGCCAACTAATGCCAGAGTATTACCAGCTTTTACTTCTAATCCTACAGGTCGATTTTCTCTAGAAGTGGCAGAAAACTCATTCACAAATAATTGATTACCAGGCCCTTCTACAGTGATATTTCCCGGGTTTACTCCATACTGTAAGCCAAGAGGAGTATTGATAGTTAATAAAGTTTGTTGTTGCGGATTAACTGCACTATAAATACTGCCATCAGAAAATTTAATACTATTTGCCGTACTCGCAAAAAAAGAACCACCAATGTTCAAACTAGCATTCGTACCAAAAATAATACCATTGGGGTTAATTAAAAATAAATTTGCTAGGCCATTAGTACGAATTAAACCATCAATTTGCGAAATCGAACTGCCTGTGACTCGAGTGATAATATTATTAACTTCTAAAGGATTTTTAAAAAAAGCCGTGTTGCCTGTGTTGACAGAAAATTGCTCAAAGCTATGAAAAAGGTTACTACCTGCTTGAGTTCCACCTTGAATCTCAATTACGTTCCCTGACGTAACAGTTATGGAAGGTGATGGCAGGTTGTTATCTGGGATAATTTGTGCAAATGCCTTTGATTGATTAATAATTAAGAAATATAAAATGTAAAATAAAATTAAAATCGGCTGCTGAATTTTATGGATTATCAACAATAAGCTGGTATTTTCTGAAGTTTTAAACATCTGGTTAGTGCAGGGATACTATTCTTAGAGGTGACATTTTTAGGGTTCCCAAAACTTTTGCTTAACTAACCAAAAATTATTCTCAAGACAAAATAGCTAACTAATCGTTAGTAATCCCAAGTTGCATGAAAACCCCCTGCTATATCCTAGCTTTAGCAAGGATTGCAGGGTAATGAGAACAGGCTCATGTTATATAGAATTCCGATGATGGCGAGAAAACTTTTTCAATTTCAAACCAACTAACCCTAATAAGCCAATACCGATTAATCCAGCATTATTGGCTGGTTCCGGAACAGAAGCAACATTCTCTTGTTGATCGATAGTATCCCAAAAACCACCCATTTCAAAAATACCTTGTTCGGTGAGAATGCCAACCAGGTCTTGTGTTTGATTTAAAGTACTAGTAGTGCTAGTACCACCCCAACGATTTTGCTGTAACATATTCGTAACATCAACGTTACGATTAACTTCTTTAGCCCATAAAGCAGCATATTGGGCTTGAGAATCTAATGTGAAATCACTATAAGTTCTAACTTTTCTGTTCCAACCAATCACATCTAAAACGTTAAGATCTCGTTCATCGGCTTCACGCACAGCGCCAACACGCAAAGCTGGTGCCATGACACCAATACTATTAGTGTAATTTTTCCAATGACTTCCCTGAAAGCCATCGCCCTTAATACTGGTATCCTGACCAGTAGATAAATAACCTATGTTGCTAATACCACCATCAATAGAGAAGTAACTAGCATTACTGTTACTCAAGTCTGATGAACCTTGAGTTTTACTAGAGTCAGAATAACGGAATAAATCAAAGGGAGTAAATAGTTTTTTACGTAAATCTAAATCATTGTAGTTCTTAGCATTAATGCCATCGAGACTACTAACAAATCCTAAGATATGTCCGATTTCGTGAACAGCAACACTGTAGAGGTCAAATGGTTTAGTGAACCAGTTATTGACGCTAGTGCTGGTGTAACCGCTGTTTTCCCATCCATAACCAGTATTATCTAGCTCATTTAAAATGATCAGTCCATCTAAGGCAGTACTATTTTTGTCAATTAAATTTAATGCTTTGGCGTTGGCTTGAGTTAAAGTGATTGTGTTATTAGAAAGCGTGAGTGTTTGTTGCTGTAGATCTTGAAAAATAGACTGCCATTGTGTACTTGAAGATAAATTGCTGACAGCAGTGTAATCAAATTGAGATTGGCGGTCATTATTCAATGCATTCCAAAAAGAGTTATAGCTCACATTATTTACAAACGCTGGAATAGCTCCACCAAGCATCCCTTTTGGCAATTTACTCGAAGAAGCAAAATCAACGTGAATATTAACAGTAGCATCATCACTGAGGTAATCAGCCCAGTATCTTCCTGCAAATTCAAAAGCAGTTTTTTGGTCGTAACTTACACCTGGATCGTATGTGAAGTTAAATGTCACTGCTTGGGCTGGTAAGGTGTGAGTGATGATAGTAGTTGATGCTAGCGCTAGCGTTATTAATTGAGTAAAATTATTAGCTTTAGGACATTTATGACTGTTCTGCTTCTGGGATGACATAATCGGAATTCTCTGTAAATCAAAAATAATAATTGATTTACAAGATAACTCTAAAAACCTACATGATAAATTTATTTGCTATAAAGTCATATTAATTATGGATAAACTTTTATTGGCTATCCAGTCATAATATCCTTAAAAAATATAAGGTTTTAGCTAATTATATAAAGATAACATATTTTACCTATAGATAACTATTAATTGTCTTCTCAAGCATGGCTTTTACAGTCATTAGCTACGCTATAAATACTTAATTTTCCTGATTTTTTATCCTGCTAAATCAAAATTTATAATTTTAATTTAGTGAAAATACTGATAATTAAAATCAGCCATTTGGATAAACAATAAAATTCATCTGCTCATGCTATTTAATACCATCATGACTTACGCAAACAAAACTTGTCATGGCGACCGGAACGCAGTGTAGGGAAGCAATCCCAGAATATTAGGCGATTACGTCGCTACGCTCGTAATGACGTAATTGCATGACTTTTGCGTAAGTCCTAACGATTTTCACAAAATGGTATCAGCTAGCTGCTAACTTGATTGAAATTACCCAAAGGGCTATAAGCCAGCTATAGCCAATTTCCTACCAACACAAATGCTGACCAATAATAGGGATGTTGAAAATTAGCATCTTGTAAAAAAGTCAGTTGAGTTTGTCGCAAAGCTTCTGCTTTACCAATTCCAGGTTTTTTGAGATGTTTATAAAACTCAACCATAAATTTAGCTGTAGACTCGTCTTGTACCGCCCATAAAGTAGCTAGAGTACTGCGTGCGCCAGAACGTACCGCTACCCCAGCCAAACCTAATATTGCGCGATTGTCTCCTTTGGCGGTTTGACAAGCACTGAGAACCATTAATTCCACTGGTGTAGAATTTACTTCGTTTCTGGATTTGAGAAACTCACTTAATTCTTTAACGTTAATCTTGCCATCCCAGCTAAGGATAAAAGTATCATCTGACTTACTGCTAAACTGACCATGAGTAGCGAGATGCAATACAGAAAAAGGAATTGATTTGATAGCTGTTTGCAGGTTAGTATCGGTAAATTTTTCATTCAGAAGTAGCTGTGAAGAAATTTCGGCGCTAATTTCTGTGACTTCTGATTTAACAGCTGGTAAAGCTTTAAACCCTTGACGTGCTTCGCTGAGTGCAGCTGTAATTACCTTAATATTTTCTTGCTTGAGGGAGCGGGCTTGCAATAATTGCATTCCTGGCGATAAAGCCAAGCTATATTTCTCTACTAAATAATTTTTCCCATCATACAAAGCCGCCATTGGTAAATTCCGCAAGGAACCGTCTAACACAAAGGTCAAAGTTTTGATTTTACTATTGGCTAACTGCGATTCAGCGGGACGGATAAGTAAATCGTAGAGTTTTTGAGAAACAGACAAAGCATTCTCTTGTGAAAAAGCGGGGTTGAGAGATTGACGCATCTGTTTGATAGTCTTTTCTATTTCCGCTTTTGAGATGTCAGTTTTGTAATTAATTAGCGGTTGCCCGGAAATCGAGACAATAACTTCTAAGCGATCGCCTAAAATAATTGGGTAAATAACAGCTGCATTTTTATCAATTTGGTCGATTTGCTCGGGTTTGCCATTTAAACAAGCTTCGTGGAAGAAATTATCTAATTCCGCGAGTTGTAGCGCTTCAATGGTTGCTCGCGCTTGCTTTAAGTTTTTTTGGCTGGGGTGAGATTGTAGTAATAAATCGACTGACTCCCGATAAACCGGTTCCACACTCTCTTGAAAAGAAAACTGGACATCACGGTTAATTGCAACTAAATCGCTACGCAGAGACTTGAGGGTTTTGACGGAAAAACTATAAGCTGCGATCGCACCTTCAGTGTTACCTCTAATTTTGAGAATGCGCCCAACTTGCCAGGAAGCTTGATAAGCAATGTCCGCAGCATTAATTTCTTGAGCAATTGTCAATGCTTTTTGGGTAAGTTGCAAAGCCTCAGAGAACTGCTGCTGCTCAAAGTATAATTTTCCTAATTCATTTAAGGCATAAGCTTGAGCACGCAAATCTTTCAAAGTGTCGGCTTGTTGTATTGCACGTGCTAAAGTTACTGCAGCTTCTTTAGCTAAATCTTGATTGCTGCTATTCAGTTTTGTCAACTTAGCCAAACTCCGCGCAAAGTTAACTGTGGCATAGATAGACATCCGGCTAGGCGGTAGATTCTCTAATTGTGATTTAATTTCAGGTAAGAGAGCATTAGCTGCTGGTATTTGTGCATTGTCTAAATACAGGCTGAGTTGATTAAGTTGTGCTTCTAGGTGTAGTTGGGGATTAGTTGCCTTAGCTAGCACTTGTTGATAATAATCTAAAGCCTCTGCAGTTTTTTGTAAGTCTCTAGCTGTATTTCCCAAGCTAAAAAGCACATCGCCGATATTGTCTGTAGAGTTCAGGCGAGTGCTAATTGCTAAACTTTGCTTTAAAATTTCCTGAGATTGCTGTAAATTTCCTACCTGCTGCAAAACTACTCCCAAGCTTTGCAAGGCTTTAGCTTTAATGATGGAATCTGGCTGATTTTGTAGCTTTTGATTGATGCCTATTAACAACTTCTGCGCTCTGCGATAAAATCCTAAAGCTTGTAGTGCTTGGGCTTGGTTAATTTGACTACCTAACTTCCCCGCATCATCACCAGCTTGAGCATAATTTTTTTCTGCATCTTGCCAAGCTTGTAAAGCTGCTTCTCCTTGTCCTTTGGCAAGTTGGATATTTCCGAGAGTATTAAAAGCTACTGCCCAAATAGCAGCATGATCTTGATGTTTGCTGTTCAGGCGTTGTAGAAGATTGAGACTGTTAGTAATTGAAACTTCCGCCTTTTGCCAATCTCCCAAGTTTTGTAAGGCTAAAGATAGATAACTCAAACTCCAAGCTTGGTTGATGGTGTCACCTTGTTCTGCAAAAGCCACAGACGCAGCTTCCCAAAGTTTTGCGGCTTCGGTAAAGCGTCCTCCAGCAAACTGAATTCTACCCTGTTCCAGTAGGGAATTAGGATTTAAGACCGAACTTGTGGTGATTTTCCCATCCTGAATTTCTGAGCGCAAATTGATATTTGCTTGGGCAGGAATACCTGTGGTGACGACAAATAATGTCAGCAACCCTAAGTTAATTGTATAAACGCAAGAGTAAATGAGCTTTTTATTTTTTTGCATAAATTTACATTCCCATAGTGACTAGCAATAGAAACCTATTTCCTACTGTTCCCGAAAATCCTGGTTTTATTTCACTATAGGTCTAATTAAATTCCCAAATTTACTTTTGAGCATCCTACTAATTCATCTTTATACAGGGATTTCAATGACAAATTTTGTGCCTTCTCCTAATACTGAAAAACATTGGATTTTGCCTTGGTGTTTTTCTTCCACAATCTGTTTACTAATAGATAAACCTAAACCAGTACCTTTACCAACTGATTTAGTAGTAAAAAATTGTTCAAATATTTGGTTTATAAGTTCTGGTGCTATTCCAGAACCATTATCTGCAAAGGTGACACTTAGCAAATTTTCATCCTCATCAAATCGAGTTTCAATCACAATTTCATAGCCAGCATTTTCTGGATTGGGTGATTTTTCATTTTTCTCATCAAAAGCGTCAATAGAGTTAGAAATAATATTCATAAATACTTGGCTGATTTGCCCAGGATAGCATTTAACTGAGGGTATATCTCCATAATTCTTCATGACTACTATTTGCGATCGCTTATTACTTGCCTTCAAACGATGCTGCAGAATTAGCAAAGTACTATCAATACCTTCGTGAATATCGAAGTCTACTTTATGAGATATATCTGTACGGGAAAAGGTACGTAAACTAGTGCTAATGTCACTGATGCGTTCTACACCGATATTCATATATGAAAGCATGGCTGGCAAATCTTTGATGATTTGTTCCACATCTATCGTTTTGGCATCTTTAACAATATCCGCAGGTGGATCTGAATAGTATTGACGATAAAGTTGCAAGTGGTTGACTAAGTCATCTAGATAATTACCAATAAAATGCAAATTACCTGTTAAGGAAGTGAGCGGATTGTTAATTTCATGAGCTACACCAGCGACTAATTGACCGAGAGTAGATAATTTTTCGTTCTGCACTAATTGGAGTTGAGATTGCTTTAATTCATCCAGTGCTTGCGAAAGCTTGGTGGTACGTTCTTCTATCCGCTGCTCTAACTGTTGATTCTGTAATTCTAGTTGTTTTGTTAAAAATCGGATTTTTAAATGGACGTGAACTCTGGCTAAAACCTCTTCTTTTTGAAAAGGTTTAGTAATATAATCTACCCCCCCGATTAAAAGCCCTTGCACCTTATCAAATTTATCTGATAGAGCGCTTAAAAAGATTATTGGTATATCATGAGTTGCAGGATTTTTTTTGAGGATTTGGCAGGTGTTAAATCCATCAAGACCTGGCATCATCACATCTAATAAAATCAAATCTGGTTGGGCATATTCAGCTTGTTCAATAGCACTTTGACCATCAGTAGCAATCAAAATTTCCCAGCCATAGTTAGAGATAGCATTACATAAAACTTTGAGATTGGTTTGATTATCATCAACAATCATGATAGTTGCTTCTTCAACATTAATATGTTTCATAAATTTATATCCTGATAAGATTTAATAATTGCCCGAATAGGTTTGGTTTGAAAGTTATCAGCCAGTTGTCTAATTTGGTGACAAAAAGGTGCAAATTTTTGATCTGCAGCTTCAATCTCATTCAATAGTATCTGTATACTATGAATATTCCCTCTCATTGCTAAATCAAATAGCTTATCTAGTTCAGTTGCAGGAGGTGCAATGATTACTGACTCTGTTTGAGTTTCAAAATCTAGTGTTGAGTTGCTATCTTCCTGATAAATCCAAGTTAGTTGCAAATACTTTTCTAAAATTTTGAACAGCTCATCTATCTCAAAGGGTTTGGCTAAAAATTCATCACCTCCCACAGCTAAACTTTTTATTTGGTCATTTTCAAATACACTGGCTGAAGAAACTATTATTGGCACATTTTTAAACTGATGCAAATTTCTTAAATTATGCATCATTTCAAAACCGTCCATAATGGGCATTTTTAAGTCAGTAACAATTAAGTCTGGCTGAATCTCTATGGCTGTTTCTAAACCTTCTTTTCCATTAGTAGCTTCCCAGCAAATAAATCCTATTGTTTGCAGGAGATTGATAATTACAGCACGATTTTCAATTTGGTCATCTACAATTAAAATTTTTGGTTGTTTATCTTGAATGCCGACAATTTTTCTCTTGGGAGATACAGTAGTATTGATAGCTGTTTCAATCACTTCTAGATTCACATCGAACCAAAATTTACTACCAACTGATAAAGTACTAGTCACATTAATTTGGCTACCCATTAATTCAGCTAGTTTACAGCTAATTGCTAATCCTAATCCTGTACCTTCTACTTGTTTATTTTTATCTCCTACTTGCTCAAAAGGTAAAAAAATCTTTTCTAGCTGTTCGGAGGTCATTCCCACACCCGTATCTTCAATTTGAAAGCGGATTTTGCTCAATATATTTTCAGGATTATTTTCTGTTTGTAATACTTCCACCTTAAAAGTTACGCTACCTATATCGGTAAATTTAATAGCATTACCAAGTAAATTAATTAAAACCTGCCGTAACCGTTTTTCATCAGCATTGATTCCTCGAGGAAGTTGAGGATCTAATTGCTCAACAAATGAAATACCTTTTTCTTGAGCGCGTATCCGACAGATTTCTACTACGCCAATTAAAAAGAAAGAAAAATCAAAGTTTGTTTTATGCAGTTCTAGTTTGCGAGCTTCAATTTTCGACAGGTCTAAAATATCATTGATGAGTGTGAGTAGGTGAGAACCGCATTGATGAATAATTTTGATGCCGTCTAATTCTGATGGTGCTATTTTTTCAGAACGTTCGAGGATTTGTGCGTACCCTAAAATTCCATTTAAAGGTGTCCTTAGTTCATGACTCATATTAGCTAAAAACTCGCTTTTAGCTTGGTTAGCAACATCAGCAGCTATTTTGGCAACTTCTAATTCTTTAGTGCGATCGCTAACTTTTTGCTCTAAGGTGTAAGAATACTCTTGCAATTCCTCATTCGCTTTTTCTAGTTGCGATTGTTTATAAAAAATAGTGATCACAATTCCACAAACAATGACAGCTAGTAACGGTGAAACGCTAGGAATCCACCAACCTGCTAAAAATGCTAAATAGCTGCTACCCAAAAGAGTAACAGATGCAAAGATAATTCCTACTATAGGTAATCCTGGTAATCTCCATTTACCGAAAGATTTCACGTGCAACAATTGCCAAGTCAAACTACTACTAATAAATGACCAGCATAAAACCCATAACCATTCTGCGTGGAAAGACCATACTTTAATTAGCGGTCTACCATCCAATGCTGCACTTAAAATTTGGCTAGTTAAATTGGCGTGAAGTACAACCCCTGCCATTGGTTCCCCATGATTCTGAAATTTAGGATTGTAAGCAACGTTAAAAAAGTCATTAATACTCTTAGCTGTAGTACCAATCAAAACAATGCGATCGCGCACTAACTCTTGTGAAACGGAATTATTCAATATATCCCGCATTTTGACTGTATCAAACTGCTTCCTGCAGCCTCGATAGTTCAATAAAATTTGATATCCCCCAACATCTGCACCGCGATAAATAAACTCCTGACCTTTCAATGGTGTAAATAAGGCTTTACCTAATTGCAAGGTAGTCTCTGTTTGATCTACTGCTTGTAGGGAAATATGTTGACGTTCTAGATAAATTAAGCTTAAGCGCGCTGCTAAGCCTAAAAAAATCTCACCGTTGCGATCGCCAGCCGAAAGCAAACCTCGCCTCACTTTACCATCTGTATCCAACACAAAATCAGAAAGTGCAATTTGCCCTTGTGCAGATAAAGTTGGTGATGGAGCTACCATATCTCCTGCAAGTTTCTTGACACCAATTAAGTTAGGTGTAGATTTCATCATTGCAACCAATTCTTGATACCCTGGTTCTACTGGCAAATCTCGATAAATGTCCATGCCAATAGCTGCTGGTTGTTGCGCTTTGAGTTTGGTGAGGAGTTGAGCTAAAACAGCATCAGGAATCGGCCATTTACCAACTTTAGTAATATCTTGTTCATCAATAGTGACAATCAGAATACGCTTTTCTCGTGTTTCTAGAGGTCGTAGAGCAAAAAACTGCTCCATATTACTCCATTCCAGCAGTTGAAATAAACCTGTCATACCCCCAACAATCACCAATATGCTGACACTAGGAGCCGTCATCAATACAAAGCGCCAATTTTTGAAAATTGTCCTAATTAAACGTATACTAACTAAATTTGCTAATAATCCTTTCAACAATAACCCCATTTTTAATTAATAATTAATACTTTTATAAAATTAGAAAGTGGGGAATAATGTAATTACTGTTTACTCCCCACTTTAGCTTTAGTTACTATTGGTTAATTAATTAACAAGTGGTTCGTTGGCAATCACATTTAAATTCACTGACTTTAAAAGGTCTTGCCAAGCATTATTTAAAGCTTGATTATTTGGTTGCGATCGCCTTAATTCTGCAAGATTAGAAAGAGAATCATACCAAATACCAGTCTCGGCTAATTTAGAAATTAGCTCTAGCGATATTGATTTTTGATTTTTGTTAATTAAACTGCGATCCGCTTCTACACGACGAATCCATCCACCCACCCAAGGACTATCCGTGTCTAGCTCTTCAGTGCAAATCATTACTAAAGACCATTTATAATTTTTGCCTGTTTTCAGTGCTGGCACAGAAGTTGGTACTTTTACTTCCATCACCCCCGGTTTTTGTGGCAAAGTTAAGGTTGTCTGATAATAAGTTTTCGCGCCGTCATCTTGGAGTGTAAATAATGCTTTTTGAGCTTTACTCCCTGGAAGGTAGACAAATATTGTGGGACGCTCTGCAACAGTAAAGCCAATATTAGAATTGGGTATTAACGGTGTCACAGATGCGCTGTTGGAGACTTTCGTTCCAAAGCCACAAATATTCCCATCCCTGGAGCCTCCCCCAGATGAGCGTTGAGGTGCTTGCGCTCCTGGTGGTTTAAACGTTACTCCTGCCATCACTGGTGTTATGGATATAGGAAAAATAGATGATGAAATTATCAATGCTATTCCTAACAGTGGTGATTTCAAAAAAGGCTGACTTTTTGCTGACATAAACTGACTTATATTTTGAGCAGCTATTTTTTCTAACTGCTTGATAAATAATAACTACAGTTACTAATATGGCATAAAATCAAATAATAATAGTTTATTTACAGTATTTTCACTTGCCCTCAGTATAAGTACGCAAAGCTGAGGTAAATACTAGAAAAAGATTGAAGTTTTATCGTTTTTTTATTTAGTTATTAATAATAAATCAATGATATTTATAAAAACAATTAGACGGAATATATAAATAATTACATAATAGTAATTAGCAGGTTAATTGAGTGTTAGCTGATTTTAAAGGTATGTAATTGACCAGATTAATTTCTATTGATAAATGCAGATTATTAGGGCTGTTATCTATAGATGAAACTTGAATTTGATTACCAATAGTAATACAACACTTTTTAGATGCATTAATGACAAAATTCAGTACATAAGATTGTTATGTCCTGAATCAGGATATCACTACTTTGTAGTATGTTGTATAACTTAACTGCTAGCTTGAAAAAAATTGTGCGATCGCTCTGATGAAGAGAACAGATACCAGACTCAGAAAATTAGTTATTTGTCATTTGTCATTGGTCATTTGTCATTTGTAAGGTTTTCAAGCCTATTTACTTATGTAAATCTCATACTGCTACGGTTACAACCCGATCCTGTGCTAGCTTGCCATCTTCCATGTGAACGATGCGATCGGCTATGTCTAAAATCCGGTTGTCATGAGTCACCATCAAGATTGTACAGCCTTGTTCCTTGGCTAATTGTTGCATCAGGTTAACCACATCTCGCCCAGATTTACTATCAAGCGCCGCCGTTGGTTCATCTGCTAACACAATTTTAGGACGACTGACTAAAGCACGTGCGATCGCTACTCGTTGTTTTTGTCCCCCTGATAAATCATCAGGATAGTAATTGAGGCGCTGTCCTAATCCTACTTGCTCTAGCATTTCCGCCGAGCGCTGTTTCATTTCCTGGGGTGAAATATCTTGATGCAGTTCTAACCCCATTCTCACATTCTGAAGGGCGGTCAAACTTCCATGCAAGTTATGTGCTTGGAAAATATAACCGTGGCTGCGTCTAGCTTCGGTAAGTTGCGCTGCATTTGCACCGCAGAGTTCCCTTCCTAATATTTGCAAACTACCAGATTGAGCAGAACGCAAGCCTCCTACTAAGGTTAGTAGGGTAGTTTTACCAGAACCCGAAGGCCCTGTCATGATAATAATTTCGCCAGCGTTGATTTCTAAATTAATATCAAACAGAACTTGCTTTTTCAGTTGACCTTGACCAAAGTAATGGTCAAGATTTTGGATAGAGATTACTGGATTCATAGCAGGGATTGGGGATTAGGGACTGGGGATTGGGGATTGGGGATTGGGGATTGGGGACTGGGGATTAGGGAGATGAGGGAGAAACAATAAATGTCTCATTACCCATTACCAATTACCTATTACCAAATGACAAATTTTAAAACATATCTGCAGGGTCAGCAGATTGAACTTTGCGTGTGGCGATCACACCGGAAATCATGCACATAATGATGGTGAGTACTTGTACCTGGATGGCTCTGGCTAAGGTCATATATAAAGGTAAATTTGTAGCGTTCCGTGTGAGTGCATATAGTCCTATAGACACGCCGAAACCAGGTAGAAAGCCTAATATTGCCATAATTATCGCTTCTTCAAAGACGATACCTAATAAGTAGAGGTTGTTGTAACCCATCGCTTTGAAGGTGGCGTATTCTTTCATGTGGGCGTTGACATCTGTGGATAGAACTTGATAAACGATAATCACGCCAACCATGAATCCCATCGATACACCGAGGCTGAAGATAAAGCCGATCGCAGTGTTGGTTTTCCAGTATTCTTTTTCAAATTCGATAAATTCAGCTTTGGTTAAAACTTTGACATCTTCACCTAAATGAGATTTTAAGGCGGTAGCAGTTTGCTTGGGGTCGTGGCCTGGTTGCACTTGAATTAAACCAAGGCTGAGGCTGCTAGCATCCCGTCTAGGAAATACTCGTAAAAAGTTCTGGTCGCTGGTAATTAATGTACCATCAGCAATAAAGGATGCGCCGACGGAAAATAAGCCGTTAATGCTAATTGTGCGGCGGTCGATTTCTGTAGTGACAGGTTTTCCTGCATTAATTTGGGCGATCGCTTTTTGGTAATCTCCTCTAGAGGCGCGATCGAAAAGCATTGTATCTGGTAGCTTAACAATATCTTTTTGGCGGTTGACTTCTGGTAAGTCCAACACTTGCTTGTCAGGGTTAAATCCCATGACTAGCACCGCCGTCTTTTTCTTGGTTTGGGGATTCTTCCAATCACCAAAATTAATATACATACCTTCAGCTGACTTGATTCCAGGAAAGTCCATTGCTTGATAAAGTCGCCGTCTGGTAAAGCTGGACATATTCGCCAAGTTCCGCGCTTGGGGACTGACAAGCACAATGTCAGCTTGCATACTGCGGTGCAATCTGGTGTTACTCTCATACAATGCAGTCTGAAACCCCAGTTGCATAAACATGAGAACATCTGCAAAGGCAATACCTGAGAGTGCAACTAATAAACGGCTTCTTTGATGACTTAATTGCAACCATCCTAAAGGTGTACGTCGCTGAAGTTGAGAGATGAATCCAATCATTGCTCAATCACCGCCTTCACTTGTAAATTGGTAAACTGAGCAGCTTTGGCGCTGGATGCTTGATCTAACCGCACATGAACTTCTACTATTCTTGCGTCAATATTACTGGAAGGGTCGGCATTAATCACATTTTGTCGTTGTATCTGCATTCCAATCCAATCAACGGTTCCCTGTAATTCGCCAGGAAGAGAATCGCTGCTGACTTTGACTTTTTGACCAGGCCGGACTTTATGAATATCACTTTGATATACTTCTGCAACTGCATACATCTGATCGGTTTGGCCTAGTTCCACAATCCCATCATTGCCAACAGTTTCACCAGCACGGGTATGAATTTTGAGAATTTGTCCAGCTTTGGGAGCGCGAATATATGCTTGATTGAGTTGCGCTCTAATTTTCTCGACAGCAGCTTGAGCGCTATTTACCTCGGCTTGCGCGTTAGCTACATCTGTGGGACGAACTTCCGCAGTTTGGTTGAGGGTGGCTTTGGCTTCACTAATTTGCTGTTCTAAGGTGGCGATAGTTTTGTCGCGGTTAGCTTTGGCTTCGTTGATTTGTTGTTCTAAAGTGGCGACGGTTCTGGCTTTAGTAGCTTGGCTTTCGATAAATTGCTGGGTAGAAGTTTCAGCGCTTAATCTGCGGCGATCGACTTCTTGACTAGAAATTGCACCTTCTTTATATAAACTCTCGTAGCGTTGCACATCAGCTTGCGCGTTGCTTTTCTCAGCCGCTACACGTGCTACGGTAGCTTGTAAACTTTGCTGTTGTCCTTGCAGTTCTGCTTCTAAACGGTTAATTGTGGCTTGTTGCGTTCTAATACTTCCGGCTAGTTCAACTTGCAGACGGTTGATAGTAGCTTGACGCGCTGCAATTTCTCCCTGCTTTGCACCAGCTTTTACCTGCGCCAGACGGGATTTAGCGACTTCTACTTGTCTTTGCGCTTCATCCAAACTCGCCTGTAAGCGATCGCGACTATCCATAATTGCAATCACTTGTCCAACTTTGACGCGATCGCCTTCTTTCACCAACAACTGCTCGACGCGATTTCCTTCATTAGCCGTCGGTGCAGATAGTTTAATCACCTCACCATTCGGTTCCAGTCGTCCCAATGCAGTTACAGTTTTTACAGATGGTTGTATAGCTGCTGTTACTTCCGGCTTTGTCCTAGAATCAGCCTGAAACTTATTTACCGTATAAATACTAGCTCCTGCTGTAACTAAAGCTGTAATTATTGCTATGGTTGCAGGTGACTTAAACACATTTTGGGAAGCTCGAAAACCCGCTAAATTCCAGTTTTGCGCCATAGTATTCCCCTCTTACTGGCGGCAATTAAACTAAACCGTCCAGTTCAAAATTATGCTAAACTAAACCGAGTAGTTTAGTCAAGTAGTCATTAGTCATTGGTCATTAGTCATTGGTCATTGGTCATTAGTCATTAGTCATTGGTCATTAGTCATTGGTGTTTGTTATTTTCTCTTCATCCCCCACCCTGCGGGTACTCCGAAGGAGAACTCGCAGAGTAGCCGCAAAGCATCTACATCTTCCTCCTCTCCCATTCCCCATTACCCAATACCCAATCCCCAGTCCCCAGTCCCCAATCCCCAGTAAAATAATCTATAACTGTACGTTCGCTCATTTTTAAAGGGTGAGAGGAATTAATGCCTTACTGTTAAAGGAAACAATACGATTTTGGATATCCTAAAAGCATCACCGTGTAATACATGGAAAAAGGAAAAAAGCCCTTTCCATGTATTACATGGAAGCTATGGCTCATTAACATCTCATCTGTAATACTGAATATTACACTTTAAACTTCACTAATTTGGGGTTAAACTTACGATGTAATACACGGATGAGGCGAATGTTAAAGCGGGATATTCAAGGGAAGTTCGCCCTCAAAGACGATGATTATCGTCAAGCGCGCTCTTTAAGATTAACGGATGAAACCTGGAAGGCTTTGGGGATCGCTGCCGAATGCTTGGGTATGACTAGAGCTGATTACGTTGAACAGGTGATTAGAAGGAATGCTCATCCAAGTATTACACGGGAAAAAAAGTTGGCACATAAAGCCAAAACTAGTGTTGTTGAAGTTGCGACCATGCCTCTAAAGGTGGCAACACTCGAAAGTTTACGTAACCAAGTAATATTGGAGTTGAAGTTAGGTAAGCAATCACCGGGCTACAAAGCAGCACTCAAAGCCCTCAATCATTTTATTGTGGTACTAAATAGCGAGTATACACAACAGTAGGAATTCGCTGTTTTGTATCAGTAAGCGGGGAAAACAGTGGACATAAGTTCTGAGCGGATTGACGATATTCCCGTCATCGTGGAATGGCTTGTTCAGATGGGGATAGCTAAATGTATTGACCAAAAACTCAAAAAACCACACGGAAACCACAAAGGCATGAGTTATGGTCAATTGAGTGTATTGTTACTGACATACATAATTACTCAATCAGACCATCGGTTGTGTGCAGTGGAATCATGGGTAAAGGCACATCGAAGGATTTTAGAGTTAAGTACAGGGTGGTCGATAGGAGAAAAAGATACCAGTGATGACAGATTGGCAAGGGTAGTCGAAGAGTTAGGTAAGCAAACACAAGCAACGCAGGAAATAGAGGTCAAGTTAGGACAAAATCTGATTCGCGCCTACGAATTGCCCACACAAGTGGCACGAACCGATACGACTAGTTTTAGCGTGAATCATCAACAGGGAGATTCTCCAGAAGAAAATATATTACGTTATGGCTATTCCAAGGACAAACGCCCAGATTTGTTGCAATACCGTCAATTATTGGCAACCCTTGACCCAATGGGAATGCCATTAGTCAGCACAACCCTTGAAGGTAATGGAGCTGACGACCCATTATATTTCCCCACTTGGCAAAAAATAGCACAAGTGATTGGACATAAAAAGTTTGTCTTCATCGCTGATTGTAAAGCTGGGTCGATTGCAACTCGCGCTCAAATCGCCGCTTCTAGGGGTATTTACTGCGTTCCTGTAGCCATGAGTGGGCAACACCCTCAATATCTTCAGCAATGGGTTCTCAACCCACCAGCGGAAATTGTGCCCATTCGTTTACCACGACAAGATGAAGAAGAACCTGCGGTGGGAAAAGGTTTTGAAGTGGAGTTAGGTAAGTTTTGGTTCAACAAACAAACCAACAAATGGGTGCGTTGGCTAGAACGCTACTTAGTAGTTTACTCCCAAAGCCTTGCCGCATCAATGATACGTGGACAACAGCAACGCATCTTGACTGCTGAAACCGCTCTCCAAAGTTTAGCTAACAAGCCAGGCTCAGATCGGGAGCTACTCACCCATAAAGTAGAAAACATTCTCCAGCGCTATCGTGTCAAAAATTTTTTCTCAACCATGATTACAGAACAGATCACTAAAAAAACTCGTCATCTCGGACGGGGACGACCATCAAAAAACTCGACCACAGAGGAATTGACAGATATTTGTCTTCAACTTCATATCCAGAAGATAGATACTGCAATTCAGGAGGCAGAAACTTTGGCAGGGTGGCGATTGTATGTTACTAATGCCGATAGTAGCCAGATGAGTTTACCACTTGCTGTGATGTATTATCGGGATGAATGGCTTTTAGAGCGAGGTTTTCACCGTTTTAAAAGGGGTTCTTTGCCAGCCCTACCCATTTACTTTCAAAATACTGACCGAATCACTGGCTTAATGTTCCTGTTGAACATAGCTTTGCGTGTATTTACTCTAATGGAGTTTGTAGTACGGCTGGCTCTTGAGCAAACCCAACAATCTTTGGCAGGTCTTTATGACGGTAATCCAAAGCGAAAAACTGCTCGCCCATCTGCTGAACAAATGCTCAAGGCTTTTTGTAATTTAACTCTTTATTTTTTACCTGATTCTACCATCTTCATCACACCAATTAACGCGCTTCAAAAACAAATTCTTTCTTTAATGAAAATGCCTGAATCCCTTTATCAGATAGATTCAGTGGTGCGCTCGACATAATTCATCTTACTCAATTACCTGTACCACTCCTGAAGGAGGATACACACAATTGAAGTCCCATTTCAATATTAGCAATTTCCGTGTAAGACACCGTAAATTGAACTTTGAATATTGCTACTCTTCCATGTATTACACTGAAGAGCTTAACTTCCGGTAACAGTCTCTCAATATATTTCTTTCATCCCTGTAATACACGCAAAGTCGCAATTTCTTTTACCATGTAATACATGGTAAAGCTCGTTCTCCTTTTCCCAAGTATTACACGGTGATGGTTTTAGGAGATCCAAAATCGTATTGTTTCCTTTAACAGTAAGGCGTTAATTCCTCTCACACTTCAAAAATAAGCGAACGTACAGCTATAAGCAAAGTTGATTCACAAATGGCACGCACAAAAGTTGACGAAGTAGAACGCGAGAGTTCAGTTGAGAAAGTAGAACAAATTCTGCAAGGCGCGATGCAGGAGTTCCTTAAGCATGGCTATGCTGGTACAAGTATGGATAAGGTGGCTGTCGCTGCGGGGGTGTCTAAAGCCACAGTCTACAGCCACTTTCAGGATAAAGAAGAACTATTTAAAGTATTACTTGAGCATTTATCACGGCAAAAGTTTAACTCTATATTTGGTACAGAACCTCTCCAAGGTGAACCAACAGTTGTATTACGCCAGTTAGGAACCAAAGCCTTAGAGCACATGGTAGCAGACCAAGAACATCGGGCATTGATGCGGGTATTAATCGGCGAATCTGGACGTTTTCCAGAGTTAGCGCAGATTTGTGTGCGCGCCATGATTAAACCCGTTGTCGAAACCCTGACTCAATACGTTGCTAGTCATCCTGAACTGAAAATTAATGATCCAGAAGCAGTGGCCAGGATTTTATTAGGGTCATTAGTGCATTTTCATATTGTTCAGGATGTATTGCATGGTAAAGAGATTTTACCAATGGAGAGCGATCGCGTGATTAATACGATGATCGATTTGATTGTCAATAATGCTAAGTAACCAAATTCAACAATAGCTGATTAGCTTTCTGCAACTTCTTGCACACCTGTGATGTAGCAATCATAGGCGCTTTGGCTAAAGCAAACGAAAATCACTTGTTCTATAGATTGATGGTTGTTGAGGAATTTGTTGACTTCTGCGATCGCAATTTTGCTGGCGCGTTCCAAGGGGAAGCCATAAACCCCTGTGCTAATCGCTGGGAAAGCAATAGTTTTAATTTGATATTGTTCTGCCAAAGTTAAGCTGTGGCGATAACATCGAGCTAACATCTCATCTTCACCTTGATTACCTCCGTGCCAAACTGGGCCGACAGTGTGAATTACCCATTTTGCTTTGAGTTTGTAACCTTTGGTGATTTTCGCTTCTCCTGTAGCGCAACCATGCAACTGACGACATTCGTCCAAAAGTTCTGGCCCAGCTGCACGGTGAATTGCACCATCAACGCCACCACCACCCAGTAGGGAATTTTTGGCAGCATTGACAATTGCATCTACTGGTAGCTGAGTAATATCGCCTTGAAAAACTGATATTTGCTTTATCATATTTTGTTTACTGTGATTGTCAGACTTTTCTAACATTAAAGCTGCATGGATTGCTTGTAGCCTGTGGAAAATTGCCAGAAAATGACCGTTTTTAATCATTGCAGCTAAATGACCGCTACAAAAGCGCTCTTTCCTGATGTGAGTTGTTAACAATTTCTGCAATGTCAGAATGTCAGCTACAATTAATAACTCTGGATTTTTTACCAGATGTTCGGCTTCATTTTGCCAAGCTGTCCAATCAAAATCAATAACAAAATTTTCTTGATAAACAGATGTAATGAACTTATTAAATTCTTTAGAATAACAATAGGGATCTAAAGTCAAGGGTTCTGTTTCTATGTTGTATAGCTGTGCTTCTGTGTCCGTAAATAATGTTAAAAAAGCTAATAAATTTTCAATATTTTCCAGTGTAATTTTCCGGAACATATTCCAAATATAAGGTAAGTAAAATTTACTAAATAACAAAATTTTACTTCATTTTCTCCGTTGTTAAAGTTATTGCCAGTATCTTCAGACAAAACTGATGAAAAACGACACCCCACAAGAATTAGATTCAGATCAAGAAATTGCACGTGTAATTGACGAGGTCATGTCCTCATCTTTAAGCGCTGAACAATACCGCAAAAAAATGCAGCGGCGGAAAGAAGTTCAGGATCAGCGTATAGCACAAGCTGTACCGACAAAAGGATTAATTGTTGTTAATACTGGTAACGGTAAAGGGAAAACAACTGCGGCGTTGGGGATGGTGTTGCGATCGCTTGGTCATGGCTATAAAGTTGCGATCGTCCAATTCATCAAAGGAGCCTGGGAACCTTCCGAAAAACGGGTGTTCAGTAATTGGCAAGACCAGCTAGAATTTCATGCTATGGGCGAAGGCTTTACTTGGGAAACTCAAGACCGCGATCGCGATTTAGATAAAGCGCAAGCCGCCTGGGAAAAATCTTTAGAATACATCCGTAATCCAGACTTCCGATTAGTCTTATTGGATGAAATTAATATTGCGCTCAAAATGGGTTACTTACAAGTTGAGCAAGTATTAGCAGGTTTAGCACAGAAACCTGAAGCTACTCACGTGATTCTCACAGGTAGAGGCGCACCAGCCGCGTTAATTGAACGAGCCGATTTAGTCACAGAAATGACTCTGGTGAAGCATCCTTTCCGCGATCAAGGCGTGAAAGCTCAACCAGGAATTGAGTATTAAATGATAAATGATGAATGACGATTTAACATAACTCATCATTCATCATTTATAAATAAAGCTGCATATCAGACGATTTTGAATTTGAGATTTGGGATTGCTCCAACAGGTATCCCGGATTTCTCACAAAGCTTAAAGAAATAGGGGTCAAAAACTGCCAAAATGCATATTGGACAACAATTCCAGCAGTTTGAAGTATGACCCCAAATAAAAACGATTGTATACCGGAACAGTTTATATTTGAACAAGTAAATTCATGTCCAGTTGTAGTTAATTTCCAGGGTGAGCCTGTAACATCTGATGCCGGATTAACATTAATTGCGGAACTAGATAGAAAAAGAGGAATAACATCACGGCTGGCAGCATGTTTTAAAGATTACCGAAAGCCAAATAAAATTCTGCATCGAGTTAATAGCTTAATTGCACAAAGAATATACGGCTTAATCATGGGCTATGAAGATATAAATGACCATGAAACTCTACGTCACGATGCGATATTTGCGCTCTGTGTGGGAAAAGTAATTAATTCCTCACCTGAATCAATTAGATTGGCCGGAAAAAGTACCTTAAATCGGATCGAGCATTGCCCAGAAGATGTATCTTCAAGGGTAGATAGTAGATATCACCGGATTGAACATGATGCATCAGCTATAGAAACACTCTTAGTTGAACTATTTTTAGAATCCTATCGAAAACCACCACGACAAATAATTTTAGATTTAGATGTTACCGATGACCCGGTACATGGTCATCAAGAAGAAACATTCTTTAATCCTTATTATAGAGGATATTGTTATGCGCCACTTTATATTTTTTGTGGTAAAAATTTACTGGCAGCAAAACTTCGCGCATCTAATGTAGACCCAGCATCAGGGGGACTAGAAGAATTACAACGAGTCATAAAAATAATCCGCTCACGCTGGCAGAATGTAAAAATTATTATTCGGGGAGATAGCGCTTATTCCAGAGAAGATATTATGGCATGGTGTGAATCTCAAACTGAAATTGATTATGTGTTTGGACTCGCACCAAATAATCGACTACTCCAGGCAACTAAGACAATACAGTATCGTGCATCCCAAGAATATTCAAGGAAAATTAAACCTGTAGTAGAGTTTTTTGAAACCTTGTTTTCTCCATCAGCAGATGTAATGAAAGACGCAGCAGCATTTGTTGATAACTCAGTGTGGTATTGTTCTCTAGACTATCAAACGTTAGATAGTTGGAGTCGTAATCGTCGTGTTGTCGCCAAAGTTGAGTATAGCCACCAAGAAGTTGATACTCGCTTTGTAGTGACTTCACTGCCTATTAATAAAATCCCTCCAGGACGACTTTATACTCAAAAATATTGCCCAAGAGGCAACATGGAGAATTGCTTAAAAGAGCAAAAATTAGGGCTAAAAAGTGACAGGACTAGTACTCATACATTTGGAGGAAATCAATTACGTTTGTGGTTGGCATCTATCGCTTATGTTTTGATGAATCTTCTGCGAGAGCAATGTTTAGTAAATACGGAATTCAAAAATGCAACTGTTGAGACTATCCGCACCAAACTCTTGAAGCTAGGAGCAGTTATTACTATTACTAAACGACGAGTTTTAATCGCGATTAGTAGTGCTTGTCCTTATAAAGAGAGTTTTGCAACGGTTTACAAGTGTTTATCTCAAATACCAAATCAATTGTTAATAATGACCTAATTTAATCCACAAGTAATAGCTGAATCTGATTTTTAATAACTAATTTTTTGGGTTATTTTCCTTGATTTAACCCATCAATTGTCATGTGAATTTTGATTATTAAAAGTTTTTTGTATCAGTATTGAGCAATTGTTATGTATTTTATATATCTTTAAATGCTTCGGCTTTTACTTTGAGTTCCCTAAGCTCTGGAGTATTTTAATAATGTATTAATTAAATTATCCTAAATTTGGCTAACCTAAGCGTTTTTTTCTGACTTGTGAGAAATCCGGGGTATATCCGGTAGCTTAATAGGTGATATTGTTTCTACCAAAGACTCCAGGTCAAATGTGCAAAAATATTGACTTCTGACTCTTGAATACAGACGCGATGAATCGCGTCTCTACAATTTTTGGGTTCCGCACTGCGGTACTAGTGGTCTGTCCCATAAGTTCTGAGGAGTTGAGGAACGAACCGCAAAGGCGCGAAGTACACAAAGGAAGAGAAATGAAGAATGAGTTCACCCAGCAAAATTAATGGGACAGACCACTAGTTTGAAGATTGATTACACATTTGCAAAATGCGGCGGTCATTGGCACTAATAGACTTGAGTTGATGATAATCTTGCAGCGCTACAGAGTAAGGATAGCTACTTAGCTCCTCCTCACTAATGGTAGGTATTGTGCTCCTTGTAGCTACTTCATTTGAAGTACTTTCACCTGGGTAACCATTAACCGTCATTGCCAATTCTCCGGAGCGATCAATTGTCCCCTGAAAGCAACTAAACTCGGAACTGGGCATATATAATGCACCATTCACTTTACCTTGACGCTTTTCAAAGACAATATAGCCTTGTCCAATTTGGTTTGGTGCTGGTGATTGACCATATAAATAAACGCCATCTTGTTGAGGCACATTACTCATTGGCACATTCGCTGCTTCTTTAGCAGATTTTTGGTTTCCGCTAGCGATCGCAGTAGTTTGAGATGCTATTTTTACGCCTTTAGCTGAAGTTGTAAAATTCGATTCTCTGCTGGGGTTTGTAACAGACTCAGCAATATTATTACTCTTTTCAGCAGTTGTCCAAACTTGATTTCTCTGCCCTTTTACTTCTCTTAGCTGTGATAAAACACTGGCAGAAGTATTTTGAGAATTTACTTCTATTTGCTGACTAAATACTGGTTGAGTTTGCTCACCGAAAACACCAAGAGCAATAACTAAAGCAACAGCAGGCATTTTCAACTGACGAGAGGCACAGAATTGATTAATGTTGTTAAGCACCCGACTACTCCTCTAAAAAACTAACTACTCTCTCAGCAACTTATTAGAACTTAACTAAGTATTTGTAATGAAGGCTCCCTCAATGGTTTGATTTATATTGTCAAGGGAATAAAAATACCTAAAACGGAAATTTTTGTTTAGTTTTTACTTGCAACCCTAGAATATCGTCCTAGAGCCACTTTCTGCTTCACCCTATAGATTCACCTGATTGGGTGATGTAAGAAGAAAAATTACAAAAAATGTTTTTTCTAGAGTAAATCTCAACTAATTTTGATATTTTTCTCAAAAAATCCACTTTCGATATAGCCCTTTAGTAGCACTAAATATAACTACAACAACGAATTCATTCATTACGGAATATGTCGAAAGATTTTTTGAAAAAAGGGATTGGGGATTGGGGACTGGGGATTGGGGATTGGGAGATGAGGAGACAAAGAGACAAGGGGACAGGGGAAATAACAAACACCTAACACCCAATGACAAATGACAAATGACAAATGACCAATGACCAATGACCAAAAAAATAGCCCCCTGATTTCAGGAGGCTCGCAGTTAAAAGTTATTTGGCTTTTAACTTGCAACGTATTCTTTGACATTGGCTCGACGGCGACGTAAATGAGCAAGAGCTTGATGCTCTAACTGGCGAACGCGTTCGCGGCTGAGATTTAATCTCTCACCAACTTTCGCCAAAGACATTTCATTACCATCTTCCAAGCCAAAGCGCAGAGCTAGAACTTCTCGCTGTTGGGGAGTTAGTTCTGCTAACAGCGTGTTCAAGTCTTGGCGCAAAAATTCTTGGGTGGTGTAATACTCTGGAGATGGGCCGTCATCTTCGAGCATTTCTTGTAGTTCGGTATCTTGGTTATCACCCACGCGCACATCCAAAGAAACTGGCTGACGAGCCATATTTAAGTACTCGCGGATTTGCATAGGCTCTAGCTCGAGTTCGTGAGCAATTTCCGCTGGGTTGGGCGATCGCCCTAACTTTTGAGCTAGTTCGCGCTGTACTTTTTTGATTTTGTTCAGCTTCTCGGTAATGTGGATCGGTAAACGAATAGTACGCCCTTGTTGAGCGATCGCTCTCGTAATTGCTTGGCGAATCCACCAGTAAGCATAAGTTGAGAACTTGTAGCCACGCATCGGATCGAATTTCTCTACACCCCGCTCTAATCCGAGAGTTCCTTCTTGGATTAAATCCAGAAACTCCATATTGCGCTTCTGATATTTTTTCGCAATAGCAACTACTAAGCGGAGGTTCGCTTCAATCATCTTTTGCTTAGCGCGTTTACCTTGAGCTACTGTCTGTTTCACTTCAGTTTCAGATTGGCGAACTTGCTCCGCCCACTCTGGTAAACTTGGTTCGCGGTGCAGCTTCTTCGCCAACGCCTCTTTAGCGTCCAGTAGCGTCATCATTTGTTGCACCTGCTTCCCAAAAACAATCTCTTGCTCACGGGTTAGCAGTGGCACACGACCAATTTCTCGCAGATAGGTTCGCACCATATCAGCCGTGAATTTGGTGTTTAGGTTTTCGGTTGCGGTGTTAACAGTAGGCATTGGTGCGTTGTCCTCTACTCCGTAAACACAATGAATATTTAATCACTAAACTATGGGGGATTAGCAAAGGAAGTACATATATCACAGAACATAGGGGGATACTATAAGTAATTAATTTATACAGCCGTTCACATGACGGTGTACCGCTGAGATAGGTTCCCCTACCCTCCCTAAATTTTGCAATCTACTTAGATATAGACTGGCTTTTGTTCAACAATTCTTCTTGCCGTTAGTTACGGGCGGTAACTATAAAATGCGAAGTCGATATGAGTTTTACTTTTATTATAATACGATAAATCTGGTAGATAGTAAAGTGTCCCAGATAAATCTTCCAATTATAGGGCACAACGGTTTGTTTGGCAAAAAAATTTGAAATTCCTTTAACTGCTTACTATATCTATAGTGACGCGAAAACCCCGGCTTCTGTTGCCGAGAAGTAGGGAGATAACCGAACTGATTGCCTAGTCGTAGGGTGGGATGTTACGAAATGGGGATTGGGGACTGGGGATTGGGGACTGGGAAGAAAATACTTTTGACTCTTGTACAGACGCGATTAATCGCGTCTCTATCTTGACTAAAAGCCTAAATCGGCTCTGGCTAGTTCAGCTGCGGCGAAGAGTTCTTCGTCGGGTTTTTCTTCCCAAGCGGGATCACCAATTTCTGCGTAGAAGGTAGCATCGTAGGGACGGGTACGGACTACCACTGGCATAGGTACCGCGTGACCTAAAATTAAGGCTTGTTGCTTGGAATCTAGCTTTGCTAATACTGATCGCAGGCTGCCAGCACCAGAGACTCCCGTGAAAATTGCGTCAATGTCTTTTTCATCATTGAGCAAGGCGGTGATGCGAGTCCCAATTTGGGACATAACTTCATTATCTATCCCTGATGGGCGTTGATCAACTACTAGTAACGTTACGAAATATTTTCGCATTTCGCGGGCAATTGTTCCAAAGATGGTACTTTGAACGATCGCAGGATCTAAGAAACGGTGGGCTTCCTCAATGGTAATCACAAGTTGCGTTGGGCGATCGCTTACGTTGCCACTATGCAAAAATCTTTCGGCTTTGCTGACATAATGGCTATGAATTCTTCTGGTGATCATATTTGTCACCAACATATATGAGAGCATATCCGACTGGGAGCCAAATTCGACTACCACGTGCTTACCGGCTTCGAGCGATCGCAAAATTTGATTAATATAGTTCTGCGGACAAGCGGCTCGCATATACTTCAAGTTATCTAAGCGCAGCAGTTTACGCTGCAAGGACATAATTGAACCTTGGTGTCCCCGCTTTTCTTCGCAAAACATCTTGATTTCTTCGTTAGTCATGTTCAACAACTGAAGAATCCAAGACTTACCATATTCA
This sequence comes from Nostoc carneum NIES-2107, assembly GCA_002368155.1. Taxonomy (GTDB): domain Bacteria; phylum Cyanobacteriota; class Cyanobacteriia; order Cyanobacteriales; family Nostocaceae; genus Aulosira; species Aulosira carnea. The sequence continues at coordinate 6,246,883 of AP018180.1, forward strand.
GCGTAAAGAATATTCGCATTATCTAGGGCTGCTTCTGATAGTCCTAAATCACGAGAACATAACTTAACGTCTTCAACTTCTATTTGTTCATAACTGAGATAAAGTTCTTGCGCGTCCCGTACACCCCGGCGCTTTGTCGATTCGGGATCGAGGGTGTAAACTTCCACCTTACCGGGAAATAATTGTTTTAATCCTTTAACTGTACTATATTGCTTACCTTCACAGACGGCTTGCCAGCCATACTCAGAATGCATATCAAAAATTAAATTTACCGCCGCGTTTTTCCGGACTATCCCAGCTAAAACTAAGCGTGTAAGAAAAGATTTACCAGTTCCAGATTTCCCAAATACTCCGTTACTGCGTTCCACAAACCTGTCTAAATCAATACAGACTGGCACGTCCATATCTAGCGGTTTACCAATGGAGAAGTTTTTTCTGTGGGTATCATCTTCCCAACCAAAGACACGGCGAAAATCTTCTTCACTGGTTTCGTAAACTTGGCTAAAGTGACTGGGAATCGTTTTTACTGGTAACAATTCCATTGTGGTGCTAGTTTGAGGCTGAAACGAAGCCAAACCAGTCATTGATGGCGTAAAAGGATTAGCTGATTTCCCATTTGTCGGTGAGAAAGATTCCTCAACTTCTTCTGGGGTAAACATCAACATCGGCGCAAGGTTAATCGTACCGTATGTTCCGCTACCAGCTAATACTTCCCGTAAAAAAGTATCTTCCCAATTGGGTGGATCGGCAGTAATACGGGCATTAGCGGTTCCTAACGCCACATCTGTCAGCATACAGAAAAAGCGCGATCGCATCCCTTGCACGACTAAAAACTTACCCACTCGCATATCTTCAACAGAGATATCCGGGTGTAATCTTACTTCTAACCCTCCAGTCAGAGAGCCTTGGGTGACTGAACCTAATGGTTGTCCAGAATTCATTTGATTAGTTACATCAATGTTGGGCTGATCTTATGTGCGTTCCAGTTGTAGAGTTCAAACTTGCCACGAAATTCTAGCACAAATAGGTTGGGGACTGGGTATCTGACAGATGCAGGTATTTTACGGTGAGGGGAAATCAGAGTAATCAAATCCAGCAACAGGGGTTAAAGGAAATGAAGAACGCGTACTTCGGGCCTTAGCGGTTCGTTTATTCCTTGATTTACGCCACATAAGTATATAGATAATCGAGAACCTTCTGTACATCCGTGCGTACTTAGCTAAATCACTCTTGAATCAGAAATATAACTAATATTTAATCTTGCCAAATCAAGTGATATCTCTTCCCTTCCTCAGCCAGTAATTTCAGCCATCAACCAAGAAATTTATATAAGAATAATTAATGTTATAAAACTCATATATGTATTTTCCGAAAATATAACTGTAGCTACACTTTTTTGATTTTTTATCATCCTAAGATTAATTTTTTATATAAAAATATCTAAATACCTGCTCTTCACTCAATTTGCTATTGACAACCCGTAGCTTGAACGAGTTAACTTTATTTGTGCCAACTACATCCTCACAAGTTCCTCAAGTTTTTTACTTAACTTAACAATAGATGAGGCAGAGCGAAAAACAATGAGTAATGTAGTAGCAATTGGTTATGGGAATGACTTACGTAGTGATGATGGTATTGGACAACGTGTAGCTCATGCCTTGGATTTTAACAACGTCAAATCTTTGGCTGTTCACCAACTCACTCCAGAACTTGCAGATACTTTAGCAAGTGCTGATTTAGCAATTTTTATTGATGCTTGTGTAGCTTCCGAAAATACTGAAGTGCAAGTAAAACCCCTCTCTCCAGAATTTTCTAATGTTATCGCCGGACATACAGCAGATCCGCGATCGCTTTTAGCATTAACACAAGCACTTTATGGTTATTGTCCCCCAGCTTGGTGGGTAATCGTCCCAGGAGAAAATTTTGCCATAGGCGATCGCCTTTCAGAATTTGCAGAAACAGGTGTGGCGATCGCTTTAGAAAAAATTACGCAAATTATTAATCAAGATTACAGGTAGTCGCAACTCATGCAAAATACACTAAATTCAATTATCGAACCTGCCTACGATATTCTTCGCACTGAGAAAGCTAATCCCCTCGATTTCATCTTTTCACCGCGCAATGTAGCTGTCATTGGTGCTACCGAAAAACAAGGTAGTGTGGGACGGACTTTGTTATGGAATTTAATTAGCAGTCCTTTCGGTGGTACTGTTTTTCCCGTCAATCCCAAACGTAATAGCATCCTGGGAATCAAAGCCTACCCGACAATTTTTGATGTTCCAGAAAAAGTAGATTTGGCAGTAATTGCTACTCCTGCACCCACCGTCCCAGGTATTATTGCTGATTGTGTAACAGCCGGTGTCAAAAGTGCGATTATCCTCAGCGCAGGTTTTAAAGAAGCAGGGCCAGAAGGTATTGCTTTAGAACAGCAAATTCTGCAACAAGCCCGTCTGGGTAATATGCGGATTATTGGCCCGAACTGCTTGGGTGTGATGAGTCCCCACACTGGACTGAATGCAACTTTTGCCAGTGCTATGGCGCGTCCTGGTAACGTCGGCTTTATTAGTCAAAGTGGCGCGCTTTGCACAGCCATTCTCGATTGGAGTTTCCGGGAAAATGTTGGCTTTAGTGCCTTCGTTTCCCTTGGTTCGATGCTAGATGTGGGCTGGGGCGATTTAATTTATTACCTGGGCGACGATCCCCATACAAAAAGTATTGTAATTTACATGGAATCCGTGGGTGATGCCCGCTCATTCCTCTCAGCAGCTAGAGAAGTAGCTTTAACTAAACCAATTATTGTAATTAAAGCCGGTCGTACTGAAGCCGCCGCCAAAGCCGCAGCGTCTCACACAGGAGCATTAGCAGGTAGTGATAAAGTTTTAGATGCCGCTTTCCGCCGTTGTGGAGTGTTGCGCGTCAACAGTATCTCTGACTTGTTCGATATGGCAGAGGTGCTAGCCAAACAACCCCGTCCCAAAGGCCCGCGTTTGACAATTCTTACCAACGCTGGCGGCCCTGGTGTACTGGCTACCGATGCATTAATTTCATCAGGTGGCGAAGTTGCACCAATTTCCGAACAAACTCGCACGTCCCTCAACGAGTTTTTACCAACCCACTGGAGTCACGACAACCCTGTTGATATTCTGGGTGATGCCGATCCTCAAAGATATACCAAAGCTTTAGAAATTGCGGCTCAAGATCCCAATAGTGATGGCTTATTGGTGATTCTCACACCACAATCGATGACAGATCCCACCGCCACCGCCGAACAACTGAAGCACTATGTAGAAAGTTCACAGCAAAAATCTCAGCCAGCTAAACCCATCTTGGCAAGTTGGATGGGAGGTGCAGATGTAGCAGCTGGGGAGATGATTTTAAATCGCCAAAGTATCCCGACTTACGCTTATCCAGATACGGCGGCGCGTGTATTTAGCTATATGTGGCAGTCTAGCTATAATTTGCGCGGTATTTATGAAACCCCTGTCTTACCTACTACTGATTCTGGTTCCGGTATCCCCAATCGCCAATATGTGAATAAAATCATCCAAACTGCCAGACTAGCAGGGCGGACGATTCTCACTGAATTTGAATCGAAGGAAATCTTAGCAGCTTACGGCATTCCTGTCGTTGGGACTTGTATTGCCCGTAATGAGGAGCAAGCAGTTGAATGTGCAGAAAAATTAGGCTATCCAGTTGTTCTGAAGCTATTTTCCCACATTATTACCCATAAAACCGATGTGGGCGGTGTGCAATTAAATATCACCGATGCCGAATCTGTGAGACGTGCATATCGCGCCATTGAATCTGCCTTACAAGAGAAGGTACAAACCGATCCGCATTACGCAAAACTCGGCAGCGAAAATCCAGATATCTTCCTGGGTGTTACCGTGCAACCAATGGTGAAAACCCACGGTTATGAACTCATTATTGGTAGTAGCCTCGATCCGCAATTTGGGCCAGTATTGCTATTTGGTACAGGCGGACAACTAGTAGAAGTTTTCCAAGATAGAGCGATCGCCCTTCCACCCCTCAACTCTACCCTAGCGCGGCGGATGATGGAACAAACGCAGATTTATAAAGCGCTAACAGGCGTTAGAGGGCGTAAAAGTGTAGATATGGAAGCTTTAGAACAATTAATGGTGGCATTTAGTCAATTAGTTGTCGAACAACGCTGGATTAAGGAAATTGATATTAACCCCTTACTAGCTTCCGAAGAACAATTAATTGCCTTAGATGGGCGGATTATCCTTCACGATGCCGATATTACAGAGGAGCAACTACCAAAATTAGCGATTCGCCCCTATCCTACACAATATATAGGACGATGGACACTGAAAAATCAAACTCCAGTTACCATCCGTCCCATCCGTCCCGAAGATGAACCGTTAATGGTGCAATTCCACCACACCCTCTCTGAGGAAAGCGTTTATTTCCGATATTTCCACCTAATTAAATTAAGCCAAAGAGTCGCCCACGATCGCCTCACAAGGATTTGCTTTATCGACTATGATCGCGAAATTGCCTTAGTCGTAGAATCGCAAAATTCCACCAAAGAAGCCAAGGAAATCTTAGCAGTAGGGCGGTTAAGTAAAGTACATGGCACCAACACCGCCGAATTTGCCATTGTCGTTAGCGATCGCGTGCAATGTCAAGGCGTAGGTACAGAATTACTCGGACGACTCATCGAAATTGGGCGAGATGAACAACTTAGTAAAATTACTGCTGACATCTTAGCGGAAAATCACGGAATGCAAAAAGTCTGCGAAAAGCTAGGTTTCCGCATTCAACGCACCGCAGATCCTACAGTAGTTAAAGCCGAATTTGATTTGTAGTTTGTCCTTTGTCATTTGTCATTTGTAATTAGCCAAATTCCCTCACCAGGTTGAATTTAATTACAGCAGATTGCAATTTGGTGAGGTACAGATAATTATAAGGGCAAGGCAGTGCCTTGCCCCTACCTGCTTACCTTATTTACCTGACATAAGCTGTATAAAAATACCCTTTTCCCATCACTTCAAAGATAGGGAATAGGGTAAATTACCAATTACCAATTACCAATTACCAATTACCAATTACCCATCACCTTAATTATTACGATCGCGCTCTAAATCCGCAATCACTTTTTGTAAATACCACTCTTCTGGCATTTGCGGATAATAATCTTTTTTCTGTTCAATTAAGCGTTGGGCGATTTCCCACTGTCCTCCAACCATACGCAATAAACGCTGACGTAGCAAGTTATATTTCTGGTTTTGGTTTTCTGGGAGAGATTTTTGAATTTTGTTGAGACTATTTAAAACTTGGTGATAATTGTCCCAATCTTCTTTTTCTAAAAAAATACTGATTGCTTTTTGATAATCATCCCGTGCGGCTAACATCTCTTCTAATAAAGTATGAGTAATCCCGCGATTATAGTAAGCTTGGGCATCGTCAGGATTAATTGATATCGCTTGGCTGTAGTCTTGAATTGCACCTAAATAATTGCTCATTGCACGATAAGCATTACCCCTAGCCACAAAAACCAAAGCATCTTGGGGTTGAAGTTGTAGCGCTTGGTTAAAATCCGCGATCGCACCTTGATAATCAGCTAATAAATATCGTGCTTTCCCGCGGTTGCGATAGACAATCGCATCGTGAAAATCCAGCCGGAGTGCTTGGTTAAAATCTGCGATCGCTTCTTGATAGTTACCCATTTTGCACCGCACTACACCACGACAGCAGTAAGCTTGTGCATCTTGCGGATCGGCTTGCAACACCCAGTTTAAATCTTCAATGGCTTCGCGGGTGTCTCCCTTTTCTGCCTTATCTAATAATTGTTTAAAATAGTCTTTTTCTGATTTAATGGTGATATTCGGTGGATTTTGCGATACAACAGGGGATTTTTCTGGTGGCTGTAGTTCTTTTATTCTCTCCAAACACAGACGACAATTTTCTGTGTCTTTCTGCTCTAGATATAATTCTGCCGCTTTCTTAAAATTAGCGATCGCATCTTGAATATATCCCTGTTTCCGCCGCACCATCCCCCGCAAGCTATGAGCAGCTGCGTAATTATAATTGAGACGAATGGCAGATTCTACATCTTCTAACGCACCCGGCAAATTTTTCAACGCCACCCTAGCCAAGGCGCGAGAATAGTATGCTGCTAAACTTTGGGGATTTTGCTTCAAAGCCTCAGTGTAATCGGAAACGGCTTGTAGAATTACCCCGGAATCATAATAAGCCAAACCCCTTTGCAAGTAAGCTTCAGGAAAGAAAGGCGTAACTTGCAAAGCACGGTTAAACTCCTCAATGGCTCCAGCGTAGTCTTTTTGTTTCGCTTTTTCTAACCCTCGGTAATAAAATTCGTCACTCATGGCGTTGATGAACTGAACTCAGTTAATTGATGACTACATAAGTATTCACCGTGACTCTAACTCATTTCCCACTGCCATTATGATGTAAACTTAGGATTAATGTATATAAGCGCGCTTTACTAAATATTTTTGTGCTGTAACATCCCCCGTTAGAGTGAGATTCTTAGTACTGACAATACTTTTTTTTATAAGTAGTAAATAATACTTAAAATCATGTCATGCAACTATACGTATAATTGAGTATTATTTGTCTCTAATATTAGCTTTTGCGTAGTTTTTTCTTTGATGAGGCATTCTAGGATAGTGTGATGGTAAAGATATTGTCATGTTTTCTTGACATTTGCCCATAAATACATAGAAAACATCCATAGCCGAACTTAGCTTCTGCAATGGTTGATTTTTAAATCTGAGAGAAGTAACGATGTAGCTACAATGCCGATGGAATATCAGTTCTCAGATATTAATGCTAACTGGTTATATAAAAACTAAATGTTTTTGAAGTATGAATAGTACGCTGAGATACATTTATTACTTAAGGAAAGTCTTATCATTGTGTATTTTTTAATACATTGAATCAAAAGTAACTTAATCCTGTATAGTAATTACCGAAAACTACAGTTATCTTTTTCAGTAAAACATTAAAAAATAATATAGTCAGTCAATTATGTAAGTAGACTACGTAAGCATATTACGCAAGCTAATTAATCTTTAGGGTTCACATCTAATCCAGGGAAATTCAAACTTACATATTGATCAAACACAGAAAGAGCTATTTTTTAGCTCTACTACTATTGTGCAGATATATTGCAGATATAGACAGATATTTCTGATCGTATCCGGCAACTTCCTCAATTACTCTAGGATTCCATATCGCGGACTTCTAAAAAAGCTACTGTCCACATACCTGAGTTTTTCCCACAAGTCAGTTATCTAAATCTAGCTTATTTTCAAGCTATTTAGCTTTAGTACGGGACTTTTTCGCAACTTAAGTATGGGGCTGCAAGCGAATATTAGTTACTAGCGAATCTTTGGCATTCGCTAACGAGGATTGAATATCGATATTCCCTTCATTTTTCTAGTCTTGAGCCATTCAAAAATTAGCACTAGCTAACTTAATTACGAATTTGTAATTAAGAGAATCAAAGTATTTGTGTTCCTGGAGAAATCATGGAAAAGTTCGTCTTACCAAATCTATACTGCCCATTCCCAACACGTATAAATGATCATGTTGAAGTTTTAGCAGAATATTCACTCGAATGGATATTGCGCTACAAACTTATGGATAGAGAATCACTTTATCAAAAGTTTTTTAAAGCAAAATTTTATTTATTGAGTGCAGGTACTTATCCTGATTGCCCACTTGAAGAATTAAAGATTGCTAATGACGTGATTAGTTGGTTATTTATTTGGGATGACCAATGTGATGTATCTGATTTAGGTAAAAAACCAGAATTACTCAAGAGTCTGTGTAACAGATTTTTAGAAATATTAAACGGTGCAGAACTAACTCATGATGATCTACCTCTTGGCTTTGCTTTAAGAGATATTAGAAAGCGAATTATCAATCGCGGAAATATCACCTTTTTTCATCATTTTGTGAATTCTTTTGAAGATTATTTTTATGGATGTATTGAGGAATCCAATAATCGTTCATACTTAGTCGTCCCTGAGCTTGAAGAATATCTCAAAATCCGTAGTTGCAATGCAGCAGCATCTCTGTGTCTTAACTTAATTGAATTTTGTAACCAAGTAGTTATTCCTTATGATGTACGGCATCATCAGGCGATTAAAAGTCTGACAAAAATGACTATTAATATTCTTGCTTGGTCAAATGATATCTTTTCTGCCCAAAGAGAAATGGCTAATGGTGAGTTTCATAATTTAGTTCTGGTTCTATATTATCAACAGCAAAAAACTATAGAACAATCTCTAAAAATAGCGGCAGAAATGCATGATTTAGAAGTTAAAAACCTGACAAACTTAATAGTAAATATTCCTAGCTTCGGAAAGGAAGTAGATGCTGAAGTTGCAAAATATATTTCGGGATTACAATCTTGGATACGTGGAAATCTCGACTGGTATGCCCATTCTGGACGCTATCAAATTGCAGAAAGAATGGAATTAGTTGCCTCTTAGGAAATTACACTTTAAAACTATGAAGAACCACATACAACGACCTAATCTGCTAAAAACTCACCCAATTATTCAAAAGTTGCAGTGGATTGCTGACCCTGTAGAATATTTAGATAGGGCAGGTCAGGAATATCCCGATATGTTCACAGGTGATGTAGTTGGTTTTGGTGGTACCACAGTATTTGTACACCATCCCCAAGCTATTCAAGAAATTTTTACTAATTCTCATAAAAAGTTTGCGGCTCCAGGTGAATTAAATAGAACTTTGCAGCCCATACTTGGAGATTATTCTCTATTTATGTTAGGAGGCGATCGCCACAAACGCCAAAGAAAGCTAATGATGCCTCCTTTTCATGGGGAAAGGATGCGTAGCTATGGTGACTTAATCGTTAATATTGCTAACCAGGTTTTTCAGCAACTCTCAAATCAACCTTTTTTGGCTCAGACTGTCACTCAGGATATTTCCTTGCAAATTATGTTGCAAGCAGTTTTTGGGTTAACGAAAGGAGAAGTTTATCAACGTATCAAGCAATTAGTCATTGATTTGATTTCTGATGTATTTGGCTCTCCCCTCACTTCTAGTTTGTTGCTGTTCCCTAGCCTCCAAAAAGATTTAGGCCCTTGGAGTGCTTGGGGCAAGTTTTTACGTTGTCGTCAGCAATTAGATAAATTACTCTTTGCAGAGATTGCTCAACGCCGTTCTCATCCCGAGCGCGATCGCATTGATATCCTCTCCTTGCTCATGTCTGCTAGAGATGAAGAAGGTGAAGCCATGACTGACCAAGAATTGCGCGATCAACTGATGACTCTTTTGGTTGCTGGACATGAAACCACTGCAACAGCAATGGCTTGGACTTTTTATTGGATTCACTATTTGCCCGAAGTGCGGGAAAAACTGTTAGAAGAATTAGATAATTTGGGTGATTCCCCAGATCTCACGAGCATACTCCGGGCACCATATTTGAATGCTGTCTGTAATGAAAGTTTGCGGATTTACCCTGTGGGAATGTTTACCACACCCAGGATAGTGCAAGAAACTACAGAGCTGCTAGGACATCGTTTAGAGGTGGGTACAATTTTATCTGCTTGTATTTATCTCACTCATCACCGTGAAGATTTATACCCAAATTCTCATCAATTTAAACCAGAGCGCTTTCTGGAAAAGACATTTTCTCCATCTGAGTTTATACCATTTGGTGGTGGTGTTCGTGGTTGTCTTGGTCAAGCTTTAGCCATGTGTGAAATGAAGCTAGTGTTAGCAACAATTTTATCACGCTACAAACTTTCATTAGTCGATTCACAACCAGAAAAGCCCCAGCGTCGAGGTGTGACAATTGGGCCAGCAAGAGGAGTAAAAATGATGATTACAGGACGACGTACACGTGCTAAATCTCTATTAACTGCTACCGCCACATCCGCCGTTTAATGTAATCAAGAATAGTGGAAATAAAACAATAATTACCAGTGTAAAACGCAGATTTCAATTGCATCAAAGTATTGTCGGTTAGGCTGGATAGCCTACCCTAATCATATGAATTAAATACCGATAGGATGAGTAACTTATATCAAGTCTGGGTAATTACTTATGATATGGTTGGTCTTGTTGGTAATTGATAATTGTTACGCTGTATTTTTTTCCATTACCCATTACCCATTACCTATTACCTATTACCGACCTTCAAAGATATGATAAGTGTTCAAACGGACATGATATTACTACTATTGTATTGGTATCTCAATGATAAATTCTGTACCTTGTCCTAGCACAGAATTACAAATTAACTTTCCTTGATGTTTTTCTACAACTACTTGATAACTAATAGACAAGCCTAAGCCTGTACCGCTACCAATTGGTTTAGTAGTAAAAAAGGGATCAAATATTTTCTGACGTACTACTTCTGTCATTCCACAACCATTATCAGCAATGCAAATTCTGGCAGTCTTCGAGCCTTTTAATTCACTCCGAATAGTGATTTGTGGGTTGATTGATAGTTCATTGTCTTTTACAACTGACTTTTGACTATTTAAAATTGACTCGTCTAAAGCATCAATGGCATTGCTGATAATATTCATAAATACTTGATTCAGTTGACCTGCATAACAACTAACTAGAGGTAGTTTGGCGTATTCCTGAATCACTTTAATCTCACACCGCCCATTATTTTCATGCAGTCGGTGCTGTAACAGCATCAAAGTATTATTAATACCCTCATGAATATCTACAGGTTTCATTTCCGCTTCATCGAGGCGGGAGAAATTACGTAAGCCAATAACGATATTGCTAATTCGATAACTCCCAATTTTCATGGAGTCAAGAACCTTAAGTAAATCCTGTGATAAGAAATCTAGGTCAATTTCTGCCTTTTTATTTTGCACTTTAGGAACAGGATTAGGAAATTCCTGCTGATAAATTGCAATCAAATCTAGTAAATCTTTAACATACCCGCTGGCATGAGTAATATTGCCATAAATAAAGTTAATTGGGTTATTAATTTCGTGAGCAATTCCTGCTACTACTTCCCCTAAAGAAGACATTTTTTCACTTTGAATTAATTGCGTTTGTGTCTTCTGTAGTTTTTCTAGAGCTTGTTGCAAATCTTGATTTTTATTATTAAGTTCTTGTGTTCTAGTAGCAACTATTTCCTCTAAGTTGCAGTTATACTGCTCCAAGCTGTGATTAGTTTTTGCCAAATTATGGTACAGCATAGCATTTTCTAGAGAAATTGCTGCTTGGGTCGTCAAAAGTTGCAGAACATTAATGCGATCGCGTGTAAAAGCTCCAGTAGTCAGATTATTTTCTAGATACAGAATACCTAATAATTTTCCCTGATTAATAATTGGTAAGCACAACAAGCTCTGTGGTTTTTCTCGAATAATATAAGGCTCTCCCACTAAAAACGATATCTTCTTGACATCATCAACGACAAAAATTTCTCGATGACGTTTGACATAGTTAATCAAAGTTACAGGTACATCAACACTAGACTCTAAAATAATTGCTGGAAAGGATGTAGAGATAGAGTCGGAAATCGAACTGAGACTGACTGTTGCAACTTTTAACTCTCCGCTATCACCTTCGTTCAAAATCAAAGCTGATTTAGAAGCACCAGCATTCTCCATCACAACCTGCATTAATATTGACATCAATTTCTCCAGATCAATTTCTTCAGAAAGTGCTTGAGAAACTTTGATCACAGCAGTTAAATCTAGCGAGTCAGAAATACTTGTCTGAGAACCAATTAAACTCTGGTGAAGACTCTGATGAGCAAGAGATTCCTGGGGAGAAATAGAAATTTTTTCATTTGTTGTCTGATTTTGTTTTTCTGGCTGGAGTATAGATGCAAGTAATTGCGGATAGCGTGTTACCAAATCATCAACTTTGGCTTTTGCTCCCCAGCGACTATAAGCATAGTAAGAATCAGTGATATAAATTTGGGCTATTTTCTCTTTACCCCATGCGAGATAGAATCGAGCTGCCAGCTCGTTAGCTAAAGCTTCTTCATTGATATACTCATTTTCTTTAGCCTGAGAAATAGCGCGATCATAATAATTTATCGCCGCGAGATATTCACCTGTAATACGATACCTTTCAGCTTCTACTAAATAAAATTTATGCAGATAATTCATTGGGGAATGATGTGCCCATTGCTGCATTTTTTGCTGATTAGATGTCACCTTAGACAATATATTTTGTTGTTCAACTTGCTCAACATCAAAATATATAGCTAACTGAGACAGGGAATCATAAAAATGGAAAAGAGGGAAAACTACTTGTCCTATCCCGCCTTCTAAATACTGTTCTGCTAATCTAGAAATTTCAACTGCTTGCGAAAACTCTTGAAAAAGATAACATAGATGTAGTTTACTGATATATAAATATAAAAGTGCAGCTACATCATTGAATTCTACATGAGTTGGGATACTTTTATTTTCATTATAAGCTTGACCAACTAAGATACAAGGATTATCCGCATATCCCAGCATATTTAAAACTAATTGATGGTAAATTGCATTATAATAAAATGCTCTTTCTTGGTTAATTTTTTTAATGGCGTGACTATAATTAGCCAAATCCATTTCCAAGCCCGTCAGTTCTTTACCAATTAGATATGAAAAGCAGGAATAAGAATATAGAGCATAAGATGCAAATTCTAAATCTCCTGTTTCTAATCCAGTAGAGTAAGTTTCTAATAAAGGTTGTAAAGCTTCTCGATTATGTTCTTGCCAATGTCTAATTAAGACATTAAATACTTCCATTACCCTAGCTTTAACTTCTCTAGGATTGAACTTGAACACTATGTTTAAAGCCAGTTTGCCAAATTTATAGCCACTCTCAATATCTCCTATAATGCCGCAAAGCATTAACCCATAGGTAACATAGGCAAATGCAGACAGAGGTGCATTACCATGTTGCAGAGATATTTCAATTTGTTTAATTACAATTAATGGGAATAACTCTGGCATTACAGCATAAGCCGCAGGAAGTAACCCCGATAAAATTCTCATAACTGCAAGTGATTCAGCTTTTACCATCTCTGGTAAATCAATTAATTCTTCGATTTGCTTCCCACTTAAATTTGATGTTAGGTTTGCCATCGCTACTTGAATATGCGATTGGCTCGGATTTTCGGGAAACTGAACTCCCAACAATTGTAAAAAGCTTAATCCAGTCTTAACAGCTTCTAATGCTTGATTTCTGGCTCCATAGGCTTGAATTTGGATTTCATAAACTTTCACTTTCTCCAGCAGAGTTCTAGCCTGTAATAAAACTACATCGACTAATTGCTCCATCTGCTCAAATTCACCAGCTAAATAAGCTGCTTCTGCCGCTGTTTGATACAAACTTAAGCTTAATGTATAATTCCTACTCCAACTATCATTTGGTAGCAGATCAATTCCTATTTTTAAATATTTAACTGCTGCGCTATAAGCTGTTGAAGATAAAGCTTTAGTTCCTGCTATTAAATTCATTTGTGCTAGCTCTTCACGCACATGCAAATCTGTGATTAGCTCTACAGCAATATTTAATTGATTAACAAGTTGAAAAATCTTCTCTTCTCGTTCCTCATCTGAGATATTAGACCAAAGTAATAACCCAATTTTCAGGTGAATTTGCTTTCTCTGGTCTTCAGGAATCAGGGAATAAGCTGCTTGTTGTACTCTATCATGTATAAATTTATATTTAGGAGTTTGGAAATTACTAGCTGATGATTGCTGCAAATTTGGGCTAACAGAACTATCTGCTGAACTATGACTGTCTAGAAACAACTTATATAGTTCAGTCTGAGGTAAAATTAGCCCATCATGTAACGCTGACCATAATTTTGATGCAGTCTCAACTACAGATTTATCATTGACGATCGCCAAAGTTTTCAAGTCAAATTCGTTACCAATACAAGCAGCTAGTTGCAAAACTTCTTGGGTAAATATTGGCAATTTTTCTATTTGTAGCGCCATAAATTCTACGACATCATCTGTTAGCACTAATGTCTGTAGAGTTTCTAAATCATATTGCCAAGAGCTAGTCTCAAAATTAAAGTTAATTATCCCATCTTGATGTAATGATTTCAAAAATTGATTAGTAAAGAAGGGATTACCCTTGGTTTTGGAAAATACCATTTGGCTGAGAGGCAGAGCTTTCTCTTCTCGGCAATGCAGAGTATCAGCAATTAAACGATTTATATGAGCTTGATTTAAAGGAGATAGAGTAATTTGGTTAATAGTTATTCCTATATTTTTAATCTCTTTTAATGTTAAAGTAAGTGGATGTGCCTGAGTCACTTCGTTATCGCGATATGCGCCAATAATGAGCAAACCGCCTTGAGTGCGATCGCTATTAGATGCCTGTGTCTCCTCGACTTCCCAAACCTCTCCCTCAAAAACTGGATTCCAAGTATTTTCTTTACTTTCAAGAGTCAATAAAGCAGAATTATTGTCTGCTTGATTTTGACTCATTAACAATTGAATAAACTTCAAAGACGCTATATCCGCCCATTGCAAGTCATCCAAAAACATCACTAGAGGATGCTCTTTAGTACTAAATACCTGTACAAATCTTTGAAATAGTAAATTAAACCGATTTTGAACAGCACTACCAGATAGTTCCGCAACAGGTGGTTGTTGACCAAGAATATATTCTAGTTCAGGAATCACATCAATAATTACCTGAGCTTGCTCACCTAAAACAGCAATAATTTTGTTGCGCCACTTCTGAAGCTGAGCATCTGTTTCTAGCAGTAATTGCCCAATTAAATCTCGAAATGCTTGCACTAGTCCTGATAAAGGAATATCCTTTTGGAACTGATCGAATTTACCTTTAATAAAGTAACTCTGTTGCCGCACAATTGGCTTATGAACTTCGTTAACTACAGCAGTTTTACCAATCCCAGAGAACCCAGCAACTAATATCATTTCTGTTGTTCCCTTGGTGACACGCTCAAAAGCTGCTAGTAAAGTAGCAATTTCTGCTTGGCGGCCATAAAGTTTTTCCGGAATAACAAATCGGTCGGAGATATCTTTAAGTGCTAATTCAAAGCTTGTAATAGAGCTAGTTTTTTGCCATTGATTCAGGCAATTTTCTAAGTCATATCTGAGTCCGTAAGCACTCTGATAGCGGTCTTCAGCATTTTTAGCTATCAGCTTGTCGATAATATCAGATAAAATTGGAGGAATTTTGTTATTTGTATGGCTAGCTTTTGGTGGTTGTTTAGCAATATGACAGTAAACTAAATCTATTGCATCAGTACTACTGAAGGGTAACTGTCCGGTCAGGAGTTCAAAGAAAGTCACACCTAAAGAATAAAAATCTGTCCGGTAATCAATACCTCTGTTCATCCTCCCTGTTTGTTCAGGAGATATATAAGCTAGCGTTCCTTCTAGAACATTGGGATTTCTTAGCGATTGAATTTCTCTGGATAATAGAGTAGCAATACTAAAGTCAATTATTTTAACTTCTAGAGTAGTAGGGTTAATCAAAATATTGGCAGTCTTAATGTCTTTGTGAATGATGCGACTGCGATGTAGTTCTTCTAGTGTAGATGTGATTGCTATAGCGATAGGGAAAAATTCTTTGAGAGATAGACAATATTTTTCTGCACCTTTGTAACTTTGTACCCAATCTTTCAGCGATATGCCCCCAAAGTCTTCCATGATTAAGGCATAGCTGTTACCATAACTTTCCTGACTTAGAGGTTTAACTATTCCTGGGAATTTCAGGTTTTTGGTAATTGTATATTGATTACGAAATTGGGCAATTTCTGGGAAAGTCGGAAACTCGTTCCGCATCAATTTAATAATTACAGTTTTCTCGTCTTGTTCTCTAATACCTCGGTACACTATGGTTTTGCTACCGCTATAAACTTGTTCTATAATCCGATATCCTGGAAGAGAAAGTATTGTATCAGATAATATATACATTGCAGCACAGTTAATAATATCTTGGCTCTAATTTAGTATTCCCTTTAAATTACTGGAATTATCACAACATTTTTGTAAATAATTACTATTGCTTTAGAAACATAGATAATCAATTTCAGTATTTTTACTGATTGAAAATCAAATAATTTTTATGTTTTTGGAAGAAATATATTGTAGTGATAAAACCTTATTTGAATCGTATAAAATAATATAAATATAGTTTATCCTTGAGAATTTTCAGTATATTTACTAATCTCTATAGCCGTAAATATTTTTAAAAAATTAGCTCTCCTACCTTTTAAATTAATGGGAGAGCTAACTCTAACTTATTTCCTTGTAATTACGTCTACATTTACAATCTACAGACCCAAGTTTTTTAACAATTACCTTTTTAGCTACTCAATCAGCAAACTTGGAGAAGTCAGCACAAACACATCTCTTGTGCCTGGGGCTGGCATCTCTGGTTTAATAGGAGTAGTAAAGTGGAAAAACTCATGATCGTTGACTAATAAAAGTTCTCCAGGATGCAAAATTTTGTTAAAAATTGGTTTTTCTTTCTTGGCAGTATATAAATGTGTTTCTCCGCCAATAATATTGTCTCTACCCACAGAAAAAATCCCGATAAAATCAGTTCCATCCTGATGAATTCCTTCTGGTGCAGGATTACCCAAATTATCTGGTGAACAGGTAGTTCTAATTTGGTGTACTCCTATTTCTGCTTCTGGGTGCAGTTTACAAGAATCAGTAAATGCTAAAACAAGGTTTTTAAATATATCAAGTTCAATGAGTGCATCATCTAATTCTGCAAACTCTCTTTTAATGTCTCCTAATAAAGGATTGTAATTTTTACTCTGGAAGAGATGACCATGAGGTAATTTAATTAATTTATCCTCAGCAACAATGAACCGAGATAATCTTCTAGAGCGATAGTTGCCTTTGATGTAAGGATCAATAGGCATATCATTAAAAAATGGTTTAAACCCTTCTAAATTAATAGAATTGACTTTTCTGACGGTAAACAGAAAAGCATATTCTAATTCCGTGGCTTCCCAAACTTTTTGCATAGGATTTACCTACTTGCACTTTGCAATCCTCCCGCTTCTTTCTCTAAGGAGGCTGATAATATCTATTTTATGCTACTTTTTATTAAATTGTCGTAAAAATAACTACAGAAATTGTCAATTAATGATATAGAAACATGACTTGGAATAAAATCTACCCCTAGCAGTACTGGAGGAGGATCAAAGTATATTTATTATTTATTGGGCGTGTCAGTACCAAAGATTACATTGATTTTTTTAGCGCTTGACTGACTAAACAACCCTCAACGTTGAAGTATTTATTACAGGCGGCTTTGGTTATAGCAGTATAATTTACCAACTTCAGGCAATAAATTCCGGCGCGTCAAGAATTGCTGACACCAACCTCTACAAAACAAGTGCAATCACAAGCCTGAGAGAATTCAAATATAGCCAAATCAAAGTATATTGATGAGAGGCAAATTATAAAGAAAAAATTAAAATTTAGAGCTTGCCAAAAGCAGACTCAGACAGAATTTTTTCGCCTGTGCATTTCTAATATATTGATGACGCATTACTTAAATGATTGATTGGCTTTATAACTACCCACCTCTTTATCCAGGTATTTTACTCAAGCGCTACAAGCGCTTTTTTGCTGATGTTCAACTTGCTTCTGGGGAGGTGGTAACAGCACATTGTCCCAATACAGGGCCAATGACTGGAGTATCAACTATTGGGAGTTTAGTACAACTTTCCCTCAGTGATAATCCTAAGCGCAAACTAGCCTACACTCTAGAATTAATTCAGGTGCATGATAATGAACCGACTTGGGTAGGCGTGAATACGGCGTTACCAAATCGGGTAGTTAAGTTAGCTTTAGCAAAACATCTTTTTCCAGAATTAGGTGACTATCACCACATCAAAGGTGAGGTGGTTTATGGCCAAGATAAAAAAAGTCGCGTGGATTTTTTCTTGACAGGAAGCGACCAAGAACGCCCAATTTATTTAGAGGTGAAAAATACCACTTTCGCTGAGGGGAAATTAGCACTATTTCCGGACACCGAGACTACAAGAGGACAAAAGCACTTACGAGAACTGATGGCGCTATTACCTCTCACTCGTGCAGTAATGCTGTATTTTATTAATCGCGGCGATTGTACAGAGTTTGCCCCAGGAGATATGACAGATCCTACTTATGGTAAGTTGTTACGGGATGCGATCGCACTTGGTCTAGAAGTTTTACCCTGCCGTTTTGATGTCTCCCCAGAAGGGATTCGTTATTTAGGTTTAGCAAAACTGAAAATTTAGTTAAGAGTTGCACAGACGCGATTAATCGCGTCTCTACCGTTCCCGAAACCATTGCAGACGAAGCTCAAACCGTTCTAGACTATCTGGATGTTGCTGTCCAATAATATAGTTCCAAAGCACAGTTTGAAATGTGCGCGCCTCAATAAATAAATTCAAAACTTGCTCATCAATTTTGACACCGTAGCCTTGAAGCGCTGCATCCGACCACTCAACATCCTTTCCCAAAACACGCGATGCAGCTACAAGAGATGCAATATCCCAAAAAATGGGAGCAATAAACGTGTCTTCCCAATCAGCCCATAATACACCGCGTGTCGTATTCAATACGTTTGACGGGTTAGAGTCCCCATGAACTGCTTGCATAGGTAACTGTAATTGCGAGAACTGAGTTTTTAACCTTTCGTTCACTCGTTGCAGCATATCTGTATCCGCAGTACTGAATACTCCCTGACTTTGGAGTTGGTAAAAAATTTGCTCTGACTCAGACAAAGCATCAAGAATAGGCAGCTCTCCCTGAAAGTCTACCAGTGCTTCATGACACTCGCTCAATGCCCGTCCTGCAATATTTGGGTTGACTGGCGCGTCTAATTCTTCAACAAATTCCCAAAAACTTAACACTAAACCATTGTGATTATATGGCCCAGGAGCCACCACAGTGCTAGGAGGGATAATAGGCGCGCCTGCGGTGGCGAGATGAGTTGCAACCGCAATCTCTCGTTTTAACCATGCATCACCTTTGCGGACTGTCCCCGTCGTCGTTGCAACCCTTGCTACCACTGGAGTTGGGTGCAGATGCACAAGCAAGTTGCTATGGTCTGCTAAAACAATTGCTCTATCAAAGTTAATACCTTGATTTTGAGCAACCTCGCATACAGTTACTATGGCAGCCTGCACGTTAGCTGTATCACCCATCTGCGTCATCATTCCACCTGTTTAACGCACCATTTATATTAAGATATCTCTCTGAAATTGGTGTTTGATGTTTGGTTTTTAATATTTGTGGGGCAAGGGGGACAAAGCAAAAATAACCAATTACCCAATGCCCCATGCCCAATTTATATTTGATGAGACCCAAGAAAAGCTTCGACTTCAGCCGCAGTTGGTTGGGATGCGATCGCTCCTGGTTTAATGGTAGTTAATGCTCCCACAGCACTGGCATAGGTCACAATCCGTTTTGCTGTTTCTGCATTTCCCAAACCTTGGATACCATGCTGAAGTAGTTGGTGAATAAAGCCTGCTAAAAAACTATCCCCTGCACCTGTGGTATCTACTACAGGGATAGAAAATGATGGTAATTGGCCTTCGTTCTCTGCCAAACAATAGGCACAACCATTTTCGCCGTCTGTGATTAGTACTCCTTCAACCGAATCTAGGCGATAAGTGATTGCACCTGCATCATGTGTATCAAATAACCAATCTGCTTCTTCTTTGGAAAGTTTGAGAAAGTCAACTTGCTTAAATAATTCCGCTATTTTTTGGCGAGCAATATTCTCATCGTGCCAAAATACAGGTCGCCAATTCACATCCAGCACAATTTTCAGGTCGTAATACTCTGCCAATTCTAGGGCGCGGTGAATTGCTTTTTCACTTTCGGGATAAGCTAATTCCAAAGTACCTAAAACCAGAAAATCTGCTTCTTGAAATAAAGAACGCGGCAATTGTTCTGCTTGCAAACGAGTATCGGCAAATTCGGTGGTATCATATTTACCGAATCCCGCAAAAGAGCGATCGCCTGCTAAATCCCTGACCACATATACTTGTCTAGTTGGCGCTGTGGGATGGCGTTGCACTCCCGTTGTATCGACACCTACATCTTTTAAGAGTGTTACCAGTGTATTTCCTGGTTCATCTTCACCAACAGATCCGATAAAACCAGTTGGTGTCCCCAGCTTTACTAAAGCACAGGCTACGTTAGCTGGTGCCCCTCCGGGGTAAGGAGTCCACGACTGAACTTCTTCTAGCTTTAGCCCCAATTGATCGGCTAAACAATCAAACAAAACTTCACCGAGGCACAAAACACGGGGATTACTCATCTCATTTTAGGGTTGCGATTTTTGGAGTCAGATTTTCCAGTATAAAATCTACAATAATCTCCACTTCCTGTCGCCAGTCCTTCATACAATGAAATAGCAATTTTTGCTACTCAGATTAAGATGTATATGCTTTTGTTACCCACATTTCTTAGCATCAGTAAGGAGGGGAGCTAATTAATTATTCGGTATTAATTAATACTTTTGTCTTGTCAATTACATGGCCAAGATTCATAACTAAAAAGAAATTATGGAAATTATCATGCTAATGACCCTGAAAAGGCCTGCCTACAAAAGAATCTTCTAGAATTAGAAAGAGCGATTAAGTACATATACCAAGGGAGGATAGAATAAGTCATGGCTGCTGGCGAGTCTCAGACCCCTGTTAGTCTGTCAGACAGAGAACTGCAAATTATCGACTTAGTGGCCGCTGGCTTAACTAACCAAGAGATTGCAGGAAAACTGGAAATTAGCAAACGCACAGTTGATAACCATATCAGCAATATTCTCACTAAAACCCAGACCGAAAATCGAGTAGCGCTTGTACGCTGGGCACTACAGTGGGGAAAAGTTTGTTTGAATGATGTCAATTGCTGTCCTCTGCCTAACCATAACGATTAGACAAGTTGCTAGTCAGAACGCGATTGATGCTGTCTAATCCTGACAACATTTGTTGCGTTATCATGTTCAAGTTCTTTTGGTTTACAGCCTAGGCAAATTAGACGCTTGAGTGAGAGTTCTCCTCTTCACGCCGTTATTCCAGTGTGAACCTCTACCAAAATCAGCGTCGAAATTCAGCAGATTCTCAAGATGGGCTATTGATGCTCCTCACAAAGGGTTCTTTCCCATATCGGTAGAGTTGTTCCTAACTTTACCGATGGGAAAGTTCCCTTTTGCCCATCACAAGAATAATTTGATATTGGGTACTAGGTGTTTGGTGTTTGTTGTTGGGTGTTTGGTGTTGGTTATTAGTGATTTCCCTAATCCCCATTTCCCCATTTCCCCTTACCCCTTCCCCAGTCCCCAGTCCCCATTCCCCAGTCCCCATCCCCCAACCCCCAATTCAATAAAAATTAGCAATAATCTCTGAGTTCAAGCGCTACATTTGAAAGAAATCTATGTTGCTCCATCACTTTGGGGAGCAGTGTTTCTATGAATACTTCTACTTCTGTTCAAAGTGGCTCCTCGCCCTTTGACTTTTTCAACTTTGACTTGAGTCTACCTTTTACTGACAAAGTTCCGCAGGTTACAGAAAACACCTTTGTAGGCAAAAATTCTGCGTCCGCGTCTACTAACATTCCTAAATCTACACAAGATGCTGAACTACTCAAGCAGCTATCGTTTATACCGGGATTGAAAGAAATTTTGATGCTGCGACAAGTTCACGCCTTAGAACACGCTACTGTTTGGGTTTTGAGTGAATCAAAAAGTGTTTATACTTCTTCTGGCACAGAAGCTAACACTGTGCAAGTTGATAACGAATTGTTAGGTGGTTTGTCTACAGAACAAGGATTTTACCTATATGGAGAAGTAAATATTAGTGATTTACGGCGCGCAGTCACCCTGGCTTTACATCGCCTTACCAATGGCGAATGGGATTTAGCTGTACATCCCCGCTGCGGGACAAATTTATCTGTAGCCATGCTTTTAACTGCTGGATTGGCTGTAGGTGTAAATCTTCTGCTACCGTTTAGACCAATTGAGCAACTCATAGGTTTAGGGCTAGCAGCTACAACAGCAGCGGAATTAGCACCAGATTTAGGTTTTATGGCACAGCGCTATTTAACAACTGCGATTCCGTTTAACCTCAAAATTGAAAATATTATTCGTAAACGCGATGTTTGGGGACGTGAAGCACACTTTATTAAAGTGACTTGGCAAGAGTAAACTAACTTGAGCAAATATTCCTTTATGTAAAAAAGAGGCGTTAGGGAATAGGGGCTAGAGCAGAAAGATTTTCATGCCTCCGTTGTGTAATTTATGACGTGAATATTTAATTAAAAACTCAGCATTACAAATGCCGTAACAGACTCTCAAAAATTTAATTTTTACTTTATCAATGAAATTGAAAATTGCGGATTTACTACTAAGATAGTGAATTACTGTTATCAGTTCATGCATTCAAGAGAAATATATAATGAGAAAGCTTTACTTTTTACTACCAGGAACAGATGGTAAATTTGCCTGTGGGGGTCTTTGGGCAGAATTAAAAACAGTGAATCTGGTGCAGCAGATTTGTAGTGCTGAAGTTGTCACCTACCGTCAAAGAGAAACAGGCAAACTGTTTATAGATGATTTGCTGAAGGAGAAAAATTTAGATGATGTAATTTTTGTCATTAGTTGGGGATTTGATATAGCTAAACTTGTTACCAAACTGAAGCCATATAATGTTGTTTATCATGCCCACAGTGCAGGTTACAATTTCCAACTGCTTCCAAGTATTCCTATTATCACTGTAAGCCGTAATACAATGGGATACTGGGGACAAAAGTGTCCTAATTCTTTAATTTATTATTTACCCAATCAAATTTCGGATGAATTTAAAAATTTACATATAGAGCGCGATATAGATGTTTTAGTTCAGGCGCGTAAATCTTCAGAATATTTAATGAAAGAATTAATTCCGGCATTACAAAAAAAATGTAATGTTTTTGTAGTTAATTCTTATGTAGAAGATTTGCCGGGTTTGTTTAACCGGGCTAAGATTTACCTTTATGACTCTGCTGAATATTGGGCACAACAGCGTGTAAGTGAAGGATTTGGCTTGCAACCAATGGAAGCTTTAGCTTGTGGTTGTCAAGTATTTTCTAGCGTTAATGGTGGGTTATCAGATTATTTAGATCCTGGGTTTAATTGCTATAAAATTGCTGCATATTCAAAAGAATTTGATGTTCAACGGATATTGAATTTACTTGAATCATCTGTACAACCTACTTTAAACGAACAATTTTTTGCAGAGTATCGCTACGAAAATATTATGAAGCGATTGCAAGTTATTTTAGATGAATTAAATGAATTTTTTGATCATAAAATTCAGCAGCCATATAATATTCCCAGTTTAACCAAGATGCGTTTAGCTAAATTACTGGCGCAGACTATCTATTTTAAAATACGCAAAAAATATTTTCGGGGCTTGTAAAAATATCAGCAGATGATGTGGATGCGTTAGCGATAGCGTAACGCATCCTACATGAATTTCGAGAATCAACTATGAACGTAATGCTGCTTGCAGACACAAAGAAGCAAAGAGTATTTTTAAATTAGTAACCAGGAATTTTCATGTACTACTAGAAGATGTAGCAGCTTCGGTAGCAGAATTAGGCGAAAATGCTTTCTTTATCCAAACAGTAAAAATATGAGAAAGCACACCTAAAGGGCCAGCAAATAAACAAAGTGCTAGAGAATGAATTGTCCAAATTCCGTTTTTTTGCCCTTCCCAATATATCCAGCGTCCCACAAATAAATCCATTACCAAAAAGTGAATCCAACCTGTAGCAGCAGCTTTTTCATCAGCAAAAAATTTAGCAATATCAGCTAATTGCGGATTGGCTAAAGCTTGAGCATTTTCTGGCGTAATGCTAGTGATAAATAAATATAAATACGCTCCTGCTAAAGGTACAAAGGGTAAATATGATTCCATAATTCGCCTTGTAACTTTCCAATTAGGCAAGAGAATCATCAACGCCCAAAAAGGTAAAACAAAAAGATTGGCAACGTTAAATAATTGCGTGATATTCATCAGGAAAATGAAATGTGAATTATGTAGTCAGGTAAGAATCAACCTCACTATATAACAAAATGTAAATTGTCCAAAGTCCTGCTTCTATTAGTTGCGTCTACAATTATTTGCGAGCGATCGCTATAATATGGGCACTCATACCCAAGGTAGAAGGTTCAGCTTCTAACCAACGGATAGCTTGTAAAAGACGGTGACGACGGCTTAAATCCTGCCAATGTTCATCAAAGTTTTGTAATAGCCAGCCTGGCCCTTCAATGGCTAAAGTAATTTCATAATCTAAACCAGCGGCTTCTATTTCAGCTTGCAGTTCATCAGGATGATGTAAGAAAGCTGTGGTAAAGTAAGCAGGATGGTTATTTGGGTTGCGATGTTGACCATCAATCAAATCCTGTTGCACAATTTTGACAAATTCTGGATCTGCCAAATATCCCTGAAATAATCCATCTAAAGTAGAAGCAAAACGAGAAATTCCCGCCGCAAAAACAAATCCTCCGGGTTTTAAAATACGATAAGCTTCTCGCAAAGCTAATATCCGCTCTGTGCGGTCAATTAAGTGATATAAAGGCCCAAGTAGTAGCACAGCATCAACGCTACTATCAGCCCGATTTAATTGCCTTGCATCCCCAACAGTTAAACTAGCTAAAGGATAATCAGGTTGCGCTGCTGCAAAGCGTTGTGCTTGCTCGATGTGCAAAGGAACCACATCAATTAAATGCACTTCATAACCTTGTTGAGCCAACCAATAAGCATAGACACCAGCACCACCGCCAACATCAAAAATTACTGCTGGTGCAGGAGGTAGATAACGACTAATAATTTCTTGGGTGCGAACAAATTCTAGTAAACCTGTACCTTGTGATAAGCGTTCTTGCTCTTGACCAATCTCATAATGGCTTAACGCTTCATCAGAAAGCCGAGATGAATCTGACATAAGGGAAATTTTCTAAATTAAAGCCATCAATTATTCTCCCTTACTCTGCTGCTGGATATTTTGAGTTAAGTAAAAAGTAAATTCCTCATTAATTCACTCCCTTTCACCCTTCACCTTTCCCCTTAATTATTCAAAGAATTATCGCCGATTATGAAACCAATACCATCCAGAACCGGGACGAGTTAGCCAAGAGTTGTCTAAATCGGAATTATTTACAGGAAAATCGAAAAATTGTGCATTTTCAGGAACACTAATTCTCACATTACGACAACTCCCTTCAATTTCAATTGTCACTGTTTGTTCGCTCTGAGTTGGTCGCAAGAGAGTATCTCTAATCATACGTCGATTCCTATCACCGTCTTGCCTATAATTAGGAACACAGCGCACTCTCACCAAAGAGTTTTCATTCGGGTTATCCAAAATATAAGGCAGAATTTGCGAGTCTCTAATTCTTGGAGTTTGAGCGTTGGCTAAAGATGATATAGACAACAGCAAAGTTGTACTTAAAGTAATAATTTTTGCTCCAGGCGGACTTTTCATAATTTCTCCTGAGAAATTAATAAAGAAATTGCCAGGGTACTAACCCCGGCGTAGAATCAATTCAAAATTACAAATTACGAATTACAAATTACGAATTGGTATTATTTGTTGTCTAACAGTTGATTTACCTGCTGTCCCCGGCGACCTGTTTTAATTTCATAACGGCGAGTCAGGTTGTCTTGGTAATTCATATCTCTAGCCGCAGCAGAGTTAACAAAAGCATCGCAATTCTTACCTTGCACTACAGTGGAAGAACTGCTGGTATTTTCTTCATTGCGGTTATTGCGAATATCTTTAGAATCGCTATTATTTTGACTACCTTGGCTAGCACCGCTACCACTCACGCCAATACCCAAGAAGCTAACACCACCGCCACCGCCATCATTGTGACTGCGAGAAGAACTAGAACGGGTGCTGCTAGAGTTTGCGATCGCTACTTTGCTAGCACTACTGCGAGTATTGTTTCCCAAACCCACATCACTACACAAAGCGCGCGGGTCATTTGCTAAAGTTTTGGGGTCAACCCAAGATTGATGATCGCCCAATCCTTGAATTTCACTATTACCAACTGGATTGCTAGATGTGCTAGGTGCAGAATTGTTGGGAGTACCATTACCAACATTTACCCCAGGAGTGAGAACACCGGGTTTAAAAATACCAGATGGCTGTGCATCAAAAGGCCCGGCGAAAGCTGGTAGTGTAGCAGTCAAAAGTGCGGTAGCTGTTAGCAAAGAACCAGTTAAGTTACGGAATTTCATAGTCATTCTCCTAAAGTTTTCAGTGTTTGTATTGGGCTTTAACCCCTTCACTTACTCAATAGGTTGACCTCGATTAGTTTATGCACCCTGTGGGAAATTTTTTTTGGGATTGGGGATTGGGGACTAGGGACTGGGGATTGGGGGACAAGGGGAAATAATTGAATGACTTTTGACTCTTTTACAGACGCGATTAATCGCGTCTCTTTGACCGATGACCAATTGATTAACTGCAAAAACTGGGATAAATAAGGTGAGTAATCTTGATGTTTTTACTGAACTATGCAGTACCCTTTAGAACTTACCTTCAAATTCTGGGCTTTAGCGCCGCAAATATCGATTGTAGATAATCAAGGAAATTTGGTTTTCTACGTTAAGCAGAAACTATTCAAGCTAAAGGAAGCAATTACTATCTTTGCTGATGTAGAACGTACACGACCGCTTTATTACATTAAAGCTGACCGAATTATTGACTTTTCGGCACGTTATAACTTTACAGATAGCAATGGTAGAGATATTGGGGGAGTAAAACGGCGAGGATTGCGATCGCTTTGGCGAGCACGTTATGACATATTTGATGGTGAGACTAGCAATCTCAACATTCAAGAGAAAAATCCCTGGGTAAAGGTTGCAGATGCACTATTCGCAGAAATTCCCATTGTGGGTATGTTTACGGGTTATGTATTTAACCCAGTCTATTTAGTGAGTCGGGCTGATGGTACAGTGGTGATGCGTTTAGAAAAAATCCCGTCTTTCCTATCCCGCCAATTTACGATTAAAGCTGTGGATCAAATGAGCGATCGCGAAGAGGAACAAGTTTTGCTAAGTTTAATGATGATGTTGCTACTAGAACGTAACCGCGGTTAGAAATGATTTCTTAAAGAAAGATGGTGTGTTACGGCAATTCTCACTCTCTTACAGTTCCAAAATTCTTACACAGCCGTAACACACCCTACTGGACTGAATTTAAAGTGCTGAGTAATGAGTTGCAACAGACGCGATTAATCGCGTCTGTACAAGAGTTCTGAGTAAAAATCCCATTCCAACTTTCACGGTTGGCAGTAAAATTTTTGGCATTGAGACTGCTTCCTCATCCCCCTAATCTCCCAATACTAATCGGTTAAGCGTTGTCAACCCAAAATTGGTTTTGGGGAAAAGGTGAAAGGTTAAGGATTAAAGGTTTTTTCTTTCCCTTTTCCCATTCCCCTTTTTCCCCTTAACCGACAAGTATTACCTCATCCCCTCACTACCAAATTAATACCCATCCACTGACCAATGCGGAGGGTCATTACTCAATTTATACACCCCGTAGCTACTTCCTACTGTCCATAAACTTCTGTTGAGGGCTGCATTTGCTGGGTCGCTGATAGTGACAGTTTTTCCATTAGCATCTTTAATATTAATCTTGCCATTCCAGGTAACATTCCAATCAATCGCCAATCTTTGAATATGGCGAGAATTTAAGGAAACAGGATTACCGCCTACTCCATAAGCTTCTACCATCTCTTTAGCTGCTTGTACCGAACCAGCATTGGTGTAATGTTCCCATTCAATATTGACTCCAGCCATTTTAGGCACAAATTTAGCTGCTATCTCTTGTCTGTTAATTCTGGCTGCATAATGCATTAAATAAGCACGTTCTTTCGGGCGATGGGTAGCGGTAACAATTACTTGACATCCTGCATCAATCAGCGCTTTTTGAAATGCTTCTACTCTTTGGCGAAATGGGGAAGCTAAATCAGCAATCAACTTGCTGGTAGGAAAACTGTCAATCCAATGCGCGCCACTCAGACAAAATCTCTGAATTTTGGCATAGCCATTCAAAATGTCTAAAGCTTGAGTTAAATCTTGTCCTAATTTTTGCTTAGTTGTATTACTTAGGGCTGCTTCTAATTCGCTACGCCAGCGCACATCTCTTTTTTTATATGCTTCTGCTAATCCTTTATTACTAGTAATACCAAAGTCTCCATCTACTTTTAACAGTGGATTTAATTGTCCAGTTTTATTGATAGAGGCTTGTAAATCTTTAACTTCTGCTTCACCAAAATTTAGGTAACTGAGTAATGTATTTGCTGGTAAATTTAGTTTGAAAATTAAACCTTGATTTAGTGCTTTAGCATAAGTCATATTTCCCACAATACCATCAGCAGTTAAACCATTGCGCTGTTGATAGCTACGAGTTGCTTGGTCAGTTTGTTTGCCAAAGTCCCCATCCACAACACCAATAGGAAATTCAGCATCTTTGAGAAAGCTTTGCCAAGCAGTAACAACAGCATTGTTTGAGCCAACTTTGATAACGGGTAATTTCAGAACATTGACATTAAAAGCCATGATTTTCCCCTCATTAAAAAATCATAGACTTCTTGTAGAAGTTCGGTGAAGTAAGAAGGGATATAATTTCTCTTTTTACTTGTTCTGACTATTGTCAGTTACTTTTACAAGAAGTCTATTGTTTAAGACGATATGAGCATAAAATATTAAAATTGCCAATCATTGTAATTTAAGTATTTTTAAATGATTGACAATCTCCTCTTATCTAGGCTCGCTGAGTAATGAATTACTGATAATTAAGCAATTAATTTTTGCCAGCTAGCAGGGCCAATAATTCCATCAGCAACTAAACTATTTTGCTTTTGGAAGTTTTTCACTACTGACTCTGTTTGTGGCCCATAAACGCCATCAACATCAACACCTAGACGGTATTGTAAATACCTAATCACTGGGCCACCAGCATGATTTAGGCGAATAATCCGTTTTGCTAATATGAGGTTTATGGCATCCCATGTAGCTTTATCAGCTGTTCCTGTTTCTGGAACTCCTGCAACTCTTTGGAATTTAGCGACTGCAGATCTTGTAGAATTACCTGATATACCATCTTCTTTTAAAGGTTTACCATTTGTATCAGTTATTTTTAGCTGATTTAAAGTTTTTTGCAGCCTTAAAACTGTGGTATCTACATTCATTTCTTCATCTGGTACAGGATTTACAGGAGTAGTTGGTAATTTACCTGTTAATCCTTTAACAATGGCATTAGCCATCGCTTCTGGTTCAAAAAGATTCATATCTTTTTGCGAATCAATAAAACAACCTTCTACCAGAATTGCAGGCATATTTGTATTTCTGAGGACATATAAGTGGGAACCACTTTTAACTCCTCGATTAAAAAATCCTAATTTGACAATTTCGTCTAATACAGGTTTAGCGATTTTTCTGCTTGTATCGCTACCAGCAAATACTTCTGTGCCATTCGCTTGTCCATTAAAGGAATTAAAGTGAATAGAGACATATATATCTACTCTTGAAGAATTTGCTGTAGCACATCTTCTGGATAGTGAATCAGTTACTGAACTGGCTCTATCTGGTCTACAAACAACAACTTCATGCCCTAAAGCTTTTAGCTTGTTGATAACTCTATTGCCGACATCTAAGGTTAAATTATCTTCAACCTTTATACCTCTAGCTCCAGTATCTGGAGGGCAATTATGTCCGCTATCAATACCAAATTTCATGTTTTTCTCCTCTACTTATTTTTATCCTACTTTAAATCACTTATCCTAGCTTAAGATAGAGCTTCTACTTTAAAAAAAGCTGAAAAAATTTTGTGTTAGCTAACTTTAACTTGCACATGAAACCCTATTTAATGCTGACTGAATTTTAAATTTTCAACATCATTCAATCATCCTTTTTTATTCTTTCATATAGAGAAAAATAGATTTGACATCCTAAAAAACGTCATGACTAGAAAAATTCTATAACATAAATGTTCCTAAAACGGCTCTAACGAAAGTCATAAAATCAATAGCAATAGCGCAAAGGAAACTCAATGCTTTCCACTACAACAACTTGAGAATAATAGATTCCAGGAATTTAACAAAACTTTTTTTCACGTAACATCTCCCTGAAGCAGAGGTGAGTACGATTTCACTGAATATTCGTTACTATGCATGAGAAGGGGATCGGGGGAAATCGAGAAATTACTCATCACCCATTCCCTATACAAATATCTACTGGTTTAATTTGCTTGTCTTGTGTATTCTGTCTTCAGTTTAGTAGTTATGACAACAGACAGTTATGACAAATATACCAAGTCCGATGTTAGACCCAAAAACCCCGCCTGATGTGGTTGTTCGGTTGCAACCACGAAAGCCTGTAACAGATCCAACTTTGGGTATTCCTGTTACAGTTACAAAAGTTGGGACTCCCAAAAATCGGTTAGTAACATTGGGTGACTCAATTACGCAGGGTTTTCAGAGTGGAGCAATATTCAACACGCAGTTATCATATCCAGTAATTATTGCTAAAGAATTGGGTTGGGGGGAAATGCGTTTCCCGACTTACGGGGGGCCAGAAGATGGGTTACCGTTGAACTTAGAACGCCTAACTAATGACTTGGAGAAGCAATTTGGTTCTCATATTAACCCGTTAGAGTTTGTGGGGGCTGCTCTATTTTTACGTAAACAGTTAGATATTAACGAAAATTATTGGGAGCGTGGTACAGGTTCGCTATTCCCGATTCAACAAGGTATTAACCATAACCTAGCAGTTTATGGCTGGGATTTACGTAATACGATTTCGCGGAATGCAGATATCTGTATCAACGTGATTAAACAAAACCCTCCCAAGGATGATTTTTTGCGGTTGATTGTGGAGAATCACAACGAACGGGCGGCGATTCGCACTCTCAACTCAGCACGGGATCAGAATGGTGTCGCACTTTCACCAGTACAAGCCGCCGCAGCCTTGGGAGATGAAGGTACGCCAGATACAGAAGGAATTGAAACGCTGATTGTTTTGATTGGGGCTAATAATGCTTTAGGCAGTATTCTCACGTTTAATGTTGTATGGAGTGATACTGGCTATGAGGATATGGATGTTAATGATAAATATACTGTTTGGCGACCGATTCACTTTCAAGCAGAACTCGATCAGTTAGTGACTGAAATCAAAAAAATCCGCGCTCGTCATGTGATTTTTGGTACAGTACCTCACATTACAATTGTACCTTTTGCCCGTGGGGTAAACCACAAAGTTAGGCAAGGTTCTCGCTATTTTCCTTACTACACCTTACCCTGGATTCAGGATCAAGATTTTGACCCTAACAAACACCCAAACCTCACAGAAGCAGAAGCTAGGGCAATTGACAGTGCAATTGACCAGTATAACGACTATATAACTGATGCTGTGCGTCAAGCTCGCCTAGAAGGTAGAGATTGGTATTTATTTGAAGCGGCGGGATTATTAGATAGGTTAGCATCCCGGCGTTTTTTAGAAGACCCCGCAGCTAAACCAGTATGGTGGGATGAAATGGGTGGTGCTTATCCTTTACCTGCTGAGTTACAAGCTTTAAACCCTGTACCAGATTCTCGCTTTTTTCTGGCTGGGCCAAAAGGTCGTACCCAAGGCGGTTTATTTTCTTTAGATGGGATTCATCCCACCACCATTGGCTATGGCATTATTGCTCAAGAACTGATTAAGATTATGCAGTTAGCAGGGGTGAAATTTTATCAACAGGATGGAACAACAGAACGTCCCGGTGAAATTCGGGTGAATTTTTCTAACTTGATTGCTGTAGATTCGCTGATTTCTCAACCGCCGCGAAACTTAATTGAGATTATGAATATTATTGGCGACCTAGACAAGAAGTTTAATATCTTGAGCAGATTGCTGAAAAGAAATTATTAGGGACTTCGAGAAAATCAATTATTCAATCAGCAAGGGCGAAGATATTAAGCAAATTCCTCCTCTCCCTCTGCTTCCTCTACATCATTGGTGTCAACTTAAGCAAAAAGGCAGCAGAATATGTATCACTAATAACATCAAATTGATGTTATTAGTGATACATCATGAGTAAAATCAATAGCAGGTTATTTGGCAAAATCACTAAAGCAATAAAATAACCGATAATTTACCTAGAGAGAATTTATTAATAGCGTTTTTGTTTATCAGCAATTTTAGAACTAACTTAGGGCAGTTTTACATTTATTTGTAGCGTTTTCAATACAGAGTCAAGCAGAGACTATTTTAATTTAATACGTCACAAATTTCTGTAAATCTGTCCTTGAATAAGCTAGTTATCAATTAAAATTATGCTAATTATTGCATAAATTCTCTATGTGCTGAAATCTCATCTATAGATAACCGAACTTATCCTTGGGAACGTTTAAGCGAACCATCAGCATATAGTTCTAGTGGCACTAGCTGCAGCTTCCCATTAACTTTTACTTGGGAGTAAACTACTTTTACTAGGGGAGCATTATTTTGGTTATAACGTACAGACATAATTCCTTACCCTCTTTATAAACCTATTAACTTCTGAGGTGATATTACCCATAATCTACTCAATTTATGACTGAGTAGTGTTGCTTCTTCTGTATGATTATTTATCCTACTTTAGAATTAATAAAACAGGTTAAAGATAGGTATAAGTATGTCTGGATGCAGATAAAGATTTAAAAAATATTTTCAGTCCTATCTCCGGGAAAATTCTGTCACCAGATGGTTAACAACAGATGATAATAATTAACTTATACCGCTCTCATCTGTAATATCATTGCTAATACCAGAACTCGATCTGGCTTGGCTCACATCTTTAACTTCACAGTCACAGGGTTGATTTCCGCAAGTTGCGCCTACTAATACCATGAACACTACGTCAGAATTGTATGCTCGCCTAGAAAATTACTATCAGCAAATCAAAACAATTATTCTTAGCCGTCAGAATCCCATTACTGGTTTGCTACCTGCGAGTACAGCTATAACGGCCCACGGCGATTATACTGATGCCTGGGTAAGAGACAATGTTTATAGCATTTTGGCTGTTTGGGGTTTAGCACTTGCGTATCGCAAGATTGATGAAGACAAAGGTTACACCTATGAACTAGAGCATAGTGTAATCAAGCTGATGCGTGGATTGCTGTTTGCAATGATGCGACAAGTTCATAAAGTAGAACGATTTAAACATACTCAGTCCCCCTTAGATGGCTTACATGCCAAATACAACACTGCTACTGGTGATATTGTGGTTGGTGATGATGAATGGGGACATTTACAAATAGATGCTACATCAATATTTTTGTTGATGTTGGCACAAATGACCGCTTCCGGCTTGCAAATAATTTATACCATTGATGAAGTTAATTTCGTCCAAAATTTGGTTTACTACATTGGACGAGCCTATCGCACACCAGATTACGGCATTTGGGAACGTGGTAACAAGATAAATCGAGGTAATGCAGAGTTAAACGCTAGTTCTGTCGGGATGGCTAAAGCGGCATTAGAAGCCATCAACGGACTAGATTTATTTGGTGTACGTGGAAGTCAAGCTTCAGTAATTCATGTTCTCCCAGATGAAATTGCGCGCGCGCGGGTAACTTTAGAATCGCTATTACCGAGAGAATCTAGCTCCAAAGAAATTGATGCGGCGCTGTTGAGTATTGTTAGCTTTCCCGCCTTTGCAGTAGAAGACAAGAAACTAAGCCATCGCACCCTTAACGATATCATTAGAAAACTTCAAGGCAAATACGGCTGTAAGCGCTTTCTGCGAGATGGACATCAAACTGTTTTAGAAGATACCCAACGCTTGCATTACGAACCGTGGGAACTAAAGCAATTTGAGCATATAGAGTGTGAATGGCCTTTATTTTTCACTTATTTATTATTAGATGGCTTATTTAGGAACGATAAAGCACACATTGAATATTACCAGGAGCGTTTAGCATCCTTACTCGTAGAACGCGATGGCTTGCAGTTATTACCAGAACTATATTATGTGGCTGAGGAGAATATAGAAGCTGAAAAAGCAGCACCCCAAAGTCAACCCCGATTAGCGAATGAAAATGTTCCCCTAGTATGGGCCCAAAGTTTATATTTTCTAGCCCAAATGTTAAATGATGGGCTAATTGCCATTGGTGATATTGACCCTTTGGGTAGACATTTATCTAGTGGCAAAAAACGAGAATCTCTCGTCCAAATTGCTTTAATTGCAGAAGATGAAGAATTACAAACAAAACTCGAAGTTTATGGAATTGAAACCCAAACACCCAAACAATTAGAACCGATTCAAGTTAGAAATGCTGGGGATCTTTCAACTATTTATACCCAAATTGGGCGCAACGATAAACTAGGCTTAACAGGGCGGCCAGTGCGGCGCTTACGCAGTTTAACGACATCGCGCATTTTTCGGATTCATGGTCAAACAATTGTATTTTTACCATCTTTCTTAGATGCCCAACAGTTTTACTTAACTCTTGATTACCATTTTCTGCTCGACCAAATTAGGAGTGAACTCGCTTACATTCAAAAATACTGGAGTGATTTAGGTCGTCCTACTTTGACTTTGATGTTAACTCATACCATGTTAGAAATTGGTGCTGATGCCTTATTAGAATTAATGCAAGAATTGAAAAATGGTGTATGTAATGGTGTCAGAGTAAAACTAGGGCGATTAAATCAGTTAATGTTAACAGCAGCAATTCAAAGAATTGATTTTCTTCGAGATGATGAATTTTCCCTACCAGCCGTCAAAGATGCAGGGCTACATTGCTATTATTTGGCATATCATCCCGGTAAAAATTGGCAATTAGGGCATACCCAAGAATTCCAAATGGAATGTGAAACTAACTTGGGATTATTGCTGTCGGCTTTACGTGCTTCCGAAAATATTTACGAGCAAATTGAGCTACTGCAGACTTTAAGCCGCTTGCAAGGGCTAGATTTTGATACTGGGTTTGGTGGGCCTAAGGCTGTGGTCACAGTAGACAATTTACTGGATGAAGTATATACCAAAGCTGGGGACTTAGGATTGTGGGCGATCGTGCGTCGGGTTGCTGGTTTGCGACAAATGGTTGATATTGGTTTGTCCGATGCTGTCACGAGTATTTTAGTACGGGGTAAGCAAATTTCCGTGGGTAGAGCTTACAGCGAAGATTCACTGATCACTGTACCCAAGTCTCACCATGAAATAGCCGAGAAGATTAAAAACTTTTGTCGTGAAGATATCCGCGATCGCGTGCTGACCCAAGAGATAATTATCTATCTGGGTGTGCTGATTAGAACGGAACCCGAACTATTTCGCGGATTGCTGACATTGAAAGTCGGCTACCTCATCCTGTTAATTACCAGCAAACTAGCTAGAGAATTAAACGTTACTCAAGATGAAGCCTATGAATACTTAATGCAGTTATCGCCGTTTGAAGTCAAGACGCGGTTGCAAAATGTCTTAGCTGAATATGCGGGGATGAGTAAGCTGTTACGCCAGCAAGAATCACTCCACGTAAAACAAAAAGAAAGCGATATTGATTGGGTATTACCATCCACCAATGATCCAGAAATTGAAGTTTCAGCAGGTGGATGGCGACGATTTCGCCAAGCTGAAGGCGCAACTGGACGCGTACCCAAAGACTTTTTCCAGCAAGTTTGGCTATTAATGAAACATTGCAAAGGTATAGTGATTGGCGATAAACTAGAACGCCGCAATCGCTTGGATAGTGAATTAATGCTGTCAGAAATGACATCAGGGGAAAAAAACTTTGCTTT
Source organism: Nostoc carneum NIES-2107 (assembly GCA_002368155.1). Classification (GTDB taxonomy): domain Bacteria; phylum Cyanobacteriota; class Cyanobacteriia; order Cyanobacteriales; family Nostocaceae; genus Aulosira; species Aulosira carnea. The sequence goes on from AP018180.1 coordinate 6,282,641, forward strand.
ATTAGTCGAGCATCTACTGAATAAAATTGAGGCTCCAGAATACCGTCAAGTAAATATTGAAGCATTAGTTGAGCTAGGAGCGATCGCAGCCAATAACCCCAACTTGCAAATTGAAGAATATATCGTCTTAGATGTATTAATTGGTCATGCCGTCAGATTAGCATGGTTAGATGCCCATCCCGAAAGAGGCGATCGCTATGATGAGGATAAGGCCAATGCTTGGCGATCGTTTTACAATACCTCTCCTAGAGATTGCGCTAACTATATTTTGAAAGCCTTCCGCTTCTTGACGGAGTTTGTCAAAGATATATAACCCACCAGGGAAATAAGCTTTTACGCATTTAAGTTGCGTAATTACTCATCCAGATTGTCAAGAGTCAAAGGTCAAGAGTCCAAGTTTAGCCTTGACTCTTGACGACCCAAACAAGATGTAGGTGCAATTTTAGATGTACATCAGCTTATAACTTCTGCGTCACAAAAAATATCCCCTTACTTAGAAAGCAGGGGGTTCATTAAATTTTATATTTTTTAAAAAACTACTTGACAGATACAGCATCAACATCGACAGTATTCCCGGTGGCGCTAGAATCCTCGGGTGTAGTACTTGTATTGGTTTCTACATAACCCTTACGAGCTTTCCAGCCTTCAATCACGAGTCCAGATACCTCAGTAACTAACAGGGTCAGCAGTAAAACATCATCAATTTCTCCCACAATGGGAATAAAATCTGGGGCGATATCAATGGGACTGACAATATAAACTAGTGTTCCTAAAATTACCCACCAACGGTATTTGGGATTGCGAAGCAAATTCCGATACCAAGTGTAAACTGATTTAAGTGAAAATTTCATGTTTTGAACCTCCAGTTACCTTTAATTTTGGCAAATTGTGCCTAAAATTCCCGGTGGGAATAACCGTCCAATTTTGTCTGGGAGATGCTACTAAGGAACTTCCAACTAAAAAATATACAATCGCCCCCTTGAGTATGGGAAGCTGAAGAAGCAGTGGAGGAAGAACTATACAATGATATTTGCTCTGAACTCATTGCATAATTTATTTTCTGCAAGTCATAAAACAATTCAAAATTCCAAATACCTGTGAAAAGGCTTAGGTCTACAAAATTCAAAATTGTTAAATCTAGAGATGATCAGCATTCTGGCTGCTGAGTTTATGTACAGTGAAAATGCAAGATAAATATTGTGATTATGTAATCCGGCATAAGAGTATGGTAGTGGTGCATTAATCTCTAGAATTAAATTGCTTTGGCATAGTTGCTCTAGATATGCAGAGAGGAGACTTAAACCGTGGATATTTTAGATTTGTTTCAAAAAGGCGGCCCAGCGATGTGGCCTTTGCTGGCGCTGTCAATTTTAGCTTTGAGTGTGATTTTTGAGCGTTTGTGGTTCTGGCTGCGAATTCTCACTCAAGAAAAAGAAATAGTTGATCGTGTTTTAGATGCTGCTGCTGAAAACTGGGAAATAGCAGCAGATATTGCTAGACAGGCGACAAATCAACCAATCGGTCGGTTTCTCTATGCTCCGTTGAGACTCACGAAAAACGATGCAGAAACCTTTCGCTTGGCTTTGGAAGCAACCGCAGAAGACGAGTTAGCTGGAATGCGGCGAGGCGAAAAGCTTTTAGAAGCTGTCATTGCACTTGCGCCACTTTTGGGATTGTTGGGTACAGTTTTAGGTTTGATTCAATCTCTACGTTCAATTCGGATTGGTGACCTGGGAACCGAATCTGCTGCTGGGGTAACTACTGGTATTGGTGAATCCCTAATTAGTACAGCCAGTGGATTAATAGTTGCTATTGTGAGTTTGGTTTTCTACCGCCTATTTCAAAGTTTTGTAGTTAACCAAGTCAAGGTTTTTCGCAAAGCCGGTAATGATATGGAATTGCTTTACCGTCAGTCACCACCAGACTTGAGTAATACTGCAGCAATAATTTTGCGAGAATCTGCACGAGAAAATTTTACCCCACCCCGTAAACGTGGTAGAAACAAGTTTTCTAATGCTCCTGAAGTTACAGAACCAACTGATTCATTAGATTCTGAGAATAATCAAAGTAATTCGTAGTTGATAATTCGTAATTCGTAGTTAGCATCGTTAGTAGGTTTTCCTTTAATTACGAATTACGAATTTGTAATTTGACCCATCAAAATAGTTACAGAGAAACAATGAAAATAAATTTACATACTCCAGTTGAAGAAGTTCAAATTCAACTTATTCCCTTGATTGATGTCGTTTTTTGTATTTTGACATTTTTTTTGTTGGCGGCTTTGCAATTCACTCGCCAAGAAGCAATTAATGCCATTAATCTAGATTTACCTAAAGCTAACACTGGTACATCACCGACTGCCGCGCTACAGGGCAATAGCAATATCTTACCTGTAACTGTTGACGCTGTTGGTCAAACCTATGTAGAAAAACAAATGGTCAGACGAGACCAATTAGCAGCAATTTTAAAGAATTATGTTCAACAAAACCCTAATGGCGTTTTGGTACTGAATGCATCGCGGACAGCAACATACAACGATGTCATCGAAACCTTAGACTTACTTCGCCAAGTAGGAGGCGATCGCGTATCTTTGGGAATTATACCAAACCAATCTCAAACACCCACTAATTCTACTCTTCCTGGCATTCCAGCTTTTCCCACTAACCCTGGTGCTAATCCTGTACCAAATACTGCACCAGTTCCAGGCATCAATCCTCAAGGTAATGTTAATCCTAACTTACCTACAGCACCTACTTCGCCTCAAACTGGTCAAAATCTTCAGATTGCTCCTAACGCCACAACACCCAACAAAACGGTAGCACCAGGAAAAACTACTTCTACTCCTGCAAGATGATCTGAAGATGGTGCGTTAATTAAGTAACGCACCCTACCGATTATTGAGATAATTTATTTTTTGTATTACTTCAACTGTCACGTATTTAATTTTTTACTAATATTTTTACTCTTTTTGTAACTTACCTATTACTGGACTTTTAAATTACAAAGTCACACATGTTGTAGATTAATAACGGTTAAATATCAATCATCAACAGCCAAAATTTAATGATGCAACTTGCATAATATACAGCTTAAAACTAAAAATATTCCAAATAAACTTTTCCGAAATAAAAAACTCTGCTAATTTAGAAATAGTAAGCTGATTTTCAAAAATTGTTTCCCAGTAGACTGAGTATTTATTCGTCTGTTTATAGTCTTGATGAGGGTAAATAAGTTCGTAATCAGTGCTTGAGTCGTGAAATTTTCAGCACAAGGCTGACTCATTGCGAACTCATCGAGATGAATGACACAGGCTATTAAGTTACAACAGGTTTATCTTGCATATTTACTCATTAAAATAACTCTTGCTTGAATAGAGAGTAACTAGTTAATTATGCTGGCTTTCTGCGTTTATTAAACTAGCATTCCCAAGCCAAGATAGACACAAATTAATGTAAGAATGTGCAACTTAAATCGGTTATAGCTTAGTATTTTTAGCTCAAGACTCAGTACTTTTTCATTTCAATTCCTATCGCCATTAGCGTTCTCAGGGTTGTGGCAATGAGTGAAATTTGGAAAATTGTAGTTGTTTGGATAGTAACATCTATTAGTTTGCTGATTATTAGCAAGCTACCTTTGGGAGTAGAAATTGATACTCCCGATAAAGCATTACTTTCAGCAGCAGTTCTCGGCATTGTAACAGCATTAGTAAGACCAGTTCTCGGACTCGCTTTTATATTACCAAGTCTGCTGACATTAGATATGTTATCCGGCTTGTTTACATTTATGGTCGCCGTTGTTTGTTTTAGTATTGCTGCTTGGTTAGTAGAAGGCTTTCGCTTACGCTTCGGTATTTGGAGTGCCATATTAGGAGCGTTTGCACTCACTATCATCAACAATTTAATTTACCGATTATTGGGTGTATAGGCAATTAATTTGAAGTGAAAAATACCCAATTTTCAAACTTCAGCAACAGATCCAAAATTAGAACCTATTTTGTTATCTGGCCTGGCTAATTTTAAATTTTGAATTGGTATGACTCGAATCTAAAACATACAAACCCCGTAACCTGGCGGTCGGGGTCAATCCAAAATCGAAAATAGTTTTACTATATACTATTCGTTGGTGCTAGGAGGCGCAACAGTAGTAGTTGATTGTTGCTTACGCTGTTCGCGTTTTTTGCGATCAGCTAAGAGCATATCCGCCATTACTACTAGCGCTTGTGCTATTTTATCGAGATTAGATCGGTAAAGATCCAAATCTTTAGTGAATTTATCATCAGACAGATGCAAGCCAGTAGCAATCTTTTTCAGAGCTTCGTTGCGCTGCTTTTCGTCTTTGACTAATTCAGGATCGGAAATTTCCAATAACGAAAATAAACCAATTGCAAATAAGCGGTTGTATTTAAATTTAGGATTATTGGCGATCGCTTGCAATTGTGCTTGCAAGTCAGCATCTCTATCTAAAGTAGTACTTTGACTCAGCCAGGCAATTAAATCATTTACTGGTAGGCTTTTAGCTATACCTTGCAATCTTTCAGCATCTTGCCTGTAGCGTTGCTCGTCTTGCTCTACAGCCTGACATAAGGCACTAAAAATCGATTCCTTATCCCGTTCTGGTTGGTAGCCTTGCATAAACCGGTCAAAGGTTGTGACAACGCCCAAGCCATAAATCGGATTGTAGCTAAAATCGACATTTACTGACAGCAGATGCATTTCCACCATCAACTCTTCCACTACCCGACGATAAATCGTGTTGATTGGACGGGTGTGAACAGAGTAGAATGTTCGTTTTGTATCAGAGACAGTACGGACGTTATTCACAAAGAAAATGTTAAGGGCGACGTGTTTTTATTCTCTCGCTTAAAGTCCACTTTGCCAAGTTCGGGTTTCCACTAGCGAGTCAGTGGTTTACAATATTTTTACATTATTAACTATAGTTTACATTTTCATCCTGATCTTATGCTTTGGCATCAAGCTATCCAGTATGGGAGTGCAAAATTTTGCACCTGAGTAAGACAAAGATATAGCAAGTAAACATGAGCATTAGCATTGATACAGATATTTTTATCTGAATATCAGCTTAAAACTACTATATTTAACTTTTTATAACCAAATTTATGAGTTTTTCTCCCGAGTTAATCGCTTTAGGTGAGTACCTAGCTGGCGAATTTGATAATAAAGAACAAGCCATTGCTGATCCTGTTTGGTATGTCCACCTCCGAATGTGGCAAAGACCAGTCAATTTATTTACAGAAGACAGTATTACTTTGTTTGCGGAACAAGCTAGTATTGTAAATCTCGATCATCCTTATCGGCAAAGGATTCTACGCTTACAACCAGGACATAGCTCTGATGAACCTGTAAAAGTACAATACTATATGTTTAAAGACCCTAGCCTTTTCATCGGTGCAGGTCGCAATCCAGCTTTACTCAACACATTAACAGCCAGCCAATTAGATTTATTACCAGGCTGCGTCCTCTCAGTTACTCAGCAAATAATAGCCCCTAACTGTTATAAGTTTGCTGCAACCCCACTGCCCAATACTAATTGCAGCTTTACCTATCTAGGTAACACCATCCATGTTTCTTTAGGTTTTGAAGCCTCTGCAACAGAATTTCACAGTTACGATAAAGGAATTGACCCAGAAACCGGAAAAGCTACTTGGGGCGCAGTTTTAGGCCCTTATCGCTACACTAAGCGAGAGCAGTACTGAGTGGTGACTACTAAGGCAGAAGTAAAATCAAAGGTAAGATAATTTACCTTTGTTACCTTCGGTTGGGGAAATTTCTCCAACTCAGTACTTATGACTCATAACTCAGCACTGTTTTAACTAGCGATGCTCCGAGGTACACCTTCTAAAGCTTCTTCTTCTGTTTCAAAGATTTCAAACACAGTATCCATCATCGTTACTTCAAAGACGAGTTTGGCTTCTGTGTGTACGTTACAGATGCGGAAACTGCCTTTGAGTTTATCAGCATCACGCATACCAGCGACTAAAGAAGTTAGTCCAGAACTATCAATAAAGTTGACCTGACTAAGATTCACAACTACATGGCGGCTGAGTTTGGAAATACATTCCTGTAACTTCAGGCGAAATTGCCAGGCGGTGGTGATATCCAAGCGCCCTGTCGGTGCCAAGACAATAACAGTGTTACCATCTTGGGTTATATAGGTTTTCTGCTCTATCTGAATCACTTAGCCTCCCTGTGGCATTCCTGTGAGAGTTAACTACGTATTTAAAGCTGTTATTGGCGAGTCAAAAGACTTACTTGTTTGGGAAGTTTGTTCCATTACTGGGATGATGCCAGCAAAATTAGTAAATTAATTGACTCACCATTAACAGAAAAATTTAATCCTGTACTTGAGATTAACAAGCAACAGCTAAAAATGTCACCTATTTTTACTAGGTGGTTATCTTTAGTAGTTTAACTCACTAAAATGGTGCTGAGTGTCCAGATACACGTGTTTGATTTTCAAAAGCGGAAAATAGCAGAATTACAGATGCAAATCCCTAAATACCGACTTTCTTCGTTGATTCTTGCAGATTGATACCTGAGATTTACAGACAAATCAACAACTCCACAACCCTTAATCTGCAGTATGATTGGGTGTCCAATTTATCCAATCTTGAGGCTTGAGGAAAGTTTCGTACAATTCGGCTTCTGGGGTATTAGCTTCTGGTTGATACCCGTACTCCCAACGTACTAACGGAGGTAGCGACATGAGAATTGATTCTGTACGTCCGTTGGTTTGGAGTCCGAAAATTGTACCTCGGTCGTAAACCAAGTTGAATTCTACATATCTTCCCCGGCGATAGAGTTGGAAATTCCGTTCGCGATCGCCATATTCCATTTGATGGCGGCGTTCTACAATGGGTAGGTAAGCTGGCAAGAAAGCTGCACCACAGCTTTGTACTAAAGCAAACAATTCTTCCCAAGTTCTTTGTGGTAAAGTTCCTACCTGGTTGCTATAAATAGCTGCTTCCCCATTGGGGTTAGGGCCGTGATATAAGGCACCTTGACCATCTTGATAATCCAAGAATAGACCGCCTACACCTCTTGTCTCATTGCGATGCTTGAGGTAGAAATATTCATCACACCAGCGCTTGAAGACAGGGTAATACTCTGGATGATGTTGATCGCAAGCTTGCTTCAGTGTTTTATGGAAATGCTGCGCGTCTTCAGCAAAAGGGTAGTAAGGTGTCAAATCCGCACCACCACCAAACCACCAGACTGGGCCTGCCTCAAAATAGCGATAATTTAAATGGACAGTTGGTGCATAGGGGTTACGCGGGTGTAAAACCAAAGAAGTTCCTGTGGCATAAAAACCATGTCCAGCTGCTTCCGGACGTTGGGTCAAAATGGAAGGTGGTAAATGGGAACCCCAAACTTCAGAAAAATTTACACCAGCCTGTTCAAATATTGCACCATCACGCAGAACACGCGATCGCCCTCCACCACCTTCTGGCCGTTCCCAACTATCTTCGTGAAAATTAGCTACACCATCTAAATTAGCCAAAGCTGTACTAATTTCATCTTGTAGCTGTTTCATAAACTGACTAACTCTAAGTTTCGCGTCAGTTGGTGGGAGAAACTTAGATGAGTCTACGGCCAAAGTAGGGGTTTGCGAGTTGATCAACATAGATTCCCGAACCTAAATTACAATTTCCAAACAATCAGAAACTTTTAAATTAAAATTTCTGACCAAACACTTGGTTAAAATTTGCTTTTTTCTTACTTGTCAAGCATTTATACGATTGATTAGCAAGACTAGAGTTTATTGTCCCTCAAATGCGTATAGGCTTGTATATTGACGAAGGTTTTTTTTTGAATTTTTTTGATGACAACATCTGGTATTTACACAAGACTCTGGCACATTAGTTTCAAACACTCTCAACCTTGAGACATCAATAGTTTTGGCTGGAATGCTCACAACTAGAACACCTAATCCCGAATTGTGTTCTACAACAGGGGGGTGTAATCTCTCTATCATCGTACTAGCGTCTGCGACCTATGGGGCTTGCTATGTTTAGGGCCATTTTGAGAAAGTTTGAATGAAAAGTCTGAGTTAAAAGTGCTGAGTTAAAAGACGGTAACCCTATGCCGTATCAGGGACTATGACAGTTTTGAGTACCCAGTCATTACCCGAAAATCCCACTCAGCACTGATTTGAAGTCGAGGGCTAACCAAAATTGCCCATCATGCCAGAGTTCCCAGAAAGTCTGTAGCTAGGAGGATTAGGCAAATGCGAAGTTGTTTATCCAAATTTATCCATCAGAAACGTCGCCGATTTTGCGCTTCGCTGGTGCGGACATATCGAGAGATCAGTTCTGCGTCTGTAGATGAACTTTGGCAACAGGTGGTAAACTTCACAGACGTTTCTTGGCACCCTTTACTCAAAAGTACCAATGTACCTTATGGATTAGTACCCAAACCAGGCTTAATTTTCCAGGCTGTGACTCGGTTTTCGCCAATTCCAATTCGGATTTTTGTTGAACGTGTCAATCCCAGAGAAATGTTGAGCATCAGAGTTTTAGCTCTGCCAGGGATTGAAGAACGCATAACTTACCGAGTAGAGTCAACGGTGTGTGGTACTTGTTTATCTTATTCTGTGACACTACGTGGTTGGTTGTCACCCCTAATTTGGTCTTTGTCTCGTCCCTATGTCGATCGTGTGGCTCGTTCTTTAGTCGAAGCAGTAGAGAAAGCAGCATTACAAGCAGTTTCTAGCCAGAAAAAGTCCATTAATGACAGTTGTTTTGATTTTTAGAAATTGAGGATTAGGTAATGGGGAATGAGGGGGATAAGAAATCACAAACACCTATTGAGTAATCCATCAACAAACTGAATATTTACCATCAATAAATTATGTATTTTTTTTAAGATTTATTACAGCGATCGCAGCACAATGAGGGTATCCAGTTACTAGTTAAGATACTTGCCACAAATGGATTTCTTCTTTTTGAAATTAAAATTTTGAATTTTTATGTACGATGTTCTCGATGCTCGCTCGGTGTTAGATGTGTTGCGACCAGTTCAAGACCCAGAACTGCAAAAAAGTCTGGTAGAACTGAATATGATTCGCAACGTCAAAATTGATGGTGGCAAGGTTAGTTTCACTTTAGTGTTAACCACACCCGCCTGTCCTTTAAGGGAGTTTATTGTTGAAGACTGTCAAAAGGCTGTGAAAAAACTCCCTGGTGTGACAGATGTGACTGTCGAAGTCACAGCAGAAACACCCCAGCAAAAAAGCTTACCCGATCGCACTGGTATAACTGGGGTAAAAAATATTATTGCGATTTCTAGTGGCAAAGGTGGCGTGGGTAAAAGTACCGTCGCTGTGAATGTTGCAGTCGCTTTAGCACAAACAGGGGCAAAAGTTGGCTTACTTGATGCTGATATATACGGCCCCAACGATCCCACCATGTTGGGATTGAGTGATGCCCAAATTACTGTACGTCCTGGCGAAAAAGGCGAAATCCTCGAACCAGCATTTAATCACGGTGTTAAATTAGTCTCTATGGGCTTTTTAATTGACCGGGATCAGCCAGTAATTTGGCGAGGGCCAATGTTAAATGGAGTCATCCGCCAGTTTCTCTATCAAGTAGAATGGGGCGAACTAGATTATCTACTTGTAGATATGCCACCCGGAACTGGGGATGCTCAGTTAACTTTAGCCCAAGCAGTACCGATGGCAGGGGCAGTAATTGTTACCACACCCCAAAATGTTGCCCTATTAGATTCACGTAAAGGATTGCGGATGTTCCAGCAGATGAACGTCCCAGTACTAGGAATCGTGGAAAATATGAGCTATTTTATTCCTCCAGATATGCCTGATAAACAGTACGATATCTTTGGTTCTGGCGGTGGCGAAAAAACCGCAGCCGAATTGGGAGTGCCATTGTTAGGATGTGTACCCCTGGAGATATCTACAAGAATTGGTGGTGATAGCGGCGTACCGATTGTCGTAGCCGAACCAAACTCTGCTTCGGCAAAAGCACTCAGTGCGATCGCCTTATCCATCGCTGGTAAAGTATCAGTTGCAGCATTGACATAAGAATTACAATTTTGTCTGGTTCCTGGGCTACAGCCTAGGAATACAGATTTTAGTAGGCAAAGTCAAAGCCGAAGTAGCAAGTATGAAGTATAAAATTAATACATATCTAGCTGATAATTCCTAGCTTCTACTTAACGCTTCATATTTCTTTAGTCACTAAATTTAAAATTTAACAGTTAAAGTCTAAACTCACACAATGTTGTTAAAAAGTTCGCTCCCCAAAATTCGTTGGAAGTATTGGGTTAAACCTTGGCAGCAAGTAGATTGGTTACTATTTTGTTTGCCTGTGGCCGTCAGTATATTTGGCGGTATTATGATTCTCAGTACAGAACTCAAACAGCCAGTAACAGACTGGTGGTGGCATTGGTTAGTAGCTACTATTGGTGCATTTATTGCATTGTTTATCGCTCGTACCCGTTACGAAAATCTGCTTCAGTGGCATTGGATAACATATGGGCTAACCAACTTTAGCCTCATTGCCGTCATGATCGCTGGTACTAGCGCCAAAGGAGCACAAAGGTGGATTAATATTGCAGGTTTTAACGTCCAACCCTCAGAATTTGCCAAAATTGGCATAATTATTACCCTTGCTGCTTTGCTACATAAACGCACAGCCTCAACCATTGAGAGCGTTTTTAGAGCCTTGGCAATCACCGCCGTTCCTTGGGGATTAGTATTTTTACAACCAGATTTGGCAACATCATTAGTATTTGGTGCGATCGTCTTAGGAATGTTGTATTGGGCCAATGCTAATCCAGGCTGGTTGATATTGATGATTTCGCCCATAGTCGCCGCTATTTTATTCAGTAATCCTTGGCCTTTATCAGAACCAATCGTTTTGTTTAAAGAACTAACTTTCAGTCCCTTGGGCTTATGTTGGGCAGGGGCAATGGGTATTGTGGGCTGGCAGACTCTCCCTTGGCGTAAATTTAATTTGGGCGCTATAGGTGCATGGGTGCTGAATATGCTGGGCGGTGAATTAGGCGTTTTTGCCTGGAACCATGTCCTCAAAGAATATCAAAAAGATAGACTGAGCGTATTTATCAACCCCGAACACGATCCTTTAGGCGCTGGATATCACCTGATTCAATCTCGCATTGCCATTGGTGCTGGTGAAATTTGGGGATGGGGACTGTTTAAGGGCCCGATGACTCAACTCAACTTCGTACCCGAACAGCATACAGACTTCATTTTCTCTGCCGTGGGGGAAGAATTTGGTTTTATTGGCTGCTTAGTAGTACTCTTCGTCTTCTGTTTAATCTGCCTACGCCTGTTACACGTAGCGCAAACAGCCAAAGATAACTTTGGTTCTTTGTTGGCGATTGGTGTCTTGTCAATGATTGTATTTCAGTTGATTGTGAACGTTGGTATGACAGTGGGTTTGGCACCTGTAGCTGGTATTCCCCTACCGTGGATGAGTTACGGACGTTCTGCAATGCTAACCAACTTCATTGCCTTAGGAATAGTAGAATCCGTAGCAAACTTCCGCCAACGGCAGAAATATTATTTATGAGTCAAACAATTTTGGATTTTGGATTTTAGATTGATGCTCTGCCAGAAGCGGATACAGCTTGGGGATTTGAGATTGACGATTTGAGATTTGTTTTGCCACGCCACTGCTCGACAAGAAGCGGGGTTTGTACCAGAAACAATCCACGCATCCCAAATTTCAAATCCAAAATTGGCATGGTCAAGCCATAAGGGTGGAGAGAAAGCAGGAAAGAAATTTCCATTACTTAATTATCCAATGCCCAATGCCCCATGCCCCATGTCCCAATAAAAAATCCCAAATGACAAATGACCAATGACAAGTATTAAGCTATATAACAGGAAATAAGCGAGGATAAAAATCATGATCCTGCCTGGAGCAACTGTTCGCGTTAAGAACCCCGCAGATACCTATTATCGCTATGAAGGGTTGGTACAAAGGGTAAGTGATGGCAAAGTAGCTGTGCTGTTTGAAGGCGGTAACTGGGATAAATTAGTTACCTTTCGCTTGCCGGAATTAGAACTTGTAGAGACTATAGGTAAGAAAAAAGGGAAATAACACAAAGCATCAAGTATGAAGTATGAAAGATAAAAATTCATACTTCATCTTTTATCTTTCATCCTGAGATTATGCGCCTTCCTTTACCACAGTTTGCCACAGGCGATCGCCATCCTCATCACATTGCTGAAGTCATTGAAACTACCACTACTGAATTTCTGGCACAGTGTTTGGAACCAGAAGACTTAAGTTTTCCCCCTATGCCACCTTTTGGTAGTTGGGTTTGTTCCACAGATGAAGAATCTGGAAATCAAATTTATGCAGTGGTATATCATGCTACCACTATGCCCATAGATTCAGTACATCGTGCAGTGGCTTTAGGGCTTTCATTGCAAGACTTGCGAGAAGAACAGCCCCAAATATTTGCCATGCTGAAAACCGAATTTCGGGCTGCGATCGTGGGTTTTGAACAGCCTTCTCAGACTGAAGGTTATAATCAGCGAGTATACCAGTATTTACCACCTCGCCCTCCGCAAATTCATCAGGCAGTTTATCGCTGTGATGCGGAAAAAATTATTCATTTCACTGAAGAACTAGATTTTTTACAGACAATACTTTCTATCAAAGGTGCGCCTATCGAGTCTTTGGCAGCAGCGGCTATTCGAGAGGTTTACCAGCTACGCAAGGCTGACCGTAAATGGTTAATCAAGGCTGGGAGAACCCTCAGCACACTGTTAAAAGATGACTACGATCGCTTGCGGTTCATTTTAAGCCAGGTTCACCCATAGGTAACCGTGATCAACTGCCTATACCAGGATGATTTTTGCTCATAGTCAAAAGTTGGAGAGACACGATTAATCGCGTCTGTACTCAACAATCAAGAGTAATTAGTTATTCTTAATTGCCAGTACCCATTACCCCTAATACCCACTCCCTGTGGTCTTGGTGGCCCGAGTTGCCCAAGACCTAATCCCCAATCATTAAGTTAAGGTTGTTTTTAATTTCTACTCCTGGTAGCTTTTGCAGTTATATAGATCGGTCGATTGCTTTTAAGGTAATCGCAGCTTCACCATAGCCCTTTCCAGTTCTACCTATGGAACTCATTTCACAAGTTCTAGCATTAGAACCAACCTCCCAAGTTCTTGGCAAGGAACCAATTGTTCCCTTCGCCATTTTGCTGGTAGTTATTTTAGTGGTGCCAATTTTATTTGAGCGCCTGAGATTACCAGGTTTAGTAGGTTTGGTTTTCTCTGGGGTAGTACTTGGCCCTTCTGGTTGGAATTTATTCCAGACAGAATCACAGACAATGAACCTACTAGCAGATATTGGGTTAGTTTACTTAATCTTTGTAGCTGGACTAGAAGTTGACATAGAACAGTTCCAGCAAAGAAAAAATCGCTCTTTCGGTTTTGCTAGCTTCAGCTTCTGTTTTCCCTTAATCATGGGAACCCTTTTCGGGCGAATTTTTGGCTTTGATGGGGTGATATCAATATTAATTGGCTCTTTATTTGCCTCCCATACGCTTTTGGCATATCCCATTCTGAGCCGTCTGGGAGTGGTGAAAAATGAAGCTGTTACAGTTACCATTGGAGCCAAAATTTTTACTGATATTGGCGCTTTGCTCATATTAGCTCTCTGTATTGCTTCTGCCTCACCTCTAGGAGTATTTAATTTAGCAAAGCTACTAACTTTGTTGGGTTGGTTAATTATTTACTCTGTTGTGGTGTTAGTCGGCTTCGATTGGGTGGGTAAAGAATTTTTTCGGCGTTCTGGTGGTGAAGAGGGAAACCAATTTTTATTTGTGCTGCTGACTGTGTTTCTCGCTGCTGTTGGCGCTCAATTGATTGGAGTCGAAAAAATTATTGGAGCCTTCTTAGCAGGTTTGGCGGTAAATGAAGTTTTAGGTGAGGGCCCAGTCAAAGAAAAAGTAGTATTTGTTGGTAGTGTTTTATTCATTCCCATTTTCTTCGTTCACCTGGGGTTACTAATTGATCTGCCCAACTTTATTCACAGCACTAGCAATCTGCAATTAACAGTATTTTTGGTGTTCAGTGTGATTGCTAGCAAATTTATTGCGGCTTTATTGGCGAAACTGGTATACGGCTATAATTGGCAAGAAATCCTCACAATGTGGTCGCTGTCAATTCCCCAGGTAGGTACAACATTAGCAGCTACCCTAGTTGGGTATCGGGCTGAATTATTGCCAGTGGAAGTATTCAATAGTGTTGTGGTGGTGATGCTAGTTACATCCACCGTAGGGCCATTAATTACTAGTCGGGTAGCGGTGGGTTTAGCTTCTGCAACAGTTACAGAGCCAACAATCACAAACCAACCAGAGCCGCAACCCTCAGATCCTAGCACTGCTTTTACTATAGTTGTACCGATATACAATCCCCAAACGCAGCAGTATTTAATAGAATTAGCAACATTATTAGCACGCCAAGCTAATGGCAGAATTATACCCTTAGCGATCGCTACTGCTGCGGCTAACATGGATGCACCACAGTTAGAAGTATCTTTGCAGCGGAGTGAGCGCTTACTGGCCAAAGCCACAGCACAAAGCCGCGCTTTAGGTTTCACTGCAGAGCCATTACTGCGAATTGATGATGCTTTTGCTCAGGGAATTAGCAGAGCATCTCGCGAACAAAAGGCTAGTTTGATCGTCATGGGTTGGGGTAAACGTACTGGGTTAAGAGCGCGTTTATTTGGTAACGTAATTGATAACGTTCTTTGGGCATCCCATTGTCCTGTTGCTGTTACCCGTTTAGTAGACTCTCCTAAAAAAATCCAACGGATTTTAGTTCCCGTAGAAAACTTAATGGCACCAACTTTACAGCCTGTGCATTTTGCTCAATTGTTGGCAGATTCTAATCAAGCTCAAGTAACTGTACTCAATGTATGCGAACGACGTACCAGTTCCAGCAAAATTGCCGCCAGGCGATCGCATCTTGCTGCCATAGTATCTAAATTGGCTGTGCCCAATCCCCCAGAAATTCAAATTATCGCCCATGAAAATGTAGCTCAAGCCATTTTACAAGCAGCACGTTTGTATGATTTAGTTGTGCTACCTTTTACACGCAATCGCACCAGTCCTGGTGGATTAGCTATTAGTGATGTCACCACTCAATTAGCCAGACAATTAACTTGCTCAATCATCATGCTGGGAGAACCACAACGTACTCAAACAGCACCGCTTTCAACTGGAATTCCCAGTACTACATCGGTTATATAAAGCTACCAGAGATTGCTTGTAGCATAATTTTACAGATGTTTATGTGTTTATGTGACAATCTCTTGCCCAATTATCTTTTATCTGGGTTATAACTGTTGGCACATCTAATTCTTACAATACTTAATATTGTTAAAGATTTGATGAATTATCGAATTTGACGCTCCAATCTGGAGACTATGTTTGTTATTTTGCTAATGGAATTGTATAAGAAAAAAAACTTAATGTAATAAAACTACAACAGTATAAATACTGGTAAATAAAAAATATTTATTTAAGGAGCCATATTCTTCTGGACTTTTTCACTTAATTGCGTATACAAAAATACGTAGAATAGCAACTGAAAATACTTGTACTTAATTGGTAAATTATGAGAATTTTAGTAACGGGCGGTGCAGGGTTTATTGGTTCCCATCTCATCGACCGACTAATAGGTGATGGGCATGAAATTCTTTGCTTGGATAACTTTTATACAGGCAATAAGGAAAATATAATTAAATGGCTGGATAATCCATATTTTGAACTGATCCGCCATGACATTACCGAACCCATTAGGTTGGAAGTAGATCAGATTTATCATTTGGCTTGTCCGGCTTCGCCAGTACATTACCAGTACAACCCCGTCAAAACTGTGAAAACAAATGTGATGGGAACGCTCAATATGCTGGGTTTGGCTAAACGTGTCAAAGCAAGATTTTTCTTAGCTTCCACTAGTGAAGTTTACGGCGATCCAGAAGTTCATCCCCAAACGGAAGAGTATAGAGGTAGCGTCAATCCTATTGGCATACGTTCCTGCTACGACGAAGGTAAACGTATTGCTGAGACTCTCGCATTCGATTACTACAGACAAAATAAAGTTGATATTCGAGTTGTACGTATTTTTAATACTTATGGCCCTCGGATGTTAGAAAACGATGGTCGGGTAGTGAGCAACTTTATAGTTCAAGCTTTACGGGGCGAACCTTTAACAGTCTATGGCGACGGTTCCCAAACCCGTAGTTTTTGCTATGTCTCTGATCTGGTAGAAGGATTTATCAGATTGATGAATAGCGACTATGTGGGGCCTGTAAATTTAGGAAATCCTGATGAATACACCATCTTAGAATTGGCAGAAGCCGTACAAAACCTGATTAATCCTGAAGCCAAAATTAAGTTTGAACCATTACCTTCTGATGATCCGCGTCGTCGCCGTCCAGATATTACAAAAGCAAAAACCTTGTTAAATTGGGAACCTACCGTTCCATTACAACAAGGGTTAAAACTGACAATAGAAGACTTTCGCAATCGGCTTCAAAAGGAGAACAAAGCGTCAGTCTCCTGATTAGCACCGAGTATCGCTCTGAACTTTCGTGCAGGCTGAGTTTATTTGTAGCCCGTACTATTGTGGTAAGGTTTTCTACCCCCCATAAAAGTTTGCGCTGAAAACTTCTGAGCTAATAGGAAGAACACAAACAACGAGGAGTTCAAAATAATGCGTGTTTGCGTCATTGGTACTGGTTACGTTGGTTTAGTTACAGGTGCTTGCTTGGCTCACATCGGTCACGATGTCATCTGTGTAGATAATAATGAAGAAAAAGTTAAATTAATGAAGTCTGGGCAGTCCCCAATTTTCGAGCCGGGACTCTCGGAAATTATGCAATCTGCAATTCAAGCTGGAAAAATTGAATTTACTACAGATTTGGCTGCAGGTGTAGCTCACGGAGAAATTCTCTTTATTGCAGTGGGAACACCACCTTTACCAAATGGTGAAAGTGATACACGTTACGTTGAGGCTGTAGCTCGTGGTATCGGCAGTCATCTCAATGGTGGTTATAAAGTAATCGTTAATAAATCTACAGTGCCCATTGGCTCAGGTGACTGGGTACGGATGATTGTTTTGGATGGCATTGCTGAACGTCAAAAAACCCTAGTAGCAGCAGGTGGCGTTGCAACTGAAGATAAATTGCCAGAGATTGCATCTCATTTTGATGTAGTCAGCAATCCAGAGTTTTTACGTGAAGGTTCAGCGGTTTACGATACCTTCAACCCCGATCGCATTGTTCTAGGCGGTAACAGTCAAAGAGCAGTAGGCTTAATGAAAGACCTATATGCTCCAATTGTGGAGCGGCAGTTTGCTGAGGATAAATCTTTACCACAAGTACCTGTGCTGGTAACAGATCTAAGTTCAGCAGAAATGATTAAATACGCTGCTAATGCTTTTTTAGCAACCAAAATTAGTTTTATTAACGAAGTTGCTAACATTTGCGATCGCGTTGGTGCTGATGTTACCCAAGTAGCAAAAGGTATCGGTTTAGACTCCCGGATTGGTAACAAGTTTTTACAAGCTGGTATTGGTTGGGGTGGCTCTTGTTTCCCTAAAGATGTAGCCGCTCTCATTCATACTGCTGATGACTATGGTTATGAAGCACAATTACTCAAATCAGCCGTTAGCGTCAACGAACGCCAACGGCTGATTGCTTTAGAGAAACTGCAACAAGTCCTCAAAATCCTCAAAGGTAAAACAGTAGGTTTACTTGGTCTTACCTTTAAGCCAGATACCGACGATTTACGCGACGCACCAGCACTCAACTTAATTGAGCAGCTGAACCGACTGGGAGCCAAAGTTAAAGCTTACGACCCCATTGTTTCCCAAACAGGTCTACGTCATGGGCTTTCTGGCGTACTAGTCGAAACTGATGCTGAAAGACTAGCCGACGGTTGCGATGCTTTAGTACTTGTGACTGAATGGCAGCAATTTAGCCATCTAGACTATGTGAAAATGGCTCAACTGATGAGTCATCCTGTAATTATCGATGGACGTAACTTCCTTGACCCAGAAACAATGGTCAGAGCCGGTTTCCAATATGTAGGTGTTGGAAGATAGAAGATAAAAAATAAAAATTAAATCTTACACAAAAAATGCAGAGCTAATAACAAGCCTCTGCATTTTTTGTGTGGCTATGATGTTATACAAATTTACGTCTCATGCGAAATTAGTGCGGAAAACCTTGTCATTTCGTAGATATTTGCCAAAGCCAGATTTTTCACAAGTCTTGAAATCCTTATGGGGGAAGAGGCGTTTTCCATCCACATGAGGCATAATTTTGGATTTTATACCAATTTAAAAAAAGAATGTGGCAGATGGGTAGCTTGGATTATAGCTTGCTTACCCGTAGGGGTACGTAGTTAAACCCAAGATTTAGAGGATTTTTAAGCTTCAATCGAGGGACGAAACCCAACTCACATCTGTCATTAAATTTTATAGAATTGGCATAACCCTGGGTTATCGAACCTTGTTTGCTTTAACAACAGTAGTCTCTAGCCTCTAGCCCTTGCCCTGTTGCGAGGTATTAGGTATACGCTCAATCTCAGCATATCCACTGAAAATTAACTTTTGACCTTCAGTTTCTAGACGATTCAGTCGCATTTTTACCCCATCCAGGTCAAAGCGATCCAAATCGACCATATTATCTAAAATTTCCACCAGTGCTATGCTCAAAGTTCGCGATATTTCCCTTTGTGCTTCTGGTACCAGGTCAAGGTCAAATTGAGGATCTTTGAAGGAAACTCGTCGCCGCCGTTCCACAGCCAAGCTGACAGTCATATTTAGCGGTACGAGTTCGCCATTATCTAAATCTGCTTTTGCTAAAATTCGCAGGCGATTCTCTGGTAACAGTTGTACCTGAATCTCTGGGAAAGACACTGGTTTACCCCCAGATAACGCCGTTAAGCTAGGGACAGTCAGGTTGACTAAACGTTTTTTAACCAGTTCGGCATTAAAAGCTTGATTAATACCTGCTTCTGATAATATTACTTGGGCGATTGCCTGGGTAGGTTGCTTAAGAGTTAATTTACCGCTTAAAACTGAGCCAAAGTCAATGGCAACTGCATCCGTTTCAAAAGACATCTCCTCGACTGCGAAATCTCTCCGGATGACTAAGCCACGGCCACTCATTTTGAAACTATCAATGCTGCCTTGCAACAGTTTGCTGGAGGGATAGCAGCGCACAAAGACTTCTACTGACTCGCTTTGGGTAAACAGGTGGCGAATCGTTTGGCTAGCGACTGTGTTGAGCATTCGCTCTCCCCAGTCTGTGCCTTTAGAATCTGTTAAACCAGTAAGTCCGCCGAACATGAGTTTTGGCTCTCTAGAAGTTCTTTGTACTTTTGTAACAAACTGTGAAGAATACAGCAAGCGATCCCCTGATAAATTGTGCTGATGGGCAGGAGCAGAATAACTAATGGTCAGCAGCTAAATGTATTAGATATTACTAAATTTTCTGCGAAATGGAGATTTTTATGACACGAGATGGAGTACAAGTGTAATTTTAGCGGTCTGATACATCTTAAAATCCTGTATTAATTAAATTTAACTGATGATGCTGGCAATAAAATAAGTTTTTATTAATGCATCAAATTAGTTTTTTTAGACCACTATTATAAGAAATAGTAATACTCATAGGCGCTGGCTGAGTATCTATAGTGAAATTTGCAGGTTATATTCAACTAAATTTCTTTCTTTAAAAAATATCGTTGATGTCCTGGTGGAAAGTTCTCTAGAACACCAAACTTCTGGTAGCCAAGGCGTTCATAAAAACCAAGAGATTGAAAACTGAATGTATCGAGGTAGGCGTAATTACAACCACGCCGTTTAGCAACTTCCTCTGCTTTCAGTATGAGTTGTTTCCCATATCCTTGACCTCGCAGCATTTCCGCTACCCACAGGTGAGAGATAAACAGCCATCCCCATTGTGTTTTACCAACTAAACCCCCCAAAATTTCGTTTTTATTGTCTCGAATCAAGACAGCTAGAGGTTGGTATACATCTTTTTCTATTAGGCGATCGTTGTTATATTCAACCAGCTTGTTAATAACAGTACGAATATCTTCTGGCTTAGGATAATCCTCAACTGTAAATTTTAGTTCTGCCATCTTAATTTCACAAAACTAAATATCACTAAATAAATTACTTTATCAATTCTCTATAGCATTACTATATCTTTACGAAATTTCGATCCAGCTGATGCTGAGTTACTAGAACCAAATAACGCTACAATTACACAGCATTGATATCTTGCTCTTAGTACTTTTACCGCAGTGTATCCCCTAGGATAATACAATAGAAGCACAATTATGTGCTGTCTTAAACTAGCAGAATAAAGACGTTTCGTAGCAAATTTGACAAAATGATACAGTGATACTCTGTATCTAATAAGGCTTGTAGCATCTCAACGCTTGTAATATTTTTTATGACTTCCCCGATTCGCTTTTTGATGTGTGCTCCTGACCACTACGATGTGGACTATGTGATTAATCCCTGGATGGAAGGGAACATTCACAAATCATCGCGCGATCGCGCTGTGGAACAGTGGCAAAAACTCTACCATGTCTTGAAAGAACACGCTGTTGTCGATTTAGTAACACCAGAAAAAGGCTGGCCTGATATGGTATTTACCGCCAACGCTGGCTTAGTGTTGGGGGATAATGTAGTTCTGAGTCGCTTTTTACACAAAGAACGTCAGGGAGAAGAGCCTTACTTCCAAAAATGGTTTGAAGCTAACGGTTACACAGTGCATGTATTACCTAAAGACTTGCCCTTTGAAGGCGCAGGGGATGCACTTTTAGACCGGGAAGGACGCTGGTTATGGGCGGGTTACGGCTTCCGTTCAGAATTAGATTCTCACCCCTACTTAGCGAAGTGGTTGGATATTGAAGTATTATCCCTACGGCTAATTGATGAGCGTTTTTATCATTTAGATACCTGCTTCTGTCCCTTAGCCAACGGTTATTTACTTTATTATCCTGGTGCGTTTGATTCCTACTCCAACCGCCTAATTGAAATGCGAGTAGCAGCAGAAAAGCGCATCGCTATTGAAGAAGCTGACGCGGTGAATTTCGCCTGTAATGCGGTGAATGTGGACAGCATCGTGATCATGAACAAGGCGAGTGATGCTTTGAAAGCACGCCTAACAAATGTAGGCTTCCAAATCATTGAAACACCGCTAAAAGAATTTCTCAAAGCTGGTGGTGCGGCGAAATGTCTCACCCTGCGAGTCACAGAACCAGTGAGAGATGAAGTTCATGCGAATGTTTCTGTAGAAAGTCGGATTATTCGCCTAGAAGGTCACTTGCTAGATTCTGGCTTAATTAACCGCGCTTTGGACTTAATTGTCGATACAGGTGGAAGCTTCCAAGTATTGAATTTCAACTTGGGTGAACAGCGCCAAAGTACCTCAGCAGCCGAAGTGAAAGTGTCAGCACCATCCCATGACGTGATGGAAGAGATTATTTCTCAGCTGATTGATTTAGGTGCTGTAGATTTACCTCAAGACGAACGAGATGCCAAACTAGAACCAGTTGTGCAAGTAGGTGTAGCACCCGATGATTTCTATGTGAGTACAATTTATCCCACCGAAGTGCGGATTCATGGTGAGTGGGTAAAGGTACAAAATCAGCGCATGGATGGCGCGATCGCCATTACTCAATCTGCAAGTGGGTATGTTGCAAAGTGTAAAATATTACGCGATTTAGAGGTGGGCGAACAAGTCGTAGTTGATGTCCAAGGTATTCGCACCATCCGCAAAACAGAATCCCGGGAACAGCGCAATGCTCAAGAATTTAGCTTTATGTCCGCCGGGGTTTCCAGCGAACGCCGTGTGGAATTAGTTGTAGAGCAAGTAGCTTGGGAATTACGTAAAATTCGGGATGCTGGCGGTAAAGTAGTTGTCACTGCTGGCCCTGTGGTGATTCATACTGGCGGTGGCGAACATCTATCACGGCTAATTCGGGAAGGCTACGTCCAAGCACTGTTGGGTGGAAATGCGATCGCAGTCCATGACATTGAGCAAAATATCATGGGTACTTCCCTCGGCGTTGATATGAAGCGGGGTGTCGCCGTTCGAGGTGGACACCGTCATCACTTGAAAGTTATTAATAGCGTTCGCCGCTATGGAAGCATTGCTAAAGCTGTAGAGGCGGGTGCAATTAAGAGTGGCGTAATGTATGAATGTGTACAAAATCATGTACCGTTTGTACTCGCCGGTTCAATCAGGGATGATGGGCCTTTACCTGATACCCAAATGGATTTGATTAAAGCACAGCAAGAATACGCCAAACACCTGGAAGGTGCGGAAATGATTTTGATGCTGTCTAGTATGCTGCACTCTATTGGTGTAGGTAACATGACACCCGCGGGTGTGAAAATGGTCTGTGTGGATATTAATCCAGCTGTGGTCACCAAGTTAAGCGATCGCGGTTCTATAGAATCTGTAGGTGTGGTAACAGATGTAGGATTATTCCTCAGCCTCTTAACCCAGCAGCTTGATAAGTTGACAAGTCCTTATCGAGCAGTGGTAGGTTAAGAAAAACCTCACAAAAAACGAAGAAAGGGAATGATGAGAGTAGCTTTCAACAGAGAGTTGCAAATTAATTGGGTCAGTGCTATCGCTGATTTTATGCTAGTGGGTATGGTAATCGGCCCGCTAGCTGCTCCCTTTCTTGCTGCCTCTGGGATATTTTTATTACCAGAAATTGCCAATATTATTTATTTCATGGGCGATCATGTTTGCCCGCAACCGGATATGGGGTTAGATTTAGCACCACCCTATATCATGGCTGTATGTATGCGTTGTTATGGCACCGTCACAGGTTTATTCATAACGCGCTTATTGTATGGTCTAACTGGCGGTAAAGGTTTTTACTGGTTAAGTCAGTATGGTTGGAGTGGTGTAGCTATAGCCAGCGTCTTGATGATGGCTTATCCTTTAGAATTAGCAGCGCAAGTTCTTGACTTGTGGAATTTTAATAATTATATTGTTACGCCCTTTGGGTTAATCACTGGTTTGGCGTGGGGATTATTTACCATGCCAATTTTGCACGGGCGACTTTCATCTGATGAAAACTGACTCTATTTTTTATCAATTATTTCAAAACTTCCCAGAAGTTTTATTAGAAACTGTACCTCGGTTGTTGGCTTTGGGATTAACAGTAGAAAAGGTAGCTGAAGTTTTGGGTTTATCGCTTGAGCAGGTACAACAAGTAGCTACTAAGCAATAGTTCTAATTTTTGATCATTTTGCATATTGAGCAGAGGCATCAAGCGAATTTTATACAAAATTTATGGCAAGCCAAAAAACTTAGTAATTAAAGGCAATAATTTGCTGCACTCTTCAACTAGCTTTGCTGTTGTAGGCAAGTCAGCAATTGTTCCTTTGAGGAATTTGAGTGCCGTTTTTGCTATTTTCTGCATGGCTCCATCTTCTGGCTTTTTACCTGCTTCCGCAATCGCTTTCACTTGTTCCAATGCTTCTGCTTTGTCTTCATCACTTAGGGTAGTATCAGTCTCAATGGCAGCTTGCAGTTGGGTTAGTAGTTCCTTAATCCCTGCTTTGTCTGGTTCAGGAGAGTCAGGTAACTGATTAATAGTATTTGTTACATTGCCAGTAATCGCACCAATGGCTACACCTGTCATCGATGAATTTTCACCCACAGCAGCAACACCACTGATATCACCTTGAGCGCCACTGATGCTGATATTACCTTTACTTTGGGACATAAAAAATTCTCCTTGATTTTG
Source organism: Nostoc carneum NIES-2107 (assembly GCA_002368155.1). Lineage (GTDB taxonomy): Bacteria > Cyanobacteriota > Cyanobacteriia > Cyanobacteriales > Nostocaceae > Aulosira > Aulosira carnea. The sequence goes on from AP018180.1 coordinate 6,306,466, forward strand.
ATATGTTTCTACATAAAATTTAGGTTGATGAATGGCATTTTCTATTAGCTTTTCTAAACTTTGAATCCGCTCATCTTTTTCTTGTATTCCTAAAAGCAGTGCTTGAACATCACTATAAGATAAAGATTGAATTTCAGTATATTTATTAAAATATTCTTTATAAAGTTCAGAGCGATTTGCATTACCTGAAACTTTAGCTTGCAGCCGAATTTTATCTTGACCTCTGCCCTCTAATGCTACAATTTCTAATTCTGCTTCTGGATGATTTTCAGCGAGTTGTGTAACAGCGATCGCCGCAGCAGTTGGATCAATTCCTTCATAGTGAAATAAGTCAAGGGTTTTAAATTTACTTGCTACCTGACGCGGATCGACATTTTGAGTTTGGTACAAATCAAGAGTCTTAATAATTGGGGTAATAAAGTCGGCAAAGTCTCCCACTTTAAAAGTTTCCTGTCGATTATCAGGTTTACGACAAGGATCTGGATCATTTTTGGTTGGCAGTTGCATATAGATGTACTTGCATTTTATCCCTTCTAGTTTGGTGTTTGTGGAAATGCCCCAATTTTCAATATAAGCTCCGGTTAAACAAGCCTCATTTAAGTTAGCTTGATATACCTGTGCTTGAACCAGCTTTGCACCTGATAAATTGGCATTCTGTAAAGTGGTTTCACTCAAATCTGTACCGATAAAACTGGCATCTTGCAGATTAGCATTCTGAAGATTCAGTTCCCGGAGATTTAGATGATCAAATTTCTGATCTCGACCATCTTTTTTAACTACCAAATCCCGTACCTTTGCATCTTCCAGATATGTGCCATCAAGGCGAGCTTGATCCAGATTTTGTGTCTTAAACCAGCAGGTGCGGGTGAGGGTGGCTTTTCTAAAGTCTACAGTTTTAAGGCTAGCTTGGGTAAAGTCGGCATCTGTTAAGTTAGCACCGCGAAAACTGGTTCCACTTTGGGCAACAATACTAATTGCTAATAAACGAATTAGTGAATATTTTTTGTCTCCAGTTATTGCTTGTGAACCGACATAAATACCGAGTGCGATCGCCAGCAACCCAATAACCCCAGAAGTAAGGTAAGCTGACACTTTCGATCGCACTCCCAGTAACGCACCAATTACAGCCCCAATTACAGCCATTAATCCAGCTATCGGTACGGTTCTAGGCAAACCTATAACTCTAGCTATGGCTAGCGCTATTGCCATATTAGCCACGCCTGCGATTATCCCAGCTAAAGCTAGCGCTGTAAATTGTCCGCCAATTATCAATCCGGCTTCTTTATCTGGAAAAAATGCCAGTGCGGCAATTAGACAAGCAGCTACAACCTCAGCTAGTGTTGCCAGTGTCGCTCCTAACCCTTGCCAGACAATTATAATCAAAAAGATTGCTAAGGTGATTAAGGAAATAATTCCAAAATCAGAGGTATTATTAATCAACAAATCACTTATGAAAGCGCCACCATAGCTTGAAATTAATCCTGCAAATAATGACAGAATTAATGATAAGCTAACCAAGCTAATAACTCGGAAAGTTGGCAAACCAGCTTTAGCATTATAGAAGTTAGCATCAACCAGAACAGCATTACTGAAGTTTGCACCTCGAATATCAGCATAGCTGAAATTAGCTCCTGCAAGGTTTTGACCTTGGAAGTCTTTGCCCTTTAAATTACTACGCTGATATTCATCTGCCATTGCTGTTTATTTTGTGAACAGACGAGCATTTCCATCTCAGTACAGCCCTGATTACTGGGATTCTGCACATTACAGGAGGATTAGATTGTACATAAGTCAAAGTTGTTTTTTTAGCTACAACTGTACCTGCTCCACATCCCCATATTGGATAATGTACCCCTATCCAATTAGACATCTCCTCAGATAGTGTCCTATATTTTTCTATAACTGAAATCGCTTCCTTAGAAGAGATTTTTTGCAGCGCTTTTAAAGCTTCGTAACGAATCCATATATCTTCATTTCTATCTAAGAACACCTTTGTAATTTCAGGAACTTTATCTTTTGCTGCTGCACCAATTTTTCCTAAAGCTAGAACAGCACCAAATCGTACACTCCATTTTTGATCTTTTAGGGCAATCATCAGCGCTGGTAATGCATCTTTACCAATTTTCCCTAGAGATTCAGCTGCGGCACTAGAACTTGATGGCTCATCTCTACTACAGTATTTTTCACCATATTCTAGAGATGTAATTAACATTGGAATCGCATCTTTGGGATTTTCGCTGATTTTGGCAAAAGCAACAGCTGCTCCTAAGCGTACTTCTGGTTCTTGATCTTCATCTTCAAAAGCAGCAATTAGTACAGGTATTGCATATTGTGCGTCTTTTTTAGAACTTTCGCCGATTTTGGCAAGAGTAACAGCAGCCTCTAGGCGTACTTCTGCGGTTTCATCTTCAAAAGCAGCAATCAGTAAAGGTATTACATATTTCGCATCTTTGTTAATTTGCCATAAAGCATTAGCAATACCAATATCGATAAAACCATTTTGTTGCTTCTTCAGAGCAGCCATTAATGCTGGCACTACGGATTCGGCTTGTGTACCAATTTTCCCTAGAGCCCAAACTGCACTGCTGCGAACATTAGAATCTTGGTCTTGAAGAGCGTGAATTAGTGCTGGGACTGCGGATTTAGCTGGAGTACCAATTTTCCCTAGAGCCGTAACTGCACTGCTGCGGACATCACTATTTTCGTTATCTAAAGCCCTAATTAGTGCTGGAACTGCAGATTTGGCTTCTTTTCCTATTTCCCCTAAAGCTTCAGCCGCGTTGCTGCGGACATTAGAATCTTGGTCTTGAAGAGCGTGAATTATTGCTGGAACTGCGAATTTAGCTGGAGTACCAATTTTCCCTAAAGCTTCAGCCACATTGCCACGGACATCAGGATCTTCGTCATTAAGTGCGTGAATTAGTGCTGGGACTGCGGATTCAGCTGGTGTACCAATTTCGCCTAAAGCTTCAGCTGCATTGCTACGTATAAGACTTTCCTTGTCTTGGAGAACTTTGATTAGTGCGGGAACTGCTGATTTTGCCTGCACACCCATTTGCCATAAAGCAAAAATAGCAGACTGTTGCACGTCAACATCTGGATTTTTGAGAACGTTAATTAGAGCTGGAACTGCATCTTTGCCAATTCGCGATATGTACGTATCAAAGCAAATATTTGAATCTTGGAGAGCCACAATTAGCTTTGGCACAGCATCTTTTGCTCTGATACCAATTTGTGCGAGAGCTTCACATGCACTTTGACGAACAGTTTGATCTGGATCGTCAAGTGCAATAACTAGCTTTGAAACTGCATCTTTTGCTTCAAAGCCCATTTCCCCTAGTGCTTGACCTGCTAGGGCACGGACAGAACTATTTTGATGCCCAAGAGCTTGTATCAACTTAGGTATTGCCTCTATACCAATTGCTGCTAAAGCATTAGCAGCAGCACGAGGATCGTAAAAATCTTGGTCTGCAATGATAATCAGAAATGGAGTGGTGTCTTTTGGGTCTACACCAATAGCAGCTAAAGCTTTAACAGCGCTGAAGCGGACATCAGTATTTTCATCTTTAAGAGATGCTATCAGAGCTGGCACTGCGGATTTAGCATTTTTACCGATATTTTCTAGAGTGCTGGCCGCATCAGAGCGAACATCACTATTTTGATGTCCAAGAGCAGTAATCAGAGATGGTACTGCCTTTTGAGCAATTTTTTCTAGAGCAACAGCAGCGCGAGAGCGAATAACACTATTTTGCTCTTTGAAAGCAGTTATCAGCATCGGAACAGCTGGTGTTCCAATTTGCCCCAGAGACACAGCAGCACGGATGCCAACGTTGGTATTTTGATTTTTGAGAGCAGTCATCAGCGCTGGAATAGCTGGTGTCCCAATTTGTCTGAGAGTATGGACAGTTAGAATCCGAATATCAATATTTGTATCATTTAATAATTCTTCTAAATCAGGTAATGCTAGTGAGGCTGATGAGCCAATTTTACCTAGTACAGCAATTATCGGAATGCGAAGGTTTTCATCTGAATTTTTAAGAGCTTTGATGAGAGACGAAACGGCTTTTGAGTTGCAAGTTACCAGTGCATTAAAAGCCTCAGCCTTAGCATTATTGAGTTGCTGGATATGCTTATGAATTTCTATATGAGTACATTCAGCCTGAGTTGATGGAGTTTTTGCGATCGCTTTGATCTGACTGAACACAGGAAAGTTTGTCAGCCCCAGCATAGCTAGAGTCATTGAACTAGCAACTATAAATTTCCAATGTTTGCTCGGCACCACTAACCTCTTGTATAAATCAAGGGTGTGTTGGAATATTGAATGCTACAAAACTAAATTGCGTTATTTCGTTAATTTTAAATTATAACTGCAAATTTTTCCTAAAATTAACGAATTTTTCCCCTAAAAAGTCTCAGAATACAGCTTTTTGGATAACCTACATTTTTTTCCTTGACGATCTACTTTTGGAAAGCGTCAAATTACCACAGTACTACTGCACTTTCTTAAACCACTCAACAATCCCATCAGCTAGTACTTTTGCCATTTTCTTCTGTTCTTGGGGATTCACTACCTGCTCAAATTCCTCAGGATTACTCATAAAACCTAACTCTAGCAACACCGATGGTGCAGCAGTGGGCCGTGTCAACGCCAAATTATTCCAAAACACGCCATAGGAAGGTTTGCCAAGATTTTTGACTACATAGTTATGCAAAAATAATGCTAAACTGTGCGATTGGGTGTTATACCAAAAAGTTCCAAATCCCTTAGTCTTTTCGGCATCACCATCATCAGGTAGCGAGTTGTGATGAACAGAAAGAGCGATCGCAGGTTCTTCTTTCGCAATAATTACCTGCCGTTCTACTAAGGATACATCGCGATCGTCCTCTCTGGTTAGTACCACCGTTGCCCCACGCTTCACCAATTCGTCGCGCAGCAGCTTGGATACTACCAAATTGACATCTTTTTCTAAATAGCCAGTTGGGCCACTGGCACCTGATTCTTTACCCCCATGTCCGGGATCTAGTAAAATCCTGATACCGGATAAGGGTTTGCGTGTTTTGTCTTTAATTATAGGCGGATGACGCAAAGTCAAAATCAAGCTTGTACCTTCATATCTCAGATGATATCCCCACTGTTGAGATTTTTTGAGATTAAAGGTGTATTGCACCTGTCCGGAAGCCACCTGTCGCCAATCTAGGCGAGAAATGAGGGGATTATCATCCGTGCGAACAATATCTGTTTGGGCGGTTGTATTGTAAAGAGTGAGAGCAAAAGAGCGATCGCTTTGTTGTACACTCACAGGAACGGGAACTTCTAGCGGAAACACAATCTCTGTGGCGCTGGGAAGTTTTCGATAACCTACACTCCGAATAATAGTGTGTGGTGAAATAGCACCTGGTAAAACTTGGGTTTCTTTAGCATTAATCCAAGCACCATAATCTAGACGTAACCATTCACCTTCCTTCCCTGTGACTACGGCTTGTGTTCTTTTTGGTAGTGGTGTGAGTCTAGAATAGTCAGTACTAGGGCCAGTGCGAGCTACGCCTGAGTCTGCTGTTACTTCAATCACTGGCAATTGTGTGGGTGCAAGAACTTGAATTTTGCCAGTACCTAACTGAGTTATAGTTTTACCATCCAACGCCAGCTGAAACTCAGGTGTTCCCAAATCAGCGGCGGCTGCCATTGTTGTGCAACCTTGGTAGTTTCCTACGGTAGACTTATTAGCAGGTTGATTTTGCCCTGTTAAGGCAGCCAAATTACTTGGGAGTTGTGCCTTTCTCGGTTGGGGTGCAAGGGTAATAGTTTGATTAGCCAACTTAACAGTAACACTGGCGTTTGAAGGTGCGATCGCACTAAAGCAAATCAATTCTCCAGGTAGTCTGGCAATGTCGGCTGCTGGAGTGAGAGAATCTTTGGCAAAGGCTAAACCTTGTGGTAGAACAGGCTGAGTACTCAGCCTTGTCACCTTGATCTGACGTTCTTGATTTTGGTGACGTACAGTAAACAGGTTATCTCCCAATTGTAAGGGGACACTGGGAGCAAAATGCCCTGCTTTGCTGCGGTTAACTGCCTTACCATTAATCAAAACCTGACCATTTGATGGTGCGGTACCCAGAAAAAATATTTTTTCTGCACTGGTTTGGTAGTTTGTCTGAGGAAAAACTACTAAGAGAGACGAGTTTGCCAACGCGATTGAGGAGGTGACGAGAAAGCTAAATATTACTAGTAGTACAAGTTTTTTCACAGCGAGAACACAGAAGATTTCACAATAGTGACTGTGGCACAATGACGGGATGTATTTTTAGAAGTGGCTCGAAATTCAAATTACTATGACTAAGTTTATCTTTGTAACTGGGGGCGTAGTTTCCAGTATCGGCAAAGGCATTGTAGCAGCAAGTCTGGGGCGTTTGCTCAAATCGCGCAATTATTCTGTATCGATTCTTAAACTTGACCCCTATCTGAATGTCGATCCAGGTACCATGAGTCCCTTTCAGCATGGGGAAGTTTTTGTTACCCAGGATGGTGCAGAAACAGATTTAGATTTAGGCCATTATGAACGCTTCACTGATACCTCAATGTCACGGCTGAACAGCGTTACTACTGGCTCAATTTACCAATCAGTCATCAATAGAGAGCGTCGCGGCGACTATAATGGCGGCACGGTACAGGTGATACCCCACATCACTAATGAAATTAAAGACCGCATTTTAAAGGTTGCTAAAAATACAAATCCAGATGTAGTAATTACAGAAATTGGCGGTACAGTAGGGGATATTGAATCACTACCGTTTTTAGAAGCAATTCGCCAGTTTCGTAAGGAAGTAGGACGGCAGAATGTGCTGTATATGCACGTTACTCTGTTACCTTGGATCGCCTCAGCTGGGGAAATGAAAACTAAGCCGACACAGCACTCGGTGAAAGAACTCAGATCTATTGGCATTCAACCGGATATTTTAGTTTGCCGTTGCGATCGCCCCTTACCTGTAGGATTAAAACAAAAATTATCCGAATTTTGCGATGTCGCTGAAGAATGTGTGATTACTTCCCAAGATGCCAAGAGTATCTATGAAGTACCCTTGATGCTAGAACGAGAAGGCATGGCAGAGCAAGTGTTAGATTTGCTACAGATGGAAAAACGGGAACCAAATCTCGTACAGTGGCAAAATATAGTACAACATTTGCATAGCCCCAAATACGACATAGAGATTGCTATTGTCGGTAAATATGTACGATTAGGTGATGCATATATCTCAGTAGTAGAAGCATTACAACACGCGGCTATTTCTACTTATGGGCGACTGCGTCTGCGTTGGGTAAACTCAGAAACCTTAGAAACCGAATCAGCTGAAAAGCATCTTGAAGGTGTGGACGGTGTACTTGTCCCTGGAGGTTTTGGTATTCGGGGAGTAGATGGAAAAATTGCCGCTATTAAATATGCCCGCGATCGCCAAGTACCCTTCTTGGGTTTATGCTTGGGAATGCAATGTGCTGTGATTGAATGGGCGAGAAATGTTGAGGGCTTAAAAGATGCCAACAGTGCCGAGTTTAACCCCTATACTAGCGCCCCAGTCATTAACCTTTTGCCAGAACAACAAGATGTAGTTGATTTAGGCGGAACAATGCGCTTGGGTGTTTACCCCTGTCATGTTCTCCCCAATACTCTAGCTTCTAAACTCTACCAAGAAGATGTAATTTATGAACGCCATCGCCATCGGTATGAGTTCAATAATGCTTACCGCAACCTGTTACTAGAGTCTGGTTACCTGATTAGTGGTACTTCTCCCGATGGACGCTTAGTGGAAATTGTGGAATTACCCAAGCATCCATTCTTTCTGGCTTGCCAATTTCATCCAGAATTTCAATCGCGTCCTAATAATCCTCATCCTTTATTCCACGGATTCATGCAAGCTGCGATCGCTCATTCTCTTCCCCCACTCGTACAACAACACTAGTACCGCTACGCGGAAGTCAAAAGTCAAAAGTCAAAAGTCAAAAGTCAAAAGTCAAAAGTCAAAAGGTGATACATCAAGGCTTGTGACTGTTTGAAATGGTAGCTTTATTTACGCCGCGTTTTACTAGTTCCCCTGCACCCAAGTCAAAAGTTAAACAGTTCATGGCTTAGACTGTTATCGATTTTGCCAGTACGAAAAGTCTACTCTAGCCTTCTTGCCCAGAGCGATCGCAATACTCGCAAAAAATGGCATCTTTATTTCCCCAGGGCATTACTGGTGTAAGCTAGCAACAGTAATTTAAAATTCAGAATTATAGAGTAGCTTCTTTGCGATTTGAATTGTGAATTTTTGTGAAGTAGCAGCGACATCACTGGGGACTTGAGGAGATTTTGTGGTGTACTGGGTGAAACTCTTTTACGAGAGGAAACAATACGTAGTCAATTTCGACCGTATTAATGCATTTTGTTATGAACAAAATGGCAGGGTTACCTTTTGGTTACCCGATTGTGCGATTCCGATTGTAATTAACCCACAAAATAACCATCAAGACTATCAAAAGATTTTGACTTATATAGAACGTGTGACAGGAGTAGAACTAGAAGATGCTTATTGGGTGAAAATTCTGTATGAAAATAACGAGTATGTAATTAACCTCAATTGCATCAGTTCTTTTTGCCAAGAAGCCAACGGCAGGATAACTTTTTGGTTGCCTGATGGTACTATTCCCATCATCATCAATCCAGTAAGTAATCCAGAGTCTTATGAAAAAGTATTGCAATACGTTCAGCAAGCAACAGGGTATTCTTTATCTTAAAAATCTGTTAAAAATTCATCATAAAATTTAAATTTGGCAATTCTCACCTTACCAAATACTTGCCAAATTCAAGGTAAAAGGGAAAGGGTAAAAGGAAAATGGGAAACCTTGACTATTAATCTGAATCTTATTGATAGTCAAAGAGTAGGGGCAAGGTACTACCTTGCCCTGATGAATAATTTGATATAGCTAAAATTTGTTAATTGGTAAAAGTTGTAGCAAAATTGCATCTTTTTACCTAATTTTGTAGAAGGTTGTAAAAACGATAATTCACGACCCTGATAATTGCTGCCATGCCAACTTTGCAGCACCTACTATTCCCGCAGCATTGCCTAATTCTGCTGACAGGATTTGTAAACCTACACGGGATGTCGGCATAACTCGCTGCTCAATTTCAGCTTTCATTGCAGGTAAAAAAAACTGGAAACAGGCACTAATACCACCACCAATGACAATCGCTTCTGGTGTTAAGACGTAAATTAAACTCGTCAAACCAATACCTAAATCTCTACCATATTCCTGCCAAAACTTTAAAGCCTCTGCATCCGCTGTATGAGCCAAAGTACTCAATTCATGAGGTTCTTTACCACTACGGCGACGAATTGCTGTAATTGAAGTGTACTGTTCCAAAGAACCACGATTACCGCTATTACAAACAGGGCCATTTGGGTTAAAGCTAATTAAACCTAATTCGCCGCCTGCACCTTGATGCCCAATAAATAATTTCCCATCAAGGATAATGGCACCGCCAACACCAGTGCCCAAAGTTAGCATAATAAAATTTTGAAAATAGCGACCAGCACCTAACCAAGATTCGCCCAAACCTGCACAGTTAGCATCATTACCCACAATCGTCGGCTTACCCGTTTTCGCTTCTAACCAATCGGCTAAAGGGACATCTTGCCATCCTGCCAAGTTGATGGCGATTTTTGCAATCCGTCCCTTTGCATCAGCAGGGCCAGGAGTACCAACACCAATAGCTATAGTTTGATTATCTTGATCAATTTGGGCGATCGCATCCACCATCACCGCGACCACAGCCTCGGGTGTGGATGGTTGGGGAGTTGCTACTGTCAAAGATTGCAGGCAATTGCCATCTCGATCAAATCGCCCCAGCTTAATCGCTGTTCCCCCCAAATCAATACCAATTACTTGAGAATTTACCACTTTATTCTGGGGATTGGGGATTAGGGACTGGGGACTAGGGACTGGGGACTAGGAATTTTAGATTTTGGATTCTAATCTAAAATCCAAAATTGTTTTCAATGCCCAATGCCCAATCCCCCATGCCCAATTCCCAATTACTTGTAAAAAGCATATTAGCTTTTTTGCGTTTTGGTACTAAAAAATTCCCAGTCCTCAGTTTTATTAGCTGCAAATTGTAAATTCGTCACGTTCGCCACCCGCGCATTTGATTCAGCCTGCCAAGCGGTGACTGGTGTTCCCCGTAAAATACCAGATAAAGCTACAGAAAGCATAAACCCACCAGTAGCGGCGGCAATTAAAGTCAAGTTGTCTTTCACACAAATCTCCAAAAGGATGAATGATTAAGGATAAAGAATAAAGTAAGGAATTAGTACAGGCCCATTATTAAAAAAGATAGGTTTTTCCTTGATGAGTTCCTTATCCCTCTATAGGCGGCTGAATTTCATACTTTATACTTCAGTTGACTGAATTATTTCCGAATACTATTTTGTCGTCGTAAACGGGGATTGACAAATTCATTTAAACCTTCACCAAGTAGTGATAACCCTACCACCATCAATGTCATTGCTAAACCGGGGAAAAGTGTAGTCCACCAAATGCCAGTAGGTAGTGCTTCTAAAGCTTGTTTTAAATCATGCCCCCATTCTGGCACTTCTTCAGGTAGCCCTAAACCTAAAAACCCCAACCCGCCTAAGACTAAAATCGCATCGGCAGCGTTGAGGGTGAATAATACAGGTACGCTTTGAATAACGTTAAAAAATAAATACCGAGACAGCACTATCCATGTAGAAGCACCCATTGCTTGAGCCGCTTCAATGAACACTTCAGTTTTAACGCTCACAGTGTGGTTGCGAACAACTCGGTAATATTGAGGAATGTAAGCAATGCTAATCGCGATCGCAGCATTTAATATTCCCCGCCCAACCACAAATGCCAGCGTTACTGACAGTAGTAATCCCGGCAAAGTATAAATACTATCCATTAAAAATAGCAGTACTTTATCCAGCTTACCGCCCAGATAGCCGCTAACCATACCTAATGGCACGCCAATCACCATACTCAGCGCTGTTGCTAAAATTACCACTTGCAAAGCAGCTTGCGCGCCAAATAGCGTCCGGGAGAACACATCATGTCCCAGGCGACTAGTACCAAACCAATATTTAGCTGATGGTGGATCGTGAATCGGGTTAGATAAAAAATCTTTGGGGTTTTGCAGCCATCCCCAAGCTTGAAATACCGGAGCGAAAAATGCCAAAAATAGAAACAGCAGGGTGATGGCTAACCCAATCAACATGAATCGCTGAGAAAGATTCGGATTTTTCGGAAAACGTAAAAAAGACGGCAGCTGCCGTTTTGTCATGGCCATGAGCGATCGCCTGCATTGAGCAAGATACGCTGACCATTTTACATATCAGAGTAGGTATTGGGAATTGGGGACTGGGGACTAGGGACTGGGGATTTGGTGTTTTTTATTTCTTCCTTGTCCCCTTTCCTTCATCCGCCTCATCCCCCTCATTCCCAGTAAAGAATCCCCAATCCCCAGTCCCTCACAAACTGTTCTCAATCAACTGGCGATATTCGCTTTTTTGCTTTACGCCTTTAACTTCCTTCAACAGTTCCTTATTCTTGAACACTTGAATCGTCGGTGTTCCTGTCACACCAGCATTTTCAGCAATATCTCGGTCTTTATCAATGTCAATTTCGACAAAGTGAATTTTGCCGTCAAATTCATCGACTACCTTATTTAATATTGGTTTGAGGGTATGACAAGGGCCACAGCCAGGAGAAACGTATTTTACCAAAAGTAAGCGATCGCTGTCGTGGAATAATTTCCGCAAAGCATAGCCACCTTCATGACGCGTAGCATTGAGATTAAATTCGGCTTCTTGTTCTGCTTCAGTTTTGTGGGCTGCTGGCTGATGTTCTAATTCATTAACTGCACTAGTCGGCTGTTGATGAAATTCTTGAATCAAAGCATTAGACGACAACCAGCGTTCTGCCAACATTGCTGACATACAACCGCTACCAGCAGCCGTAATCGCTTGGCGATACTCATGATCTTGCACGTCACCTGCAGCAAAAACTCCTTCTACACTGGTTTCTGGTGAACCACCCTTAGTCACTATGTAACCCACCTCATCTAGTTCTAGTTGCCCTTTAAATAATGAGGTATTGGGATTGTGACCAATAGCGTAAAATAAACCCTTGGCGTGAATTTGGCTTTCTTCACCAGTCTTAGTATTGCGGACTTTTACCCCATCCATGTGGCCATTACCAAAGATGTCTACGGCTTCTGTGCTCCAATGTACTTGGATTTTAGGGTTGCTCAAAACTCTGTCTTGCATAGCTTTAGAAGCCCGCATTTTATCAGAACGTACCAATAGATTCACTTTGGAGCCGTACTTGGTTAAGTAAATTGACTCTTCCGCCGCTGAGTCGCCAGCACCAATTACAGCCAATTCCGCACCGTGGAAAATTGGTGTTGCACCATCGCAAATCGCACAAGCTGAAATCCCACGACTCCAAAATTCATGTTCGCTGGGTAAACCCAAGCGCTTTGCCGTTGCACCAGTAGCGATAATAATACTATTGGTTTTAACTTCCCTTTCTTCAGAACGAACAGTAAAAGGACGCTGACTCAAGTCCACTGATATTACATCCTCTGTATACAACTCAGCTCCCCAGCGTTCTGCTTGAGCTTTCATCCGATCCATTAGTTCCGGCCCAGTAATACCTTGGGGAAACCCAGGAAAGTTCTCTACTTCTGTCGTTGTCATTAACTGCCCGCCAGGTAATCCCCCAGCTTGGAAACCTTCAAATACCACAGGCTTGAGGTTAGCGCGTCCTGCATAGATAGCCGCTGTGTACCCGGCTGGCCCAGAACCGATGATTACTAAGTTTTCTACTGTCGGGTTAGTCATACTATTTATACGAACTCATAACGACTACGTTTAATCTAGCATAACAAACTTATATTGGCTACGCCATAGGAGAAGCGATCGCAAATGCAAATTTAGGGTGCGATCGCTTGTGTTTTCAGGATAAAACCCTAATCTCAAAAATTTTTTACTACAGGTGATATGAAACCAAAAGCAACTGGGTAAGTTACTTCTAGAACAAACAAACAACCCACCCCCCTGGGAAAACACTTATGAAAACCGAACTGAAAGCTAAATTTCTGCAACACCTTCTAGGTAAAAAGAAAGAAGACCAAGGTTTTACACTTATTGAATTGTTAGTTGTAATTATCATCATTGGTATTCTATCTGCGATCGCTCTCCCTTCATTCTTAAACCAAGCTAAGAAAGCTAAACAATCTGAAGCTAAGACCTATGTTGGTTCTATGAACAGAGGTCAGCAAGCATTCATGACAGAAAACGACACATTTACTAACAGTATTGACGATTTAGGTATTGGGATCTCTACTGAGACTAGTAATTATACTTATACTACTTCTAGTAATGGAGGCTCTGGAACTGGTTTACACGCTACATCTGCTTCTGCACAAAAAGTTACTGGTCTCAAAAATTACGGTGGTCGGGTTTACTTAAAACAAGTTGGAAGTAACTCTGAATTAACTAGCATAGCTTTCTTGTGTGAAAGTAATAGCGTTGATGTTGCTGGTAGCGGCATTATATCTTCAACTGCAGGATCAACAGGTTGTGACACTGCTGGTAAATTTATTAAGTAACATTTGCTTGAATTATTGACACTGGTTTGTTTGACTAGATGTTAATTAATTATTAGCCTACCAAAGTTTTTTGGTAGGCAAATTTCTTTAATTAGTAACGATTTCCAAAACCTCTCTACTTAACTTATGAATATAACTTCAGACCTTAATCTTGTTCATAATCGTGAATGGCAAAAATTAGCTGAAAAATATTTGATAGATAAAAAATATGAGCTAGCGCTTTCACTATATGAGCAAGCTATTGAAATAGAGCCTCATATTCAAAATTATTACTGGTACTCAGGTTTAATTTTGCTACTTCAAGGTAAAGAAGAAGAAGCTCATTTAACTTGGTCTATGGCTTTGATATATGAGGAAGAAACAACGCAACAAGAACATTTACAAAAATTATTAGAGATTTTAAACCAACAGATACAACGTTGTCTTAAAGAAGAGGATTATCCAACAGCTTGGTTAATTCATCAACATATTAGAGAACTTGTACCTGATGATATAAATAATTTATTACAAATTATTCTAGTCGATATTCAATTACCAGATAATTATGAGCAGATTTTGGAGATTTTGGATTTAATTAATAATTATTTATATACTAAATTACCTGACAGTAATATAGAAATATTAGCTGCTGTAATTAAAGAAGTTTTAGTTAATTTAACTAAAGAGCCATCAGTAATTAGTTTTATTAAAAATTGTTTAAACAATATTCCTGATGATTCTATTGAAATAATTATTAATATGATAATGGTTCAGAGTGTAAGGATTGCTTATGCACTGCGTTCTGTTGAATTGTCAGTTATTTTAGCAGAATGTTGTTTAGACAGAGTCCCTGAAAGTTTTTATATAGTTAAAAGAGAAATCCTTTTTCAATTACCACATTTTTATTGTAGTAATGCTGAATTTGATAAAGCAATTGAACTATCTAAACTAGCTTACGATTTAGTTAACACTTTATCAGAAAAAATCTTTGCTAACTTTGTCATGATTAAAGGATTGATGACTGCTGGTATTTATTTTAAAGAGTCAGATTTAGCGTTACAGAAGCATTTATCTCTTTTGGATCAACTTATAGAAGAAAATCCAGAAATTTCGGATCAAGCTTCTTGTCAGCGTATTTTTCAATCTGCTTTCTTTTTCCCTTATATTTATGATTATCCTAAAAGAACTCGGAATATTCAAAATTATTTAGCTAAATCATGCCATAATTATATATTAGAGAACAATTTAGAATTAGTTAAATGCTCTCATGAAAACTTAGTTTCAAGAAAAGAAAAATCAGTAATTAAATTTAAAAAAACTATTAATATAGGATATGTCTCTGCTTGCTTAAAACAACATTCAGTAGGGTGGATAAGCCGCTGGATTTTTAAATATCATGACAAAGATAAATTTAAAATTTTTGCCTATTCTTTAGGAGACGCTTTAGCCAACAATCCCTTTGTTGAACAATTTTTTGTTAACCATACAGAGAAATTTTATCAATTTGATTCTATTCAATATGGTTATGCAAAAATCTGTGAACAGATTCAAGCTGATGAGATTGATATTTTAATTGATCTTGATAGTATTACCTACGATCAAACTTGTATTTTAATGTCAATTAGAACTGCTCCTATTCAAGTTACCTGGCTAGGATGGGATGCTTCGGGAATACCTTCAATCGACTATTATATTGCAGATAATTATGTTTTACCTGAATCAGCACAAGATTACTATAGTGAAAAAATCTGGAAATTGCCTCAAACTTATATAGCTGTGGATGGTTTTGAATCTGGTGTACCTAATATTAAACGCAGCGATTTGGATATTCCTGATGATGCTATTATTTATTTTGTGTCCCAAAGAGGATTTAAGTTAAATCGAGCAATTATATCTGCACAACTAAAAATTATTAGAGAAGTTCCTAAGAGTTACCTTTTAATAAAAAGTGAATCTCAGGAAAAATCATTTCAAGAGTGTTTTACTTCTATTGCAAAGGAAGAAGGTGTTAGCCCTTCCCAAATTAAATTTTTTCCTCCTACAGCAACAGAATTAATTCATAGAGCTAATTTAGGAATTGTAGATGTTGTGCTTGATACTTATCCTTATAATGGTGCAACCACAACATTAGAAACTTTATGGATGGGTACTCCTCTAGTTACAAGAGTTGGTGAACAGTTTTCTGCACGCAATAGCTATACGATGATGCTAAATGCAGGAATTACAGAAGGGATTGCTTGGACTGAAGAAGAATATGTAGAGTGGGGTGTGCGTTTGGGTAAGGATGAGAAATTAAGACAGCAAATTTCTTGGAAACTTCGTCAATCCAGGCATACAGCACCCCTATGGAATGCCAAGCAGTTTACCCGCGAAATGGAAAAGGCTTACGAGCAGATGTGGCAAAAATATATTTATAGTTAATATAAGTTAATATAAGCGAAAGGAGGGGTTTAGCCCTCCTTTCGCTTAAAGCACTGAATGCTTACATTTTTGTAAGCCTTGTGTAATAGGAACTAGTAGTAGATATTTTATTAATACAGTCATCTAATTCATAAGACTGTAAATCTCCTATTGGTAATGCTGCTAAAGTTTGTTTATTTTCATTAGGTAAAATAATTCGAGCGTAAATGCGTGGTAATAAAACTTCCCATTGAATAGCAGCTAAATTTTCTATCGGTGTAATTTCTAAATCTTCACTAATATCTAAGTTTTCTTCAATTAGTAAATTCATAGTAACACTAGATAAAAACATAGCAGCATCTTCAGCATTAATACTACTTATGCTAATCAATAGAGTAGTTTTTGAACTATGAGGATGGCTAGCTAGCGCCTTTATAATTTCTGCCATTTCTAAACCTAATTGTTCTTCTGGCTGTGACCAATCAGGGAAGATAATTAAGTTGATTTCTTTCAGATTCAAAGGCAATAAAGTTGCATTAATGAGTGCAGAACTCACCGTTTGCGCCATTTTTGTCCAAGAGAATTTTTTAGCCTGTGATAACCCTGCGTTAATCAATGACTGACGAATACTAGGTTTCTGCACTTCACACAAAGCATTTGCAAGTGCTTCTACATCATTATCATTGACATAAATAGCTGCTTCTCCTGTGACTTCTGGTATTGATGCATTGGGACAAGTAATTACAGGACAGCCACAAGCCATTGCTTCTAAGACAGGCATTCCAAAGCCTTCATATTTAGAAGGATAAACTAGTGCTACTGCTCCAGAGTAAGCTAATACTAGTTCTTCATCACTCAGTTGCAAGAGATGTACAGTGCTACCTGATGTATATGCTCTAAATTCTGGTGCTAATACTCCACCAATACCAGTACAAATAATATCGAATCCGTAACGGCTAGCTAGTTGTGAGAAGGCTTGGAAGAATAAAATACTATTCTTGTAACCAGTACCAGTACCCACTAATAAAAAATAGGGTTTATTTATGCCATATTTATATTTAAAAGCTTTGATCTCGCCTTCAGCAGCAGGATAAAAAATAGTATCTACACCACAGTGAGCAATAGTAATAGATTCAAAAGGTATATGAGGGAATAATGCATTTAGGTCTTTTGCTGTATTTTCAGAAATAGAAATATAGGCTGAGGCATGTTTAATACTGTGATGTTTTTCACGCCACATAACTTCATTTAAGTTAGCTCCTAATACTTCAGGTATCATGTCATAAGCCATAAATACTGAAGGAGTATCAATCGGTGTGGTGTAGTATGTCGATACAAGTAATTCTGCTCCTTCTTCATCACATATTTCTTGAAGCATCTGTTTATCAAGTTTGGCATTGTTATAGTCGTAGTAGGAAACAGCGCGATACCGAATACCATTAATTTTAGGTGCAGTGTTGCTTCTGTCTAATACTAAGATATGATTAGCAAAATCAGTATTTGCCCATTTTTGCAGTAGACTTCGCCAAACTCTGGCAATTCCTGTTTTGTATAGTTGAAAAAATACACCATCAACTATAATTATCGGTTTAATTTTTTGAATTTTGTTTTTTTGTTCTCGTATTTCTTCTGGTTGCAAAAAGTACCAGTTATTACTTTTAGCTTCTCTCTGCGCTATTGGTATAACACCATAATACTGAGAAATATCTACCATAGTATCATCTCCTACCCATGTAAAATAATCTCTTAGTAAGGTGGGAAATTTACTGTTTGCTTGTAAAGCTAGCCATTGAGCAACAGCATTACTGTAACCATAGTATTCTTGCTTAAATTGTAATTGTTCTGGTGTTACATAAGCAAAGTGTTGAAAGATTAATCCTTTACTTTCAGTTTCGTGATGTAAAAAGGGATTGATTTTGGCAATATCAAGCCATTGACCATTTAGTAACGGTTCTTCTAATCTTGGAGGTTCATGTGCTACCCAGACTGCACCTGGCTTGTATCGCCATGTCCTTAACCATTCTTGATGAGGATTTTGAGTGTAACAATTGCGAGTACTAATAATTAGATTATTTCCGACAAAATACCAGCACCAATAAAATGCAGCTGTTTTATTAGGATTATCAATAAACATTTGCCTAGCAGCACAAATTTGCTCAGTAGTCCATAATTCATCTGTATCTATTTGCCACAATAAACATTCTTCATTAATGTTAAATAGTGGCTCATTTACCATTTCCCTTTTTCCATTCCAAAAGCTACCATTAGGTTTGCGATAAATTGTAATATTTTGTGGATATTTTTCCCTGAGTTCATTTAAATATTCTGTTGTACCATCATTGCTGAGTCCATTAATATGAATTTTCTGGCTTATATATCCGCCTAAGTTAATACTCCATGCTGTATCATTTTTGAGGTCAGCAACACCTTCAACAATGTGCCAATGCCATTTAAATGGTAAATGTTTAAAAGCTTCAATGTGATATTTAATAAATGGCTCACCATTTAAGACAATAGTGAAGAAATGAATAGGTAAATCTGCATTTGAAGTTAAACTTATATTGCTCAAACCATTGTGTACACAAGCATTTTCATAAGTGATTTGCTGTATAGACTTTCGTTGAAAAATTGCATATCCATTGCGAATATTACGGTTAGAAGTAATTAAGCTATATTCAGGAGATTCCAAAAGTTTATGATAATTTTGATAGTTTTTAAATGTATTAATATCATCTAAACAAATATATTTTGCTCCATATAGTTCATTTAATTCTGCAATACCAGTAAATTCTGAGCCATCTATTAAAACTACATCAAAATATTCTATCTTATTGTCTTCTTTAATTCTTTTAATACCAGCATCAGCGACTCCAGAATTTTTTATATATTCAATATCCTGTTGTAGCCAGGTGAGGACAAGTTCAATAGGATATGAGTTTAAGCCTGTTTTATTAGTGTTATAGAATTCTATAACTTCGCTTTCTTCAGGAAAATCAGTTATGGATACTGATGAAATATTGTAACATTTTACAAAAGATTGATTCTGATATTTTCTTGATAGCTCCTGAAATCTATTCTTTGAAACTTCCATACAAAATAATATTGGATGCTTAGAGTAATTGTTCTGAATTCCTTTTACAAATGCATCTGTACTTCCTTCCCCTGAAGATGAACCAATTTCTAAAATGGTTTCAATATCTGCTCTTTGGGCAAGTTGTTGAATTTGATAATAGAATTCATCATTTTTTATTTCCGCTGGTATTAAACGATTTAATTCAGATTTTTCAATCAAGCTATTAAATAAGTCTTCTAACAACATTTGAACTTCTAAGCTTACTTCTGCATAATCCCATTCTTCTACTGTTAACTGATTATCGTTAGGCAAATAATAATGTCTTGCACCATTGCGAGGATCTATTTGTGAATACCTACGAATTTTTTCTAATCTTTCATTCTTATTATTAATAAATAAATCTAAATGATATAAGCTTAAATTAGGTAGGCATTCACCCTCAGATATTAAATTATGAATAACTTCATGTATCTGTCCTTCATAAAAAATATTTTTATTATATTTAAATAACCTTCTTTGAAAGTCAGGAAAATGGGGTTTGCTTGTAATATAATTATTTTTACTAAAAGGAGATATCCATTTCCGACAAATCCAAAAATTATCGAAATCGTAGTTAAAATTATTGTTTTTTAAATCTTGTAGAAATTCTACAACTTTTATTGTGACAAATTCATCAGAATCTATAACAAACACCCAATCTGTATTGATATATTTGAGGTATACATTACGCTGATAAGAATGATTACCCGTCCAGGTTGAGTGAATGATTTTAGCTCCATATTTTTTAGCGATTTCATAAGTACAATCGTTACTACCTCCGTCAACAATAATTAATTCATCATAAATATTAGCTAATGACTCCAAAGCAATAGCTAATGTTTTTTCTGAGTTTTGCACCATCATACAAACTGTAAGGCTTGGCATATTAGCTATCCTCAAAATATAAGTATTTACGAAACAATGATATATCCAAAAATATAAAAATGTTCTATTTTTTACACTTATTAATTTAAATTACAAATGTTAACTACCACTGTCATTACTTAAATCTTGTATCATAATTTATAAAGTCATTTTCATGTAAACCATTTAGGCGAGATATAAAGTATATCTTTTTTGTACCATTGCTTAAAAAAGCAGGTAAGCTTGATTTTTATAAAATCGAAAAGCCTATTGAAGATTTTAAAATTGGCTTGCATTGCTGATATACTTAAAATTTCCAGATTATTCTTTATAATTATTACAACATTTAACTTTAAGTTATGGAGATAATTTAAAATACAACTTCGTTAATGTAATTCTTCAGAGTGTAAATTAAGTTTTACAGCTAGTAGAAAAAGAATTAGATTCTCTTCCTATAGTTAATAATATTTTCGCCATTTTCTTAAGTGAAATAATTTGGATGTCGTAGATGAGGAGGTTATAGATTAAAAATTTTAATATTTAACCTTCTTCTTACATTTATATTAACAAATATAAATTTATTATCTTTTCTAAAGTAACTTTGTAATCTTGGTGTTACGGACATAAGTTTATTATCTTTTCCAAAGTCATAGGAGGAATACTTGAAACCAATCTTTTTACTATACCTGGAATGATAGCAAGATAAATAAATGTCTTGTCAGTTTAAGAAAGTTACTCATAATCTTTATTCAATTGTCGCTACTTCATCCCTAACTCAAGGTTAGTTATACAACCCTTGGATTTTCTCTCTTGATAAGTTTCATCTTCAAGTACAGTGAATTTGTTTGTACAATGCATGAGCAAAGAGCATTAATGAGGCTTAGGCTGTTTACTTATCTAATAATTACTCCTATCTTGTTCCTTTTTTTTAATCTCTCTAATAAAATCTTGTAATCTTGGCGTTCTGGATGTAAGATAATTAGCTTTTCTAAAAGTTGAATTGCACCTTTAGTATCTTTCAACTGTAGCCGCAGATTTACTAACCCCTCTAGCGCTACTTGATTGTCTGGTTCGCGTTGCAAAACCAGTTCAAAACCCTGTTCTCGTTGCTTTAGTGCAGAATCTGGAGATACAACTACTGTATTGGATGGCTGAATAGCCTTTTGAATTACAGGAACTGCAGAAAACACAATGGAGCCTAAGAAGGAAGCTAGAGATACAAAAGTGAGCAACTTTTGTCGTCGCTTAATTTGTTTTTTGCGATTAATGAGGTAGTCTTCCCCTGAACTAGCCATACTTAATGAATACTGTGGTAAATACTTAGGTGATACCAGTCCTCCCGATATGAGGATACCCACCGCTTACCACAAACTATCATTTTGGCGAAAAATGTTTTACACAATATTCAAAGGTAGATTTTGAATACTTGATGTTATTTGTGCTATGCCAGTAGAACATTAATGATTCTAGGTTGCGATCGCCTACTCTAAACCAAGACGCACACCAGCGATCGCATTCTCTGCCAAAATCACGAATCCATTGTATTGGCATGAGTGATGGATTTATGATATCTATTCACTCCATCTATCTTGAGCAAGATTTTTATATATGCAAACCGTAAGCTATGATACTGTTGCGCGATCGCAATTGAGCAGCAACATGAAAGTTTTATAAAGATTTGCAATCTGATTGTTGAAGTTTAGATGTTTGCGATATTCTATATAAGATGCAAATACAAAACGGTAAAATTGTTTTGCTCTTGCACAACAAAAATTCTCAACTACCCGTATTGTATGGGTTTTTCAAAATTTGCAAATATTCCGTTGACTAAAACCAATACAGTTTTACAAGTCGTGTTTGCTTATGTTATCCATGCATTGATGAGGACGGCTGTTTTGTGCTTTGAGTGTCTACGATGACTGTGCGATAAGCATCTTTGTTTTGTGGTGGTAATTACCGTACAAAACCGATAGACCGCCAATTTAGTAGAGTAAGTTATGGTATAGTTAAATAGTTAAGACTAGCTTTGCCAGATTACAACGCTCTACGCATCGGTAGCATTTACAAAACGGAAAGCAGTTTTGATTAAGTATTTACTAAACAAAATCTGAATTGAATCGAGGTTATGACTCAGCAAGTAATTCACCCAATGGTGAAATTGCAGCGTAACGTGCAATCACTCGTAGAATCAAATATTATCAAGCCAACTGATAGCATTTGGAAAATCGCTTTGCTCTATGGCAACGATTGGCCACACTGGAAACAAGAACTGTTAGATTTTGGATTTACTATGCAAGATCCAATCAGCGAATTGTTAGCAGTGGAAGCTTGGGACGAAGAAGGATAAAGGATGAAGGATGAATTTTCAACCTTCAGACCTGATGCTTATTGACTTAATTTATCGGCAAGTAGCTAATGCTGTAGCCAGTTCTTTCGCAGTTTGATAGCGATCGCGTGGCAATGGCTCTGTGACGCGATCAATCACCTCTCTTAATTGGGGAGTGATTGTAGGAACACTAGCTACTTCAAACCGAAAATGTCGTCCGCGTTGGTGGTAAAACTTGAACGGGTTTTCACCTGTCAGTAAAAAAATTAAGGTTGGGCCGATAGCATATAAATCGGATTGAGTAAGGGGTTGTCCGCGTTCTTGTTCGGGAGCGCAGTAACCCTCTGCACCAATGCGAGTACCCGGTGCTGTGCCAATTTCTTTGACAGCGCCAAAATCTAACACCACTATGCGATTGTTAGAACTTCGCACCATTAAATTCGCCGGTTTAATATCCCGGTGAATTAGTGGTGGTTGTTGGCTGTGGAGATAGTCTAAAATATCGCAGGTTTGAATCATCCAAGCGATCGCTTGATTGGGTGTTACTGGCCCAGTTGTATAAATTCGTTTTTCTAAATCCTGTCCGTGAACTAATTCCATTGCCAAATATTTTTTGCCGCCTTCCACAAAGAAGTCATAATATTTGGGAATTCCTTCATGGTGCAAGGATTTGAGAGTATGTGCTTCTCGCTCAAATAATTCCTGAGCCTTAGCAATCTTCACCATATCGGCATTCATCTGCTTTAACACCAACAGTTGTGGGTGTTTGGTAGTCACACCTGTTGCATCCCAAGCTAAATAGGTAGTCCCCATACCGCCTTGCCCCAGTGTTCGTAAGACTTGATACTGGCGAATTGTCTTCTGCACTGACAAAGGCTGACCGCAATGGATGCAAAATAGATTATTTGGGGAGTTACCTTCATGCTTGCAGGGAACAGATCCAGGCGAGAGGGTTTTTTCCATTGAGCCCGGTAGTTCTGTTTGCCGCAACCAAGAATCTGGTGCTGTCACCTCTTGCAGTTGGAATTTGAGTATTGGGCCTCCCTGTGCGAGTTGTAACAGAGAATTATCTGGCAGCTGATTCTGAGTTACAAGCACACCATTTAAGAAAGTGCCATTTGTGCCTTGACTAATGACTTGCCACAAACCACCAGTTTTAACAGAACTAACTTGTTTGAGTTCTAGATGATAGCGAGAAACTAAGCTATCAGTTAAAACAATGTCATTATCCGCCGCACGCCCAATGCGAATCACGGAGGAGTTCTCGAAATACCATTGCTTCAGCGGCGTTTTTTGTTGCGGTTCTAGCAGTGTCAGAGTAACCACAATACCAAGATAAAGAATGAAGGTTAAAGGTTAACAACAGAGATGTAACTGAGCATTAGCTACATTTAATTTTAGGAAGTTACGGTAATTAGAATTAAAAATTTATACTTCATAATTCATATTTATTTTTGGCTGTCTAGATTAGGACGTACTTTCGCCCGAATCAGTATAGCTGTAATATTGTCATGACCATTGTATTGATTTGCTAAATCAATTAAGTCGATCACGCCAGACTCTAGATTAGTACCAGAGCCGAGTAGAGGTTTGAGGTGCGTCTGCCAATGTATTTCTAATAAATCATTATCCGATAAACCGTCCGAAGCCAGTATGAACAGGGTATCTTCATTAATCTCGAAAAAGTCGACATCGGGATTAATTGAGTGTTCGTCACGGGGCCCTAGAGCTTGGGTAAGTTGGTAAGCGTCGGCGCGGGCATAAGCGACGCTAGGCTCTACACCTCTGCTAATCTCCCGTTGACCTACTTCATGGTCTACAGTGATTTGTTCCAGCCCCCGCTTATGAGTAACGCAATAGAGGCGGCTATCTCCTACATGAGCTACGGCGGCGTGACTATCCTGTATCAACAGCATGACTAGAGTAGTACCCATGCGCCCAACTCCAGAACGGGCATCTTTTTGATTTAGGTCGTAAATCGCCTGATTTGCTAGGTATACTGCTTCCCGGATGCTTTCTTCGCTTGGTAGCTGGTTAGCAACCCAGTGTTCTTGGAAATATTCCCGCAGGGTAGTAACTGCCAACTCACTAGCTATCTCACCGCCAGCGTGACCACCCATACCATCACAGAGAATATACAAACCACGGGCTTGTAGAACTCTAGTTTTAGGTAACTCTAGTTTATTAATCTTGGTTTCAATGCCAAAGAAATCTTCATTGTGATGACGTTGTCTGCCAACATCAGTAGAACCCGCGTCTTGCAGGCTACTTAGCTGCATGGGTAGCACCACTGTGGGCATATCATCATTTTTGGCACTGAAATCCTCTGAGTCATCAAATTGCAGCATAGTTGGCGCAGTGGGATATTTTTCCTCTTTCGGCGGCAAAGTTTCAATAGTTGGTGCTACTAATTCAGTAGACATTTCTTCCAGACGCGATCGCAATTGTGCGAGCGTCTCAATTTTACCGATTTCCAAATCCCCTAACATCTGAACTACAGAGCCAAATTGAGTACGTTGAGACTGTCTGAATAATGCCTGCCAAACTCGCCCCAATGCTTTAATTGTTAAGGTCTGCTCTGGTTGATCGGATGTCTGGTCTGCTAAATCTGCTGTCACATCACTAGAGACTTGAATATTGGATGATTCTTGATATAAACGTCCTAGAGTCAGCGTTTGGTCTTCATCCAAGAGCAAATTCGCCAAATCCAAAAGGCTTTGACGACAATTCACTGTTTCTAGCACTGTCCACAATTGGGTCATCTGATAACACCAGTGAATTATTTGTAGCGAACTTGTGGTGTTTTCTTGCCACAGGTCGAGTAACCGCGGCAAATGTGAGCGGTCTTGGATGACTACCACCTGCATTTCACCCTGCTGCCATGCATCATGAATTGGCGCTATCCCTGGGTTTCCTTGGGCTTGTAAGGCAATATAAGGTTTAGCGAGGTCGGGAATACCACTAGCTTCTACAGATGGTGTTACTAAACCCTTTTGCCAATTGCCTAATATGGCTTCCAGCGGTGAAATCTGATATGGTTGGCAGTCTAATACCCTAAGACACACCTCAGTGTTAGCGGGAAGTGCTTCTAAATTTGGTAATGGTTCTAATAATTGATAACGCTGTTCTAAGTCTAAATAAGAGCCTACTGTAAGCTGAGAGCTAGTTGGCATAGGAGATACAGCAAATATTACTGCTTCTGCTCCTGCCTCATTTTCTGTACTATTTTGAGTAGCAATTTCCGCTTCTGCAGTGGCAGCTTTGGCAATTATTGCCCACCAAACAGTTCCGCATTCTGTACCACAATTGGAACAATTGAGTGCGTTGATAGGTACAGAGGTACTGCATTCCGGACAGACCTTGTGGGTCAAGGATGTACCACAATTTTGGCAGAATTTGTTAGAGTTCAAGTTTTCAAATTTACACTGAGGGCAAATCAGCATAGTGGAAGTTCCTCATTCCCATTCCAAGGTGCTTCTTACCACTTAGATCCAAAAGTGCCACAACTGGCTACCCCTGCCTACAGTAGACCGCTCAGAAATTGTAGTCACTATTAAATTTTGGTGGCAGTATTAATTGTGACGCATATTAGCCTAATATTTCAGATTTCAGCCAGCTAATTTATCTAACAATGGTGCAGGGGAGTAGGGTCAGCAGGGGAAAAAAAACCACATTCCAAATACCAAACGCCCATTGTTTAATGTCCCTCACACCTCATTACTCAATGGTAATTGAATCGCAAAACAGGTACGGTTTGACCCACTTTCAACTTCGATTGTTCCTCCTAAAAGTTTGGTAAGTTTTTGTACTAGCGCTAAACCCAATCCTGTACCGCCTTGCTTCCAAGGGTCATTACTGGGAATCCGATAAAATTTATCGAAAATCCGTGGTAGTTCACAACTGGGAATTTCTACACCCGAATTAATTACCTGGAATTGCATATTTTGCGATTTCATTTGAGCAGAAATTGTAATTTCGGCATCGGGAGGGCTGAATTTACAAGCATTCGTCAGCAGTTCGATTAGAATACGCTCTAGACTGAATGGATCGCAAGTTAATAAAGGCAGACTATTAGCGATGCTAAGGCGTAGCTTTTGCTGACAAGAGTTGCGGTTACGTGCTTTAAATAGTTCTACTACCCGCCACAGCCATTGCTGTACTTGAATAGTTTCCAGTACCAAGGGCTTTGTATTATTATCTAGCCTTTGCAAATCTAAGAAATTACTAATGAGATTAATTTCGCGATCGCACTCGTTGTCTAAAATGTCGTAATAGCGAGCTGCCTTAGAGCGTTCGGTCTGTGGCTTTTCCATCTCTAACAAGAAGTTTTGCTCTTGATTGAGTGCTATACCCAACATTTGGATTGCCATTTTCATATTAGTTAAAGGCGTGCGTAGTTCGTGCGATACAGTACTGAGAAATTCATCTTTGAGGCGATTGAGGCTTTCCATTTCCTCTAACTGCGCTTGCACTGATTCTTGACTATGTTTGAGAGCAACTTCTGCTGATTTGCGCTCTGTAATATCTATACAGCAGCCAATGTAACCCACAAATTTGCCATTGGGGGTAAACCGAGGAATACCTGTATCTAACACCCAACGATATTCACCATCATGGCGCTTCAGTCGATATTCCATCTCAAATTTGGCTCTAGCATGAAAAGCTGAATCATAGATTTCTTGGCAGAAATCTTGCTCTTGTGGATGTACTCCTTCTAGCCAGCCTAAACCTTGCTGTTGCTCCATGCTACGTCCAGTAAACTTTAACCAGGATTGATTAAAAAAGGTAAACAGTCCATCACATCCTGTCATCCACAACATCACTGGTGCAGTATTCGCCATAGAATGAAAGCGTTGTTCACTTTCTCGTAAAGCATCTTCCGCTTGTTTATGAGTAGTGATATCTTCCAACACCATCAGAATTTGCGGATACTGTTGATAATGTTTATCTGTTGAGCCTAAGTCTAGATGGGAAAATCCATCATCAGCAGGTAATAACCTTGCTACAACCTTTACCCATACAATCTCGCTAGCCGGACAATTTAAACGCAACTCCCACTTGGAGACATCTTTAAAAGATGAAGTTTTGGCTAATTCCCCTAATGCATCAGATAATTTTTGTTTGTCGGACTGTTCAAACAAGTTCAACACAGACTTATCAATCAATTCTTCCACGCTGTAACCAAGACAGTTGGCACCAAATTTATTTACAGACAGAATAATTCCTGTGATATCTAAACTGAAATATACAGAAGGAATATTTTCATAAAGCCTACGATACAAAGTTAATTCCTCTTGGGTAGGAAGCAGGGTTTCTGCTGTGCAAAGTTCTAAATCTTCGGCTCGTTCAGACACAAGTTCTAAGCGCGCAGATTTTGCAGACAAGATATCTTGTTGACGGCGATTTTTATGCCAGATCGATTGCTGATTACGGCTCATAAGACTGTACAACTTGCACCCAAGGTTTTGATGTGGATATGGGCAGGAATAAAAAAAGATTATTATACTGCTTCTGACTTGATTTTTGTCAAAGGGTGCAAGTAAAAACTTATGTAACAAAAATCATCCTAATTTAGTTAGTTTTTGAGTTCTAATTAAGAACAAATAGCTCAATATGTTTGGCAAAATACATTTATTTGGATATCCCTGTGATGAAAAAAGTAATTTTTTATATACAGGACAACAGTATCCAAATCCGGAGAATATGGCTGAGTAATCTCTGAATAGAGAATAAGCAGAAATGCTCAAAAATAGCTAACTAATTGTTATGCTTAATAAATGATTTTTTTTAGCAATACAATAAGGGCTTAACCCCTCAAACTAGTAAAATTTTCAGTTCAGAGTCAGTGAGATCCCGCCACTCCCCTGGTTGTAAACCCTCTAATTTTAAGTGGGCGATACTCACCCTGATGAGCCGCAAAGTCGGAAATCCTACTGCTGCTGTCATCCGCCGTACCTGACGATTTTTGCCCTCAGTGAGAGTCATTTCTAGCCAAGCTGTAGGTACATTCTTGCGAAATCTGATTGGTGGATTGCGATCGCACACCGGAGGTTCATCAGATAATAAACGCACTTGTGCTGAACGAGTGCAGTAATCTTGAATCTTTACACCTGTTTGCAACTTATTTATAGCATCAACATCCGGAATGCGTTCTACTTGTACCCAGTAAGTACGTTTATGCCCAAATCTTGGATTAGCCAAGCGATGTTGCAGTTGTCCATTGTTCGTTAACAGCAGCAACCCTTCGCTATCCCAATCCAAACGTCCCACTGGATAGACATCAGGAACCTCTATATATTCTTTGAGGGTGCGGTGTTTGGGAGTTTCT
The DNA here is from genome assembly GCA_002368155.1 of Nostoc carneum NIES-2107. GTDB lineage: Bacteria > Cyanobacteriota > Cyanobacteriia > Cyanobacteriales > Nostocaceae > Aulosira > Aulosira carnea. The sequence continues at coordinate 6,335,139 of AP018180.1, forward strand.
TGGGTAAATTGGCTCAGAACGCCATAAGGTTTATGAAAAAGAATATATCTATATATAGAAGTCATTTGGCCTTTGTTATTTGTCATTCGGTAATGGGTAATTGGTAATTGGTTTTGGGTGTTTGGTCTTTGGTGTTTACCCTTGTCTCTTCATCCCTCTCATCCGCAACAGTTATCATGAACTGTGTACACCAGCACGCATGAAAATCTGTCTTTCCCATGCCCAGCGCCCAATGCCCCATGCCCTATTTTTAAGCTAGTTTCTATTGTTATCCATAAATCATCTTCAATCTCTAGTCCATACACTTCAGGAATTGTAAACAGCCTTGCTCACAGCTATAAGCAAGGTGGTACAATCTACTTCCATGCTAGGGGTGCCCGAATAACCAGGCTGAGATCACACCCTTAACACCTGAGTCTGGGTAATACCAGCGGAGGGAAGCTGTTTATCGAGGAATTTAATATGCGGACAGAATGGGTTGCCAAGCGGCGTGGGCAGAGCAATGTAACTCAAATGCACTACGCGCGTCAGGGTGTTATTACCGAAGAAATGCACTACGTCGCCCAGCGGGAAAATCTTCCTGCAGATCTCATTCGCGAGGAAGTGGCGCGGGGGCGGATGATTATCCCTGCTAACATTAATCACACCAACTTAGAGCCAATGGCCATTGGCATTGCCTCTAAATGCAAAGTAAATGCCAATATCGGCGCTTCACCCAATTCTTCTAATCTTCAAGAAGAAGTCGATAAGCTCAAACTAGCGGTGAAGTATGGCGCAGATACCGTCATGGACTTGTCTACAGGCGGCGGTAACTTAGATGAAATTCGTACCGCTATCATCAAAGCTTCACCTGTTCCCATTGGCACTGTGCCAGTTTACCAAGCTTTAGAAAGCGTTCACGGCACTATTGAAAAACTCACCCCTGATGACTTTCTCCATGTCATCGAAAAACATGCCCAGCAAGGGGTAGACTATCAAACCATTCATGCGGGAATTTTACTTGAGCATTTACCTTTAGTCAGAAGCCGGATTACTGGGATTGTTTCTCGTGGCGGCGGTATTTTGGCGCGGTGGATGCTGCATCACCACAAACAAAATCCTCTGTACACACACTTCCGGGATATCATTGAAATTTTCAAGAAGTACGATGTTTCCTTCAGTTTAGGCGATTCCCTACGCCCTGGCTGCACTCATGATGCCTCAGATGCGGCACAATTAGCAGAATTGAAAACCCTCGGACAGCTAACTCGCAGAGCTTGGGAAGATAACGTACAGGTGATGGTAGAAGGGCCTGGACACGTACCAATGGATCAAATTGAGTTCAACGTCCGCAAGCAAATGGAAGAGTGTTCTGAAGCACCTTTCTATGTGCTGGGGCCATTGGTAACAGATATTGCTCCTGGTTATGACCACATTACCTCAGCTATTGGGGCAGCAATGGCTGGTTGGTATGGTACAGCTATGTTGTGCTATGTCACACCCAAGGAACACTTAGGATTACCCAATGCCGAAGATGTCCGTAATGGATTAATCGCTTACAAGATTGCAGCCCATGCAGCTGATATCGCTAGACATCGCCAAGGTGCTAGGGATAGAGATGATGAACTTTCTAAAGCCCGTTATAACTTCGACTGGAATCGTCAGTTTGAATTAGCACTCGACCCAGAAAGAGCTAAGGAATACCACGACGAAACTCTACCAGCAGATATTTATAAAACTGCGGAATTTTGTTCAATGTGTGGGCCCAAGTTCTGTCCTATGCAAACCAAAGTTGATGCGGATGCATTAACAGAACTTGAGAAGTTCTTAGCTAAAGAGAAGGTTACTCAAAGCTAATTAATAACCAATAACCCTCAGATTTTCCATCTGAGGGTCTACAAGAAAGCAAAATTTTTTGGGCTAATTTATTTTTTGTAGAATCTGTTATCACCAAAATAGCATACAGGTTCATATCCTCCATTTCTCACATACGCTGATCTATCGCCACATTGATATCCTCTTGGATCTACATCGTAAGGACAATAGCAATAACCAACATACTGATATGGTTGTCTCACAGGAATATAACCCAGACTCCGCACTTCAAATTGAAGTATAAATAGATTACAAACAGAAGAAAAGCGCAAAAATAAGAATGATTAAAGAATGAATATGTTTTCAAAAATCAATTAATAAAGTGTAATATATTTGACCATAAAATTGGTCATACAAACACTAGAAACTGAAGGAAGTATGAATGTTCCTTTATGTGTTGGTAAATTTTGATTTACTATAAAAATTTTGTCTTCTTAAGAAATAAAATAATATTTTTGACAAGATGATGGTAGACACTTCAAAATAAAATGACGTTCTGAATTTAAATTAATAATTTGACTAATGCTATCTAAATTTAAAAAATGAATACCTTGAAAGCATTGAAATATCCATCTTAATGTCGGATTCATGGTTAACTTACCTAATTGATTCTTGACTCCGAGATATAATCACTTTCTACATCTTCTCCTAACAATATCTCAATTGCTTTATCGTCAAAAAACTGGCTAAATAGATATAAAGGTCTTGAGACGAATCCTAATCCATTGATTAAAATCGCTTTGACTAATATTCCGGCTGCAATTTTTTCACGAGAGTCTATTCCTAATTTCTCATTAATTATTTCTACTATTCCTATTTCATCAATTAATCCGGCAACTATTCCTAAATGATCGATATTTTTAATTTTTACATTTTCGATTTGAGACATTTTTCTGACATTTTTTTGAGTTTTTTTGATTGTCTCACTTCAACTGAACCAATATATATTTAGTTTTATAAAAAGCTGGAAATCAGTTTTTTCTCAACACTTTAGTCTCAGTGGCTTCGCCACACAGGTTTATTTCTAAATGTCAGTTTACTGATTATTTTTTTGTATTATTATTTACTTCACATTGACGAACAACCATGTAGTTTTTTGTGCTTCATAATGAAGTGCGGAGTCTGGGATATAAGGATTTATGTGTGTGTAGCGAAGAGATGAATTTTTAGAATTTATAGTCACAAATAAAATTAAAAATACTGTGAGCCAAATAAACTTTTGCATACTTCTAATCTATCATCACGATTATCTGCATAAAGTTTGATAAACATTACCAAATGGTGTATTAGGTTCAGCAAAAAATGTCCTACCTTGAAACTCATCAGTTAAATCAAGATTGGGTTCTGTAAAACTATCTCTATATCCAATTGCTGTAGTTATTTGCCAGTAGCCAGTTTTGCAATCCATAACATGACTGGCTACTGTACGTCTTACATCTCCAAAGCCTGCAAACATATTAATTGTTTCTGTCTGAAAGTAAACAAATTTTCCTCTATATCCAACTGATGTAGATTCCAGGTATATTCCATCATCCGAAATGGGGATTTTCTCTGCTAATGCTGCTACAGGATTAATAAGAACAGGAGCAATTAATAAAGTAAATAATTTAGCTGAAAAGCTAGTAAATTTTACTATTACATATAATATAGATATTGGATTTTTGTTGTAATAGCATAGTGAAATATTGAAAGTACTCCAGGTGAAGTCTCTTAAATATACAAATATATAAAATTACACCTTTTATCACATAATGACTTGCTGTAAGGAGATGTGGCTTCCGGGCTATTACAGTTATTTACTAACTTTTTAGTTACGTTAATTTGGGGATAATTACTGAAATTAGAGTGAAAAAGCTTAGTTTGATTGGATGAAATATACTTGTTTCCAGAAATTAATAGTAATAATTGCAATATTAAAGAATGCGATCGCACTCTTTATCAGCTAATTACCAACAAAGCAATTTTGCGATTCGCATTCTTGATTACCTAACTAATTTCCTAATTCCCGATACCGCTTTTGAATCTCTTCAATTGAGAACAACGCTTCAAACTTTAATCCGGCTGATTGATATAACTCAGCGCCTCCTTGGAGGCGGTCTACTAGTGCAATTACTTGGTCAACGGTATAACCTGCTTCTTGGAGACGTTTGACTGCTTTGAGCGCAGATTGTCCAGTCGTGACCACATCTTCTAAAACTACAACTTTTGCGCCTTCTGGCAAACTGGGCCCTTCAATATAAGCCCTTGTTCCATAACCTTTGGCTTCTTTACGTATAATCAGCGCTGGGATTGGTCGGTTGTCATAGACAGAAACCACACTGACTGCGGTCACAATGGGGTCAGCACCCAAGGTCAAACCCGCTACAGCTTGGGTATCTACAGGTAATAAAGGAAACAGTAAGCGTCCAACAGCTAAAGCGCCTTGGGGATGTAGTGTTACCTGCGTCTTGTTAACGTAATAAGAACTACGTAACCCAGAAGACAGAACAAAATCACCCTCTTGATAAGCGAGTTGACAGAATAAATCTAGTAAATTGTGGCGCAGGGTGGTCAAATCAGCAGTAGCTGCCCAAATATTGGATGGGTTAGTGGTTTCAGTAGAATAAGTCATTACAAGACGTTATAAATTGTGCTACACCAAAGGTTGAACTCATCAGAGTTCTGAATTTAAGCATAAATTAAGATTCGCGCAAAAATTGAGGAGTAGGGAATATGGGTATAAAATTTCAGACCCCAAGTATTTTTTTACTACTGCTAGCTACTAGTATTGCTGTTCCCTCTATGGCTAGCGCCCAAACAGCAACACCTAATTATGAAACACCAAGTGAGGCTCTGGAGCGAGCTTATTTCCGCCACGATCCTAATTTCTATCAAAATCGCAGCTTACAACGTCAAGTAGACTCCCTTGTTGGTGCTGGTTCCTTTGGCAATTCCTTTCCAGAAAATGAAATTGCCCGTGATGGTGAATTAATCCATAGTGTTTATCAAGATATGTTAAACCAACAAGCCACCAACGACCCTTACCTGCGTACCCCAGATTTACCCAACCCATACGGTACATCACTACTATTATCTCCTCGTGCAAATGCCGAGCAGCTCAAAGTGGGGACTGAGTTTCGTTTCGAGACTTCAACAAGGTAAGAGTGTTGAGTACTAAGTGATAAGTAGGTAGTAGTTAGTTAAAACTTAGCTATGAGATTATGGTAGTTTTTCTAGCTCCTAATCCCTAGCCTCTAGCTCCTTAGTAGCTTAGTGCTCAAAACTTAGTCTTAAATTAAATCCAGGGTGCAGGAGTTGAACCTGCCTTGGGCGAATTATGAGTTCGCTGCCTCAACCGCTCGGCCAACCCTGGTCGATTTTTAATTTTAGCGTAACTTTGGTAGCTCGTGTACCCTCGAAGATAGTTTAGCAGATTTTTTTACTACATAATTTGATTATGGAATAGTGCAGACTAATATTGATTAAGTTCTTTTAAGGATTGAGGTCAACGGAAGGCTGAAGTATGAAGTATAAAGTATGAGATTACTTGAATCATCAAGGCAAGGGATAAAACGACTTGTAGGCAATACAGATTTCTGATTTGCTCACAAAATCCTTTAAACTTGAGATTTCTTTAGTCAACAGCTTCAATCGGTTTCAATAAAAGAGATTATTCTGCAATAGCCTGTCAGCGATGAAAATTAATTCCACTGTACTTCTAACGTTAATTTTGTTAACCCTGATGTTAGGGGCAGGTTCTGTGAGCGCGTTTTGGGGGTTTACTCTAGGGAGTTCAGCACTTAAAGGGGTAACAACCCCAGATGGTCGTCCCACAACCAAATTTACCAGTGCTAAGTCCTCTAACTCGCAACAAGGAACCTTAGCGTTATTAAAAGAAGAAGAGATACTAAAAATTGTTAAGGCCAGAATTGAGGGTAAGACTAAAGCTGCTAAATCGGAAAAACTAGAGGAAGATGATGAAGAAACCAACAATAGTAAACAGAAGCCGGAGGAAAAACCCCAGGAAATAGCTGAGGAAAAACCCCAGCAAGGATTTCCTATTAATGCTGAAAACAAGGGCGTAACTCTCTCTGTGCAATCTGCTCGCTATTCCGGTGGAGATCTACTATTAAAGGTGAAGATGCAGAATAAAGGCGCTGATTCTGTACGCTTTTTGTATAGTTTTTTAGATGTTACCGATGACAAAGGGCGAACTCTCAGTGCGAGTACAGAGGGTTTACCAGCAGAGTTACCAGCAAATGGCCCAGCCTTTTCAGGCACAGTGAGTATTCCTACCGCTCTACTTGATGATGTGCAAAAGGTTTCACTGGCGCTGACAGATTACCCTGCTCAACAATTAAAGCTAGAAGTTTTGAATATTCCTGTAGCAAAATAAGCGAGACAATTGTGATATGGGGAATTTGAGGTGGGAATTTAAGAGGAAAAGTCTAGTGAGTTGTTAAAAAAGTTTGCTCTGCCAAAAAGAAATCGCAGTAGAGTGCGACAAGTTGTTAGACAACAGAACTGCGAAAATTTGCTTTCAGATAAAACCCAGTTAATCAGCCTTACATAGCTGTAACCGGGGTAGTTGGGCACCAGGGATGGCGAAACAGCGCAACCACTATCCCCAATTCCCGAATCTCAAATCGTCAATTTCAGAGTGGGTGCGTAGTTGTACACGAGCTTTAGCAGTGAGTGGTTTTCCTAGCTTAATTTGGACAGATGTGGGGCTGCGATTGTTATCAGTGCTGCTACTGATTGCCATCAATGCTTTTTTTGTCACAGCTGAGTTTTCAATGGTGACAGTGCGGCGATCGCGTATCCATCAGTTAGTCCAAGCTGGTGACATTCCTGCGATCGCTGTGGAAATGTTGCAACGTAGTATTGACAGGCTGCTATCTACCACCCAGTTAGGCATTACTCTTTCTAGTTTGGCGCTGGGTTGGATCGGTGAAAGCTCGATTGTGGTTTTGGTGGATACATGGCTTAAATCCTGGCCTTTACCTGAACGAATGAGTTTGTTAATGGCTCATTCTTTATCTATCCCCATCACATTTTTTTTAATAGCCTATCTGCAAATCGTCTTAGGAGAACTTTGCCCCAAATCGGTAGCAATGCTTTACTCAGAACAGCTATCAAGATTTTTGGGGCCTTCAGTTAAAGCGATCGTGCGTTTTTTCAGTCCCTTTATTTGGATTCTCAATCAATCAAATCACTGGCTGTTAAGACTTTTTGGTATTGAATACACAGGTCAAGGCTGGAGACCACCTGTGACTCCAGAGGAATTGCAGCTGATTATCTCTACAGAACGTGAATCAACTGGGTTACAGCATTCAGAACGCGAATTGCTCAATAACGTCTTTGAATTTGGGGATGTGATGGCGCAAGAGGTGATGATTCCGCGCACCAGCATTGTAGCTTTGCCCAGAGACGCTACCCTTCAAAGATTACTCAAGGAAATGGCTTCTACTGGTCACTCTCGCTATCCCATCATGGGCGAATCTTTAGACGATATTCGCGGCATCATTTACTTTAAGGATTTAGCACAACCTTTGGCGGTGGGAAAATTAACTTTAGAATCACCCATCCAACCCTGGATACGTCCAGCGCGCTTTGTCCCAGAACATACCCCATTAAGTGAACTACTGCCCATGATGCGGCAAGAAAAGCCAGCTATGGTCATGGTAGTGAATGAATTTGGCGGTATTGTGGGATTAGTAACGCTGCAAGATGTAGTAGCGGAAATTATTGGTAGTGCAGGTGTACTTGATAGTGCTGAAGATTTGCTCATTCAAATGTTAAATGAGCAGACATTTCTAGTACAAGCACAAATTAACTTAGAAGACCTCAACCAAGTTTTAGATTTAAACTTGCCTTTAACTAAGGAATATCAAACACTAGGGGGCTTTTTGCTCTACCATCTCCAAAAAATTCCCGCCAAAGGGGAAACCTTCTTGTTTGAGAATCTCGAATTTACAGTAGTTTCCGTCATTGGCCCCCGCTTACACCAAATTCAACTCCGCCGCTTGCAAGAGGATAGGTAAATGGGTAATGGGTAATTGGTAATTGGTAATTGGGGTTTGATGTTGGTAATTTCCCCTTGTCCCCAATCCCTAATCCCCAGTCCCCAGTCCCCAGTCCCTAAACATAAGCAACTGGGTCTTTCAAGCCTAATTCAGCAAAAGCTGCTAGCCTGAGGCGACAGGAATCACAGACTCCGCAGGCAACATTCGCGCCAGCGTAACAAGACCAAGTGAGTTCCCAGGGAACGCCGAGTTGATTACCCAACTGGATAATTTCGGTCTTTTTCAGGTTAATTAAAGGTGCAGTGATGGTAATGGGTTCGCCTTCTCGTCCTTGCTTGGTTCCCAGGTGAAAAACTTCTTGCATCGCTTGGATATAATCAGGGCGACAATCAGGATAACCAGAATAGTCTAAGGCATTGACACCGATGTAAACGCGTTCAGCGGCGATCGCTTCGGCGTAGGCGAGGGCAAAACTTAAAAAGATGGTATTCCGGGCTGGTACATAGGTGACAGGAATGTTTTGCGACATCTCATCTAGGGAACGTTCTTCTGGTAAATCAATGCTACTGTCTGTCAGGGCAGAACCACCCCATTGCCGTAAATCGAAATTTACTACCTGATGTTTAGCCACTCCAGCTTTTTGCGCCACTAACCGGGCTGACTCTAACTCGCGTTGATGTCGCTGTTGATAATCAAAGGAAAGAGCGTGACACTCATAGCCGTCAGCTTTGGCTTGGTACAGAATTGTGGAAGAGTCTAATCCCCCTGATAACAGAATTACAGCTTTCATCGTGGGTTTAATCTTGAGATTTTCAATCGCTAAATCTGCTTGCTTGAGCCTTTGCACTCCTGTTGGCGATCGCATCTCTCTTACGCCCTAAAAATTCAAAGGTCAATATCTACTACTAGTGTCGTGAAAATTCGCTTCACAATCTGCAATAGTTGCAGATAATTATGTAAAAATTATTAAAGTGTATCATTGGTGATCTTTATCAGTAAATTTTTTAAATTTTTCTTCAGGCACAAGTTCAGTGTGGCATTTTCATTTTTTCGTAATTTTACTGAGAAAAAATTATTAACTTCAATTTATCAATCTCTGATTGATCCAAATAATTATTACCTTTAGGTATTACTTAGGTTATTAAGTTAATAAAAAGACATCTGACATTTTGTGTAATGTGTAAAAAATTTATCAAGGGTGAATTGACTATACAAAAGATACTCAGATTGCGGGAACCCATAACAAACTTTGAAATTCTTCATAAATAGAACCTCTATGTTACCATCTGGATGGTTTTAGACGGATCGTCACTGGCAGTTAAGTATAAAGGCCAACGACCGTAGCGTCTCTAAATTTGGTGGTTGAGGAGAGAATCATAGTGCAGGATAGCATGTCAGTAGCAGAACCAAATCTATATACACAGCGCAACCAACCACGACCAATTCGCATAGGCGTAATTGGGGTGGGTAACATGGGGCAACATCACGCCAGAGTCCTGAGTTCAATGAAAGATGTTGAACTGGTAGGTGTTTCAGATATTAATGTCGAGCGAGGATTAGAAACTGCTAGCAAATATAAGGTCAAATTTTTTGAAGATTATTGTGACCTTTTGCCCCATGTAGAAGCAGTTTGTGTTGCTGTTCCCACTCGCCTACATTACGCCGTGGGCATTAACTGTTTATTAGCGGGAATTCACGTTTTAATTGAAAAACCCATTGCTGCCAGTATTTCTGAGGCAGAATCCTTGGTCAATGCTGCTGCTGAATCGCAGTGTATTCTCCAAGTCGGTCACATTGAGCGCTTCAACCCAGCATTTCGCGAACTGAGCAAAGTGCTGAAAACTGAAGAGTTGCTAGCTGTAGAAGCTCATCGGATGAGTCCTTATTCAGACCGAGCCAACGATGTTTCTGTGGTTCTGGATTTAATGATCCATGACATTGACTTACTTCTAGAATTAGCTGCTTCCCCTGTAGTGAAGTTAACTGCTAGTGGTACTCGTGCCCTAGATTCTGGTTATTTAGATTACGTGACTGCTACCTTAGGATTTGCTAATGGGATTGTAGCTACTTTAACTGCCAGCAAAGTGACCCATAGGAAAATTCGTCGGATTGTAGCCCATTGTAAAAATTCATTCACTGAGGCAGATTTTCTCAAGAATGAAATTTTAATTCATCGGCAAACAAATACCAACTCTTTAAACGATCATCGGCAAGTACTTTATCGCCAAGATGGTGTAATTGAAAAAGTGTACACCACTAATATTCAACCTCTCAGCGCAGAGTTAGAACATTTTGTTAACTGTGTACATGGAGGGAATCAACCTTCTGTTGGCGGAGAACAAGCTCTCAAAGCTTTAAGATTAGCTAGTTTAATTGAACAGATGGCTTTGGAAGAGCGGGTTTGGAACCCATTAGATTGGCAATCGGAACCCAGAGTGCAATCACTCACCCCGACAGTCTAAAAATTAAACAAGATTCAAAAGTCAAAAGTCGCAAGATTTTTGACTTTTGTTTTTTGTGTTCACCTTTACTCTTTTAATCCAAATTACCAGTGAAATTTCTAGTCTTACTAAGACTAAGTCTAGCTAGGTTCCAGCCAGCACAAATAATTAAATAAATTTGGGCTTAAAGAACTGGCACATATATATTTTTTGATGATTTTTGTGAATCTAAATTCTCAATTTCTCAGTCCGATAATTTTGGCTTCTTGACCCTTGAACGCGACTTCAACCGCTAACCAGCCCTTACAGTCGTAGGGGTAGGAGACGGCTGCACTGAAGTAAGCTACGCCCAATTAATTTAGGTAGCCAATATCAGACTGCAGTAATTAAAGAAAAAAGCTACGCTCTTAAGTTCGGTAAAGTTTAAAAAAGTTAAAGCTGAATTGTGCCACCACACTGGTGTAGTATTTGCAGGAAGTAACCAAATGCTCGAATGGATAACTAATACTATCAACTCCCTAGGCTATTGGGGAATTGCTCTATTAATGTTTTTAGAAAACCTTTTTCCGCCGATTCCTTCAGAGTTGATTATGCCACTGGCAGGATTTACAGCTAGTCCCTATCAGCCAGGAGGAGCAAAGCTAAATATCTTAGGTGTATTTGTTGCTGGACTGATTGGTTCTGTACTAGGCGCACTCATCTGGTACTACCCAGGAAAATTTTTAAGTGAAAAGCGCTTGAAATATTTAGCAGACAAACACGGTAAATGGATTTCTATTTCTGGTAAAGATATTACTAAAGCCAACAACTGGTTTTACAAGCAAGGTAATAAAGCTGTATTTATTGGTCGTCTAGTGCCGGGAATCCGTACTTTAATCTCTGTACCGGCAGGGATGAGCAATATGAACTTGCTAAATTTCTTATTTTACACTACCTTAGGTAGCGCTGCTTGGGTAGGTTTGCTAACATACTCAGGATATTTGTTGGGTAGTCAGTATGAACTTGTGGACAAGTACCTTGCTCCTGTATCAAAAATTGTGCTTGGGAGCTTGGTGATCGCATTTTTCATTTGGGTGTTCAAACGTAAGCAAAAAACTACTAGAAAATGACATACATAAGCCTTTGTCCACAAAATTAGGTTTTAAAGATGCCTAAAATTGGCCTACACTATCCCAAATAATGCTAAATTCGCGATCGCCTGACTTAATTTTTTGCGTATTTCTAGCTACACTTGACGCAGCTGGAAATTTTTGGTACCTCCCATTTTTGTAAGATTGAGCAGGATAAGTTTTTACAGTTAAGTTAGGACTAGGAGCTTTTATGACAGACCAACCTTCCGCTGCCACCCCAATGAATGCCGCTGCTATTCCTATGAATAGAGTATCGGCATCTACCCCAATCAACGCTACTACTACTCCTAAGCCCAGTACCTCCTATTCAGGTAAGGCCATTCTCAGCGTTGATTTAGGTAGAACTTCTACTAAAACTTGTGTCAGCCGCGAACCAAACAATGTCGTTTTCGTACCTGCAAATGTCAAGCAAATGTCCATCGAACAGGTACGTGGTGGTGTGTTTGAAGCGCGTGCTACTGACCCTTTAATGGATTTGTGGTTGGAGTACCAAGGTAGTGGCTATGCTGTCGGTCAATTGGCAGCAGACTTTGGCGCTAATTTAGGCGTAGGTCAATCTAAAGTAGAGGATGCACTGGTAAAAGTTTTAGCTAGTGCTGGCTATTTCAAACTCAAAGACGAAATTTCCGTTGTTCTGGGTCTACCTTTCCTGTCTTTAGAACAGTTTGAAAAAGAAAAAGCACAGTTGATCAGCGCGGTAACTGGGCCTCATGTTTTAAACTTCCGAGGTGAATCCGTCTCGCTCAACGTCACCAAGGTTTGGGTAATGCCAGAAGGCTACGGCAGTCTGCTGTGGACGGAAGCTCAACCGCAAAAAGGTGCAACACTTCCTGATTTTACGAAAATTTCAGTTGCAATCGTTGATATTGGTCATCAAACCATCGATTTGCTGATGGTAGATAACTTCCGCTTCGCTCGTGGTGCTTCTAAGAGTGAAGATTTTGGGATGAATAAGTTTTATGAATTGGTAGCTGCTGAAATCGAGGGCGCTGATAGTCAATCTCTAGCATTGATTTCTGCTGTCAATAAACCTAAGGGTGAAAGATTCTATCGTCCCAAAGGTGCAAGCAAGCCTACAAACCTAGATGATTTTCTCCCCAACCTAACAGAAATGTTTTCCCGTGAAATTTGTAGCCGCGTCCTAGCATGGTTGCCAGAGCGGGTTACAGATGTAATTATCACCGGAGGGGGTGGTCAATTCTTCTGGGAAGATGTACAACGTCTACTTAAGGAAGCTAAAATTAACGCTTATTTAGCTGCACCTTCCAGACAAGCCAATGCCTTGGGGCAATATATTTATGGAGAGGCGCAATTATCCGCCGTTCGCTCTTCTAGGGCTTAAAACTGATGTTCCAATGGTCAAAAAAAGTAGTGAAATCGGTCACGTTCAATCCAGGGGTCGCTGATGAAAGTTTGTTGGCGCTTGTAGAAAGCTATTTGGAGAAACAAGTCGATAAAACTTTCAGCGACCTTTGCAAAGAGGCTCTATGGCAGTCTTTATGTGTACCGGAATCAGTAAAACCTATTCCGCAAACAACAACAGCAACAACAGATGCGGTTGAACAACAAATCGGTAAACTGCAAAATCAACTGGCTGACCTTGAGGAACGCTTTTTTGCCAAGGAATCTCATCGGTTGGAGGTAATGGAAAGCCAAATTCTGCAACTTACTCAACAAGTTGCCCATTTGGCAATCATGGTCGCTGAAAGACCAGTGATTCAGTATTCCGCGCCAACAACATCAGCCCCAGCAAGCCCAGTAGTGGAAGTAGTACATAATACTTATGCTCCACCTCCACCACCTCAAGAGGTTGATCCTGTCATCAGCCGACTTAGCCAGTTTCTCGATGATTTTTAAAGTAACATCAGGGCTTTGAGCATCTTTTGCTGTTATGTAAAATCCTTAATAGGGAAAACTATTAAGGATTATTAATATTTGTGTAGATTTATATATTGATTTAAAAGATGCGATCGCAGTTTTTCCCGAACTCAGAACGCCATCTTTTTTGTTCTATCAAGGGAATAAACCCATCCTTGATCAATACTGCTCGGTTAAGGACTTTTATCTCTAAATTTGGTTTAGGGGAAAGGTGAAAGGGTAAGGGTGAAAGGTTTTTTCTTGCCCCTTTTCCCCTTACGCTTTTGCCCTTAACCGACAAGTATTGCATCCCTGATTTATGCTTAGTAGCAATTATACTTAGTAATACCCTAGAATTTTTTACACAGGATACTGTATAAAATAGTAGAATCCGCAGGTAAAAAATTTAGGATACCTTCATGCCAGTTGTAGCGAACTCCATCAAATTTGGTACAGACGGCTGGCGAGGCGTGATTGGTGATGAGTTCACCTTTGAACGCCTCGCCTTAGTTGCACCAGTAGCAGCGAAAGTATTATATGATACGTATTTTCCTAGCGTTGGTAGCCGGACGATTGTTGTCGGTTATGATCGCCGATTTATGGCGGAAGACTTTGCCCGTGTTGTAGCCGATGCTGTTACCGCTGTTGGATTTGATGTGCTACTTAGCGAAACCTATGCACCCACTCCAGCTTTTAGTTGGGCGGCGAAACAACTCAATGCTTTGGGCGCATTGGTAATTACAGCTAGTCATAATCCTGGCTCTTACTTGGGGTTAAAAGTCAAAGGTTACTTTGGCGGGTCGGTATCACCGGAAGTTACCAAAGAGATAGAAGTGCTATTACCGCAAGGAATACCGACAAAAGCAGATACTCCAGGCAAATTAGAGACATTTGACCCTTGGCCTAGTTACACCGCAGGTTTAGAGAAGAAAGTTGATATTAATAAACTGCGAGATGCCATAGCTTCTGGGAAACTCACCGTATTTGCCGATGTGATGCATGGGGCGGCGGCGGGTGGATTAGCCAGATTACTGGGCGATCGCGTCCATGAAATTAACAGCAATCGCGACCCTTTATTTGGTGGTGGTGCACCAGAACCCTTGCCTAAATACCTGTCAAAGCTATTTGAGGTGATTAAAACTCATCAACAAACTAATAAAACAGCTTTAACAGTGGGATTAGTGTTTGATGGGGATAGCGATCGCATTGCAGCTGTAGACGGATCAGCCAATTTTTTGAGTTCTCAGGTGCTAATCCCGATATTAATTGACCATTTAACCTTAAGACGCAATTTTAGTGGTGAAATCGTCAAAACAGTCAGCGGTTCTGACTTAATTCCCCTGGTGGCAAAATTACACAACCTCTCAGTGTTTGAGACAGCAGTAGGTTACAAATACATTGCTGACAGAATGCTAGCTGCAGAGGTGTTGTTAGGGGGCGAAGAGTCAGGTGGAATTGGCTATGGTAGCCATATCCCCGAACGGGACGCGCTGCTATCAGCCTTGTATGTTCTAGAAGCAATCGTGGAATCTGGAAAAGATTTAGGCGAATATTATCAGGACTTACAACAGCAAACTAATTTCATATCAGCCTATGATCGCATTGATTTACCCCTAGCGAGTATGGAAGTGCGATCGCGTCTTTTGCAACAACTGCAAACCCAACCTTTAACGGAAATTGCAGGACAAGCCGTAATTGACTGCAAAACTATTGACGGCTATAAATTCCGGTTGGCTGACAACAGTTGGTTAATGATTCGTTTTAGCGGGACTGAAACAGTATTACGCCTGTACTGCGAAGCTGCAACAATCGAGCGAGTACATCAAACTCTTACGTGGGCGAAACACTGGGCAGAGTAAAATTAGTTTTTAGTCATTTGTCATTTGTCCTTTGTCCTTTGACGAATGACTAAAAACAAATGACAAATAGCAGAATGACACATGACTAAACTACTTGTAGTAGCCACCGGAAATCCAGGTAAATTGAAAGAAATGCAACAATACTTGGTTGATTCTGGTTGGCAATTAACTCTTAAACCAGAAGAATTAGAAATTGAAGAGACAGGCGATACCTTTGCGGCGAATGCTTGTCTGAAAGCTTCCCAAGTGGCCAAAGCTACGCAAAGTTGGGCAATTGCGGATGATTCTGGCTTACAAGTAGATGCGTTAGATGGCGCACCGGGGGTGTATTCTGCACGTTATGGTAGAACCGACTCAGAACGTATTGCTAGGGTATTGAACGAATTGGGAAGCGAAGTCAACCGCAAAGCGCAATTTGTCTGTGCCGTGGCGATCGCTAATCCTCAGGGTGCGATCGTTTTAGAATCTGAAGGGGTTTGTCATGGCACAATACTCCATGCACCTCGCGGTAATCGTGGCTTTGGCTACGATCCCATTTTTTACTTTCCAGATAAGCAATTAACCTTTGCAGAAATGACACCGCAGTTGAAGAGGTCGATTAGCCATCGAGGTAAGGCTTTTGAATCTTTACTGCCTAAATTGGCAGGATTGAGTACTAAATTTTGAGTGAGATAAATTCGTCAAATTTGACAATTTAAAGTCTTAAGTTATACCAATTTGAAAAAAGAATGCGACAGATTGTAGGGGCAAGGCAGTGCCTTGACCTCTAGAATAGATTGATGTGTCGCAAACATTATTTGATTTGGTCTTAGATTTATTTTGTGATTAAATGATGAAATCCTTGAATAAGTTGTGAATTTGAGTCTATTTAGTCAAATTATTAGCTTTTTTAGCTAACAACTCAGCAATGCCAGTTGCTGCAAATGAGGATAACCTCAACGCCAGCTACCTACAACGGAAAAACTGTTTTCAGTGCTGGCTTTGCAACGCACTGGCTGAGAAAAACTAAATGTTCAGACTTTAGACGGCTTCGGTATTTTTTTCTCCAGTACGAATCCGCACAACTTGCTCTACAGGAGAGATGAAAATCTTACCATCACCAATTTCACCAGTGCGGGCAGCAGCAATAATTTTATCTACTACCATATCAACTTGGTTGTCTTCAACGACGATTTCTACTTTGAGTTTTTGCAGAAATTCAACGGTGTACTCCGAACCACGATAGCGTTCAGTTTGACCTTTTTGTCTACCGAAGCCTCGAACTTCAGAAACGGTCATACCGACAATCCCTGCATTAACCAAGGCAATTTTCACTTCATCAAGCTTAAATGGGCGGATAATCGCTTCTACTTTTTTCATGTTTTGGTCTCCTAAATTTCTACTAGCTTCGTTAATCTATCTAAGCAGATCCCTTGTCTCAGACTTTAACTAGTAGGATTATTTTAAAAATAATATGTAATAATTTACGACTTTATTTGCCCTATGGGAACAATTATGAAATTAGCCATGATAAATCTGACTAATTCAATAGTCGTTATGGTTATGACATGAGAAAAAATCCCTCTATTTAATATTAGAGGATGTGTGTGTTGCAACTAATATTTATAAAAATTCCCTGAATTAACCTCTAGGAGTTGAGCAAGTAATTTAAGAGCAATTGTGTAAGCAGCTAAAGCCAAAAACAAAAAAGTGAAATTAACGACTTTGATGTTCAAAGAAGGGACGCACAACCAAATACCCAGCACTAAAAGCAGTGAGCATAATTAATAAAATTGAGATTGCTAACCACCATCCGCTTATTTCCTTTGGTTCCGACTCAGTAGGGCCATAGTATCTGACCTCTTGCTCTTCTATTAATATTGTTTCCGGCATTGAGGGTAGCATTTCTGTTACAGGTACAGCAACATGAGTGCGATCGCCTTTAGCGCCTTTAGCGCCTTTAGCACTGCTGACTTCGGGTTTAGCGGTTGGACGGGGACGTGCTTCCTTGGCTGGAGGCTTCTTAGTCGCGGCTGTAGTTTTCGCCTCAGGAGTAGGTGCTGGGCGATCGCTTGGCTTAGTAGGTGGCGGAGTTGGTACATCCACCAACTTTTGCAAATGCAATAAAGACTCAACAACTTTGGTAATTTCTTGTCGCAGCAGTTGATTTTCTTGCACTAGTTTGTGATTTTTAGATGTCAGTGCATCTATCTGTATTTGTGCTGATTTTAACTCATCCGCCAACTCCCGATATACGGAAAGTGGTACAGATGGCGGCTGCGCTGGAGCCTTCTCTGCATCTGGATTGTAATAAATAGAACTTGTAGTTGTTACCATTTGTCGCCTGGTATTAAAAATCGAGGTAATTCATTATGTTGTAGAGATACTATCAGAGATAGTCAACTCTGAAACCATACTGAAGAATTATTGAAAAATTATTGAATAGAGAAAAAAGTAGGGAATGGGTAATTGGTAATTGGTAATGGGTATTTTTTATTTCTCCCTCATCTTCCTCATCCCCCTTATCCCCTAGCCTCTCTGAAGCAAGGGGAAGAAATGACCCACAGGGCCTTGTCCTTTGCCAATATCAAGGGAATAAGTGAGTGCAGTTGTAACATAGTTTTTTGCTTGCTGCACTGCTGTTAAAAGGTCTTTATTCTGAGCTAGATTAGCTGCGATCGCAGCTGATAAAGTACAACCAGTACCGTGGGTATTTTTGGTCTCTACTACTTGGGTAGTTATAGTTTCTAGATTTTGCCCATCAAACCAGATATCAACACCACGTAAGTTTCCTTGCATACCTCCACCTTTGACTAAAACCGCTTTTGCACCTAATTTGCGGTGGATGGTTTCGGCGGCTGCTTGCATATCTTCTAGGGAATTAATCGCTAAACCACTCATAATTTGAGCTTCATAGCGGTTTGGTGTGACAATAGCTGCCTGGGGTACTAAAGCACTACAAAGAGTCTGGACTGCGTCATCATCAATTAATTGTGCCCCTGTGCGTGAAACCATTACTGGATCGACTACTAGATTATTGATTTTCCCAGCTTCTACTTGTTGAGCAACAGCTAAGATAATCTCCTTGTTGAGCAACATTCCTGTTTTTGCAGCTTGTACACCAATATCCTCTACCACCGCTTGAATTTGCGCTACTACAGCCTCAACAGGTATAGCATCAACTCGGCTTACCCCCAAGGTATTCTGCGCCGTGATGCAGGTAATAGCACTAGTTCCGTGGACACAGTGAAAAGCAAAAGTGCGTAAATCAGTTTGAATTCCCGCACCACCGCCACTATCTGAGCCAGCAATGGTTAAAGCAACAGGTATATTTGATTGTGTAACAGCGTTCATCTGATTTAAAGTCAAGGGTTCAGGGTTCAGGGTCAAGAGTTAAGTATATTTATTTATCTTGAATTTTAAATGTTTTGTTCCCATTACCCATTACCTATTACCTAGTCTCTAATTGACTTTGTAAATACTTCCCCCATTCTGCTGCTAAAGGGATTTCGGTAAAAGGAACTTTCACAGATTTAGCAGGTTCGGGAAAGAGAAATTCTAATTCAATCTGACGACCTTTTTCTGGTGGTGATTCTAAATTAGATAATTTGTCATCGACTAAAAGATTGATTGTTTGGACATCATCTAAAGAAAAGGTTTCCAGTTTAATTGGCCCCTTGGGTGTAGGTTTTCCCCAAGTTATATTGTTATCTTTTTGACCCAATACTGCATAGATATCATACTTTGCCCGTTCAAATTGCTCGGCCCAGGTGCGGTAAGCTTCAACTTTTTGATATTCTTTTGAGCCTTGCCAAGCCAACCAGAAAAACATCGCTAACAAAGGCAACCACAATAGACCATGTTCCATTGTTTCAACAGTCCTGAGTGCTAAGTGAAAGTTTTAACTTAAGTGCAAAATACACCAACTAGGGGCACAGATAAGTTATCGTAGTGAGCAACTGGCAAAAAGCGGTGATGACTTTATATGAGAAGGCTTATAATATTTTGCTTGTTTCTCATTGGGCTGGGGGCTGCTGTATTTGGGTTCCTCAATTTTCAGGGACTAGCAGCCAAAGGTGAATTTGAGACGATTCTGCTTGATTTTCGTGAAGATATACCTAAAGAGGTAGTAGAGAAAAACTTACAAGCGATCGCTCAACAATACCAGGTTACACCCCAACTCGATAATAAATTTTCAGCAAAAGATAATGTGTATATTATCAAAGGCGATCGCCAAAGGCTGAAAGAACTGCAAAAATCACAATTCAATTCAGCTACAGAATTTATCGAGCCAAATTATATTTACAAGATTCCCCAACCGGGTAAAGCTGCTTTTTTGGGAGAATTTTTAAAACCCAATGAAGATGAGGAGAATGTAACTCCCTCATTAACTGGCCCTAATGACCAGTATTACAGTAAGCAGTGGAATTTACATAATATTGGCATTGAAGGTGCGTGGAGTCAAACCAAGGGCAGTGGCATTACAGTTGCTGTCATTGACACTGGTATTACTCGCGTACGCGACTTATATGAAACGAAATTTGTCAAAGGCTACGATTTCGTTAACGATAGAGAAGAAGCCAAAGACGATAATGGACATGGTACCCATGTTGCAGGTACTATCGCCCAAGCTACCAATAATAAATATGGTGTAGCTGGTATTGCCTACGAAGCCAATCTCATGCCTTTAAAGGTATTGAATGATTATGGTGGTGGTACAGTTGCCGATATTGCCGAAGCGATTAAATTTGCGGCTGATAAAGGCGCAGATGTCATTAATATGAGCTTGGGTGGTGGCGGTGAAAGCCAGTTAATGAAGCAAGCTATTGACTATGCTCACAATAAAGGTGTTGTGATTGTGGCGGCGGCTGGTAACGAAAACGCGAATGGTGCTAGTTATCCAGCGCGTTATCCCCATGTTATTGGCGTTTCGGCATACGGCCCAGACAGTGAAAAAGCCCCATATTCTAACTTTGGTGCTGGGGTTGATATTTCCGCCCCTGGTGGTAGCGAAGCTGGCAAGATTCTCCAAGAAACCATCAATGAGCAAGGTGAAGGCGTGTTCCTTGGCTTCCAAGGTACAAGTATGGCATCTCCCCACGTTGCTGGTGTAGCTGCATTAATCAGAGCTAAAGGTATCACAGACCCCGATGAAGTTTTAAAAGTCCTCAAACAGTCTTCACGGGTTATCCAAGAAGATGGTTTAAACTACTACGGTTCTGGACTGCTAAATGCCGAAGCTGCTGTTAAACTTGCCACTGAAGGTCAAATTAGCTTCTCTGATTTCTTCCGTTGGTTAAGGGATAACGGCTATCTCAACCCTGGGTTTTGGATTGATGGCGGTGCTGTAGCGCTGTTACCCAAAATTTTGATGGTACTTGGTTCTTATCTATTAGCTTGGTTTTTACGAGTTTACTTTCCTTTCACTTGGAGTTGGTCTTTATCCAGCGGTTTAATTGCTGGTAGTTCAGGACTATTCTTCCTCAAGGGAATTTATATCTTTGACCTTCCTCAATGGCCTTTCCGGCTTTTGGGTAGTTCCATTCCCGAATTAGGTAACAGTCTACAAGGAACTGGTGATTTAAATCCCTTGTTTGCCAGTGTATTAATTCCCATAGTTCTCGTTGCCTTACTACTGGGACATCCTAGCGGCAAATGGTTTGCCATTGGCTCTACCCTTGGTGTGGCAGCTTGTTTGACAGTCAGCGCCCTTTACGATCCTGCTGTTTGGGGTTTGGGCAGTAGCTACTTAGCTCGCGTTTTCTTGATTGCTAATGCCCTGCTTTGTTATGGATTAGCTCGGTTAGCGTTAAAAAACGAAAGACAAGTAGCGTAGTTAATTAGCTGATATGCAGTAGAGAAAATCTTCTCGCATTCAGGCTATTCAGGCTCAGGGAGGATGATAACAGGGGATAAACAATTCAAAATTCACAATTATCCCCTATTTCCTCCAAACAAACACCCAACACCAAATAACAATCAGCAATTATTATGAGTACTACAGTTACAGGCACTATTGAACACCGCAACATTGGTATGGGCGCTTGGGCGCTAGTTACCGATGAAGGCGTTACTTATGAACTTCCTAGAAGTGTAGATAAAAAATTATTAAAAGCAGGACAAAAAGCCAAAGTTACAGGCAAGGTGCGAGAAGATATCATGACTACTGCCATGATTGGCCCTGTCCTGGAAGTAAAATCTTTTGATGTAATTAGTTCTGATTAGCTGCGGAAGCTAAAACTTCTTGTAAACGGCTTCTAAATTCACCTTTGGGATGGCCTCCTTTAACTTCACCAATAATCTGGAACTCTCCTTCAGGAGAATCGCAGAGAATGTAGGTAGGCCATCCCATTTCTGATTTATCAGGATATTGCGTTAACAAAATTTTACGATACTTGCGATAAGTAGCCGTATCCTGCATTTTGACATCAATGAATTGCAAACCGAGTTCTTCAGCTACCTTTTGGTCATAAAATGACATTTTGTGGCAAATGCCGCATTCTTCCGAAGAGAACTTAATTACTGCTAAATTCATTTGACTGTGCGACTATTTGGACATAGGCAAATTATTGTAGCAGAAAACCTTGGATATCAGCCGCATCGCATGGCAAATAGTAATAAATACTAACTCTTATTCAGCTAAATTCTTGAAAAATCATTAAAAATTATGCCAATTTGGCAGATATATTGTGGAATAACAATATGTACCTGCCTGATAGCCCATAAAAAGGTAGAAATTTAGTCAGGGAAAGGCATAACGAGTATCGAAAAATAATGATAAGATAAATGTAATTAACGATGACAGCAAGATAAGCGATCGCTAAGACACAAATATCAAAAATTTCATTTCAGAGTGCAACTTTTGTGCTAGAATATATGCCTCATCAACTATCAGTGGGCAGCTAGAGGCAAACTATCTCCTCAAAAAAACCCCTAGTATGTATGAGCCTACCAGGGGAGTTAGTTATCAGGGTGCATCTACCAATTTATTGTTCTTAGTTTAAATACAATCTTCCGGAGAATTTTTGATAGAGGGAGATTGTTGTTTTTTCGATAACAAAAAAACCCCCAGTAGGCATGAGCCTACCAGGGGAGTGAGTTATCAGGGTGCATCTACCATTTGATTGTTCCAGAATAAATCTAGATGCTCCGGATAAATTCGTGATGCATCGTCAAATATTGTTAAAAAACAAAAACCCCTAGAGGCTGTAGCCAACTAGGGGAGTGAGTTATCAGGGTGCATCTACCATTTAATACTTCTTGTGCAGCTACCCCTATCCGGATAAATTTTTGACTGATTTACTAAAAAATAAAAAACTCCACCGATTGTCATCAACCAGAGGAGTGAGTTATCAGGGTGCATCTACCATTTAATTCTTCTTGTGCATCTACCCTCATCCGGATAAATTTTTGACCGATTCGCTAAAAAATAAAAAACTCCACCGATTGTCATCAACCAGAGGAGTGAGTTATCAGGGTGCATCTACCATTTAATTCTTCTTGTGCAGCTACCTGTATCCGGATAAATTTTTGACCGATTCGCTAAAAAATAAAAAACTCCACCGATTGCCATCAACCAGAGGAGTGAGTTATCAGGGTGCATCTACCATTTAATTCTTCTTGTGCAGCTACCTGTATCCGGATAAATTTTTGACCGATTCGCTAAAAAATAAAAAACCCCCGCCGATTGCCATCAACCAGGGGAGTGAGTTATCAGGGTGCATCTACCATTTAACTTTTCTTGTGCAGCTACCCTCATCCGGATAAATTTTTGACCGATTCGCTAAAAAATAAAAAACCCCCAGTGGTGGCAGCCAACTAGGGGAGTGGATTATCAGGGTGCATCTACCAGTTAACTATTCTGAGTGCAACTACCCTCATCCGGATAAGATTCTCATATAGGTGTATTAGTATTAACCACAAAAAATCCCCTAGTGGGTACCAGCCAGCTAGGGGAGTTAGTTATCAGGGTGCATCTACCGTTTAATTGTTCTAGAAGAAATAAGTAAGCTCCGGATGAAATTGTCACAATAGTGACTATCTGTTTTCTGAAGCAAAAAACCCCCAGTAGGTATGAGCCTACTAGGGGAGTTAGTTATCAGGGTGCATCTACCGTTTAATTGTTCTAGAAGAAATAAGTAAGCTCCGGATGAAATTGTCACAATAGTGATTATTCGTTTTCTTAAGAAAAAACCCCCAGTAAGTGTTAGCCTACCAGGGGAGTTAGTTATCAGGGTGCATCTACCATTTAATTGTTCTCTAGATAACAAGCATCATCCGGATAAAATTCACTATGTATTGGTTTTATTGTCATTTGTCGTCCTAGAAAAAAACCCCCAGTAAGCATTAGCCTACCAGGGGAGTTAGTTATCAGGGTGCATCTACCATTTAATTGTTCCCCAGAGAACCCTCAAGCTCCGGATAAATTTACTAAAATGTGTATTCTAGTTATGTGTCAAAACAAACCCAAAGGATGCTAGGCAAAGAATCACAGGAAAGCGGTTTGATCTACCACGTTCTCCAGTTAATAATGCTTGTGTCTGAGGATGTTGTTATTTGCCAACATAAAAAAATCCCCTAATTGGCGAATGCCCATTAGGGGAGTCGAAGATCAAGGTGCATCTACCAATAAACTGTTCTACTCAGATGTCAACTAATCCGGATAAAGTTGTAAAAGCCTAAGGGACTTCCAATTAAACAATATCCTATTGCCTTGTAGGCACAGGAGCAGGGAGCAGGTGAACCAGCAAAGTCTTCTGTGCAAGAAGCTGCACGTTGGTGTTAGCCTCTCGTAGATTAAGAGTAGGAAGAAAAAGATTATCTGAGTAATTGGATAATTTATTTTCTATCAGTCCCTAAAAAAGCAAAATCACGAGTATTCAGAAACATTCAGTGGCAAGATGCATCTAAGGTATCAGAAGAAGCGAAAAATCGACTTGAAACTTTCGCGTTTCAAACCTGATTTAGGAGGCGAAGAGGAGAAGTTGTGACCCAGGAATTTCATATTTCCGTAACCCCAGTAGGGCAAAATGACTACTTGGTGCGGACGGAACAAGTCGCGCCTGGGGTGCCATTAGCAGAAGAACTGGTGACTTGGCCTGTAGCTGATTGGTTAGCTGCTGCTGGGCATTTGATGAACGATCCGTTGATGTCAGTGTTGCAAGGAGATGCGATCGCCTTTGGTGGACGTGAAAGCGACATTGCCAGAAACTCAGTCAATCTAGTAGCTTTGGGTCAGCAACTATATAATGCACTGTTTCAAGGCACTCTTAGAGATAGTTGGATTACAGCACAAGGTATCGCCCAGAATCACCAACAGGTGTTGCGTCTACGCTTAGGGTTGAAAGATACTAGGTTAGCGCGGCTACCTTGGGAAGTTATGCACGCAGGCGATCGCCCTCTCGCCACCGGGCCTTATGTCGCTTTTTCTCGCTACCAAAGTGGAATTCTGCCAGCATCTCGGTTGCCATCAAAAAATATACCGCAACCCTTAGAAGAAGGTGGTATCAAAGTATTAATGGTGATTGCCTCACCTACAGATCAAGTCCGTCTGGATTTGCTCAAACATGAGGCTATTAAACTGCAAGCCGAACTACAACGCCACATACCACGTGCCGCAGAAAGTGGTAATTATCTACCAGATATTGAACTTAAAGTTTTAGATCAGCCAGGGCGGGAAGAATTGACGCAAGCCCTAGAACAAGGGCGATATCATGTTCTACACTACTCCGGCCATAGTAATCTTGGTGCCAATGGTGGCGAAATTTATCTAGTTAATAACAGAACTGGCTTAACAGAAACCTTAAGTGGCGACGATTTGGCAGGTTTGCTTGTCAATAATAATATCCAAATGGCGGTATTTAACTCCTGTTTGGGAGCATACAGCGCTAACAGCGATACTGGTGAGGACACTGGAGAACGTAACCTGACAGAAAGCTTAGTTAAGCGCGGTATTAGAAGCGTCTTAGCTATGTCAGAACGCATTCCTGATGAAGTAGCGCTGACGCTGACACAATTGTTTTACCGCAACCTCAATCAAGGATATCCTGTGGATTTGTGTGTGAGTCGAGTACGCCAAGGGCTAATATCTGCCTATGGTTCTCACCACATGTATTGGGCGTTACCAATTTTATATCTCCAACCGGAATTTGACGGTTTTCTTAGCCCAGAAATCCCTGATAGTGCAGAAGCACTCAATGAGTATAATCCCGCTTTCAGGGGAAATCCCGCAGCTATGTACTCTGATGTCGCCGAGGAGAGTGATCTGTCTTTAATGGAGGACATGATCCCTTCGGGTTTAGCGCGTGACTCATCAGGGCTGGATTGGTTAGGAGAAGATACTTGGGGCGATTTGGTTGATGAAATCGAGTATGATGATGACCCCAGCTATGCAGAAGATTCCGCACTGGTTTCAGATTTGTTTCGTCAACTTGATAGCCAAAAAGGGATATCTGAGCAATCATCTTCCATGACGGCGGAACTTGTACCCCACGACAATAGCCTGCGGGGAAGACAACTTTCTTCAGAATTGACTACACCTGATCAAGAAGCTAGCTTTTGGGAAGAAGAACCAGAACCTGCAAATGAAACTTCTACAAGTTTTGATGGTAATTGGAATCATAATTCCTATGGCAGCTCACAAACATATCCCTCAAAACGCCGCCAGCGTCGGCAGATTTGGCCGATTGTAGGTATTGTAGGAGCAAGTGCGATCGCAGTTGTTGTGTGTGTCAATTTGTGGCAAAATCATCAAGCGAAAAAATTACCTCCCATACCACCAATTCCTATTCAGTCGATTACCGCCCAACCTCCTGTAGATTTAAAGACGGCTGCAACTGGAATTGTCACTGCTACCGCTACGGAAAAATTGAGCCAAGGCGACTTACAAGCAGGGCTAGAGGCTGTAGAAGAATTACTTAACCGTGGCGCGCTTCCTCCCGCCCAAGCCGCGTTAAAACTTGTCCCGCCAAAGCAAGCTGATAATCCATCTGTCAACTTTTTCAAAGGAAGATTAGCTTGGCAATTTGTGCAGATAAAAGATAAAAAATACAGTATTGATGATGCCCGCCGTTATTGGGAAAGTGCTGTAAAAGCAGATCCAGAATCGTTTTTATATAATAATGCTTTGGGATTTGCTTATTATGCAGAGGATAACTTAAATCGAGCTAATGATTCTTGGTTTAAAGCTTTAAATTTAGCACTTAAGCAACAAGCAACTACTAAGAATACTACATCTAAAGATGCTTTAACTTCTTATGCTGGATTGGCTTTAGGGCTTTATAAATCTGCTTATAATCAACCATCTGAAAAACAGTATCAATATATGAATGAAGCGCTAAAATTGCGCCAAATGGTCATTAAGGACGATCCGATAGATTTCCAGGTAGATAAATTAAGCCAAAATTGGCTATGGACAGAAAAGGCTATTGCTGATTGGCGATCGCTACTGCAAGAAAAAGCTCAAAAACAGTAAAAGGGAACATAAAAAGGCTGTGATGATAGTGTATAGCAATGTCGAAGAAGCGTAAATTGTTAGAGAAAGTCCTTTCTGGTTCTAAAAATATCCAATTTAATGAACTAGTTCTTCTCGTCGAGGCATTTGGATTCTCTCTATCAAGGGTTAATGGCAGTCACCATATTTTTACTCATCCAGATATTGCTGAGATTCTCAACCTACAAAATCGTAATGGTCAAGCTGTTCCCTACCAAATTCGCCAATTTTTGATTTTGATAGAAGAATATGCACTGACTTTGGAGGATGAAAAGTGAATCACTATCATATTAATATCTTCTACAGTGAAGAAGATAATGGCTACATTGCTGATATTCCCGATTTAAAATACTGTTCCGCATTTGGTGCGACTGAGCAAGAGGCATTGTTTGAAGTATTACAAGCCAAAGAAGCATGGTTAGAAGCTGCTAAAATGCAAGGAAAACCCATTCCTGAACCGAGATATAGACCAGCTATTTATCAGATAGCTTCATAAATTAATTGATAAAATACAAGCTACTTAATTCGTAATTAATAGCCCATAACAAAATAGGTGTCTAGGAATATGATGTTCCGCATCTGTTGGGTTTTCCATAACTGAAGTTGAGGGCTTGAAACGGAAATGAATTAATTATTAATTTTGTTCATAATTACGAATTAGGAATTATTTAATCAGGGTAATGGCTATCATTTTACGAAATACTAAACCGATTATCATAGCTCATAGAGGGGCTAGCGGCTATCGTCCCGAACATACATTAGCGGCTTATGAGTTAGCAATTGATTTAGGGGCTGACTATATTGAACCTGATTTAGTTGCTACTAAAGACGGGATATTAATTGCGCGTCACGAAAATGAAATTTCGGAAACTACTGATGTTGCTAGCCACGCAGAATTTGCTGAACGCCAAACTACCAAAATCATTGATGGGGAAAGTAAGACAGGCTGGTTTACCGAAGACTTTACCCTAGCCGAACTGAAAACCCTACGGGCAAAAGAGCGAATTCCCGAAGTGCGATCGCAAAATACAAAATTTGATGGTTTATTTGCAATTCCTACACTCCAAGAAATCATTGATTTAGCTCAAACTAAAAGTATTGCAGTTAATCGGACTATTGGCATTTATCCAGAAACCAAGCATCCAACCTATTTTCAATCGATTGGTTTACCCCTAGAAGAACCACTATTAGAAACTTTAGCAGCTAACGGTTATCAAGGCGCAAATGCACCTGTTTTTATTCAGTCTTTTGAAGTTAGCAACCTCAAATATTTATCAACAAAAACTGATTTACCTTTAGTGCAATTAATTAATAATACTGGTAAACCTTATGATTTTATCGTTAGTGATGATGAGCGCACATATAGCGATTTAATTACAGCTTCAGGTTTAAGAGAAATTGCAGAATATGCACAGGCGATAGGAATTCATAAAAATCTCCTGGTTCCTAGAGATAGCACAGGTAAATTACTGCCGCCTACATCCTTAGTTACAGATGCTCATGCAGCTTCTTTACTGGTTCATGCTTGGACTTTTCGCAATGAAGATTTATTTTTACCTCTAGATTTCCAAGGTAATCCAAAACAAGAATATGAACTATTTTTTAGCTTAGAAATTGATGGCGTTTTTAGCGATTTTCCGGATATAGCTATTTTAAATTTTTGATTACTCAATCTGTCAAAATCATTTTCAAAATGGGTATGAAAGTGCGATCGCTCTCAAATCATTCTCATTTACCAAGCGATAGCTAAACCATCAGCACGAGACTCAGAAGCAGCAATGAATACTTGATTATGCTTGTAAATAATTTGACCGCGCCCAAAGAAATTATCTGCATTTTGCAATACATCATGACTGCGTTTAGCTAGTCTATCAACTATTTCTGGTGATACAGTTTGCTCTAATAACACGGTAGCATTAGAGACAAATTGCCATCTAGGAGCATCTAAAGCAGCTTGGGGATTTAAGCCGTAGTCCGCTAAATTCACCACTACTTGCAAATGTCCTTGCGGTTGCATAGCTCCCCCCATTACGCCAAATGGCCCTATCGGCTGATTATCTTGAGTTAAAAAGCCAGGGATAATTGTATGGAAGGGGCGTTTACCTGGGGCAAAATGGTTAGGATGCTGGGAGTCAAGAATAAATCCATAGCCGCGATTTTGCAAAGCTATGCCAGTATCAGCAGGAAGAATACCACTACCAAAACCTGTGAAATTGGATTGAATAAAAGATACCATTAATTCGCCATCGGCGGCGGCGAGATAGACTGTTCCTCCTTTTGGTAATCCAGGTTGAGCTAGAGCGATCGCTTGTTCTGCGATCAAAGCACGGCGTTGGGCAGCATAATCTAAAGAAAGGAGATGCTCTGTGGGTAGTTTTAGAAAAGGCTTGTCGGCGATGTACTTATAAACATCAGCAAAAGCGAGTTTCATCGCCTCAATTTGCAAATGATAACTTTCTGCTGATTCTCGTTGATAACGAGACAATTCAAAGCCTGATAGGATATTTAAGGCAATTAAAGTTGCAATTCCTTGGGTATTGGGTGGAATTTCCCAAACTGTGAAATCACGATAGTTTGTAGAGATGGGTGCAACCCATTCAGCATGATGAGATGCTAAGTCATCTTTAGTTAAGTATCCACCAGTATCGGCGGCAAAGTCTGCGATACGTTGCGCGATATCACCACGATAAAAGCTTTCACCACCAGTCGCCGCAATTTCTCTGAGGGTTTGCGCGTGTGCGGGAGAATGCCAAATTTCGCCAGCGTTCGGCGCTCTATTATTAGGGAAAAAGACTTGTTTAAAAAAGTCGAATTCCTTACCTACAAGGGAAAGATAATTTTGTTCCAAGCGTTTCCAAGCCAGTGAAACCATTGGCGATACAGGAAACCCTTCTTCAGCGTAGCGAATTGCAGGGGCAAATAAATTCTCAAAAGGTAACTTTCCCCAACGTTCCCATAAAGTTCGCCATGCGGAAACAGCACCCGGTACGGTAACAGCACGCCAATCATATTTTGGTACAGCATTCAGCCCAGCAAACTGTTCTAAAGTCAATTTTCGTGGGCTTTTACCCGAGCCATTTAAACCGTGCAGTTTACCATCCCAAACTAAAGCAAAAGCATCAGCACCAATACCATTAGCTGTAGGCTCAACTACAGTAAGTGCGATCGCACTAGCTATAGCAGCATCAACAGCACTACCACCTGCCCATAACATTTCCATACCTGCTAGAGTCGCCAATGGTTGACTAGCTGTGATCGCGCCGCGACTACCCATAATCACGCGTCGGGTACTAGGGTAGGGATAGTTGGTAAGGTTTCCCAAACTCATTTTTTTGTGGAGAAGACTGAACAGAATTTTGCATTTCTGTGAGAGAAGATACAATATTTTTGCAAATGCTGTTGTGTTATTAAACACATATAGGAATAGGATTTGATTTGTGAAATTATTGGTGTAGAGAGGGAATAGGGAAGAACTAATAAAAGTGTACTTAGATTGTTTCAAAAATCAAAAATATTTTTGTATTAGGGCTGTCCAAGGTCAAAAGTTCAAGTAGGTCTTTGAGCCTGTAGCCTTGACTATTGATCATCTCAACGCGTAAAAGCTTAACGCTGTCTATATTTTCTATGTCTATACTTGTTTTATCTTACTGAGTATGATCACGGACTACAAAACTCCTCGATTACTTGCGCCTTCACCTCATCCAAAGGAAAAGTATTCGGATAAGTAGAAAACATCAGCATGATGCCTTGTAAGGTTGAGGAAAAATAGATGGATCGCTTGCGTGGATTTGCTACCCCCAGCTTTGTGAACATTTCCGTCTGCACCTCAAACTGCTTTTCTTGCTCATCCATTAACCTCTGGCTGTATTTAGCTACAACTGGATCGAGCCTGGGTTGGGTAAACAGGTTGAGATAAAAACGGAAAACTTCAGGTTTTTGGCGGACATCTTCTAAAGCACCTTCAGCAATGTGCCGGATTTGTTCAGCAGGTGTCGGTTTTGCAGCCGCGGCTTCCATGACAAACAATAAATCGTGGAGTCGCAGATCAACCAGTGCCGCAATCAAATCTTCTTTGCCTTTGAAATAATGATAAAGAAGTCCCTTGGATATCTTCGCCGTTTTCGCAACGTCGTCAATTGAGGTGGCGTGATAGCCTTTGCTGAAAAAAAGCTCCATCGCCGCTTTTAAGATTTGCTCCTTGGTAGCCTGACGGATACGTTCATTTTCTGCTGGGGTGCGGGGCATCTTTGATTATTACTCGTTCAAAAAATCGCTAATCAGGTTAGTTACCTCTGCTGGATGTGTCAGCGTCGGTAGATGATCCGCGCCTTCAATCTCTGCAAAGCGAATATCAGGAACCTGTTTAAACAACTCTACTATGCGGAAGAGGTCTTCACTGTCCTTTGTGCCAATCATAAATAAGGTCTTGGTTTTGAGTTCGTGCAATCTGGAAATTGCAGGTGGTTGGGGCCAGACTTGCTCGAAGCTTTGCCACTCAAAGTAGCGCTCTATATTGTGCTTGAACATTTGATAGAGTAAATCGCGCTGGGGACTAGCTACGGTGGTTTGGTAGATTGAGTGTTCCAAATTTAGCTTGACCATTTTCTCCACATCTGGAGCTGCGGCTCTAATTTCCTCAAACCACTGCTGCAGCTGGGGCGAGAATTCAAAGCCTGTTAATCCCGGAGCTACTAACACTAGTTTGGAGACTCTCTGAGGATAGGTTAAGGCAAAATCAGTGGCGATTTCACCACCAATGGAATGCCCTACGAGAGTAACTTGATAAATACCGAGATGATCGAGGAGTTTTCTTAAATCTTCAACATAATTTGCAGGTTCCAATGGCGGTGGTGACTTGCCTGCACCACGTCCATCAAAGGTGATTACCTGATATTTCTTCGCTAATTCTGGGGCGATAAATATCCAATCACGTAAATCTGCACCACCACTATGAATGAGAGCGATCGCATCGCCCTTTCCTTGGATTTCGTAATGTAGATCCATTTGCAAATCCTCCTTGTAGCTGCCAATTGCAGCCCTATATGAGGTGATGGCGTTGTTTTAGTGAATGCGATCGCCACCACTATCTTCAATATATTTTATGACTGACTATACAGTCAATAATAAAATCACACAAAAATAGCCCTCCGTAAAATAGGAGGGTCAAGGACTTTCAAATAAAAAATATCCCATTACTTTTAAAGCTGGGGAAGTTAAAGCAAAAAGGGGGACAAGCAATGCAAAATTCAAAATTCAGAAATTTATTTGACTCTTGACTCTTGACTCTTGACTCTTGACTCAACACTCCTAAATATTGAGTCCTGACTTTTGCTCACGATTGATCAAAATCCCTCTCAAGCCAGCAGCTTTAGCACCTTGATAGTCTTCTTCTGGGCTGTCGCCAATGTGCCATGCAGCCTCAGGTGGACACTTATGTTTTTCTAAGGCTATAGCAAAAATTTGCGGATCGGGTTTAGCGGCACGTGCTTCAGTAGAAATGGTGATGGAGGTGAAAAAGTCCCTGAGTCCTAAACTTTGCAGAACTGAATAAATGCGGGAATCGAAATTAGACAACACACCTAATTCGATTCCCATCCGTCGCCAGTTAATCAAAGCTGGTAGGACATCAGGATAAACAAACCACGGTTCAGCAGTGCCAAAGTGGATATAAAGTTCACTAAAAAAAGCCGAAAAGTCAGAAAATTGCTTGAGAACGCCTGCGCTTTCAAAAGTATTGAGGGAAATTATTCGCCACCAATCAAATTCGCGCTGGAGAATGTCTTGGTTGTCTGCATCAGGAAATATTGGCGGTGGTGCGGCTTTAAAGCTTTCGATAAATGTTTTATTTAATGTATCAGCGGAAACTTCCACATCAAATTCCT
Source organism: Nostoc carneum NIES-2107 (assembly GCA_002368155.1). Lineage (GTDB taxonomy): Bacteria > Cyanobacteriota > Cyanobacteriia > Cyanobacteriales > Nostocaceae > Aulosira > Aulosira carnea. The sequence continues at coordinate 6,367,637 of AP018180.1, forward strand.
GGGCTAGCTTACTATAAACTTCGCCCACACTACCTTTGACCCCGATGAGTGTGCCTACAGCATCTAAAAAAATAACTTTCGGTCGTTCCATCAAACTGTTATGCTTTTGAGTCCTGGATTTGAGATTATGCCTGATCGAGCTTCAGTGCATAGTTATATTTACGCACTATTTGCTACTGAGAAAGCGTTTCTATAATAGGACGTACTAGCCAATTAAAACCAACTCTGAGTTGATGATCGAAAGTGGGCAACCGATAAAGATAAGCAAGACGACGTGCTAAATATGCCAATGGCCCTTCTAGTTTAATTCCCAAACCCGTTAAAGTAGCATTGTCTACTCCCAGAGCCAGCATTTCTCCTAGCTTTTGATATTGGAAGGGAAGCAAAGGGCGATTTGTCAGAGAAGCCCAAATATTCCAAGCAGTGTAATCAGCTTGTTGAAAAGCAGCTTGAGCTGTAGCGGGGACTTGCTGACCTTGAGCATCAACACAATCTACTAAATCCCCCAAAGCAAAAATTTCTGGATGATCTAGAACTTGTAGAGTAGCTGTAGCTGTAATTTGACCGCGTTGATTTTGCTTCAGAGGTAGGGATCTAACTACAGGAGTGACTCGCGTTCCGACAGTCCAAATCACCAAATCTACAGGAATTGTATCAACTTGATTTTTATATTCTAGGGAAATAGTATCTTGAGCAATAGACTCTACATTGGTTTCTAAATCAATAAATATACCTCGCGCTTCCAAAGCTTTCTTCGCCGCTTCACGGTTAAAGTCTGGGGAAGTTCGTAAAATTTGGTCGCTGAGTTCTATCAGCCGGAAGCGTCCTCTTTCTCCTAATCTGTCGGCTAACTTACAGGCTAACTCGACACCGCTATAACCTGCGCCCACAATTGCTACCCGAATTTTATCAGCCTCGGATTCTTCTAAAACTCGCAAGCGTTCTTCTAAACGGTACACATCAGGGATAGTGCGGAAGGGGAAAGCATAGGATGTTGCACCAGGAACCAAATCTAGGGGTGTTTCTCCACCTAGCGCCAGCACTAATCTGTCGTATGTGATTTCCGGCCCATCTTGTAAATGTACTCGTTGCTGGTCGATATCAATGCTAGACACCACAGCTTGATAAAAGCGTATACCTGTACCTTGTAATAATTCTGCAAATGGTGGGGCAATTTCCCAAGTTTGGAGTTCGCCAGTCAGCAATTCGTAGAGTAGGGGAGAAAACAAAAAGCGATCGCTTTGATCTACTAGGACAATTTCGGGTTTTTCTGTAGACTCCCAAGGTAACTGGCTCAAGCGTAAGGCAGTATAGAGACCACCAAAGCCGCCACCCAGGATCACAATTCTATTAGTTCGTTGAGTCATTTGTTCTTAGGGAATATCCATCCCAATTGGGCAACTATCATTCAGTGTAATGATTTATTTCTGCCTATTGCATGGGAACAATAAACTTAGGCCCACAAAGGCTGCTCAATTTACTCATATCACCTAGTAATGTTTCCAGGTGAGTTAAAAAACAGCAATACTGTGAACTGGTAGTGCCACACTTAGATGACTCCAATCAATTTTCGTAAGTTAGTCACCCAAAAAGAATTTCTGGCCATCCTCAATCACCTGGAAAGGGAGATGGGCACTACTATTTGTATTGAAGATATCAAGGGTACAGCACTAATAGGTATTAAAAGTGATGCCAGCCTGTCTAGATACCCAGTGCTACTGCTAGAAGAAGTAATTGGTTGGGTAGTTGGGGATCAAAAAGCAGCTAGTATTGCTACGCTCATTTCCTACCTAGCACAACAGCAATCTGAGAAAAAGTCATTAGCTAAGGAATTGTTAGAAAAGTATCAAGAAATAGACTTATTTCAAGACCTTTCTACACAAGTTACCGCCAGCTTAGATGTGCAAGAAATTGCCCGACTGGTGATTGAGGAAGCGAGAACATGCATTCCTTCTAGCTGTGGTGCAATTTTATGGTTAGATGACAAAACTAGTTGGCTGAAAATTCTCTGGGAATATGGCGAACTTAGCTCATGGTCAGAACCCCTCAAACTAGGTCAAGGAATCATCGGTACAATTCTGCGATCGCGTAAAGGTGAAATACTCAACAATTTGCTTGCAGATCCCAGATTTGTGGAGATGGAACCTAAAGTTAGCTCTCTGATTTGCGTACCCTTACTGTCTAAAAAGCAGCTAACTGGGGCGATCGTTATGTGTAATCAGAGTCATACTACCTACTCTACTAAAGACTGGAAACTGCTGAGTATTTTGGCATTGCAAGCAGCAGGTGCAATTGAAAAAGCGCTGCTTTACGAGCAAAGTTGTAGTGCTGCACAAGTCGCTCAAGAACAAGCGCAGCAACTCCAGCTAACTCTGTTTGAACTTCAGCAAACCCAGAGAAAGCTGATTCAAAGTGAGAAAATGTCTTCTCTAGGTAACTTGGTTGCAGAAGTTGCTCACGACATGAATAATCCCATTAACTATGTCAGTGGTAACCTCAGCCATATTCAACAATCTACGCAAGACATTTTAGATTTATTACAACTTTATCAACATCACTATCCCAAGCCAGTACCAGAAATTCAAACTGTTATCGAAAATCTCGATTTAGACTTTCTCATCGAAGATTTGACGAAAATGCTATCCTCCATGATTGTAGGAGTGGGGCGAATGCGCCAACTGGCCTTAACTCTGAGAAACTTCTCCCGCTTAGATCAGGCAAAGATGAAGCCAGTTGACATTCATGAAGGAATCGAAAGTACCCTGCTCATCTTACAAGGACGATTTAAGCCCAGAGAAAGAAACTTAGGTATTCAGATTATTAAAGAATATGGTGATATACCCTTGGTTGAAGGCTACGCCAATCAGCTCAACCAGGTATTTATGAATTTAATTGCCAATGCGATCGATGCTTTAGAGGAGTCAATGATCAGTTGTCCGTGGCCAGCTATGGCGGCGAAAACACCTGAGAATTACCAAATTCGCATTTCTACTGAGATAGTTAACTCGAATTGGCTAAAAATTCAAATTGGTGATAACGGCCCAGGTATTCCAGAAAATATTCAAGAGCGATTATTTGAGCCATTTTTTACTACTAAACCTATTGGTAAAGGTACTGGATTAGGTCTATCTATCAGCTACCAAATTATCGAAAAACATGGTGGTTTCTTGCGTTGTATATCTCAGATGGGAAAGGGAACTACCTTTAGTATTGAAATTCCGATTATGCACAATACTGATATCTCTACTGATTAATATGAAAACAAAGTAAGAAATCTATTATTGACTTTATTCTAATTTTTTTAAGAAAAAATTAATTAGTAATTTCACAGGACTTTATTTATTAATATGAAATCCTTATTAATTCTTAGTTGTAAATAAAGTAATTATTACTATTATCTCTTGTGCATCAGCTAAGTAATAATTTATTGTCATCTTGTAATAGTTTTTAGGGGATTGCCACATATAGCAGGCTTCACAATTAATATTTTAGTAGTAAATAAAAACTTCTAAACCTTATAAATACTGACAGACATATTAAATACACAGGTATACAATGTTATTGGCACATCTGTAAGTAAAGCAAAGATGCCAATATTGCTAACAAGTAATTCAAGGAGGATGATTGTTTGAGTTTGATTTTATCATTGTTCAATTCAGGGAAAATAATTACACAAGGGTTCATCTAAATATTTATTAGTTATTTTATCTGGAAGTTATCAGGGAAAAAATTGATTTTATATGAACAAGAAGCTACTAATTGTTGATGATGACGCTAGTATGCGTTTGCTAATGGAGGAAGTTCTAGAAAGCCTAGAAGATGAACAAGTAGAATTATTGACGGCTAAAAATGGTGAAGAAGCATTAGAAATTATTCAAACAGAAAAGCCCAAACTGGTCTTTTTGGACATAATTATGCCGAAAATGGATGGGTTAGAAGTTTGTAATACTGTTAAGAACAAACTAGCAATATCAGATATTTACATTGTCATGCTGACTGCCAATGGTCAGGAATACGATAAACAACAAGGTATTGATGTCGGCGCAGATTTATATATAACCAAGCCTTTTCGCCCTAATATAGTACTAAATATTTCTAGAGAGGTATTAGGTTTACCCGTTGCTGTGGAATTGGCAAAAGACGGTTTGTAACAAAGACAAACCGCCTGGAATTTAAACTTTAAGAAAAAGGCAATTAATTGCCCCCAGTGGTGATAGCTTTATTATGTATGGGGGGATCTTCTGGTTTTCTCTGCCATTGACCACCGTTACCTTGTTGGTATTCATTCCTGACGCTATTCCAAGCAACTTCACGCGCTCCATTTTCACTCATACCGTCTTTTTGAGCCGCATTGAATGCTGCAAAGAAAATCTGTTGAGCGTGTTCAGGAAGTTGCTCTCTGATATCCTCTGGTAATTCGTCTATCTTGTTATAAGACATAAACCTACTCCAGTTATCTATTCTTTAGGTTTATGTTAAAAACTGAATAATTACATTTCCTCTGCTAGCAGAGATATACGAATACTATACTTTTGGCTGAGTCAGAAGATGTGCAAATCAACCCTAGAAGATATCACCTAAACGGTTTATTGTGAGGGTGGGAAAGATGCTCACAATAAATTGATATACCTATAGTTGTTCTCATATTGCTGAGGTACAGCAATAAAAATTTAACAGCCGTTCGCGTAGCGTTCCGCAGGAATGAAAGAGGATTAACGCAGATACACGCCGATAATTTTGTATTTTACTAGGCTATAAAAGCCTATAATATTTCAATATTATAGGCTAAAAAGTGACAGTATCTTGCCATTTATTTATCATTTTGGTACTAATACCAGAGACTTTTTCTAAATCATTTAAAGATGTAAACTTTTGTTGTTGACGAGCAATAATTATTCGCTGTGCTAATTTTTTACCAACACCAGGTAGCGTAGCTAATTCTTCTAAGCTAGCGGTATTGAGATTGATTTTAGGAGCTATTTGACTTGGACTGGATGTTGGAGATTTAATTTGCGGACATTGTTTAGCTTCGGTTGTAATTTTTTGTTGAATAGTAAGTGGTAAACCAAGTTTTACCTTTGTATAAAGACGACCAAATTCACGTACATAATGAGCAGCAACCTTAGGATTTTCAATTACTAGTAGGGTTTCATCGTTACCATTATTAGCGGCTTCTGACCAATTATGAGAACCTGTAATTACTGTATTACCATCAATTACAGCAAATTTGTGATGCAATAAATCGCCTTTTGGTAAAGTTGGTACACCAACAGTAGTAATAGGATTTTTCCAAGGGCGGTTATCTACTTCATATTTACATTCTTCAGCTAGTGCAAATCCCATCATATCTAAGCCTTCGCTGTAAGAACGATAGGCAAATTGTGGTTCAATTAAAGCGCGAATATTGACTTTGTTTTGATGGCGACTTTCGAGGATATTAGCTAGTTGTTGATCGGAAAATACAAACAATGCCATATCCACATACTTTGTAGCTGATTCTAATGTATTAGCTATTAAACCATTTGTACTCTGACTCCAAGGTTGAGTAGGAGAAGTTGGCGAAAACTGTACAGTAATTTTAGTTTCACCTAAAGTAATAGTTTTTGGCGATCGCACTGGTTTTTGCAAACCAAATCGGCTATCTGGCTTACCACCTGGGCCATCACCCCACATGGTGTTAAACTCTTCTGTAAATAAAGCTGCTAGTTCTGGACTCTCAATTTTTAAGAAGTTATTGGTATTGCCTAAACTACTAGGATTGCTGTAGTCTCCAAAAACGTCGCTCAACGTGAAATTCGCAGAAGTAACAATCACAATACTATTATCTACAATCACAAATTTGTGATGCATTAAACTGCTACCTGCTGTCCCATCGGCTTTGTCATCTATTAAAGAAACTTTGGCATTTTGCAAGATAATTAAAGCATCTCTTTGATTAGTTTCTTCAGGACTGAGTTGATTATCCTGGTTAATATCTATAAATTTCCGAAATTCTTGATAGCGTTCTTGTTCTCTTTTTTCTAACTTGCTAATTTCCTCGCTTGTAAAGCTACTCCAAGGACGACTATAGGTATTTTCTAAAATTAATCTGACTTTGACTCCAGCTTTTTGTCTGTCTACTAAAGCTTGAGCAACTTTGGGTAAACGTAATTCTTGAACGGCGACATCGACAGTAGATTTCGCTTGAGAAATTGTATCGACAATCTGCTGTTCTAAATTATCTCCCAAACGGACTTGCCGACGATAAGGTTCGGTAAATTCTGAGGATTCGGAATGGTTAAAGTAAACCTGTACTAATGGATCTTGCGGTAGGGGTGCGGGAAGTTTATTGAATGACTGCACTTTTTGACAACCAGCAAGAGCCAGAATCAGCAAGCAAATACAATAATTATAGGGACGAGAGAAACAAGACACAGGAATTTGGCTAGATATGCTTTAAAGGTGAATAGATAATATTATTCCCACAATTGAGTATGTCCGGTGCTTATAAAGACACTAACGAAAGCTTTTGCTAAGATTGGTTACATAATTTAACATTTTGTTTTTTATTTAGAAATTTATGCAGACTGTTCTCAAGTCAAATCAAGAACAAGTCACTCGATTGTTTTCTAATTTGGAATTTGATGGCAATCAGTTAAGTCATCAACCAGGTAGCTTGTTGGGAAGTACGGCGCTGATTGCTGGAACAACGGTTGGTGCAGGAATATTGGCATTACCTGCGGTGACTTTACCCTCTGGGGTTGTACCATCAACAGTCTTGCTGGTTGGTGTATGGTTATACACCTTAATCTCAGGATTATTAATTGCTGAAGCTACCGTCAATACTATGCGTGTTGCTGGCCGTCCCAGTGTGGGGATGTTGGCAATGATTGAAAATACCCTCGGCGTTGTGGGTGGGCGCATTGCTGGTGGGACTTACTTATTGCTACACTATGCCCTTTTGGTAGCATACACTACCCAAGGCGGTGAGATTTTAGGTTCTGCGATCGCCAATTTATTGGGCATACCCCACCAATTACCTGCATGGTTAGGCACAATTGTTTTCACCCTGATATTTGGCGGGATTATGTATCTGGGGCGCGAAAAGTTTGTGGAAAAACTCAATAGCGTATTTGTCGCCATTGTTTTAGTATCATTTCTCGGATTATTGCTGCTAGCTGGCGAACAGGTGAAAACCACGCAATTATTATTTCAAAATTGGAGTGCTTTAGGTAGCGCTGTTTCTGTGATGGCTGTAGCGCTGTTTTACCATAACGTTGTGCCAGTGGTGGTGACACAGCTAGAAGGCGACACCCGCAAAATTCGGCAGTCTATTGTGATTGGTTCTCTGATTCCCTTAATTATGTTCTTGGCGTGGAATGCGGTAATTTTGGGCAGCGTCAATCCCGAGATACTTCAGAAGACTGTCGATGGTAGAACTATATTTGACCCTTTGCAAATTCTGCGCTCTGGTAGTGCTGGAGAATGGTTAGGCGTGTTAGTTTCGATTTTCTCAGAATTTGCGATCGCCACATCATTCATTGGATTTGTCTATGGCTTGCTAGATTTCTTGCAAGAAATATTCTTTGTTACCCAAGTACAATTTTCTAGCCGTCTACCGCTTTATTCGGTGATTCTTTTACCTGCTATGAGTTTAGGGGCAATTAATCCCAAAATTTTCTTTATTGCTCTAGATTATGTCGGCACATTCAACATTACAGTTTTAGCAGGTATAATTCCCGCGCTGATGACTTGGAAGCAACGCCACAATTTAGAACATTCACATAAAATTCACCAACCACTCGTCCCTGGCGGGAAGGTGACACTAATAGCGATGATTGGGATTGCATTAGCAATTATTGGCAAGGAAATTTGGGCGCTGTAAAGTTCTGAGTTGCAACAGACGCGATTCATCGCGTCTGTACAAGAGTGCTGAGTAAAAATGCTAGCTTCTAGTTCCTGGCTACTAAGCTGGCTACCACATCAGCCAAGTGTGTTGGCTCTAGGGGTTTAGGGATGTGCATTTGATAGCCGGAAGCGATCGCTTTAATTTTATCTTCTTCGCGGGCAAAGGCTGTCACTGCTATAGCTGGAATATGCACATCTACGTCACTTTCCCAATCTCGGACTTTGCGGATAAAATCGTAACCGTCTTCTAGCGGCATACCGATATCGCAAAGAATGACGGCGGGTTTCCAGTCAAATACTTTGTTGAGTGCTTGTGCTGCAGAGGCGCAAGTGCATACTTCTGCCCCCTGTTGCATGAGTATTGCGGAAACTAAATCGCGTGCGTCAGGATCGTCATCCACCACCAGCACCCGTACATTCTTAAGTTTGTCAGAGTTTTTGTAAGTGCCATTTGCAGATGTGATCGGTGGGGTGCTAATGCTTTCCTGACGCGCAATCACAGGAAGTTTCATAGTGAAAGTTGCCCCCTTCCCTTCTCCATCACTATCAGCTTGCACTGTCCCACCATGAAGCTCAACCAAATGACGGACAATCGCCAAACCCAGGCCTAAGCCGCCATATTCCCTGGTGGTTGAGCCGTCGGCTTGACGGAAGCGCTCAAAGACGTATGGCAGGAATTCTGCTTTGATACCTACACCAGTGTCACGCACTCTCACCTCAACTAGTGAGTCAACTTGCTGAAGTTGCACTTCCACCCATCCACCTTGAGGTGTGAATTTAACCGCATTGGCGAGCAGATTCCATACTACCTGCTGAAGTCGATTTTGGTCTCCTAAAACAGGTTCAACATTGGTAAGTTGTACTTGTAAATCGATGTCTTTGACTTCCGCCGCGTGGCGCATCGAATCGATAGCACTAATAATTACGGTAGCTAAATTTAACGGCTGTGTTTCCAGGCGGAGTTTTCCCAGAATAATCCGCGATGTGTCGAGGAGGTCATTGACTAATTGTGCTTGAGCTTTGGCATTTCGCTCGATAGTAGCGATCGCATTTTTTGTCTTTTCTGGATTAAGCTTCCCCCCACGTAGCAACTGAGCCCAGCCAAAGATGGCGTTGAGAGGGGTTCTCAGTTCGTGAGAGACAGTAATTAAGAACTCATCTTTGAGACGGTTAGCCGCCTCAGCTTCAGCTCGCGCTGCTTCCACCTGCATCAAATGTTCGTTCCGCTCACGTTCCCGTTGCAACAGCAGGTTAGCTGAAAATTCTAAGGCTTCGCCTAACAAGGCCACTTCCTGAATGCTTGAGGGATTGATGCGAGGATATTCACCATTAGCGAGCGCTTCTGCGGCACCAGCCGCCTCAGTGATGCCTTGAGAAATCCGCTGCGAGAGAACCAAAGCACCTACACCACTGACTAAGAGCAACGCCAAACCAGAGCCAATTACTAGCCACATTGCACGACGAGCCGGACTTTCAATTATTTCCACGGGAACGACAACGGCGGTCGTCCAGTTCGAGAAATTTGCTCGACTGAAGGCAACATACACAGGCACTCCTTCCAAAGTAGTCTCGCGGTAAACACCCTCATTTGTTGCTGCGATTCGCTGGCGAAAAGACGGGGTACCTGGCTTGCCCACAAAGCGCTCAGGATGAAGAGTCCGAGCCACAACAATTCCATGACCATCAATGACAGTACGTGTCCATTCCCCATCCACAGTTGTTTGGGTCTTGATAGTGTGAATGAGCGATTCTGAGGAGATGAGAGCAGTCAGCACATATAGTAGTTTGCCGTTCCGCACTACTGGAACACGCACAGGAAATGCCCATTGCCGCTTGAAAGGTGCAAAGGCGAGGTAGCCCACTTTTGGCTGCTGTGTTTCCACAACACGCTGTACACTTTCAGGCTCATTTGTAAAAGGTAGTGCGCTGCCAAAGGGACGAAAAGTATTCAATATCTGGCGTTTGTTTGGCGTGAGCAGGATCACACCCAACCAAGTTGGCTGCGTCTCTAATGTACGCTGCGCCTCGTTATAAAAGACTTTTAAGTCATTGTTGTCAAGTCGGTCAGAGGCAGCCAGTGCTTGTAGTGTTCTGGTTGTGCTAGAAACCTCACGCTCTACATTTTGTGTAAGATTGCGTGCTGCTAGCAGCAAGCGGCGCTCTGATGACGCACGTTCATTCAACGTGAGTTTTTGTACAATCGCAACAGCAAATAGGACAACAGGGAGTAAGACCCCTGCCACAAGTAATACCAGGTGCCATTTGAGAGCAAGTGTACGTCCACCGCAAGCATTCAAGCTGTAATTTCTACTTGTTGTACGCAAACTGACTCCCTGATGTGAAGGAAGTTTGGTTCGATTTGTTCTTGTCACGCTCTTTTACTGACAGCACACCAAGTGATTTATGCGTTGTCATCATTGGAATTATAACTATCTATGAATTTTGTCATCTTGGCAATCATAAAATATTTTCTCTTCAGGCATTTATTGCCGCTTAAGCATACATTTAAGCGGCAATAAAAGTATATTAAACTCCGTATTCAGCACTTTACTCTATCGCTCCAGCTATTAACCCAAGTTGCGGCACTTTTAGCTCAAATAAGTTGCCGAAAATGTTGGACTATTTTGCGATAGTTTCAGCCAGCAATTTTAGTAAGGTAAATTATTACCTAAATCAGCTTTTTCAGTCAAAAGTACTGATATTTACCTTGAAAATACTGTTAATTTACCTCAACAGAAATCTTATTTTCCCCTTCCCCATTCCCCAGTCCCCAGCCCCCAGTCCCCAGTCCCCAACCTATACAAAAGTTAACGCTTGACCGCGAACTTCTGTATTTAACTTGCCTTTGTCATAGACAATTTCACCGGCAACAATAGTAGTAACAGCCCATCCAGTCAGATCCCAGCCTTCAAAAGGACTCCAACCGCACTTAGTTAATAGTTCTTCGCGGCGGACTGGGCGGTAGGTATTTAAATCTACCAAAACTAAATCAGCATCATACCCAGGTGCGATCGCACCTTTGTTAGGAATACCATAAGCTGCAGCCACAGCTTTTGACATCCACTGGACTACTTGGGCAACGGTACATTTCCCTTCCATCGCTGCAGTTAACATCACCGCCAGGGAAGTTTCCACCCCAGGCATACCAGAGGGAGTATTGGGATATTCTTGGGCTTTTTCGGCTAAAGTGTGGGGTGCGTGGTCTGTAGCGATAAAATCAATTACACCATCGCGCAAAGCTTGCCACAGAACTTCATTATCGTGGGGCGATCGCAAAGGTGGATTCATCTGTGCTAAAGTACCAATCTTTTCATAAGCGCTGGTATTTAACACTAAATGCTGTGGTGTCACCTCTGCAGTTACCCAACTAGGTTTTTCTTGACGCAGCAAATCGGCTTCTTCCGCAGTAGACATATGCAGAATATGCAGCCGCCGTTGGTATTTTTTAGAAAGTTTTAATGCCAGCTTTGTTGCCAATAGTGCGGCTTCATTATCTTGAATTTGCGAGTGAATTGCTGGGTCGTGAATACCTGCAAATTCTTGCCGTCGTTGGTTAATTCTAGCTTGGTCTTCAGCATGAACCGCAATCAAGCGATCGCCTTGAGCAAATATTGCCTCTAGGGCAGTTTCTTGGTCAACTAATAACTGACCATGCATTGACCCCATAAAAATTTTAATTCCTGGTGTCGGCTTAGCAGTCAGTAAATCGGGCAAATTCTCTGCCGTTGCCCCAATAAAAAAGCCATAATTAACTAAGCACTTAGTGGAGGCACGTTGTAACTTATCGTCTAAAGCGGCTTGATTAGTTGTGAGAGGACGTGTGTTCGGCATTTCTAAAAAGGAAGTTACTCCCCCTTTAGCGCAGGCACAACTAGCGGTAAACAAGTCTTCCTTGTGTTCCAGTCCTGGTTCACGGAAATGTACTTGCGGATCGATGACTCCTGGCAACAAAGTTAACCCATCTGCGTCAATTTCTGTAGTGGGCGCGGGTGTAGATATTTCTGGTGCAACTTCGACAATTTGGCGATCGCGCGTCAGCACATCCCCAACCATCAATTCACCATTAGGTAGAATGATACGGGCGCGGCGAATCAGTAAACTTTTGGGAGATGACATGGAGTTAACAATATTAAGACAGAGGACTATACATAACAGAGAACTATCTTTTTAGGTTAAACTTGGTTGCACTCTTAAGAGTCAATTTTTGCCGCGGGTGAGAAAAAAGTTTATTTTTACCTATGTATCTGATTGTAAATATGGCAACATAACTACAATATCAAAGTTCTCCTGTTAAGATTCAAAAATATAGTTCCCCTTGGCGAGTTAAGTAGCTGCATCTTTTTTAACTTCAGTAATTTCATGCAAAATCAAGTGTCTGATAAAAATTCTAGTCAACAACCCGATCATTCTTGGATTGCAGAGCTAGGTAGAACAGTAGTATTAAGTATAGTTCTAGCCTTAGGTATTCGTACTTTTGTTGCCGAAGCTCGCTGGATTCCGTCTGGTTCAATGGAACCCACGCTGCATGGGACTCCAAATCAGTGGGAAGCAGACAAGATCATTGTGGATAAATTGAAGTACAAGTTTTCCGAGCCGCAGCGAGGGGACATTGTGGTCTTTTCGCCCACAGATGAGTTACAAAAAGAACAATACCACGATGCTTTTATTAAACGTGTAATTGGCTTGCCTGGTGAAAAAGTAGAACTGAAAAATGGCAAAGTCTTTATTAACAATAAACCCCTGCCAGAAGCAAATTATCTGAGTTCCCAACAACGTACTGTAATTGACGTTTGCACATCTGGACAGCAGCCACCATTTTTAGCACAGCCTCAAACAATACCCCAAAACTCATACTTAGTGCTGGGTGATAACCGTAACAGTAGCTACGATAGCCGTTGCTGGGGTGTGGTTCCTCGCCAAAATATCATTGGTCGTGCTGTGTTGCGTTTTTGGCCTTTAAATCACGTTGGTGGTATTGATAAATCACCACTATATCCATAATTGCCTAGTACCCTTATTTCCAAATTTATGTAACCTTAGTGCTAGCAAATCTTGGTTCAAACCCCAGTGTTTAAGTTGTTAGCAGTACCAACCTAGTACCACGAGACAGAATTCAAAATTTCAAATCAACACAGCATCAGCTTTTTGTTGATTCAGAATGGATGATTTATTTACGCCTTGTTGTACTAGGTTTATTGAGAATTCTGCCGCATATTACAGCTTATTTCAGGTAAATAAAATACCTCGTTAGGCGCACAATCAATAAAAGTTCTGATAAAACAAATCAATTGACATTTACATCTTGTAGAGACGCGATAAATCGCGTCTTTCCAACCCCAAAATCATCACGAAAAATTCCTAACCAAACCGTATTAGGGGCACAATATTTTGTACTCCTAAGGTTTTAAATAGCCATCACAAACCCTGATTGCATCCACCTGATTCCGCAACTAACCCAGCACAACGCGAAACCCAACATTGATGTATTTATTATCTCTGGCGTTACAATTGCGGACTGCTGAACGACAATTCCAGGGATTGATATTCCATGACCCACCACGCAGCAGACGAGTATGATTATCACTCATCCACACACTGCCATCTGCTGGCGCTCCTTTATAATTTTTATGCCAGCTATCTTGGCACCATTCCCATGTATTACCATGCATATCATATAAACCAAAGGGGTTGGCGGGAAATGCGCCCACATCAGTTGTTTGCCCACGATATTCGCCCTTTGGCCCAGCACCATAACAGTATTTACCGTTGTAATTAGCTAAATCAGTTGTAATAGTTTCACCAAAACAAAACGGTGTAGTCGTTCCTGCGCGACAGGCATATTCCCATTCTGCCTCAGTTGGTAAGCGATAAGGTTTTCCTGTTTCTTGAGCCAGTCGGGCACAAAACTCCATCGCCTCATCCCAAGATACTTGCTCAACAGGTCGATTAGCCCCTTTAAAATGGGAAGCTTCGGGATTTAATTGAATATTTACCCTTTCCAGTGCAGCTACAGCTTTCCATTGGCTTTGGGTAACAGGATATTTTCCGATGAAAAAAGGTTGAATCGTCACTAAATGTTGTGGACTTTCAGAGTTATATCTTTCTGTTTCATCTCTGGGGGAACCCATCATAAATTGACCCCCAGGAATGGCAACCATTTCTAAAACTAAGCCATTATTTAAGTTTTCGATAAAAAGCTTAGATACTCCCCGAATGCGGTTAATTTCCCAAGTTTTTGTAGTATCCAAAAATCCAGATTTGTAAGTTAAGGTAGCAAACTCAAACTCAAAAATCTCAGTTTGAATTTGCTCTTTTTTTGACTGTGACTTTTGGGGAAATACCTTTAGTTCTATTGCTGCAATATCTTCTTGCCGTAATCCTAAATACTGCTGATAGTCTTGTAAATCTTTTTGAGTAGTGGTGTTGAAGGGATATTGATGCTTAACTGCATCAATTAAAGCCTGTTCATACTCCTGTAATTTTTGCTGATATTCGCGATAGGGTTGGAGAACTTGTTCATGAATTTCTTCAGCTTCTTCCTCTGATAAACCCAACTCGATTTGCTTAGATTCTAGTATTTTTAAAGCAAAAATCGAAAACGTTCCTTGACCTTGTTGCGCGCGACTTCTAGCTTCTTGAAAATATATTTGCTTGGCAGATGGATTCAGCAAAATCGTTGGTGGTAACCTTAACGCTTCCAAAGCCTCTGATGCTTGGCTATAACGCAAACTAAAGTGACGGCGCACCATTTGAGTTAACACCTCAGCCAAATGGTCATTCACCTGTACTTTATTTCGCCAGATGATTTCACCTGTCAGTGGGTCTTCTTGTAATTGTGAAGGTACAATACCAGTTAAAGCTTGAATTACTGTCATCCCCACAGCATAGACATCGCTACCTAAGCAAGGTCTACCATTTTTCTGCTCCGACGGCATATACCCGGAAGTACCGATGACCACGCTGGTATATACTTCCCCTTGGGAATTCACCATCAAAGAACCAAGTTCTTTCACCGCCCCAAAATCAATGAGAAAAATCTGACCATCTCGATGTCGCCGCATCAAATTTTGGGGTTTTATATCGCGGTGAACCACTCCTTTACTATGTATAAAAGACAAAACTTCTAAAATATCTTGCAACAATTTAGTTGCATAATCTTCACTTAGTGGCTTCCCAGGAATGATTTCTTGGCTTAAGTCCTGTCCTTCAATAAATTCCTGAACTATGTAAAGATTTTCTCTTTCGCTAAAATGTGCTAGTAATCGGGGTATTTGGGGATTTTGACCCAGTTTTTCGAGAATAGCCGCTTCTTTTTCAAAAAATTCTACAACACGAGGATGGGTTTGGTTAGGGCGCAGTTGCTTAACTACACACAAAGGTCTGCTAGGTTGCAAATTATCCCTAGCCAGAAATGTTACAGCGAAACCACCGCCGCCTAATTGCCGAATGATTTCGTAGCGTCCAGCCAGTGTGTTCAAGATTACTGCTAACCCCCAGAAACCTCATGAGTTTTAGTGTAATTGTTAATGATTGAATAGGACAAGTCAACTTAAATTAATGGTAAGTACAATCTACTGCTATATAAGCACGGAGATAAAATTGTACCTATAGCTCAGACACACTGACTTTTGCTTTTAAATTATGGTTTCCCAGTATTCAGGATTTAAGACTTAGCTGTAACGTGTCATCTATGCAGCGGTGTGTTAGGCACTAGGATAGTTATTTCGTGATAAATAATCTTTGATTTATCTATTCTGAGAAATCAGTTTTTTACATTTAGCTAGCAGTAAGCATAGTAGACCGAAATATATAAATGTTATAACCAAAAAAGGAAAAGGTTTTTATCATTTATCCCTTCCCCTTTTTTGTTAAGCTAAAGTTTCTGGTTCCACACCTAAAGCTCTTAATCTGTCTTCTAGTATTCGCGCTCTTTGTTCTGCTGCCAAGCGCCTTTGTACTTCAACATTTGCTCTTTCTTCCGCCTCTTCGATGCATTCTTCTAATGTGAGCAACCTTTGCCCTTCTTCGTCATACCAATACAACCATTCCCGTGCAATTCCTTGATAAATTCCTCGATGTCTTCCAATTCCTAAACCAATTTCTGGTAACCAAACAGGACTTCCTGACATGATGACATATTCGCCATCAACGAGGCGATAAACTTCTAAAGGTGATTTTTTTCGCCGCAGAGGATTATAGATAACATAGTATAAAATCCCTAATTTTCTAGCATAAAGCTCTTTTTTAGTACTATATTCTCCTCGATGTATTTGCGAAACAACTTCTAATGCCAAAATTGGCAATTCTTTTTCTTCCCATAGCACATAACTCAAGCGTAAGTATTCATCAACGAAGCGCTTCACTCCTAAGCTTAGAAATCCATCAGGGACAAGGGCTGGCTGGTTTGGGTCATAATAAATACCCATATTGACACCAAAAAACCAATCCCAACGTTCTGACCAAATCATAGCCAGGTTACTTTCAAGCAAGGCAGGGATGAGATGCTGTAATTGATTATCCACAGGGGTATCGTCAGAGTTGAGTAATTCTTCGGAAGATGGCAAACAATGCAACGGGTTGTAGTTTAACATGAGCGGTATGCTAAATACTGACTCTAGATAGATTGTAGGAAAAGAATGTAGTGATATTTGTAAATATTTCGTCGTCTTATTGCTGATATTCTCAGCAATATTCAGGTTTTAGCTAAAATCACAATATATATAGGAATCCGATTTGATTATTGAAAAAATCTAAGTATGTGTAGGGTACGTTATCACGAATAACGCATCCTATTTTGGGCTTTGGTGTGTTGCGGTGCGCGACAACATACCCTACATTTATGTTTAATCTTATAGCGATGTTCTTGTTTCATAAATAAAAAAGGGCGGGTTACATACCCGCCCTAAAATTAATAGTCATATCAACTATCAATCTTGAATTTAGTTACCAATTTGTGGCGCAGCTAAAGAAACCTTTGGTACTTCTTTGTGCTGTGCTAATGTTGGTACTGAATCACGCAATCTTTCTGTTAGCTGTACTGTTGTAGAGTCATACATTTGAGTTAGCAGCTTGGGATAAAAACCAATCCCAATAATTGGTACTAACAAACAGGCAATGATAAAGACTTCACGAGGTTCGGCATCAATCAATGCTTGGTGAGAAACTAACTCTTCGTTTTCTTGACCGTAGAAAATTTCACGTAACATTGAGAGCAAATAAATTGGAGTTAAAATCACCCCAACTGCCATCAAGAATACCACGATGACTTTAAATGTGGAGCTATATGCATCGCTGGTAGCAAAGCCAACAAATATCATTAATTCTGCTACGAAACCGCTCATTCCTGGCAATGCTAAAGAAGCCATAGAACAGGTGGTAAACATGGCGAAAATCTTCCGCATTCTCTTACCTACACCACCCATTTCATCCAACATGAGGGTATGTGTGCGGTCATAAGTTGCACCCACGAGGAAGAATAAACTTGCCCCAATTAAACCGTGAGACACCATTTGTAATACTGCCCCACTCAATCCTAAATCTGTGAAGGAGGCAATACCAATGGTGACAAAACCCATGTGCGAAATTGAAGAGTAGGCAATTTTTCGCTTCAGGTTACGTTGGGCAAATGATGTCAGGGCGGCGTAGATGATATTTACGACCCCCAAAATCACTAACACAGGTGCAAAATAAGCATGGGCATCAGGCAGCATTTGAGCATTCATGCGAATTAAGGCGTAACCGCCCATTTTTAGCAGAATACCTGCCAGCAACATATGCACTGGCGCTGTCGCTTCACCGTGGGCATCTGGTAGCCAGGTGTGCAGAGGGATAATAGGCAACTTAACAGCGTAGGCAATTAAGAAGCCGCCATACAGTAAAAGTTGAAAATTGAGAGCGATGTCTTTTAAGGCGAGCGATCGCATATCAAATGTGACTGTATCGCCATAAAAGGCCATTGTCAAAGCGCCCAGTAAAATAAACAGCGAACCGCCAGCGGTATACAAAATAAATTTGGTCGCTGCATATTGCCGTTTTTTACCACCCCAAATCGCCAGCAGTAGGTAAACCGGAATCAATTCCAGTTCCCACACCAGGAAAAACAACAGCATATCCTGGACGGCAAACACGGCGATTTGACCGCCATACATCGCCAATAGCAAAAAGTAAAATAGCCTGGGTTTAAGTGTCACAGGCCAAGCTGCTAAGGTCGCCAGGGTGGTAATGAATCCAGTCAAAATAATCAGGGGCATAGATAAGCCATCAGCCCCGACTGACCATTTCAAATCTAATTGCGGTACCCAGGCGTAACTCTCCACCAACTGCAAATCGGGGTTGGAGAAGTCATAGCCTGTATAAAAAGCGTAAACAATCAGTGCAAAATCAATCAATCCCACAATTAAGGCATACCAGCGTATGGTTTTGCCGTCTTTATCTGGGATGATGGGAATCAGTAGCGACGCGGCTATCGGTAACAAGATAATCGTCGTCAGCCACGGGAAGTTAGCTGTATTCATCGCCGTTCGCCTGCAATCAAAATCATGTTTGGCAAAAAGTCACTAGCTATTAAGTAGCAGCTTTTTTGAGATTTAGTCTCCCTTGTTAGGTTGATTTAACAAAAATGAAGAAAGATGAAGGTAGGTCAATCGATTCACCCGCCTTCATCTCTATTAAACATACTATTTGGCTATTCACTAGAAACTCAGATGATGAATTATCGAAGGAGTGCTGAATCTGAATTATTTTCTGACTTCAAACTCAGAATTCAGCACTCAGGATGGCACTTAGGTAATACCAAAGAAAATCACTAAACCCAACACAGCCCCAAAGATAATCAAGGCATAGAATTGTGCGCGACCATTTTCCAGGTATTTCAGCCCTTCACCACTGACCAAGGTGAAAAAGCCCGTAAGGTTAACAGCACCATCAACAACCCGGAAGTCAACTTCCATGACTTGTCTAGCTACGCGACGTAAGCCCATCACGAAGACACGATGGTAAATGTCATCAAAGTACCACTTGTTGAGGGAAAGCTCATACAGTGGTTTGATTTTTGCTGCGATCGCAGCTGGGTCGATTTTACCGCGTAAATACATCAAGGAAGCCAGGGTAATCCCAATCAAGGAAATGCCTACAGAGGCCCCTGCCATAATGTAAAATTCCGTTGGGTTAAACTCGGCAGCTTTTTCCAGAACTTCGCTTAAAGTTTCTGTGGGTGGGAAAATGAATTCCTCGAAGTAATTGGCGTATGGTGTGCCTACCAAACCAATCAAAATCGAAGGTATAGCTAAAACTGCCAAAGGTAGGGTCATTGTCCAAGGCGACTCGTGGGGAGTATCACTGTGGTGACCGTGGGAGTCATGGTCGCCATGATGTCCACCAGTTGCAGCTAATTCGCCTTTCTTCATTGCCCCAGGGCCAAAAGTCGGGGCTGGTTCGCCTGATTCTAATTCCAAGATAATTGTCGAAGCTTTCTTCAACTTGTCTTTGATTTTCTCGTCAGTACCGCGGAATTTGCCTTCAAATGTCGAGAAATACATTCTAAACATATAAAAGGCGGTAATCCCAGCAGTTAGCCAGCCAATTAACCATAAAAATGGGTTAGCTTCAAAAGCCTTGCCGAGAATTTCATCTTTTGACCAGAAACCAGCGAAGGGGGGAACACCAGAAATTGCCAAGCAACCAATTAAGAAGGTAATTCCGGTAACTGGCATATACTTACGCAATCCGCCCATTAAACGCATATCTTGAGCTAATGCGGGGTCATGACCTACGACTCCTTCCATGCCGTGAATCACGGAACCGGAACCCAAGAACAGCATCGCTTTAAAATAAGCGTGGGTCATGAGGTGGAATAATCCCGCGCTGTAGGAACCTACTCCCATTGCCATCACCATGTAACCCAACTGGGAGATGGTGGAGTAAGCTAAACCCTTTTTGATGTCATTTTGGGTAATAGCAATTGTCGCCCCTAAAAATGCCGTAAATGCCCCTGTAAAGGCAATGACGTTCATGGCGGCGGGTACATGTTCAAAAACGGGGTACATACGCGCAACCAAGAACACCCCAGCAGCCACCATTGTGGCGGCGTGGATTAAGGCAGAAATGGGGGTGGGGCCTTCCATCGCATCCGGTAGCCAGACATGGAGAGGAAATTGCGCTGATTTTGCCACCGGGCCGAGGAAAACTAAAATCGCAAACAGGACAGCTAGAAAATTGCTGATGGAACCCGATTGTACAAGTTCACCCAGGCGATCGCCCATGACACCAAAATCAAAGCTGCCTGTGGCCCAAAATAGCCCCAGAATACCAAGTAAGAGACCGAAGTCTCCCACACGGTTAGTTACAAATGCTTTTTGGGCTGCGTCTGCTGCTGACTTGCGATCGTACCAAAAGCCGACTAACAAGTAGGAACACATCCCCACCAGTTCCCAGAATATATACACTTGTACAAGGTTGGAACTGACTACCAGTCCCAACATTGAGGAGCCAAATAAACTGAGATAGGAATAAAACCGGACATATCCTGGGTCATGAGCCATATAGCCATCGGTATAAACCATGACTAAAAAAGCTACCGTGGTCACAATCACCAGCATCACAGCTGTTAGGTGGTCGATTGTGTAGCCCATACTCAGGTGAAAATTGCCTGCTGCTGCCCATTCTAGGGTACGGACATAAGTTGGATGTCCTTGAATTTGACTCCACAGCAAGGCAAACGACAGCCCCATCGCTGCTCCCATTAAGGAGATAATCACTACAGCGTTCAGCTGCCGCAGGCGGTTTGTCACCTGATTTAACGAAATTAATCCTAGACCGACCAGCATTGCCCCTAACAATGGCAATACAGGGATCAGCCAGGCATATTGATAGATTACTTCCATCACTGACGCGTACTTTTAGGATTCTTGACTAAGTTAAAACAGTGCTGCTGACGGTCTTCAGAGGAGTAGAACAGAGAAAGAAGTTGAGAGACACTGCTGTGGCTTCCCCCAGGATGGGTCTGAACCGCAGGGACTTGTAGACATGATCCAGGGGGCTTCCCAAAGAGTAGCAAACAAGTTGCATTTTCCCAACCCAGGCAACTGCATTGAGTGCTAGGTTTCTCGTAGTTTCCCGAATGGCTTGCCGTAGGTTAGGGTAAACATCTTAACTTTCAAGCAATCTCCGTTACGGTCAACTGTCCGTCCTCAGGCAACTGTCAGGTCGAACTGTTAATAATTGTGACACACACCCTTTAGCATAAAATACCCCACCGGTAGGGATTGCGGTGGGGTGTTAAGCTTGGTTTTAGATTTGCTTGATCAAATTAATCATTAATAGTCAACAGTCAATTAACTTTGGATTTGGTATTTGGGATTTTCGATTGATTCCCAGAATTAATCCTGAGGCTTTTACCTCAGAAGTGAAAAATTTTGCATTAATTAAAGTTTAGCGACTAGACTTAGCGACAGCCTAAGTCTACAGTTGTGGAGCTATTGTAACTAACAGAGCGATCGCTATAGCTCACTTTAATTTCTTCTAGCGCTCGGCGTAAATCGTCTCTGCCACGAAAACCCTCAAGACGATGCTGGATGGTGCCATTCTCAATCAACAGTAAAGTGGGCAGCGACTTTAAGCGATAAGTGGTAGAAAGCTTAAAATTTTGGTCAGCATTCACACCAACTAATTTTATTTGCTCCTGGCATTGGTCTTGAAATTGCAATAACAAGGGGTGGATAATGCGGCATAAGCCACACCAGGGTGCTTCAAAATTTACTAAAACCGGAATTGGAGATTCTAAAACTTCTTGAGTAAATGTCCGCTCACTAACCGACAACACCATGATGCCTCTAGAATTATAGGGTTTTTAATCAAACTAATTATCAGCAGTAGTGGCATGGGCAAGCAAGTTACTGCCGATAGACGCTCTATTGGATACAAAATATTTAGACAAAATTGAGCGCGTTGATTGCGGCGCTGAGATCAAAGCCAGCGCGACATTCTCGGTTACTTTTTTGGATTTTTAAGTCTTAATAGCCACTATTATCTGGCAATTTAGACGAGAAATGCTATTTCTTTCCTAGCACAATTTATTTTTTAGCAACTACCTATTTCAAATCTCAAACCGACTCCATACACCCCCACTCGCTGCTATTTGAATTTATCGTACATTGATTTGGTAGCAATGGATAATTTGATATTTTCATCTATTTGAGCAGTATCTTCTGATATCGGGGATCATCTAAAGCTACCATGTTAACTTACTAGTTGCTGCCAATAACAGGGGGTGCGACCACCAAAGCAATGCCACAAAAATTGCTACTCCTAAATAGGCAGGACGGAGAAATTCTTGCAATTTCAGAGATTGACGACCGTCAATAATTGCTAACAAGGGAATAATTGAAGTCCGTTGTTTCACAATTTCAAAAGCTTCACCATAGCGTTGAGTGAGACGGCGATCCCCGTGCCAAACACCAAACAAGTGATGCAGCACCAAACCAATCGAGGTAACTAGAGTAAAGGTGGTACCTAACCAGAGGGTATGGGCAACACACCAAATTATTTGTCCTACCATTTGGGGATGACGGGAGATGCGAATAATTCCTGTTTCGTAAAGATGAACCTCAGGCTTTTGGATAGCGGCAATTTCTAGTAGATTGAAGGTAGCAGGATATAAAAATATAAAAGAAATCGCCGACAGCACCCAAACTAAAATTTGTACCCC
Source organism: Nostoc carneum NIES-2107 (assembly GCA_002368155.1). Taxonomy (GTDB): domain Bacteria; phylum Cyanobacteriota; class Cyanobacteriia; order Cyanobacteriales; family Nostocaceae; genus Aulosira; species Aulosira carnea. The sequence continues at coordinate 6,390,228 of AP018180.1, forward strand.
AGGTACATCTTGCACCTGCCAAAGTTGCAAACCATCATAACGGTGATTAAAAAAGTAAATAATTAATATTACAGCCAAAGGCAGGCTGACTAAGGCAAATAAAATCCGATAAAGCCTTGGGCCAATGTATTTTTCTGCCACAGGCCGTAAAGCAGCACCACCACTGTGCGCGATCGCAAAAACTAACTGTAACCCCAATATGACAAAATGACTGGGGGTTAACCAAGAAGTCAGCATCATAACTTATACGTAGGTGAAGTAAATTAAAGAAAACTTAGATCAGTACCACAAATACCACAAAGTATTCAAAAGGGGACTTTAGTCAAGATGTTGTGCTACTGTCTGTTTCGAGTCAATCTTCCCAGTTTAAGATGCAATTAATCACACTGATCAAGGTCAGTGTGCAATGCCGATTTCTTGCTAAAGCCGCTCCTTTCTTGTTTGTAGGTTTAGCCTTATGTCTGACCTTCCTTTCACTTTAGATCAGTTACGTATCCTCAAAGCGATCGCCCTAGAAGGGAGCTTCAAGCGCGCCGCTGATAGTCTTTATGTCTCTCAACCTGCTGTCAGTTTACAAGTGCAAAACTTAGAACGGCAGCTAGATGTACCTTTATTTGACCGTGGAGGACGACGTGCTCAATTAACAGAAGCTGGACATTTACTTCTCAGTTATGGGGAAAAAATCCTGAGCCTGTGTCAAGAAACCTGTCGCGCTATTGAAGATTTGCAAAATCTCCAGGGTGGCACTTTGATTGTCGGTGCTTCTCAAACCACCGGTACCTACCTGCTACCGAAGATGATTGGGATGTTTAGACAAAAATATCCTGATGTGGCAGTACAATTACATGTCCATTCAACGCGGCGCACTGCTTGGAGTGTCGCTAACGGACAGGTGGATTTAGCAATTATTGGTGGCGAGATTCCTGGGGAATTAGCCGAGTCTTTGGAAATTCTTCCCTACGCCGAAGATGAACTGGTGCTGATATTACCTGTCTTTCATCCCTTAACCAAACTGGAAACTATTCAAAAAGAAGACCTTTATAAACTCCAATTCATTGCTCTAGATTCCCAATCCACGATCCGCAAAGTTATTGACCAAGTACTAGCACGCTGTGAGATTGATACTAGGCGGTTTAAAATCGAAATGGAATTAAATTCCATAGAAGCCATTAAGAATGCCGTGCAATCGGGTTTAGGGGCAGCTTTTGTTTCCACCTCCGCCATTGCAAAAGAGTTACAAATGGGCGTATTGCACTGTGCCCCGATTGAAGGGGTGGTTGTCAAGCGCACACTTTGGCTGATTTTTAATCCTAATCGCTATCGCTCGAAGGCAGCAGAGGCATTTAGTCAGGAAATCTTGCCCCAGTTTGCTACCCCAGGATGGAACCACAATATGTTAAAATTGGCACAAAAAAATTTAATGGTCAATACATTGGATGCAGTAATACCAAACTCCACTGACGAAGACTAACCTCTGGTCATTAGTTATTAGTCATTAGTCATTAGTCATTAGTTAAAAAGACTATTACCGCTGCCTGAGAAATCCAAAGAGCCAGTGCGTTAGGTCACTTAATTTGGAAAAACTGACACTCACAAGACTTTGATTCTAGGCTCTACCACTGTGTTGAAAAATAACTTGATTGACGCACGCTGTACTATGGACTACTGACTATGGACTATTGACAAATAACTAAAATGGAAGTTTACTGCACTCGTCCACGCTGTCCACGTCCTCAAAACTATTTTGCGGATTTGGATGATCACACGACGCTCAAAACAGCACAACAAAAATACTGCACTGCCTGTGGAATGCCATTGATGCTAGATGGCCGCTATGTGCCCATCAAGTTGTTAGGCAGAGGCGGTTTCGGAGCAGCATTTTTGGCACTCGACCGCCGGATTCCTGGAATGCGTCAATGTGTAGTTAAGCAGTTTCAACCTACAGGGAATTTAACATCGACTCAACTGCATCTAGCACAACAGTTATTTGAAAGAGAAGCAGAAGTTTTAGCCCATATAGGCAACGAACACGACCAAATACCGGATTTATTTGCTTTTTTTCCGATTACAGTTCAAGGCTTGCAACCAGGACAGCAAGACCAGTTCTTTTATTTAGTACAAGAATATATTAATGGAGAAAATCTTGAGGAAGAATTAATTAAAAAAAGTAAATTCTCCGAACAAGAAGTTTTCGAGGTACTGCAAGAAATTCTCAAGGTACTGAAGTTTGTTCATGAACGAGGCATTATCCACAGAGATATTAAACCCTCTAACATTATGCGCCGTCGTGACGGCAAACTTTTTTTATTAGATTTTGGTGCAGTTAAGCAAGTAACTAATTCTCCAGCTGGTGCTTCCACAGGAATTTATTCTATGGGATTTGCACCACCTGAGCAGATGGCTGGGAATCAGGTTTTCCCCTCTACAGATTTATATGCTTTAGCTGTAACTGTTCTGACTTTACTGACTGGTCAAGAAGCAACTAAGTTATTTGATGGCTATAGTAATCAGTGGATCTGGCGCACGCTAGTCAATGTGCAACCGCGTCTAGCGGAGATTTTAGATAAGATGTTACTACCTGCTGCCAATCAACGCTTTCAGTCAGCACAAGAAGTTTTAGATGCACTGGCTGGAATTAACACATCAAAGTTAACGCCACCAACACAAATTTCACCCAAATTGCGGAAATCACCGCCAGGCAAAAGTTCGCGTGCTGCTGTTTCACAATCGCTACCACCAGTAGCAGCTTTTTCGACCTGGGAATTATTGGCAGGAGCAGCCTTTAGCGGGTTTGAAGGTGCATTAATTGCGATCGCTGTTTTTAGTTTGTTAAATAACTTAATCACTACTCTCAGTATTTCTGCTTTGATTTTGGGGATGCTAATTTTCGCCCAAACTAGAAGGTGGATTGAAAAATTAGATTTATTAATTATTCCCGGAATTACTTTTGCGATTATCTTTTTTCTGCCTTTATTACGCAGTGAACTTGGTATTCAGCAAGTAGTTGTATTAGCAGTTGCTGCTGCCTTAGTCAGTATTGCCTTAACAGCTTTATTTCGGTTGATTTACAAATTACTTTCCTTAATTCTGTAAACCATTAGCAGTCTGATGAAATTCATTTCAGCGGTTAGCTATTTTACAATTTATTACACTTTATTAAAGCAGCTTAATAAGCTGCAAATTATTTATTTTTTAATATTTAATGCAGCGAATAACAATCAAAGCTTAACCTTCTGTTAACCTCTAAACATCTTCAAAATGGGACATTGCCTGTATATCCACAAATCAAAACTACAACTATGTCGCCACGGAACGGAACGAATGAAACTGGTGTTTTGGTTTTAGCTTTGACCATCACACTAGGGTTAGTGGGTGTTGTATTTTGGTGGTTGGCTAACAAATCTGGTGTAATTGAGAGTTTTAGGAATACTTCCCACCAAGTTGTTCAGCCGCAGAATGACATTGCTCAAACAAAAAATGCTTTTCCTTCCGGATTATTTAGTTATGGGGGAAGTACGACTTGGGCTCCCATTCGCAAAGAAGTAGAACCAAAGATGCAAAAGCTATGGCCCCAGTTTCAATTACGTTACACAGATCCCACTACTGGTGCGCCTGGATCTGGTACTGGGATTAAAATGCTGTTGGATAACCAACTGGCTTTTTCTCAGTCATCTCGCTCATTGAAAGATGAGGAATACCAGAAGGCTCAACAACGGGGATTTAAACTCAAAGAAATTCCAGTAGCAATTGATGGGATTGCGATCGCAGTTCACCCCAGGTTCACCATCACCCTTGCGACCTAAAAAGCCACCAAGACTGGCAATCATCCGTACTGCTTGGCGTAAAGATGGTGGCTGAACTGGTGGAATAGGATTTTTATTGATAGTGGCACATAAAGATTGCCATTCGTTCGGTTCTAAAACTGTGTCACAAGGCGGGTCGGGATGAACTCGTGCTTCATAAGTCAGCCATAATAAACGCCATGCCACAATTGAGTAGGTGGCTAATGCCATATTTATGCGCCGAGCAGTTTCGAGTTGTAATTTTTCAATTCCACAGCCACTTTTTAAAGCATAGTGATAGCGTTCTATTAACCAACGATATGTGTACCATTTCACACAACGGGCTGCATCTTCTAAATCATTAATCTTCAGACTAGTAATCAACAACCAACTAATTGGATCAATCCCCGCTGGCGGGTTTTCTTCAAGTGCCAGAATCACTTGTAACTTCACAGGTTTTAGCTGCTGCCGACCGATGTGATGTAATGGTACTTGAATATCAAAAGTTGCGAACCTAATTGTTAAATTTGCGCTTCTAGCGCTATGTTCTGGATTGCGTTTAACTTCTACTGTTAGAGTACCGCAGGCTTCGGTTTGTCTGATGGCAAGGTGTAGATATTTTGCACAATGGTCTACTTTACGATTGTGAGTACCACGAATCAGTAAATCTGAGTTTTCTGGGCGTTTGAGGCTGAATAAGTCAAATATATCTGCCTCGGAATCTCCTATTGTTACTATTTGAATTTCTTTTGGTATCAACGTTTGTGTTGCTGATAATCCATCTAACCAACGTTGACTTTCTTTTTCTTGTGTTTCTCGTTGACGGCGTTTTTTCGCAATTCCTAGATTTTCTGCTTCTCTAGACCAAACCTGTTGATCAATAATTCCCAGTGGTACTCCTTTAATTGTCGCTGCAAATGTTGAATGTACCTTTAAGCCTGATGATTTCCTATGGTCGAGATAACCAATACCACTTGTTGCTGGATGGTTTGTTAAGTCTATATTTGTTGTGTCTTGAATTGCCAATATTACTTGATGTTCTTTAATTCTTTCAATTGTACTTTTGATGTGGGCATTCCGGATATCTGATGGCTGAAAATATGGTGAATTCCAAAAATCATACGCTGCACTTGTCGCCGCTATATCTCCACAAGCTTGAGGTACGCTACTAGCTGGCTGGGATGCTAAGTCTTCCACAATACGTATTAGCCGTTTGTTTCTCCTTGCATCCCCTAAGTCTGCCTGTTGTAATTCTGACTCTGCCCATTTTTGCATGATGCGTCATCACCCACAACTATATTTTCCCTCAAAACTATACCCATCAACCGTTTCGGTCTAATTTTAAGTATTTTGTCTGTTTGTTAAGAAAGATCCGGGTAATGGATAGGTTTAGAAGAGGGAGGCACTATCGAATTTTTCGATCAGAATGTTATGGCAGGTGAAAAATTTGCTGCCAATGTCAAGTTTATCGCCACTACAACTCAAGCTTTAAAGGAAGTCGCCAAGAATCCAGGCGCAATTTATTATGCTTCTGCTCCGGAAGTAGTTGGACAATGTAGTGTTCAACCTTTACCCCTGGGACGGACATCAGATCAACTCATTCCACCTTACAAAAAACCTTTTGTTCCTCTAGAACAGTGTCCGCAACAGCGTAACCAGATAAATGCCACTGCCTTTCAAAAAGCTGAATACCCGATTACTAGGCGGTTATTTGTAATTGTGAAACAAAATGGACAAGGCGATCAGCAAGCTGGAGAAGCTTATGCTAATTGGCTACTGACACCTCAAGGTCAAGAATTAATTGCTAAAGCTGGATTTGTCAGAATTCGCTAATAAAATATTTGTTATTGATTACACTCTCAAACAGCTAATAAATTTTGGATATTAGATTTACGCTCAGCCTTCTTCAAGCTTTGAAGCCCAAAATATTAAATTATATTTCAGTGATTTCCCCAGTTAAAAATATAGCGGTTCTCACTTCCGTGCCATACAATCTGGCAAGGACAAGGAATTAGTGCAGTAGGGATTATTCAACCCAAAATCACGCCACTGGCTACAACGCGGGAAATCTCCGCCACACAGTGGCTCAAAAATCTTACAATTTTCTCCTACCTATTCCCTAAAATTCAACAACACATTAAAACTTAAAAACTCAGATTCTGTCAAAGCTTCTTAATTTTGAATTGTGTTTGCCTTTGGTATTCCCTTAGCGTCGCTTCTTTGTCAGGAGAAGAGTATTTTGAATTGGTATCACACTTGTATTTAATCGACATACAGGCTAATGTGCTATGTCTCAAAAAAATGAAACACCTATTCTGGTTTTATCTCTATTAATTACCGTTGGGTTAGTAGCTGGCGGTTTTTGGTGGTTTACCAGAAATAATAATTTTAAGCTTAATCAAAGTATTTCTAAAAATACAAATCAGCCCCAGGCGGCAACAGAAAAACCTAGTGGCAAAACTTTTGCTAATGTTCAAAATGTCCCTACAGGATTATTTAACTATGGAGGCAGCACATCTTGGGCACCAATTCGGCTGACGGTTGACTCAGCAATTACAGCTACCAAACCTGAGTTTCGCTTGCGTTATGTAGAGCCTAGCAATGCAGCTCCTGGTACTGGTACTGGTATACAGTCACTCATTGATGGTCAACTAGCTTTTGCTCAATCCTCTAGACCACTTTTAGATCAAGAGTTAAGCCGTGCTCAACAACGGGGTTTTAGCCTCAATCAAATTCCCGTGGCAATCGATGGGTTAGCTGTAGCAGTTAATGCCAACCTCAATATACCAGGTCTGACTTTAGACCAACTGAAGTCTATTTACACAGGCAAGATTAATAATTGGAGCCAGGTTGGGGGGCCAAATCTTCCCATTAAGCCTTACTCTCGCCGCATAAATGATGGCGGGACAGTAGAGCTTTTTGTCCAAGACATCTTGGGTGGTCAATCTTTCGGATCGCAGGTGGAATTTGTCTCCACAACCACCCAAGCCTTGCAAAAACTGGCTGGTAGTCCTGGCGGTATCTATTACGCTTCTGCCCCAGAGGTGGTTACTCAATGCTCAATTAGACCCTTGCCGTTGGGGCGGACGCAAGGGGCATACGTTGCTCCTTACCAAGAACCATTTGTCCTCCCGACTGAATGTCCTGGTAAACGAAACAAATTGAACATTGAGGCTTTCCAATCCGGAAAATACCCGATTACACGCAATCTGTTTGTGGTGGTCAAACAGACTGGTCAAACCGAGCAGCAAGCAGGTGTTGCTTATGCCAACTTACTTTTAACTGAGCAGGGGCAGGAATTGATTACCCAAGCTGGGTTTGTCAGAATTCGCTGACACCTGCTATTGATAGCAGATCTGAGCTTTAGCTAGCTCGATTAATCGACTCTGCTGGTAAGCAAATCAAATTATCCCCTTGGGTCAGGATTAAGCCACGCTGACGTAATTTGCCCATCAACCGGGTAACAGTAACACGAGTTGAACCGATGGCACTACCAATTTGGGCATGGGTCAAGGGGAAAGGCAGGCAATAGCCACGAATGACATCGGGGTCAGTTTCGCTCATTGCTGGCTCGCCGTATTCCTCAATTAACAAGGTGAGGAATCCTAAGAGACGGTCAATTGTGCGGCGTTGTCCCAAAGCACTCAGCCACAACAACTTACGTTGGTGCTGATAGCGGAAGGCATCCATAACTTCGCGACGGAAGTGGGGCCAGTTATCTAGGTCGTGCCAGTACATCCACAGCACCGCTGTTTGGTCTACATGAGCGTAAGCCTGGAGTGTGAATGGAGATTGAGCAACAATTTCAAACGGTTGTCCGGCTCCAACAAAACCCAAGAAAGCTTCTTCTGGGGTTCTGTTAATGCGTCGAGATGTTAACTGACTAGCAGTAGCGCTGACTTGGGCGGTTCCTACCATCCGGATCGCACCCCTTTGCACCAAATATAGCAATCCAGGGCGAGCTGGAATGCGCTCATCTTTGCTGAAGGTGCGGCAGCGGTAGTGTTCTTGAGCCCAATCAAGAATTCGTTGCCAAGTCAAAAACGGACGTGAAGCCTCGGAAAAAGAGGATGGAGATTGCATAGGTAACAAAGAGCGTTCGGCTGAAGACAAAGACGACATAAAAAGGTGCAAGGAGTGTCTTTGTGTTGGCGAGTTCGGCTTAACGCCTAATAGCGCCAGCCATTCAAAGAATAGAAAGGAAATTACTCCCTACTCTTTTGTTATACTTCTTACTGTACAATGATGGTAGTAAAGTTTACCCTCTATTCATTGAATATTCATCAAATTTTATTCTACTCTCATTTTTCTTTATCTAGAAGAAACTTATAACTTTTGATAGATGACAGAAAATCGATACATTGGCGATAAAGCTGTCTTCATCGATAATTACGTGCATTTGAATTTACTAGTTAGCAAATACACAGCTATAAAACAGTTAATATACAGTCATCTGCGGAAATCACTGAGTGTTTATACCTGTAACAAAGAATTAGAAAGCATAAAAGATGCGAAATTTCCTCTATATAAAGGTAGAGATGATAAAAGAATTTTATATATTTCGGGTGTAGCACTCAAGTTAGAAAAATCTCAGAATCAAAAATCTTTAGATATAGCTCAGGCGATCGCTGCTAATTTATCAGAGTCTGGCGGAGACGTTTTTCATGTCCAAATTGTTCCCCCTGGCTGGATTCATTTTGAATTAACTCATCCTGCTTTAGCAGCTTGGTTACAAAATCTGGCTATGGGAATTTTTCGGGAACGCAAAATCGCCAGCAATGAAAATCTTCCCGTTAGCAATTCAAGACGCTTATTTGCTGTACAATATGCCCATGCACGCTGTTGTTCGATGTTGCAACAGGCGCAGCGAGAAGGATTAATTAAACTGCAAGAAGTGCTTTTAGATACAGAAAAAAATATTGACCTGCAAAAAACATCACTCAGCAATTCAACATCAGCTTATTGGAGTGTTAGCTTTCCTAGTCCCATACCTTGGCTAGATAGCGAACAAAAACTTCGCCTCAATCACTCAGCTGAAGGTCGTCTGATTAATGAGTTAGTGCAAGTGGTAGATGATTTAGAGTGTCATGCTATTAACAGCACAGTTAACTGGGAACAAGCTGCGCTGAATTTAAGCCAAGCCTGGGAAAACTTCTGGCGCGAGTGCCGCATTTGGGGCAAAGTCAAAACTACCTCACCAGAACTAGCCCAAGCCAGATTGGGATTATTGATGGTGACTCAATCTGTGTTCAGGTTATTACTAGAAGAAAAACTGGGGTTGTTTGCTCCCAGAGAATTATGAGAAAGTTTTCTTAATAAACTGTTAGGAAAAAATAAAGGTTAAAAGGCTCAGATATAAAGTTTTTCGCTGTTTCTCAAGCACAAAGTTATTCAGAATAGGATTAAGATTTGAAAATGATCAATGGATGGATTTCTCAGTAAACCCACTAACAAAATCAATAAAAATTTACAAAGCAAATATTGACTCAATCAATGCCATCAGCTATATTATCTGGTGTGTGAGGAGCGAACCAGCAGGGGCACCGAGACGAAACACGGCCAGTCGTCGGTGTCCTTTCTGATTTTATATAGAGTTACGTTTTAAAGATTGGCTCTTAGGATAGTAGAAATTGTTCAATTGCTACAGCAGCGCCATCTTCCTCTACAGTAGGCGCTACCCATTGGGCGATCGCTTGCACTCCAGCAGGAGCATTACCCATAGCGACACCAATGCCAGCATACTCTAACATTTCCACATCATTGAAGTTATCTCCAATAGTCATGACATTATCCGCTTGTAATCCTAGTAATTCTTCGGCTAGGTAACGCACCGCAGTTCCCTTATTTACAGAGGCGTGAGTCGCCTCAAAGAAGGTTGCAACTGATGTTGTGAGGTAAAGTTCAGCCGGGGTGTATTGGCTGCGTAAATTGCCTAATATGGTGTCGATCACATCGGTGTCATCACACAAAGCCAAAACTTTTGTAGGTTCATTTGTTAAGACTTGACGTAAATCACCCACAGGAGTAGCGGTAATTCCAGAACGTTGAGCGTAGATTTTAGTTTCTCTGGTTAATTCCCGCACATAAAGTTGGTCATTGATATAAAAATGCACAGACAACAGCGATCGCAACTCTGGCTGTTCAAAATAATCTAGTAGCTGGTGAGCAATTTCCCGAGAAACAGTCAAATGACGATGAATTTTTTGGGTAGCGGGGTCTTGAATCCAAGCACCCTGATAAGCTGCTAAGGGTAACACAGAACCAATAGTTTCGTGAAAGCGCAAAGCTGAACGATACATTCGACCAGTTGCGATCGCCACTTGAATTCCTCTTGCTTGTGCGGCGGCGATCGCGCGCTTTACAGGTTTACTGATATTGTTAGACTTGCCAGAAATCGTACCATCGATATCTAAAACCAGTAGTTTAATTTTTGCTTGAGCTACAGCCTGATGATCGCTAGATACAAAATTCTGAGCAGATGCTTTAGACATAAAAATCCCCAAGATTTGAAATTCTCATCAGACATTTTGGCATTGTATTAAAATCTTCACCTAATTCTGCTCAATATTTGGCATCTAATTTGTATGGAATTCTTCAAGATTAAATTTCTGGCAAGAATTTTTGGGAACAAGAATTTTAAGCCTCTCGCATACTGCAAAGCCGAACTTGCAGAGTCGGTACAAAAATGCCAAGAGTCACAAACTGTTTAGTCAGCATAATCTCATGGAAGCAGGAGGTCTATTGAAGTTCGGTGTTTAATGGCAGGCAATATTAATGCTCTTACATCCTAAATAATTAGATAAAAATATTTTAATTTGTCGTAATTGCGCTACGAAAATATAATTTTTTATATTCAAAATTATATTTTATGAAGTATTTGGAAAACCGTAAAATTTAAAACAATATTGAAAAGCTGAATGATAAAAACGGTAAAATTTATGAATTAGTCATATCAGAAAACGTTAAATTTTCAGTTTTTATAATTTTTGTTTTACTAGAAGCGCTGATACAATAATTGCTCCTGCTTAAAAACAGCCATGTCTACGCCGCACTGTACTTAATTGTACAAGCAATCGTTTTGATGCTGAAGCTGCGTCGTCGGTACTTGGATGTAAGCTTCTAGCTAGAATAAGGCTATGTCTCAAACTTCTTCTACAACAACACGCCCCACATTTATCCTCGTAGATGGACACTCACTGGCGTTTCGTTCTTACTTTGCTTTTGCCAAAGGACGAGATGGCGGGTTACGTACAAAAACGGGGATTCCTACCAGTGTATGTTTTGGCTTTATCAAGTCCCTACTGGAAGTCATGACAACACAACAGCCACAAGCAATGGCGATCGCGTTTGATTTGGGCTTACCGACTTTCCGTCATGAAGCAGACGATACCTATAAAGCCGATCGCCCTGGGACACCAGAAGATTTCGTCCCCGATTTGAAAAATTTACATGAGTTGCTTGCAGGCTTCAATCTGCCGATTTTCACGGCTCCTGGTTACGAAGCAGATGATGTGCTGGGGACTTTAGCACAGTTAGCCACTGCAGCTGGCTATAAAGTGAAAATTCTTACAGGCGATCGCGATTTATTTCAACTCATTGACACTGAAAAACAAATTACCGTTTTAAATTTTACTCCAGATGCCTGGAAGCGCTCTACAAATGGCATCACAGAATTTGGCCCAGAACAAGTTCAAGAAAAGCTGGGTGTTTTACCTACACAAATCGTTGATTTCAAAGCTCTGTGTGGTGATAAATCAGATAATATCCCTGGTGTAAAAGGAATTGGAGAAAAAACCGCAGTACAGCTACTTAGTACTTACGGTTCCTTGGAAAAAATTTATGCTGCATTGGATGAAATTAAAGGAGCAACTCATAAGAAACTCGTAGAAGGACAAGAAGATGCTCAAAAGTCACACTATTTAGCCAAAATAGTTATTGATGTTCCTTTAGAAGTTAATTTAGAAGATTGTAAATTAACAGGATTTGATCAAAATGTCCTTGTACCAATTTTAGAAAAATTAGAATTTAATCGCTTCTTAAAACAAATCAATGAACTTCAGCAAAAATTTGGCGGACAAGTTGTAGAAGTTGTAGCATCAACACCGGAAACAACAGCACAAAATAATAGTAATGATGAAGATGATGGTGATTTGTGGTTTTTTAGTGCTGCTGATACAGCAGCAGCTAAACAAAAGCCAGATTCCACAATTCAACCACGCATTATTGATAGTGAAGCCAAACTTAGCGAGTTAGTAAATCTCTTACAACAATTTACCAATCCAGAGACACCCGTTGCTTGGGATACTGAAACCACTGATTTAGAACCACGAGACGCTGCTTTAGTAGGGATTGGTTGTTGTTGGGGAAGCAACCAGGATTACATGGCCTATATTCCTGTTGGACACAAAACAGGGAACAATTTAGAGCTAGATAAAGTATTAGCAGCACTACGTCCAATTCTCGAAAGTGCTGATTATCCAAAAGCTTTGCAAAATGCTAAATTTGATCGCTTAGTTCTGCGGTGTCAAGGCATAAAATTGGCAGGAGTGGTTTTTGATACCATGTTAGCCAGTTACTTGCTAAATCCAGATGGTAGTCACAATTTGAGTGATTTAGCTTATAGATATTTAGGTTTAACTGCTAAAAGTTATGTAGATTTAGTTCCTAAAGGCAAAAATATTGCTGACTTAGATATTCCTACTGTGGCAGATTACTGCGGGATGGATGTCTATTCTACATTTGGATTAGTAACAAAATTACGTGAAGAACTCGAACAACTACCAAATTTATATCAGTTATTGCTAGAAGTAGAGCAGCCACTAGAAGCAGTTTTAGCGGAAATGGAATACACAGGTATTCGTATTGATTCTGCTTATCTCAAAGAACTTTCGCAGCAGTTAGAAACTGATTTAACCAAGTTAGAAGCAACAGCGACAGAAATTGCTGGCGAAAAATTTAATTTAGGTTCTCCTAAACAATTGAGTCATATATTGTTTGAAAAATTAGGATTAAGTACTAAGTATTCACGCAAAATTCAAACAGGTTACTCTACAGATGCAGCAACGTTAGAGAAACTGCAAGAAATTGATAAAACTGGTTTTGTGGATGCTTTAATTGAGTATCGTACTTTATCTAAATTAAAGTCTACTTATGTAGATGCATTACCAGCATTGGTAAGCGAAAAGACTCAGAGAGTGCATACAGATTTTAACCAAGCAGCAACATCTACTGGTCGCTTATCTTCCTCTAACCCTAATTTACAAAATATTCCTATTCGCACAGCTTTTAGCCGTCAAATTCGCAAAGCATTTTTGCCAGAGCCAGGCTGGTTAATGGTAGCGGCTGATTACTCACAAATCGAATTAAGAATATTGGCTCATTTAAGCCAAGAACCAGTTTTAGTCCAAGCCTATCAGCAGAATGAAGATATTCATACTGTAACGGCGCGGTTGGTGTTTGAAAAAGAAGATGTCACATCAGATGAACGCAGATTAGCAAAAACCATCAACTTCGGCGTAATTTATGGCATGGGTTCTTTAAAATTTGCCCGTTCAACTGGAGTAGATAAAGCCAACGCCAGCGAATTTATTAAGCGATTTAACGAACGCTATGCACAAGTATTTACATACTTAGAGCGTGTCAAAAAAGAAGCGATCGCCCAAGGTTATGTAGAAACAATTCTCGGTCGTCGTCGTTATGTTGAGTTTACCAGCAATAATTTACGCAAATTAAAAGGTAGCAATCCAGATGATATTGATTTGAGTAAATTGAAGAATCTGGGTGCTTATGATGCTGGGTTACTGCGTTCTGCTGCGAATGCACCAATTCAAGGTTCTAGTGCCGATATTATCAAAATTGCTATGGTCAAACTCCATGAGATTTTAGGTAAATATCAAGCGCGATTGTTATTACAAGTTCACGATGAGTTAGTGTTTGAAGTTCCACCCCAAGAATGGGCAGAATTACAACCACAAATTAAGTCAGCAATGGAAGGTGCAGTCAAGTTGAGCGTGCCATTATTAGTAGATGTACGCGCAGGTGAGAACTGGATGGAAACTAAATAGTAATATGGGAACTCAACACAATAAATTATTCCGCGAACCCTCAACTTTTTGATTTCATCAGAAGTTATAAAAGAACAATAAAAAAGCTCTTGTTGAAAAACAAGAGCTTGAAATTATGTGATTGTCAGTGATGAAAGAAAGCTTGAGAACTAGTCAAGTTCGGTCATGGACATTACTGGCTCATTCTCACGGTCAATACCTTTCTCAAAACCACCTGCTGCTGCTCTAGCGCGACCAGCGTGCCACAAGTGACCAATGAGGAAGAAGAAACCTAAAACGAAGTGAGAAGTTGCCAACCATGCACGAGGAGATACATAGTTGAAGGAGTTGATTTCTGTTGCTACACCACCTACGGAGTTCAGAGAACCCAGAGGCGCGTGGGTCATATATTCAGCAGCGCGACGAGCTTGCCAAGGCTGAATATCGTTCTTGATTTTGTTTAAGTCGAGACCGTTAGGCCCACGTAGAGGCTCCAACCAAGGGCCACGGAAATCCCAGAAGCGCATGGTTTCACCACCAAAGATGATTTCACCACTAGGAGAGCGCATCAAGTATTTACCTAGACCAGTGGGGCCTTGAGCAGAACCAACGTTAGCACCTAAGCGTTGGTCACGAATCAAGAAGGTTAAAGCTTGAGCTTGAGAAGCTTCAGGTCCAGTAGGTCCGTAGAATTCGCTGGGGTAAACGGTGTTGTTGTACCAAACCATACAGGAAGCAATAAAGCCCATCAAGGACAGAGCGCCCAAGCTGTAGGAGAGGTAAGCTTCACCAGACCAGATGGATGCACGACGTGACCAAGCGAAAGGCTTAGTAAAGATGTGCCAAATACCACCAGCAATACAGATGAAAGCAATCCAGATGTGACCACCGATAACATCTTCCATGTTATCGACGCTGACGATCCAGCCTTCGCCACCAAAAGGAGACTTGATGAGATAACCAAAGATAATGGCTGGGTTCAGTGTTGGGTTAGTGATCACACGAACATCACCACCACCAGGTGCCCAAGTGTCATAAACACCACCGAAGAACATAGCCTTCAGCACCAACAACAGCGCACCGCATCCTAAGATGATTAGGTGAAAGCCGATGATATTGGTCATTTTGTTCTTGTCTTTCCAGTCATAACCAAAGAAGGAAGAATATTCTTCTAAGGTTTCTGGGCCACGAACGGCATGATAAATACCACCAAAACCTAGTACCGCTGAGGAAATCAGGTGAAGTACACCAACAACAAAGTAGGGGAATGTGTCGATGACTTCGCCACCAGCACCAACGCCCCATCCCAAGGTAGCGATGTGAGGTAACAAGATTAAGCCTTGCTCATACATAGGCTTTTCAGGGATGAAGTGAGCGACTTCAAACAAAGTCATCGCTCCAGCCCAGAATACGATCAAACCAGCATGGGCAACGTGAGCACCAAGCAGTTTGCCAGATAGGTTAATCAAACGAGCGTTACCAGACCACCAGGCAAAACCTGTTGATTCTATATCGCGTCCACCGCCCAGGACGGCCGATCTATTAGAGAGCGTTACCACGAGGTAATACCTCCTCAGGGAATACAAATTGTTCGTGGGGCTGATCTTGAGGAGCCATCCAAGCGCGGATACCCTCGTTCAGCAAAATGTTTTTGGTATAGAATGTTTCAAATTCTGGGTCTTCAGCCGCCCGTAATTCCTGCGATACGAAGTCGTAAGCCCGCAGGTTGAGAGCGATACCGACGATACCCACTGCTGCCATCCACAGACCTGTGACTGGCACAAACAGCATGAAGAAGTGTAACCAGCGTTTGTTGGAGAAGGCAATCCCGAAAATCTGTGACCAGAAACGGTTTGCAGTCACCATTGAGTAGGTTTCTTCTGATTGGGTGGGGTTGAAGGCGCGGAAGGTGTTAGCCGCTTCACCGTCTTCAAACAGGGTATTTTCCACTGTGGCACCGTGAATCGCACACAGCAATGCACCACCCAACACACCTGCTACTCCCATCATGTGGAAGGGGTTGAGGGTGAAGTTATGGAATCCTTGTACAAATAAGATGAAGCGGAAAATTCCTGCTACTCCAAAGCTCGGTGCAAAGAACCAGCTTGATTGTCCCAAGGGGTACATCAAGAACACGCTGACAAACACTGCAATTGGTGCAGAAAATGCCAAGGCGTTATAGGGGCGGATTCCTACTAGACGAGCAATTTCAAACTGCCGCAACATGAAGCCAATTAATCCAAAGGCTCCGTGTAGCGCCACGAATGTCCATAAGCCACCTAGCTGACACCACCGAGTGAAGTCTCCTTGTGCTTCTGGCCCCCACAGCAGTAATAGGGAATGTCCCAAACTATCGGCTGGGGTGGATACAGCTACTGTGATAAAGTTACAGCCTTCTAAATAAGAAGATGCTAAACCGTGGGTGTACCATGACGTGACGAAGGTTGTGCCTGTGAGCCAACCGCCTAGTGCTAGGAAAGCGCAGGGGAATAACAATATTCCTGACCAACCTACGAATACAAAGCGATCGCGCTTCAACCAGTCGTCTAGAACGTCAAACCACCCTCTACTGGGGGCGCGCCCAACTGCGATGGTCATTGAACTAAAATCCTCTTTTTTACTAAAATTGCAACGTTTCTAAAGCAGTGCTGTAGGTGATTTTCCCTATTTAAAGCAACTACCGCGAGGAATTAACGTTTTTTTTGACAAGTTCTCGTAACTTGATAGCTACTGAGATTCTGAGAAATTACCGCCTAGTTCAGTCAGCGTTTCTCAGAGTTATGCCATTACCCGTACCATTGGCTAGTGTTCTAGTTGGTGGTAACTTAATGATTCTTAACTTATCACATCGGTTCGGGTTTGTGACCGATCCACGCAAGTGAATCAGGTGATTTAACACGAAGCTATATAAATATTATGAATATCAGAAATTTAACAATCTGACACAACTTTTCTCAGAAATCTACACAATTGGAAATGGGGAGTGGGTATTGGGGACTGGGGACTGGTGATTGGGGAGAAGAGGACAAGAGGAAATCATCAAACCGCGAAAAACTAAATACTGAACCTTACACCAATTACCCATTAACCATTACCAATTACCTATTCGCAAAAATCAACTTGCAAGACACACTGCTAAAATGGCAGACTTTTAAAGAGAATATGTCACAGGCCAAGGTAGTTCCATGACGGCATCAACAATTAACAAAGGCAATTCGCCTAATGGCGATCGCTCGGCTACAAGTGTCCTGAAGCAAAACGTTCTCGGTTCTCGTCGGTTTAGCAACTACTGGTGGGCAACTATCGTTACCTTAGGAGCTACAGGCTTTGTATTAGCTGGAATATCCAGCTATCTAAAAGTTAATTTACTCATAGTTACCGATCCAACACAACTAGTTTTTGTGCCCCAAGGTTTAGTAATGGGGTTATACGGCGCGGCTGGCTTGCTTTTAGCCTTATACCTGTGGTTAGTAATTCTATGGGATGTAGGCGGTGGATATAACGAATTTAACCAGGAAACAGGCAAGATTAAAATTTTCCGCAATGGATTTCCTGGTAAAAACCGTCGTATTGAAGTTGAAAGTCCCTTAGAAGACGCTCAATCGGTGCAAATATCGATCAAAGAAGGTTTGAATCCTCGGCGCGTCCTCTATCTACGCGTGAAAGGTCGCAGAGACATTCCTTTAACTAGAGTCGGTCAACCTTTATCTCTCACAGAGTTAGAAACTCAAGGCGCAGAGTTAGCCCGTTTCTTGGGTGTACCTCTAGAAGGTTTGTAAAGAATGTTGACAAGGGTCAAGGGTTGTAGAGACGCGATTAATCGCGTCAGTACTCAAATATATTCCTTGTTCCCTTGTTCTCCTGACTTGAAGTGCTGAGTGCGGAGTTCTGAGTAAAAATCCCCGCCTCGACTTTCATGCAAAACGGGTGAAATTTTTTCATCGGGAGTGCTTACTCTGTCAAATCTCAAGCAGAAAAGAACTGGGAAACTGATTAGATCGCTCTCGATAAAATGTAAAAAATTGTAAATAAGAAATTTTGGATGAGTATGTAAATCCCCACTCTAAAAGCTTGGGAAACGATAATATACTCTGGTTGAGTCAGTAATTAGTCATGCGGTTAAAATTTCCACAATTTTTGGTTGCTCTTTTGATTGTTGGGACTTTGATTTTGGGTGGATGTTCAACACAGCAAAATGCTTCTAATGCTTCTTCTACCTCGACAGCTACCTCAACAGCAACTGAGACAAGCAGCAAGACAAGCACTGAAGCAACGTCTGTATCACAAACTACTAGCGAGAGTATTCCTGGAATGAATGATTTACCACGGCTCGAAGGTAAGGCTACTGTGGTGATGACGGTGAACGGCTCACCAATTACTATCGAAGTAGATGGCACTAATGCCCC
The DNA here is from genome assembly GCA_002368155.1 of Nostoc carneum NIES-2107. Lineage (GTDB taxonomy): Bacteria > Cyanobacteriota > Cyanobacteriia > Cyanobacteriales > Nostocaceae > Aulosira > Aulosira carnea. Next base: position 6,408,459 of record AP018180.1, read on the forward strand.
AATTACAGCGGGTAACTTCGTAGATTTAGTGCAAAAGGGTGTGTATGATGGTTCAGTTTTCCATCGAGTGGTACGCGATCCCCAACCATTTGTCGTTCAAGGGGGCGATCCGCAAAGTAAAGATCCAAAAGTTCCAGCAAATAGACTGGGTACAGGTGGCTATATTGACCCCAAAACTAAGAATGAGCGCTATATACCCTTAGAAATTAAGCCCAAGGGTGCAGCAGAACCAATTTACGGTAAAACTATTACTCAGCCACCTGCCTTGACTCATAAACAAGGTGCAGTAGCAATGGCCCGATCGCAGCAACCAAACTCTGCATCTTCTCAGTTTTACTTTGCCTTAGCAGATCTAGGCTTTTTAGATGGAAACTATGCTGTGTTTGGCAATGTAACCAGCGGCTTTGATGTTGTTAATAAAATCCAGCAAGGCGATCGCATCGAATCTGCTAAAGTCACCCAAGGCGCAGAAAACTTAAAAACTCCTGGTTAAGATTACAAAATTGGGTAATGGGTAATAGTTTTTCCTATTACCCATGACAAATTTCAAATCTCAAACCCCAAGTCCTAAATTGGTTAAGGTTGTTGTCACTGGTATTGGTCTAGTTTCTGCTTTAGGAGACAGCTTAGAGGCTAGTTGGCAGAACTTAATCGCAGGTAAATCTGGAATTAAATTACATCAACCTTTCCCAGAACTAGAAGCATTTCCTCTAGGGTTGATAGCTGAACAACCAGCATCATTAGAAAAGCTGACGCAGTCGGTTGTGGCTGCGGCTTTAACAGATGCTGGGTTATCATCTCCTTTACCTGATTGTGCTGTCGTGATTGGCTCAAGTCGTGCTTATCAAGCGGTTTGGGAAAAACTGGCGCAGCAAATGTACGCAAGCGATCGCTTTTCATCTCCCTTGTGTGTAAGGGAGATGGAAAATTGGTTAAACACTTTACCGCACATGAATGCGATCGCCGCAGCCAGACAAATTGGTGCAACTGGGAGCGTTTTAGCACCAATGGCTGCTTGTGCTACAGGAATCTGGGCGATCGCCCAAGCTACTATGCTATTGCAAACAGGACAATATCAAAGAGCGATCGCTGGAGCCGTAGAAGCACCGATTACACCCTTAACTTTGGCAGGGTTTCAGCAAATGGGTGCTTTAGCCACTACTGGTGCTTATCCCTTTGATTTACAAAGAGAAGGTTTTGTGTTAGGAGAAGGTGCAGCTGTATTTGTGCTCGAATCAGCAGCATTAGCCAAGCAGCGACAAGCCAAAATTTATGGGGAAATCCTGGGTTTTAGCTTACTTAACGACGCATATCATGGTAATGCTCCAGAACCAGAAGCTAAAAGTGCGATCGCATCTATCAAGCAATGCTTAGAGCGTAGTTGTCTCACACCAGCAGATATTGATTATATTCACGCTCATGGTACAGCAACACAGCTAAACGATCGCACAGAGAGCATTGCGATCGAGCGGGTGTTTCCCCAAAAAGTTGCAGTGAGTTCAACCAAAGGAAGTACAGGCCACACTCTTGGCGCTTCCGGGGCTTTAGGCGTAGCTTTTTCACTTCAAGCCTTGCAGAAGCAAATTTTGCCTCCCTGTGTCGGATTGCAGCAGCCAGAGTTTAATTTAAATCTCGTAAAAACCGCTCGTCAACATCATATCCAGTCTACCCTTTGTTTCAGTTTTGGCTTTGGTGGTCAAAATGCAGTGGTAGCTTTAGGACAACAATATTGATAAAACTTCTCAAGAGTCAAGGGTCAAAAGCTAATGGTCACGAGTTATAACAATTCTCCAAAATTCAGCAACAGATGAAAATCCCAAACCCTTGTAAAATTAGGCTTTCTGAATATTGAATTTTGAATTGTTATTACTCCCTTCTCATGTACCCATTACCTGTTACCTATTACCCAGTTACAAGTGTATTATTTGCAACCAGTTAATATAGATGATCTCTGACTGATCACGGCAATAAATTACTATTGAGCAAGACCCCAATTACCTAGAATCAAAGGTTTTTGAAGAATACATGAGGTAATGTTAAATTCTGCGTAGCTACACTAACGAACGGGAACAATACTTCTGTGTTTTCGACTGTTATCACAGTATAAAACCTGTCAATAGGTCATACTATATTTTCACTTCCCAATGATGCAGTACTTGTAGAGTCTATTAATTACCCCTGTTGATTGCTGCCACAGTTTTGGTTTATCAACAACTAGGGGACTTTTATATTTACATAAATAGTTGAGAGGAAATTTAGGCATGAATTGGATCAAGCGGCCTCTACTTTTCGTAGCCTTTTCCATACCTTTTCTTTTGGAACTGGCTACTATTCCAAATTTAACAACACAGGCACAAGCCCAAGTTAACCCAACTTTGCTAAGTCAGCAGCAAAAACAACCTTGGCTAATCAGTCAAAGTTTTAAACCACCTAAGCGGGGATTACCACCAGCTAGCGCGGGTGGTGCAACTCGTGGCCCCGGCTCTTGTGTACAGAAAAATCAATTATTAACACCCTTATTACCAAAAGAGAATTTAGGGTTAACTTTTGCAGAACGTCCAACTTTTTTCTGGCACGTACCTGCGTCTTCTGTCAAAACAGCTCAGTTTGTGATTTTAGCTGAGGCAAATAATGATAATACTGATGATGATGATGTAGTTTATGAAACTACTTTGGATGTGCCAGCTAAACCTGGCATTATGAAATTTACCCTCCCCGCGAGTGCTACTCCTTTAAAAGTCGGTAAACGCTATCACTGGTATTTGACATTAGTGTGTGATGGGCAAAATCCCATCAGAAATCCGAATGTAGAAGGATGGGTTGAGCGCGCACAACCCGAACCCACCCTGACGAAAGCTCTACAACTAGCAGATACGCGTAAACGTCCAATCCTTTATGCTGAAGCTGGTATTTGGCATGAAGCACTAAGCAGTTATGTTGATTTACGTTGTAGCGAACCGAATAATTTAAAGGTCAAATCCGATTGGGGGGTATTCTTGCAATCTGTGGGTTTAAATGCATTTGCCGCAGACCCAATCATTGATTGTTGCTCAAATAACAAATAGTCTTTTACAAAACCTAACTGATTGTTGTTGTAGAGGCTGCTATCACTGCTATTAAGGGTGATGCCATGATTGTTTGCGATCGCTAATTTCCAACATTAGCATCAAAATTCGCCAGCGCTTTGGAAAGTCAACCTGACCTCGGCGACTGGCATTAGTTTGAATGTGTCTTAAATTTCTAAGGCTGCACTTAGCAACTCACGATGCATTAATGCCCGATTTACTAAAGACTGAATTTGCTCTGAGGATAATGGATTGCCATGAACATAATGCTCGATCCAAGCTTTACTAATAATATTGGGATCATCTGGTAAATTCGCTAAATCCCATCCAGGCATAGATAAATCTTCCATCAGGCGATTTACCTTCGGGTCGTAACTCAGGGCAAAACAGCGACAACCTTCAGCCGCAGCCATAATTAAACTGTGTAGGCGCATCCCGATTGTCATCTCTACATGGCGATACACACCTTTTAAAAGTTGTGGATCTTCTAAACACATAATTTGGCTGACATCTTTGAGGTGTGGTTGAATTGCCTCAGCAATATTTAAATCTTCACTTTTTTGAAAAGGCAGTAACAAAATAAAAGTTTGTGTAGCTTTTTGAAACTCAACCAACGCTTGCGTTAAATTTGCTAAGCGAGTTTCGGTCAGTTGTGGATGCGATCGCAAAGTTACAGCAACTCTGTGATCTGGTAAATCTGTAAGTTCGGGTACTGGTTTAGCTTCCAAAGCCCAAACTGGGTCTGGAGCAAGGATACAAGGAATTTGCCAGTCAGATAATAAGGCTGCGCTAGCGCGATCGCGTACACTCACTTTCGTACAAGCAGCAAAAGTTTTTCGTGCTAACCAGCGTGTTTGGGGACGTTTCAGCGGCCCAATTCCCTGACCCCAAGCAACGGTTTTTAAGCCCATCATTTGGGCTAATGCCATCAGTCCCCCATAATAAACAGAGCTAATGGTACTAGTTACATCTTGGATTAAACTCCCACCACCCCAAATAAACGCATCACAAGAACGCAAAGCTTGCAGTACAGGTAAAAAAGCCATGCGATCATAGCTTTCCACACCATAGCGATCGCGGGTTTCTTCAGGATTACCAGAAAGCACCACAGGCGTGACATGAGGCGGTAGCATCTGCAATAGCGTTGCTAGTAAAGCTTCGTCACCACCATTCCCTTTTCCGTAATACCCAGATAATAAAGCCCGCATCGGTTTCATTTGAGATTTTTGATTTGAGATTTTAGCTGATCAAGTTTAATTGACCTTGATTATCTGCTACTTACCCAGATGTTAGGTGAAATGGCTGGCATACTTCGCGAAAAATCAGATTTTTCTTGTGGGAAGATGGGGGATGGGGCGATTGAGGACTGGGGATTGGGGACTGGGAAAATAAGAAATAGATCCCTTGACTCTTGACCCTTGAGTAAGACGCGATTAATCGCGTCTCTACAAATCTCGACTCCTAACTATTGACTTTTCAGCAACCTTATGCAGTCTCTTTCAATTCCCACCTGGATTATTCATGTTTCTAGCGTCATTGAGTGGATTGCCGCTATTTGGTTAATCTGGACTTACGGCGAACTCACTGGTAACCGGACTTGGTGGGGATTGTCCTTCGCCATGTTACCCGCTTTGGTTAGTGCTATGTGTGCTTGTACTTGGCACTATTTTGATAATCCCCAATCTTTGGAATGGCTGGTAACACTTCAAGCTACCATGACCTTAGTTGGTAATTTTACCCTTTGGGCAGCTGCGGTGTGGATTTGGCGTTCTGCTAAGTCTGCTCATCAGGGAATTAATTCTGTTGCAAACCAACCTATCAAATCAGAGCGATGATATCTAAAGATGCCCTTTTTGCCATTTCACTGTTTCCTTATTTGGGTTTCTTGTGGTTTATCAGCCGCAGCAAGCTAATGCCACGTTTAGCTTTGTATGGATTTTATGGCACTTTAGTTTTTGTGGGGATCACCATCCCAGCGGGAATTTATGCCAAAGTCCATTACAAAGAGGCTTTAGCAAATGTAGATTGGCTGCATGGTGGTGCAGAGCTGTTCTTGACCCTTTCTAACATTTTGATTGTGCTAGGTTTCTGGAAAGCTGTAAAGCAGTTAAAAGCGAAAAATTCCCCAGAAAACACTCAAGCATAGGGTTTTGTACTTTTAGTTAGTCAAGAGTCAAAAGTTGCTCCAGAGTAACTTTGACTCTTGACTTTCCTGACGAATAAATGTGCCAATTTATTTGGCATAAAAGCTGATTTAGCTGAAACTCTCAAGAGTTTTTTAATTACGAATTACGAATTACGAATTAGTAATTATTTTTCGAGGATGAAGTAATGGATGTAATTCCAGCAATTGATTTATTAGCAGGCCGTTGTGTACGACTTTATCAAGGAGACTACGATCGCTCGCAAGTATTTAGCGAAAACCCAGCTGATGTTGCAAAGCAGTGGGTTGATCAAGGTGCTGCTAGGCTCCATGTAGTAGATTTGGATGGTGCGAAAGCAGGTAAAGTTGTCAACTTAGAAGCAATAGAAGCGATCGCACAAGCGGTATCAGTACCAATTCAAGTAGGCGGGGGATTACGCGATCGCGCTAGCGTCCAGCAGTTATTTAATATTGGCGTACAACGAGCGATTCTGGGAACTGTTGCTGTTGAACAACCCCAACTAGTACAACAACTCTGTCAAGAATTTCCGGGACAAATTATTGTTGGGATTGATGCGCGGAATGGATTAGTAGCAACTCGCGGTTGGTTAGAAACCTCAGAAGTTTTGGCAACCCAATTAGCTGTACAAATGCAAGAATTGGGAGCAGCCGCGATTATTTACACTGATATTCACCGTGATGGTACTCTCTCAGGGCCAAACTTAGAAGCTTTGCGAGAACTCGCTGCTACAATTTCGATCCCCGTAATTGCTTCAGGTGGAGTAAGTTCAGTTACCGATTTGCTGAGTTTGTTGGTGTTGGAACCTCAAGGCGTAAATGGTGTAATTGTAGGGCGTGCCTTATATACTGGCGATATTGATTTAAAAGAAGCATTGCGTGCGATCGGGCCTGGAAGGATTCAAGATATTCCCCCAAATCTGGATTTTACTAGCTTTGCTTAACATTAGCTCTCTTTTTGGAGAGTAAAAGTATCGGGATGAGAGCTAAAACACATCTAATTTGCAGATTAAATTTTATCAGTATCTTGTTGTGTGGGCATCTTGCCCGCCTAAATTCTGCAAATCAAATGTCAATTTAGCTGACAATTTTCTTCCCCATACTTTTACTACAACTGGGGATGATCTTCGAGCCGTAATATATATTTCGCTACCAGCTAGTAATTTTTTAGGATTTTCCGGATTCACAATTTATACGCTTGTAGTTCAATTTGTAGAGAGTTAACCAACAAGGATTGTATTGATTATGACTCGGAAAAAACCTCGCGATAATGGACATCCCCCGAAAACTGAAACTGGTGCTATCCAGTCTAATAGCCACAAAAACAACAATCAACAGCCAAGTCAAAAACTGAATAAAGCACGTTAGTGGCTGTTAGTAATTTGACTAATATTTTAATTTCAATTTTCAATTTTTAATTCTAGTATCTAATTTTTATACATAATGGGTTTCCTCTTTTGTAGAGACGTAAAAATAATAACGTCTCTATTTTTTTATCTTGTAATACCATTTTGAAAAAAGAACGCGACAGATGAGTAGGGGCACGGCACCTGTAAGATATTTGATATGCCAAAAGATTGCGGATGCCGTGCCCTTACAAAGAATTTATCTGTCGCCAACATTATTTGAATTGGTATAATATTTAAATTTTTAGGAAGATAAATAGATCTCCTGCTAAGATATACAAAATCTGGTATCTAAGATTATCTGAACTAGATTGGAATATAAAGTATTTGCATATTTTCCGTAAATTCGGCTGCACATAATGTAAATTTAAAATATAGATAATTAATGTCTAACAAGGTTTATCCTTATGTACAATCAAGAAGAAAACTCCAAGCAAGAATCAAGCAAAAAAAATAAGTCCAACGAAACCAGCAGCCGTAAACAACCTCTAAATAAAGGTATTCCCAAAAAAAGAGAACATTAATTTTGCATGAAACCAGTAGAAATTTATAATTACACAATGTTATAGAGACGTAAATTGAATTACGCCTCTACATTAGTTATCAGGGTATAATCACTTGACAGTCAGGAATTAAATTCTTAATTCTCAATATCCAAAGTAATCTTATTTATTTTTTACCTGACTTTTCGCCTGTTCTAAAGCTATTTCTTTAATTGCTTGATAGGAATTAACATTAGCAGTTCCTTCTATAGCTTTCACTGCTAAATCTTGCACTTGTTTGAGAGCAGATTCGAGTTGCTTAGTCAAGTTTTGTAAGCGAGTATCTTGATTACTAATCGTTTGTTCTAGAGATTGCAATCTCTGTTCATAAAAACGCTTCTGTCCCTCTACTTCCTTACTGTATAAATCTGACTTAATTTTAGCTTGGTAATGGGCAATTCCTTTACCTTCTTCTGTAGCTTTTTTAATAGCAGCTTCCTTATCTTTAGGGAATGCTTCTACTTTGACTTTTAACTCTTCAAACTGCTTTTCTCGTTCTGCGATCGCCTTTTCTCTTTCATTACATTGTTTTTCTGTTTCTTGCTGAAATTCTTCTAACTGTTGGTTTAATTCTTTTTGCTGCTGCTCATATTCATCTTTTTGCAATTTGCGCTGAAGTTCTAAACTATATTTGTATTCAGCTTCATCTCGTTGTCGAGTTTTTTTAAGATTTTCATCTCTTTCTTTAATTAATCTGTTACTGTCATCTTGCTCCTTTAACCAAGCTTTTCTCTGCTCATCTATTTCCTGTAATAAGACTTCTTTGCGTTCTGTAAACTCTTCTTGATAAGTCTTAGAATTATCCTCATAGTTGGTGATCAGAGTCTCTAAGATATCTTCCGAAATTTCTAAATTATGTAATTGCTTAAGTTCTGCTACTTCTTTTTCTACAGCTTCTCTAATTTCTGCCAATTTTGAAGCTTGCGTAGTTAGCTGTTCTGATAATTCATTCGCCGCACTACCAAAGCCTAACTGGATTTTAGCTAGGCTTTCAATTGTATAATTCATTCTTTGCTGAACAGTAGTTGGCGCATTCATAGCAGGTTTTGGCTCCACTTTTGGCTTTTCTTTAGTTACAGCTTGTGCTTCTTTTAAAGTTTGGGTAAGTTGTGATTTTATGGTTGCTGTCTCTTTGGCTAATTCTTCATAAGCTTGGAGAATTTCAGCTTTAGTATTTTTATCTGTTGGTTTTTTAGCTACCACAACAAACCTCCATCGAATCCAAAGATAATTTTCATGGCTAACAACCGAAGATTAGTGACTATTTACTATTGGAACTATCAAAAGCTCTCATTGCCAAATCTTGCGCTTGTTTTAATGCAGTTTGTAATTGAACCGAAATTCCTTCTATTTGCTCAGTTTGTTTCTTAATAGTCTCTTCTAAAGATTGGATTTTTAATTCGTAACTCTGTTTACTAGATTCCCAATCTTTTTCAAATAAATCGGCTTCCACTTTAGCTTTTTGGCTAGTTTCTTTAATAGCTTCTTCTCTAGCTTTCTTAACTGCTTCTTCCAACTCATTAGGAAATGCTAAAACTTTTTGCTGATATTCTGTAAACAAAGCTTGACGTTCAGTCAGAATTTTTTCCCTTTCGGCCCAATTTTTATCTTTCTGCTGAGTAGTTTCTTGAATTTCTCGTTCTAGTTTGCGCTTTTTATCTTCATAAGCATCAGTAGTCAGTTTTCTGTTTGTTTCCAACTTATACTGATATTCTTCTGTCTCTGATGCACGTTGTTTAGCTACTAAATCAGTATATACTCGTACTGCTTCTTCATATTCAGCTTGGTCTTTTTGCCACTCTTTACGTCTAATTGTAATTTCTTTTTCTAGTGCTTCTCGTTTACTAGCAATTTCTTGTTCAAGAACTCTTAATTTCTCTTGATGTTCTTGGGTTAAAATATCTAAAGCATCAGCAACCACTCTAATTTGCTGTAAGTCTTTTAACTGCTGAGTGGCAATTTCTATAGCTCTATTTAATTCATCTAATTTGGAATTTTCTTGCGCTAATTTTTCTGATAGTGCAGTAACAATACTGCCAAACTCCAATTGTAAATCTGCTAAACCTTTAACAATACTATCAACAGTATATGTAGAAGCAGTTACCAGAATTTCTTGATTTTTTACCTTTTCAGCTTCTTCTTGTTTAGTAGCTATTTTTAAATCTAATTGTTTCCTTTGTGTGAGGATTTGCTGAAATGCTTGCACTATTTGTTGTTTGCTGTCTTTGACTGCAACTGTAGTCATTCTCCAACTCCTTAAACAAGCAATAATTTTTGTGTAGCAAGTCATACCCTGACTTACTCTATGCAGACATCAGAGTAGCCTAAAAATTAGGGTTTTTCACCCAGTGTAAATGCTGAAACAAGAATCAAAAGACACTTACAAATACCGGAGATCATCTGTAATTAGTGCCTTTATGATCTCAAGGTAAAATTTGGGGACTTATAGTATATTTGTACTAAAAATAATAGTACTGAAAAAAAGCTGCTATTGTCAAGAAGTAAATGCAGGTATACAAAAATTTCAAGATATCAAGTTACTGCAAACACTCTTGCCAGCTTGTAGCCGCAGTGCTTTATAATATGTTGGTTTCTGTGATTTATGTTACGTTTTACAAACTAGGGCGCAATGTCTAGGGTGTAAATTCACGGAAACTTAATAATTAATTGATTCAATCATCATCTTGATAGCTGCACAGACACAAAAATTTTGTGATATCTAATGTACACTAGCGAATCTACCAAGTTTCCTGCCAAAGCGGATATAGGGCAAACAAGCCGCATTCTAGTAGTAGAAGATGAAGAATTAATCCGAGAAATGCTGTTGGTAGCACTGGAGGGTGAAGGCTATGAGGTCGTAACTGCTACTGATGGGCGAACTGCCGTTGAATATATCAAGAATTTTGAACCAAATTCCGGGGAACCTTCCTTTGATTTGGTAATTTTAGATTTGATGCTGCCGCAAATCAATGGATTAGATATCTGTCGCTTGCTGCGTCATCAAGGTAACCCAGTGCCAATTTTGATGCTGAGTGCCAAAGGTAGTGAAACTGACCGTGTGTTGGGCTTAGAAGTGGGAGCAGATGACTATCTGACTAAACCCTTTAGTATGCGAGAATTAGTGGCTCGTTGTCGCGCTTTACTTCGTCGTCAACGTTTTAGTACCTTGCCACAAATACCGATACTTAAGTACAAGGATGTGAGTTTAAATCCCCAAGAGTGTCGCGTACTGGTTCGTGGTCAAGAGGTGAGCCTATCACCAAAAGAGTTTCGCTTACTAGAACTGTTTATGAGTTATGCTCGTCGAGTATGGTCGCGAGAACAGTTGCTAGATCAGGTTTGGGGGCCAGATTTTGTAGGCGATAGTAAGACTGTAGATGTCCACATTCGATGGTTACGGGAAAAACTAGAATTAGACCCCAGTCGTCCTGAATACATTGTGACTGTCAGAGGTTTTGGCTATAGATTTGGATAATTGCTCAGGATAGTTGTTAGTTTTTAGTTGTGATCAAGCAACTAATGACTTAAATGTTTTTATTGGGATTTTCTCTGGGTTTAGCGGTAGGGATTGGATTTTGGATTTGGCAACAGGTTCAACTGAACCGCTATTTAGAGCGAGTAGTTAAACCTTTCAATTCTCCTGGTTCCAAAGTAGCGCTGCCTTTAATTCCTCGCTTACGCCAGGAAATTACAATGGTGAAGGAGGAACGGCAAGATTTACAGCAATCCCTAGAAACTTATCAAGAATTGCTGGATTTTGCACCATTGGGATATTTGCAGGTAGATGAAGAGAATCAACTACTGTGGTGCAATCAACAGGCTAGAGAAATATTATATTTGGAGCGTTGGCAACCAGGACAAATACGTTTGTTATTGGAGTTAGTGCGTTCTTATGAACTCGATCGCCTGATTGAGCAAACTCGCGATTGCCAGCAACCAAGGGTAAAAGAGTGGGTGTTTCACCCCCCTTGTGAGAACCCAGCCGCAATGTTAGAAATAAAATCTCTGGCTATAAGGGCATCGAGCTTTCCCTTAGATAAGGGACAAGTGGGAGTATTTCTAGAAAATCGCCAACCTCTGTTGGATATGAATCAAGTAAGAGATCGTTCTTTTTCTGATTTAGCTCACGAACTCAGAACACCCCTGACTTCGATTCGTCTGGTTGTGGAAACTTTACAAAATCGTTTAGAACCACCTTTAGATCGTTGGATTACCCGCTTGATGCAAGAAGTTGATCGGTTGATTAACTTGGTACAAGGTTGGCTAGAACTGACTCAAATGGAAACAGATCCCAGTATTCAATTGCAGCCGGAAGCTGTAGAAGTGCGATCGCTCATTACATCTGTTTGGGAAACTTTAGAACCATTAGCACAAAAGCAGCATCTGCATCTGAAATATTCTGGAGCAGAGAACCTCTGGATTAAAGCAGATCGCTCGCGCATATACCAAGTTTTTCTCAACTTGCTAGATAACAGCATCAAATACAGTCCGCCTTGCACAACGATTGAAGTCCAAGCCGAAATCCTCTCAGCCAAAGATACTCCTACCAAAAATTTTGCCACCGCCTTAGCAATCAATATCATAGATTGCGGCGTTGGTTTTGCAGAAGTAGATTTACCCCATGTTTTTGAGCGTTTTTATCGGGGAGATCAATCACGAGCTCGCGATCCCATCCAAGAAAGTAATTCTAAAACAGCGATCGTTGGTAGTGGTTTGGGTTTAGCGATCGTGCGACAAATTATCCTCGCTCACGGTGGTTCAATCAAAGCCATGAATCATCCAGAAACAGGCGGTGCGTGGATACAACTACACTTCCCAGAGATGATGGCAAATACGCCAAGCCAAGACTATAGTTAAAAAAATATCTTCACGTTTGAAAATACAAGTGTGAAAGCTATCGTTTATCCTCCCAATCCCGATCCAACCCAGCTAGCACGCGCCATTAGGCGCTTAGAGCGTGATGTATTACGCATGGGTGCTTTGGTGGAACAATCGTTTCGTCTGAGCCACCAGGCGTTATTTGCGCGCAATTTAACAGCAGCAGAGGAACTTCCTCAATTAGATAAAAAAATTGATCGCTTTTATAGACAAATAGAGTCAGATTGCACAGCAATCATGACATTACAAGCACCAACGGCCCAAGATCTGCGCCACTTGAGTGCTTTTATGCAGCTAGTGCGAGATTTAGAGCGGATTGGGGATTATGCTGAAGATCTAGCTGACATTGCCATTAAACTTTTTCCTTATCCGCCTCATGCTTCTCTACCAGAGATTGCAGTCATGTCTCACCATGCTCAAGCTATGTTAGCCACTAGCTTGGTGGCTTTAGCCGATTTAGATGAAGCAGGTGGAAGGAGTATCCAGCATTTAGATGATGCTGTTGATAATGCCTATGAACGTCTCTATAACACTTTAGCTTTCCAAAAGGATGTTCCTGGTGTAGTCGAACCCATAGTCCTTTTAGCTCTAGCAATTCGCTGTCTGGAACGCATGGCAGATCATGCAACTAACATTGGTCAACGAGTAGCATACATCGTTACGGGTCAACGTTATTAATCAAAACTACAAAATCATCACATTAGGGATTGGTTCTTCTCTTTGCGTACCAATCCCTAATTTTTTTGATGCAGCCTAGAAGTTACAGGTTGAGAGGCCAATAAATCATCAAAATTAGCTGGCTAACATATATTTCACTAAAAGCTTACCTATTCTTAAACTTGCAACCTTAGAGTTAAGCAAAGATAGTAGTGGATAGTTACATAAATAACTCAGTAGTAATTTTGTTGTCATATATCAAACTGTTATAAAACAGCCACTATAAAAACTCAAGCTCAATCTTTATGCATTAAAAATATGTATAAATTTTGATATAGCATAAATACTGCTGCATTTAATGCAAGTATTAATTTTTAGTTCTCTCTACAATGACTCTATTTACTTTTATCTATCTTCTGAATTGGCTAACCAAATAGATTACTTGCATGATGTGTAAATTTTGCTAACCAAAAAGCCGTAATATTAAATTTATTATGCTTTGAAAATATATTAAAAAATCGGCTAATAACAATTATTTTTTATCATAAAATTTTGATTTTATTACCAAATTCTCATTTATACAATACTTTTTCTGATCAACCGATGATTCAACTTACCCAACAATTAAATTACTGCTTGGTTACTAACTATCACAAGCAATTATTACTGTAACAAAACCAACTTCTGAATGTATACCAAAAGTTCGATCCCACACTCTGCTCTTACATCCAATAATTCCGCTATATCCGCTCTCAATGAACAGTTACCCCAAAGGCTTTTTGCCCGTCGGCAAGTGATACCTCCACGCTATGAGGTTTTGTGGCGTATAGAGCGTGGAGCAGTTCGGACTTTAACTTGGAGTGAAGACGGAACATTTATCACTCTGGGTTATTGGGGGCCAGGTGATATAGTTGGTTATCCTTTGTCTAAAGTTAAACCTTACCAAATAGAATCTTTAACGAGTGTTGAATTAAGTGTTGTACCACCACATATTTGGTATCAAGATATCGATGCTTTATTATCCCATATTCAACAAGCAGAAGAGCTATTAAGCATAGTGCATCGTAAACCAATGTCACTGCGCTTGTGGCAATTTTTAGTATGGCTAAGTGAAAAGTTTGGTTGTGATGTAGAACAAGGCAAACTGCTTGATATTAATGTGACTCATCAAGAAATTGCAGAAGTTCTAAATACAACAAGAGTAACTGTAACACGACTTCTACAACAATTTGAAGAAGAGGGAAAAATTTTGCGTTCTAAACGTCAAATAATTCTGCGATTAACGAATCAATTTATGAGAGAATAAGGTAAAATAATTCTGCTTGGTTGGATAAAATCAATGCAGAATTAATTAAGTAAATTCCCTAATAGTAAAAATTTTAGGGGGGTTTACTAGAAGCTAATTAGTTTTTAGGTGTGAGTGCAAGTAAAACAATGACAAAAGCATTCTGGGGTCTTTTAAAGATTAGTCCATTGGTGATGGCGGCTACATTTGTGGCTGCTAACAGTACCTTGGCGGCGGAAGTTAATGAACCTGTAAATGGTGTCGCTCAGCTTTCCCAAGATTCTATGGGTCAAGTTACATCAGTTTCACAGTTTTCTGATGTGCAACCTACAGATTGGGCATTCCAAGCTTTACAATCCTTAGTTGAGCGCTATGGCTGTATAGCAGGTTATCCTAACGGCACTTATCGTGGTAACCGCGCGTTGACTCGTTATGAATTCGCCGCAGGTTTAAATGCTTGTTTAGATCGGGTGAATGAGTTGATTGCTACAGCTACTGCTGACTTGGTAACGAAACAAGACTTAGCTACTTTACAGCGCTTACAAGAAGAATTTTCTGCGGAATTAGCTACTTTACGTGGTCGTGTAGATTCTTTAGAAGCACGTACTGCGGAACTAGAAGCAAATCAATTTTCTACAACAACGAAGCTAGTTGGGGAAGCTATTTTCAGCGTATCTCAGCCTTTTGGGGATACAAGAGCTGATACTGACAATAATCCCAACAATAACCCAGATTTAGACAGCAACACTGCCTTCTCTGACCGGGTACGGTTGAATTTATACAGCAGCTTCACTGGCAAAGACCAGTTGCAAATCCGATTGCAAGGTCGCAATACTGTACCTAATTCGGGTGTAACTGGTACCAACATGACCCGCTTGGGCTATGACGGTGGTACTAATAACAGTGTTGAAATTGATAAAGTTAACTACGCTTTCAACTTCAGCGATGCAGTACGTGTAAAGATTGATGCAACTGGTGCTGAGTTGAATGAAAACGTTTACAACTTCAACCCTGACTTTGCTAGTTCTGGGAAAGGTGCTTTATCCGCCTACGGACGATTTAGTCCTATCTATCGCCAAGCTGGTAACGGTGCGGGTATAACTGTTAATTTCAATCCTAAAGGCCCTTTGACCTTGAGTGCTGCTTACTTTGCTCAAGGGGTAAATACTCCGAATAATCCAGCAGATGGTAATGGGCTATTTAATGGTAGTAATACCTTCTTTGGGCAGATAGCTTTCAAGCCAAGCCAAGCTTTGAATGTTGGATTTAGCTATGCCCGTACATATCAAACCAATCCCAGCCTCTTCCAAGGGATAGGAAGTGCTTTTGCGAATAATCCCTTTGCTGGTGCGCGGACTGAAGCTAACCACTATGGTGTACAAGCTACTTTCCAACTTAGCTCTCAATTAGCTTTGAGTGGTTGGGGCGGTTACACAACTGCTGATGCGGTAACTGGTGCTGCTAGAAGTGCAGATGCTTGGTATTGGGCTGGTTCACTAGCTGTCAGAGACTTTGGTCGTAAAGGTAACGTCTTGGGTGTGATTTTCGGTCAACCACCGAAAGTAACTGGTGGTGATAATATTGCTTCAGAATCTGGCACCTCTTATCATCTAGAGGGTCTATACAAGTTGAATGTATCTGACAATATTCAAGTTACCCCAGGTTTGTTGGTGATCTTTAACCCAGAGCATAACGACAATAACAACACCATTTACGTGGGCACTCTACGTACTACTTTCACCTTCTAAGATTGCCAACCTATTAACATTCACCTGTTGGGTGGGGATTTTTCCTACCCAATCAGAGATGGAAAAAATATTGTGCTCAAAATCAAAACCGCTGCGGCTTAGTGCTAAAACTGCCATTAACCTAATCCGCATCAAAATTATCCCGCCTTGAGGCGGGTTTTTGTTTGCGAAAACATGACTACATCGGTTTAATATCTCTTTGATTAGACAGATCTATTGGTGGGCGATCGCTACTCCAAGCCCACCATGCATTACCACAATGACAATTGTAAAATTCCTGCCATTTGCGGCGATGGTCTTCTGTCATCACAGGCGATCGCCGATTTAACCAAACTTGTAATGCTTCTCGGCTACTAGACTTGCAGTTTGGACAGCAAAACTGATGAGCGTGAATTGCGTTATTCGTCCATTCAGGCGGGGTGGGGGCGAAAGCTTCCATGTAGTTAAAATTTAATTTTTCATGGTTATCCAAAACTTTCAGATTTTGAACTTCTATGACAACGGGTACCATATAATCCCGCTACACTACACACTTACTTGATTGATGACTCTGATAACTGTGTTTGTTTCTTTGACAAATAATAATGTGCAGAGGGTCTCATGTGATTAACTATTACAAATCAAAGGTTAGCACGAAAAGTTAATTTTTTGCATAATTGAATACTATGCATATCATGGCTAATTATTAAATTTATGGAGCCAACCGCCGAAATTCGTCGTTTGTTAGATGTAATGCCTGCTTCTGCACGAATGCTAACCAAAATCGTCAGTAAGCCCCAACAAGCGAAGGTAATTGATGCTTCCTTTCCGCTCCCTTGGAATCAAGAGCGGCCAATCAATATTAATTTTGACTTATGGTTTCGTCTGGGGAAATCACAACGAGATTTGTTATTGTTGCAAATGGTTAGCTGGTTAACGGGGGTGAAGTGGTTCAAACCTGATATTTATCAAGGTGTACTTGTCGCAGGGTTGGTAGGTGGATTAGTCGAATCAACACAGTCTGATGTTGTAGGTGTTGCGATCGCAGTTGGCTTAAGTGCGATCGCAGGTTTTCGCATCTGGCGCACAAACCAATCTCCAGAGTTAGAGTTAGAGGCTGATGCAGCAGCAATTCGCATTGCTGGGCGGCGAGGTTACTCAGAATCAGAAGCTGCAGAACATTTGTTATCTGCAATTGAAGCAGTAGCTAAGATTGAGGGGCGTTCTGGCTTAAGTTTTAACGAATTGATTCGTTGTCAAAACTTACGGGCGATCGCAGGTTTATCACCTGTGGGGTTACCAAAAAATTATATGAAGTAGCACAAAGCTGGAATTTGCTGGCAATTAATTAGTCTTGTTACGCGCTGACATGGGGAATGCGATCGCTTTCCTCAAAAGCTTTTATTACTTTCTGCAAAGAATAAATAGTGGGCAACCCTTATTTATAAGTAACTATGCAAATTAAATGCGTAATAGCGTATCAAAATTCAATTATAAACTTTTTTATATATAGATATTAATGCATTATTACTGCATGGTAATATTCTCCACAAAGCTTAGTTTTCGTAGTTGATTATTCAACCAAGACTTTATTATCTCGGCATTCAAAGAATTGAATTTAAAATTCGATTCTTAATTTTAGTTGCCTGAATAAAGATATTTATCAGAATTTGCTTTCCTCCAAATTCTAATAAATATTCATAGTTAATCAGGAATTGAACTGTGATTTAGTTAAGTGAATCCGAATTATCAGGGAATTTATATCTTCCTTTGATAAAATTGTCTTTGCCTTTTTTAAATAAAAAACTTATGCATATAAATGGCATAAGTTAACCAGAGTATTGCTTTGACAGAATATATTGCATTTTCATAATTAGCCTGTTTTGAAATATCAGAACAAGGAAAACAATGATGCTGAGAAAAAAAATCTGGTTATCTGCAACCTTGATTTGTATAGTTGTGGTTGTGAGCAGTTGGATGGGCAATGTTATGGCCCAAAGTCCTTTTTTTAACCACCAATATCTCTCTACCAAAGAACAATTAGGCAAGTCTATATTTTTTGACGAACAACTCTCAATTAAGCAGCCCCAAGCCTGTGCAGTATGCCACGACCCCAAAGTAGGTTGGACAGGTGCACAGCAGGATATCAACAAGTTGGGGTCAGTTTACGAAGGTTCCATTAAAGATAGATTTGGCAACCGCAAGCCACCTAGTTCAGCCTATGCTACCCTTAGTCCCGGTTTCCATTTTTCAGAAGAAAATGGACAGCGAGTATTTATTGGTGGTAACTTTTGGGATGGTCGTGCTACAGGTAAAAAGTTAGGCAGTCCGGCGGCCGATCAAGCACAAGGGCCTTTCCTGAACCCATTGGAACAAGGGCTTCCAGATAATGCTTGCGTTGTTTACAAGGTTTGCACTTCAAGATCCTATCCTGTGGCTTTTACTGATGTCTGGGGATACGATGCGTGTCAAATTGACTGGCCTAGCAATGTGAGAAAAGTTTGTAAACAAGAAGGTGTCACTGTCCAACTTTCTGCTGCTGATAGAAGTAAAGTCAATCAAGCCTATGACAACATAGCACTCTCTATTGCCGCTTTTGAGGGATCTGCCGAATCAAATGCCTTCACATCTAAATATGATTACTACACAGCAAGAAAGGTAGACTTAACTTCAGAAGAAAAAAGAGGTCTGAACCTATTTAGAAATAAAGCGCGATGTTTCCAGTGTCACACCTTAGACAGAGGGACAAAAGGCGAACCAGCTGTCTTCACTGACTTCACCTATGACAACATTGGTGTGCCTAGAAACCCTGATAATCCTTGGTACAATTCGCCATTTAACTCTCTTGGTAAAGAGTGGGTAGATTTGGGATTAGGTGGCTTCCTGGCTTCCAGGCCAGATTATCAAACCTTTGCAGAGTCGAACAAGGGTAAACAAAAGGTGCCAACCTTACGCAACGTGGCTAAACGACCCCATCCCAACTTTGCCAAGGCATATATGCACAATGGCTACTTTAAGACACTAAAGCAAGTGGTGCATTTCTATAACACACGAGATCTCAAACCTACTTGCGCCGATCCTTTCACTCGAGTAGAGGATGCTATAGCTAACAAATGCTGGCCTGCACCCGAAGTTACTGATAACGTTAATAAGACCGAACTTGGTAATCTTCTACTCAGCCATCAAGAAGAAGAGGATCTTGTCGCCTTTTTGAAAACTCTGGATGACGGCTATAAGCTCAAAAATCACTAATAATTTAGTGGCAAAATTTTTTAGGTTGGACTCCTATTTTGGGGCCAACCTATCTTCATATTTTTATTTAAATTGCTGTGATAGAGATGCAGGTACAGCCTCATTCTTGATTAAGTTATTTTATGTGGCACTATCTATCAAATAGTCAGCTATTTAACATCAGTGACTCGCCAGCTAAGTTTCAAGTTAACCCAGAAGTTCCAAATGGTAGCGACTGCGATCGCAATTAAGTTGGCGATGTAGCGGTTAGGCAGGACGAAGTTAAATACTAGATTTAAAATCAATACATTTAATACCAATCCCGCCAAACAAATTACATTAAATTTTAAAAAGCGCTTCAACCGTTGTCGCCATTCCTGCTGTTGCATGGAAACATCAGCGAATGTCCAAGCATCATTCCACAAGAAGTTATTGAAAATTGCAATTTCTCCAGCAATGATTTTGCTACGAGTTAGGGGTAAAGCTAAGGTTGTAGGGTCACTGAGCAAATAAAGTACTGCCATATCCACAAACACGCCACTTAATCCTACCAATCCAAAGCGCAGAAATCGACCAATTGGGAAACCCATATTTTGACTAAACTTGCTCACTGTTCCTAAATGTCCTGTGGAGAGACGCAACTTTAGCAGGTGGTGTAAGTAATCGACATATTGCTTCCATGTCACCTTGCTTTCGCCTTCTTTGCGTTCACAAAATACATAGCCTACTTCAGCAATTTCACCAACTCTTCCCCGCCCAATTACCTCTAAAAGAATTTTATATCCTACGGGGTTAAGTATTGCTCCGGCGATCGCATTCCGACGCACCATAAAATAACCACTCATGGGGTCGGAAACTCTTCCCAGTACACTGGGTAAGATAATCAATCCTAAAACTTGAGCACCACGAGACAAGAAACGCCGGACAATACTCCAACTACTAACACCGCCTCCTTCTATATGACGGCTAGCTAGTGCTAAATCTGCTCCTTGCTCAATTTCAGTCACTAATTGCGTCAATACCTCTGGCGGATGTTGTAAATCTCCGTCAATTACTCCTAGAATACTTCCTCTTGCTGCCTGCCAACCACGAATCACTGCTGAGGATAATCCTCTTTCCTGTTGTCGTCGCATGACGCGCAACTGTGGGTACTCCTCCATGAGAGATTTTGCTACTTCCCAAGTTCGATCTGGGCTATCGTCATCTACCACAATCAGTTCATAGCGTCCGAGAATACACTCATCCAGTACTTGGCTCAAGATTTTGACAACATTTTTGATATTGTCACGCTCTTTATAAGTGGGAATTACTAAAGAAAGAAAAATCGCTGCGCCATCTGTATCTACATTATTAGAAGGTGATTCAGAGATTTGTAGTTTACCAGTTGGTACTGATAATAATGGATAATCTTGGCTTTGAGGCATGAGAGCAAAATCCAGTTAGTGCAAGAGAATATTAAAAACAGAGCATCTTGGCATTAATTCAATTTTATTATTCATCTATAACACTGGGAATATTAATTCACCATATTTTCTAAAAAAAGTTGTATTCTTTACCTAACTTAGGTAAATATCCTCAACTTTCAGGTTAAAAAAAATGTTAATTTTATAAAAAATAAATATGATAATATGCTTTTTATTCTGCCTATAATCTTTTGGCTAATTGTTTTTAATATTTCCCTGAAATCTCTTGGAAGTTGGCGTAAATCATTTATGTCAACTTCTATTATTTGGGGAGTTGTAATCACCTTGATTAGCGAAGTTTTAAGCCTGTTTCATCTACTTAACTTCGTAGGCATTTTAATTGCATGGTCATTATTAAATATTTTGTTATTATTTTATCAATATTTATCACCAATTAAAACAGCAAAATACAGAAAACCGCATATTGAAACTGATGTTGCCGTAAAAAAATATCTTAAAATCTCATCTGTCATAAAAATATTGTTATTTGGGATATTTTGTATTATCGTTACTGTTGGTTTAATTGCTATTATTGCACCACCAAATAATTGGGATTCAATGGACTATCACATGACTCGTGTTGTGCATTGGATACAAAATAATAGTTTTGAGCATTACCCCACAAGTTACACACCACAACTATATCAGAACCCTTGGTCAGAGTTTGTCATTCTGCATTTTCAAATTTTAAGCGGTACTGATTACTGTGCTAACTTAGTTCAATGGTTTAGTATGCTTGGTTGCACAATAGGAGTCTCATTAATTGCACAAAAACTAAGCGCAGACTTACGAGGTCAGGTTTTTGCTGCTGTGATTAGTGCCACGATTCCTATGGGGATATTGCAAGCATCAAGTACTCAAAATGATTATGTATTGTCATTTTGGTTAGTCTGTCTTGCTTATTATGTTCTCCATTCAATACAAGAGAGAGTAAGAACTAGCTGGACTAATTTATGCCTAATTGGAAGTAGTGTAGGATTAGCAATTTTAACTAAAGGAACAGCTTACTTTTATGTACTGCCATTTTTAATTTGGCTAGGTATATCTGAAATCAAATATTTACGTTTTAAGGTCTGGCAGTCTGGAATAGTAGTAGGTAGTCTGGCTTTATGTTTAAACTTTGCTCATTATTTACGTAATTACAATTTATTTGGCTCGCCATTAGGAGAACCTAGTACCTATAAAAACGAAATATTTGGTATTAATGTCCTAATTTCTAACATATTCAGAAATTTAGCTCTGCACATTGGAACACCTATTGGTTTATGGAATGGTATAGCAAATAAATTAATTCAAATCATACATATATTTATCGGGCTAGATGTTAACGATCCACGCATCACTTTTTCTAAAACATTTTTTGTTCCAGGAGGTTGGTCAACTCTAGGATTGCCTGGAAACGAAAACAGTGCTGGTAATTTATTACATTTATGTATAATATTATTGTGTATAGTTATTTATATAGCTAAAAAAAGATATAAAAAAAGTGATTACATATTAAGTTATTTACTGAGCGTGATCAGTACATTTTGTTTATTTTGCTATTTAGTCAAATGGCAAGCATGGAATAGCCGTCTGCACCTACCATTTTTTGTATTATTAGCTCCTTTCTTGGGTGTGATATTATCCCAAATCAAAAAGCCAAAAATGGCGTTATCTTTAGTAATTATTTTATTAATATCATCATTTCCCTGGTTATTTGTTAATAAATATAGACCTATAATTGATAGCCATAATATTTTTCAGACTAACCGAATTGAGCAATATTTTAGCAATAGACCTTACCTTAAAGAACCATATGTTGGAGCAGTTAATTTCTTACAGTCAAAAGACTGCTCAAATATTGGTTTGTCATTAGGTAACGATCCGTGGGAATATCCTTACTGGGCAATTTGGCAGGATATGAAGAAACAAACAGTAAAAATGCAATATGTAAATGTTACTAATATCTCTGCTCAACTCAGTAACCAATATCCCTATAAAGATTTTATACCTTGTGCAATTATTACTATGGAAACAAAAAGAAGCAAGTTAGAAAAATCTCCAGAGATGACTGTCAAAGGCACAACTTATATTAGAGCAGGTGATTTCCCTCCAGTAGGCGTTTTTCTCCCCAAATAGGAGCATTGAAATAATTTAATCGCAAGTATTAAGATTTTACTGACAAAATTAATAAAGAATTTTCCTAATACTTTTGAGATTAATGTGCTAATCACTACTTTTGAAGTTATTCTCGACCGTGCCCTTAGCGGGGATGATATATCTCCTGCAGAGGGAGTGGTATTGTTAAAACAAACAGATCCAGAAGCGATCGCAGCTATTCACAACGCAGCCGATCAACTCCGCCGTCTGCAAGCAGGTGATACAGTCACTTACGTAATTAACCGCAATATTAACTTTACTAACATTTGCGAGCAGCACTGTAGTTTTTGTGCATTCCGGCGGGATGATGGTGATGAAGGTGCTTACTGGTTAGATGGGGCACAAATTTTGGAAAAAGCTACAGATGGTGTACGGCGAGGTGCAACGGAAATCTGTATGCAGGGAGGGTTAAACCCACAAGCTAAAATCAACGGTAAATCTCTGCCTTATTATCTCAAGTTGGTAGAAACCATTAAGCAGGAATTTCCCCATGTACACTTGCACGCTTTCTCGCCTCAAGAAGTGCAATTTATCGCTAGAGTTGATGGGCTAAATTATGCTGATGTGATTGCGGCTTTGCGAGACGCTGGTGTAGGCTCAATGCCAGGAACTGCAGCTGAGGTGCTAGATGATGAAGTACGGCGAGTACTTTGTCCAGAGAAGATTGATACAGCTACTTGGCTAGAAATTGTCAGTACAGCGCATCAATTAGGCTTGCACACTACCAGCACTATGCTTTCTGGACATATTGAAAGCGCAGAACAGCAAATAGGACATTTAGCAAAATTGCGATCGCTGCAAAAAACTGCGATTGATAATGGCTATCCTGCCAAAATCACAGAGTTTATTTTATTACCTTTTGTTGGGCAAGAAGCACCCAAGCCTTTACGCCGCCGTGTAGGACGCGATCAACCGATTTTACAGGATGCGTTGTTACTGGGTGCAGTAGCACGAATTTTCTTAGGAAATTGGATACCTAACCATCAACCAAGTTGGGTAAAACTGGGTTTAGCTGGTGCAATGTCAGCCTTAGTTGCTGGTTGCAACGATATCGGCGGTACATTGATGGAAGAACATATCACCACTATGGCAGGTGCTGTGGGTGGTACCTGTATGGAAGTAGAAACATTACAAAAAGCGATCGCTTCTTTAGGACGACCTTTTCAACAAAGAGATACTCTCTATCAGTCATTATGCTGAATTTATGAGCAGAATTTCAGAGTTCAGAGTTCATCCTTCAGCCTTGCTCATGATCCCCAAGATACCAATCCAAGATAGTATTGACGTTGATTTATGAGTTGTTTTACTTAATGCTTATGAAGCGCTATTGGTCGCGTCTGCTTGCTCTGCTTTTGGTTGTAAGCATCAGCTTAATGGGCTGTTCTAGTCCTGATAGTTTGACAGGGGATTATCGTCAAGACACCTTAGCGGTAGTCGGGATTTTGAGAAATGTCCTAGAGTTATCAGAAGACTCACCAAATAAAGCAGCAGTTCAAACAGAAGCGCGTCAAAAAATAAACGATTTTTCAGCTCGTTACCAACGGTCTAACTCTGTCTCTACTTTAAGCTCTTTTACCACGATGCGAACAGCTTTAAATTCCTTAGCTGGACATTATAGCTCCTACCCAAATCGCCCCGTGCCACAAAAGCTCAAAGACCGTCTAGAACAAGAGTTTAATCAGGTAGAAGCAGCGCTGAAACGTGGTGCTTAACATCCTTACAATCAGAGTCAAGAGTTTTTCATTAGTTGAGACTCTTGGCAGCTTTGTTAAGTTTAGTTGAATCAGGTAAATCGCTTTTGCATTTTGCAAAAATTTGCTAATACAAAATTATTCTTAGCAAAGTTTTTCAACCAAATTTGATTTACTCGCATAACAAAATTCGGCAACTGAAATAGGGGTTTGGGAGTCTTTCACAATTAGGCTTCAAAACCCCTATTTTTTACCATAGATTTTTGTCTATGTAAACCTAAGATAACCCCTTGGGGTTAATGATTATTCCGCTTATACGAGTTGCTTTGCCAAGAGTTAGAGAAAAAATTATTGAGGAAAGAATAATTCTATTTTTTGTCAGTGACTTTACCTTTATCCTTGTCCAACTTATATAAGAAGTCTACCGTTTTGCTTTGCTACCTTGAAGTATGTCCAACCGTCCCGTGAAAGTCACCCAGTCAACCTTGTTTTTTCGCCGCCTGTTAGCTGCTGTTTTTAGTAGTAGTTTATTAATTCCCAACTTTGGCATTCAACCAGCACAGGCGCAACTGGGAGAATATTGCCATCTATCACCTACAGCAGCACAATCAAAAGAAAATTTACGTCTTTTAGCACTTAGGGGCAATCCAGATGCCCAAAAGCGCTACCAGCAGCTGTTAAAACAGCAGGCGAAGGAATTACAAGATTGCCGTAATCGTACCTGGCCGCAAATTCAAGCAGTTTGGTTGCGTTTGTATCCCTGTGATATGCAGCCGGGAATACTTGACAAAACTATGGATAGAATTGTCAACCTTGGCTATAACCAAGTTTATTTGGAAGTGTTTTATGATGGCCGGGTACTTTTACCAGCAGCTTCTAATCCGACAATTTGGCCTTCTGTGATCAGCACTCCAGGTTCACAAAAAGTAGATCTACTAACAACTGCTATTAACAAAGCACGACAGCGAGGTTTAAAGGTTTACGCCTGGATGTATACTGTCAACTTTGGTTATAGCTACGCCCGTCGTCCAGACAGAGAAGGGGCGATCGCGCGTAATGGCAAAGGTCAAACTAGCTTATATGTTGTTGATAACGGCACTCAAGTATTTATTGACCCCTATAACCTACAGGCAAAACGCGACTATTACCAAATGGTGCAAGAAATAGTGCGCCGTCGTCCAGATGGATTGCTATTTGATTATGTACGCTATCCCCGGCAAGCTGGCAGTGATTCTATTGCCACTAAAGTGACAGATTTATGGTTATTTACTACTGCTACTCAAGAAGCTTTATTCCGCCGTGCCCAGAATAATAAAGGGTTAGACTTAATTCGCCGTTTTTTGAGTAAAGGATATATTACGGCAGCAGATATTGCAGAGGTCGATCAGCTTTATCCTCAAGAACAAGAACCTTTATGGCAAGGTCGAACTTTATCTGCAGCGCAAAAATCAATTATTAATCCCATCGATAAACAACCGCTGTTGCAATGGGATTTGTGGCAGCTAGCCGTTGCCCACGCCATGCAAGGTATCCTAGATTTTGTCGCCTTAGCCAGTCATCCAGCACAGGAACAAGGTATTCCCTCTGGAGTGGTGTTTTTCCCTGAAGGTAACCAAACTTTAGGCCAAGGCTATGATTCGCGTTTACAGCCTTGGGATCGCTTCCCTAGTACTATGCAATGGCATCCTATGGCTTATGCAAACTGTGGTGATGTCAGTTGTATTGTCTCTCAAGTACAACGGGTTGTGAGTATGGCAAAACCGGGTACACAAATCATTCCCGCCTTAGCAGGTAAATGGGGAGAGTCGATTAGTAATCGTCCATCATTGGAAGTACAGATGCAAGCACTCCGCCAATTTGCCCCCCAGCTTAAGGGAGTGAGCCATTTTGCTTATTCTTGGCAGTATCCTGAACATGATGGCGATCGCAAATTCTGCCGCAATAACCAATAAGCACTCCCACAGAATTAAATTCATGGTGTGAAGGAACAAGGAATAGGGATTGTGACAGGCGATCGCTATTGTCAAAAGTTCCGGCTGCAACCAGTTTATACTTAATACTTCAGCCTTCTTCTATCAAAGACGCTACGCCAACAGCCTTTAGTTAAGATGTCGTTTAACTCAGTTAATGATATTTTAAGTGGTCTCGAACAACAAACTCAGTGGCAAGAACAACCTTTTCAACGCTTGCTGCAATGTTGGGCGGAGGTGGTTGGGACAGTAGTGGCTGCACATACTCGACCATTATCTATTCAACGTGATGTGCTACGGGTGGCAACTTCTAGCGCTGCTTGGGCGCAAAACCTGACTTTTTCACGTCAAAAGCTAATTTTGAAGTTGAATGAAAAGTTGCCAACGCCTTTGGTAGATATCCGCTTTTCTACAGCTGGTTGGCAATCATCTCCAGAACAACAGAAGCCGCAACCAACGGTTTTACCAAGCGAACATCCCAGTTATTTAGGTGATAAAAGTACTTCTGTTCAAGATACCCAGCCTCATACTACTAATCCAAATGCGGCTTTTGGGCATTGGGCCAAAGTTATGCAAATGCGATCGCATGGTTTACCGCTTTGTCCTCAATGTCAGTGTCCTACCCCACCGGGTGAACTTCAGCGTTGGCAAGTTTGTTCTCTGTGCGCGGCTAAACAGTTATAAACATTGTCCAAGTTGAGAACTAGAGCTACACACTTGTGAAATGATTGTAGTTAATCAGCTTGTTGATGGCTAAAAGAGCAGAATATTCCAAGTCTTCCATCAAGCAGCGCCCCTGTAGATGATGTTCAGCGAGGTATCGAGGTATTTATGAACTGGATTAAGGTTCTTCCCGAAAATGAACTGCCACTTAACGATCGCAAAGTGGTAAAAGTAGAACAACGCAATATCTTATTAGTTCACCACAATAACCAAATCTACGCCCTAGAAAATTCTTGCCCCCACATGAAGCTACCTTTGAAGAAGGGTAAAATCACAGATGATGGTGCGATCGTCTGTCCATTTCACCGTAGTGCTTTTGACCTTGCCACTGGCAACCCTACGGAATGGATTACCTTTCCCCCCGGTATTAACAAGTTGATGGGTATGGTTTCTAAAGAAAAATCAGTACCTGTATTTCCTACTCGTGTAGAAGAAGGGAATATTTGGGTGGGATTGTAATTAGGAAAGATTAATTGGTAATTGGTAATTGGTAATTGGTAATTGGTAATTGGTAATTGTCGCTGTTGATTACGCCTTATCTACACGTAACTGCAAAAAATCACTCTTTTTTCAGACAGAAAATTTTGACCACATCTATAACTGTGTTTAATTACGTAGACGCGTAGCAGCTACTCTCAATGAGACAGCTTCAAGGCGAACCCACAGGATGCAATACTTGTTGGTTAAGGGCAAAAGGGGAAGGGGAAAAGAGGCAAGAAAAAACCTTTAACCCTTACCCTTTCACCTTTTCCCCAAACAAAATTAAAAGTTGAAAATCCTTAACCGAGCAATATTGCCACAGGATGTTACGAATTATTAATTACGAATTACCTTATTCAAGATTTTTAATGTAGTTAATGTGTATAAATTCGTGCTGTTTCATCGCCAATCAGTACAAATTCCGCTAGGGGTGAAACCCGCAGGGGGGTTTGCCATACTAGCGCATCATCAACACATGGCATAAGATTATGCTTCCACAAATACCGATAACACCAGCGCCAGCTTTTACACCGTATTCACTGGCGCTTTTATTTTAGCTATTACGAGAGATGTTCAGCACGAGATGACGCTATCCAATGGACACGAGGGAGTGATTTTGAAGCTTTTATTCAGGCTGCAGAAAAAGTCTTCTGTGTTGGCTATATGTCAATACAGTTCAGATAAGTTCATTAGTGATTGATTTGTTAGTTGTGTAAAAAGCTAGCTCAATTGGGGGAGAATCCCCCAAACCCCCTCCAAAATTATTGTTGCGTTTTTTATTGAGTAACTAGTTTTTTGGTTTTGTTGTCAAAAACTGTTTGGACTATTGACCCTAAACTATTATTTTTGCTTAAGATGCTCGTAGACGATTTTGTCTGCGTTCGGGGCTACCTGTGGGAATGGCGGCGATTAAGTTCTGCGTATATTCTTCTTTGGGTTCGCGGTAGATGCTTTGGGCTGTACCTTGTTCGACAATTTGACCGCGATTCATGACTAAAATGCGATCGCTCATAAATTTAACTACGCTTAAATCGTGAGAAATGAAGATGTAAGTTAGTTGAAAATCTTCTTGTAATTCTTTCAGCAGATTCAATACTTGGGCTTGCACAGAGACATCCAGTGCAGAAACTGATTCATCACAAATAATAAACTTGGGATTTAACGCCAAAGAACGGGCAATACAAATTCTCTGACGTTGACCTCCGGAAAACTGGTGAGGATAACGGTTGATTGCATCTGCACCCAATCCTACCCGTTCTAAAAGTTCAACTACACGTTCTTGGCGTTGTCTCTTTGTCTTCCCTACATAATGAATTACCAATGGTTCCGCGATCGCTTCTCCAACTTTCATTCTCGGATCAAGGGAACTAAAGGGATTTTGAAAGACTATTTGCATTTCCCGGCGGAGTTTTTGCAACGGTTCGCCTTTAAGGGAGGTAATATCTTGACCCTCGAAGATGATTTGACCACTCATCGGTTCAATTAAGCGCAGTAATGTTCTACCCAGAGTGGTTTTACCGCAACCAGATTCGCCTACTAATCCCACTGTTTCCCCTGGTTTCACTTCAAAGGAAACGTTATTTACTGCCATAGTGTAGCGTTTGATGCCGCCCAGCAAGCCTTTAACAGGAAAGCCAACCTTAAGGTTGCGAACTTCTAATAACGGTTGCTTTTTATCGAGGTCTGCCAATCTTTTAACTATTTCTTCGCTGGTAACTTCTGGCGGTGGTGAAGGTGCTTTCGCCTGAATTATCAATTGACCTGCGGGACTATCTTCCACACTCATGTAATCGGAAACAGTCAGGAGTTTTTGCGGATGGCGGGTGAGTGTGGGGCGGCAAGCAACTAAACCTTTAGTATATGGATGTTGCGGATTACTAAAAATTTCTGTGGCTGTATTATATTCAACAATTTTGCCCCTATACATTACCGCTACTTGATCAGCAATTTCCGCAATTAATCCCAAGTCATGGGTAATAAAAATCATTGCCATGTCGCGACGCTGCTGCAATTCTCGCATCAATTCCAGAATTGTCGCTTGCACTGTGACATCTAAGGCTGTAGTTGGTTCGTCAGCAATCAATAACAATGGGTTACAAGAAATTGCCATTGCAATCATCACCCGTTGCAACTGTCCCCCAGAAAGCTCATGTGGGTAGCGTTCTAGCATCGATTCTTTATGCTGCTTTACCAAATCTGCCAGTTTTTGCCCTTCGGGTTTCGGTGATTTGGAGTTAGTTTGACTCCAACTATCAAGATATTGCTGTGCTATTTGTTCATCGCTGGGGAGAAGTTTAACTTCTTGCAAACCCGCGATCGCAATTTGTCGCGCTTGTGATGGTGACACCTCTTGATGTCGCATAATCGCTTCTGTTAGCTGAAACCCAATGTTATACACTGGGTTGAGCGAACTCATGGGTTCCTGAAAAATCATAGCGATGTCGCCGCCTCGGTATAGCTGCATTTGCTCTGGCGGTAACTCTGCTAAGTTAATTGGTGGGTTATTTTCTTGATGAGTAAACCAAATTTCCCCGCCAGTCACTCTACCGGGACTTTGCAACAAACCCATAACTGCGAGGGATGTGACTGATTTACCACTCCCCGACTCTCCCACTATTCCTAAAGTTTCGCCTCGATGGAGTTGAAATGAAATCCCATCAACGGCTTTGAGGGTATTGCCATCACTGGAAAATTCAACTTGGAGATTGCGAACCTCTAGGATAGTTTCTCTCATAGGAGTTTAGTTAAAAAGTTTTACTAATAGTTATTTGGAGTTTAACAGCGATTTTGAGTGGTGAGTTGGAGAGACGCGATTCATCGCGTCTGTACAAGAGTTCTGAGTTGGAGAGACGCGATGAATCGCGTCTGTACAAGAGTTCTGAATTCTAAGTTTTTAGTGATAGCTTATAGCTAATAACAAAAGAGAATAAATAAAATATAACGGATGTCTGGGATATTTGAGCTTTGTTTGTCACAAATCACTCATTCCTGACATCCGTTATTCATTAGACCTTTTGCAAGAGGTGGGGAAGGGAAAAAGACAAAACCTTTCCCCCTTCCCCCTTCTCCTTTTCCCAACTTCTATTGTGTGCGGTTGCTTAGAAGGGAATATCATCGATATTCGGTTCTTCGACTGGGGGATAAGTAGTCCGTTCAAAATTCGCAGGTTGGGGTATGGGTTCGGGGTTCTTCACTCTGGGCGCAACGTTAGCTGTAGTAGTAGATGGGGCTGGTGCTGGGCGGGGTGCATCATAAGTAGCTGCTGGTTGAGGAGTCGCAGCGACAGGTGCGGCGGCTGGTGGTGAGTAAGTTTCTGTGACTGATGGTGGTGAACTGAGATTGAAACTACCGCCAACATTTTGGATTTGCTGTACTGTCAATTCAGCCCGTTTTTCCTTAAAACCTTCTGGGCGATCAACAGTATTCATCCCCAATCTTCCTACCAAAATGACGCGATCGCCTTGATGATAGTTTTGCTGAATTTCTGAGGCTAAATTCCCCCACCCCACAACTTTCAAAGTAGCTGGCGCATCTTCTGGACGCTGAGAATTAGGAAACTGCACCAGCATTTCCGTGACTGCTAATTGATCTGGTGTATAGCGTAGTTGCGGTTCTTGAATAATTTCCGCCATCAAAACACAGCTATTCATGAAAATCCTCCTGATAATTAAACTTGCTAGTTAGAAAGTCGAGTTTTAGGGAACTCCAAAAAATAAATTATTTCGTTCAAGTTGTTGACTGTTGACTTTTGACGGTTCACAGTTAACAGTCAACGGTCAACAGTGAACAATAGCAATAAAATTTTTTTACTTGGAAGTTCTTTAATTATGTAGCTCTACTGATTAAGTAGATGATGACAAATAAACAGAACTATATGGGGAGGGGAAAAGAGTAATAGGCACAGGGAAACAACCATTACCCCATTTAATCTGAAGTTGCACATATCTCGATCCCCCTAAATCCCCCTTTAAAAGGGGGACTTTGATAATTTTTTCTGGTTCCCCCCTTTTTTCAAGGGGGGTTAGGGGGGATCGAATTCTATACAGCCTCATAAAGAATTGGTATTACCCCTTCACCCTTACCCTTTTTCCTCAAAAAATCTTACATATTTTGCTTTCAATACACCAACCTACTCTATATATATTTTAAACTTTTGCATTTTTGACAGACATTCTTCATTTTCAGTCAGTTTTAGCATAAAAGCCAAGCGATGGATGCTTTCGCAACCTTCGCCTGACTTAGGCAAGCATTGATTCTACAACTGAGTAGTATAATTGTACCATCCTATCTGTGGTTTCACACAGAAATTATCACGGGACAACAGAAGCAGGACGCAATTTTTGGTCAAAAGAGAATGTACTTTGAGCCTTTAAGCCTGGAAGTTGAGCCTTTGAACCTGGATGTTGCACCTTTGAGCTTGAAAGTTGAACCTTTAAGCCTGGAAGTTGAGCCTTTAAGCCTGAAAGTTGAGCCTTTAAGCTTGAAAGTTGAACCTTTAAGGCTGAAAGTTGAGCCTTTAAGCTTGAAAGTTGAGCCTTTGAACCTGAAAGTTGAACCTTTAAGGCTGAAAGTTGAGCCTTTAAGCCTGAAAGTTGAGGCTTTGAACCTGAAAGTTGCACCTTTGAACCTGAAAGTTGAGGCTTTGAGCCTGGAAGTTGAGCCTTTAAGCCTGAAAGTTGAGGCTTTGAACCTGAAAGTTGCACCTTTGAAACCAAAATTTCCCGCCCATCTCTTAACTATTCTCTGTTCACCAATCCTCTATGCCCCATGCCCCATGCCCAATGCCCCATCCCCTATATATTTACATGAACAGGGAAAACCCCTAAGCCTATAAAACGTGCTGGAAAGTCACGCAAGATAGGTAAGCGCAGAAAAGCTGGTGGTTGGAAGGTTTGATCGGAGGTGAGAATGCGGGCAAATATCTGTTTTTGGATCAAGGTTTGAAATCCTTGAATGATTCTTGTGGGTAATTCTCGTTGACGCTGTACTTTTGCTAAGTCTTGAATGCTTAAATTCTGATTTTTTAGGGGTTTACTAATCGCATTAGCTGTAACGACAGCATCTTGAATGGCGTAATTAATCCCAACGCCGCCTACGGGAGACATAACATGAGCCGCATCACCAATCAGTAGCAATCCTTGACGATACCAACGCTTGACGCGGCTGGATTCTACGGAAAGAAAAGCGACTTGTGACCAATCATGTAAATTGGAAATTCGCTCCCCTAACTCTGGTACAACTTCCACAACAGATTTTTTTAATTCCTCTAAACCCGCAGCACGCAGTTTTTGATAACCGTCTTTGGGAATTACATAAGCAATCTGCCATTCTTCACCCCGATCCAGCATCACGAGAATATGTCCTTGGGAAATTCGCCCCATACCTCCTTCTGCGTCTTCTGGTTGGCGGGGTAGGCGAAACCAAAGGACATCCATTGGTGGGGAAGTTTCTATTGATTCAAATTCGCCTAATTGTCTCAGTTTAGAATGGCGACCATCTGCACCTACAGTAAGTTTCGCTCGAATTTCGTGCCAACCGCCGCCGCCGCGATAGCGTACACCCTGAATTACCCCATCTTCTACAATTAATTCTTGGACATTTGCCCCCATAAATAACTGAAAATTAGGATATTTTTGTGCTTCTTGGGTGATAAATTCTAAGAATTTCACTTGGGGAAGCATTGTAATGTAAGGATAATTAGTTTTCAGGTGGCTAAAATCTGCCAAAGTCACGCTATCTTGGGCAGTTTGAATCTGAAGTTGGCGAATTTTCGTATGGGGTAATTGCAGCAAGCGATCGCTTAACCCCAATTCCTCCATAATTTCCATGACTGACGGGTGAATCGTATCACCCCGAAAGTCGCGATCAAAATCTTTGTGTGCTTCTAATAGCATTACATGAATGCCTTGCCGTGCTAACAACAGAGCCAACACAGCCCCAGCCGGGCCACCACCAACAATGCAACAATCGGTGGTTTTTACGTCTACAATGTCATGAACAGGATTAACCGTTGGCTCTGGAGCAGGATTTTCGGATACAGAGTTAGTCATAATCTGACCTTCAGAAAGCCATAAAATCAAGGTTAGTTTCCTTTTGATGCGGAAAGGCAGTTTTTTAACTTTTCGTATTCAGATGGAATGTGTAAAATCAGGGCTAACTGTCTTAGGACTTACGCCAGTGTCACATTATTTTTCATTTAGGCTGTCCAGGGTCAAGGGTCAAGTGTCAAAAATTTATTTAGGTTTTTTGACCCTTGACCCTTGACTATTGACTCTTAAACCAGAAGATAGTTTTACCAGTTGCGTAATTCCGGTGTCTTTGTCTTTTGTCATTTGTCATTTGTTATTTGTCTTGCTTAATGACTAATGACTCATAACCAATGAGAATCATTAATACTCGTGTCTCAAGTTATTTTAGAAAACATTTATAAAAGTTTTCCCCCTCGCAAAGGGGAAGGTATCGCCTCGCCACCCCCATTGGCTTTAGATTCTGGCAAAAAAAGTGATGCACAGCCAGAACGTCCAGAAAATATCAGCGTTTTGCGGCGCATTAACCTGACGATCGCAGATGGGGAATTTATGGTGCTTGTGGGGCCTTCTGGTTGTGGTAAAAGTACCCTACTGCGGTTAATTGCTGGCTTAGAAACGATGACAGGCGGCAATATTTGGGTAGGCGATCGCTTGGTAAACGATTTACCACCCAAAGAACGAGACATTGCAATGGTGTTTCAAAATTATGCCCTTTATCCCCATATGTCGGTGTACGACAACATCGCTTTTGGACTTCGCCGCCGGGTTGAAGCAGGGGAGCAGGGAGCAGGGAGCAGGGAGCAGGGAGCAGGGGGAGAAAATATATCCTCATCTCCTCACCTTCCCCCTTGGGTGGAACACCTGTTTGTCGGGATGACGCGCAATTTACCCAAAGGATTGCGTTATATTTCCGACAAAGAACGGGAAGTAGATCGGAAGGTGCGGAATGTGGCTCAATTGCTGCAAATTGAAGCCTTGCTGAATCGCTTACCGAAACAGCTATCTGGGGGACAAAGACAGCGAGTTGCATTAGGAAGAGCGATCGCTCGCAATCCTCAAGTATTTTTAATGGATGAGCCGCTATCTAATTTAGATGCGAAACTGCGTGCAGAAACCCGCGCGCAAATTGTCAAATTGCAGCGCCAGTTAGGGACAACCACAATTTACGTCACCCACGATCAAACAGAAGCAATGACGATGGGCGATCGCATTGCAATTATGAATCAGGGACAAATTCAGCAAGTGGCTTCTCCCTTAGAACTTTATAATCGCCCAGCTAATCGCTTTGTTGCCGAATTTATTGGTTCACCACCAATGAATTTTATTCCTGTGAAATTTCAGGCTCCCTTATTAATTACCCATTCCCAATTTCGATTGACTTTACCAGAAATTTGGGGAGCAGCTTTGCAAAAATATGATGGACAAACTCTCATTTTAGGCGTTCGTCCAGAACACTTTAATGTCAGCGTACCTGCCACAAAAAATCTCCCTGTGCAAGTAGATTTAGTAGAAAACCTCGGTAATGATAGTTTTCTCAGCGTCCGACTTACTGAATCTCCCACAACTCACACAGGTGATTATCTACAAGTGCGAGTACCATCAGAAAGATTAGTCAGTGTTGGCGATCAATTATGGTTATCACTAATTCCAGATAAAATTCACTTTTTTGACCCTGAAACTGATTTAGCAGTATTTGCATCAAATTAATTACAATGCTGTTCACGCTGCTAAATACAATAACTTTGGTATGGTGCGTTGTGCTAAAGCTAACGCACCTCTTTAAACTAAAATTTCCCACCATATCAAAAAAAATAAAAGTTCACGTCGTAGGATGCGTTAGCGCTAGCGTAACGCATCTGATATGAGATTTTTTCAGCAATCAAATCGGATTTATAGAGTGTCCATACAAAGAATTTATTTGTGGCAAACATTATTTGGCTTGGTATAAGATATCCACGCTTTTAGTAGTCAATTGAAACTTCATTCAAGTTAAAAACTTTAGTTTTTTAAAATAAAAAACTAAAGTTTTGTAATTTTCAGTTCACGACTCTAGCCTAATATATTGTTAATTCTTGCAATGCTGTAACTCTGATATTTAGTTTTAGGTAATTTTATTTTTAATAATACAAATTTAAGCGTGTTAATTATATATAAAAAACATATTTAATACGTTTAAATTAATTTAAAAACTTTTGTTTGCGTTTTCGCACGGCATTAAATGTCTGCGTAAAATTCAAAAAAAAATATATAAATCTCTAATTTAAAATAGGGAATAGATTAACCTGGGAGCATAACAATTTAGGATTTCTTAACTTTTTACATAAATTTGCATAATTAAAAGTCAGTGGGTGCTAAAAATGTCGTAAAACTGCTATAAGAAGGATGCAATATATACAAAGTTAATTAATCATCCAACCTCGAAAATTCAATAATATGAGTGTTAGTGAACGTGTCTTAGAAATTCAAGATTTTTTGCGAAAAACACAGATTTTTCAAAATGTTTTAGATGAGCAGCTGCAAGCCTTAGCGAATATTGCGATCGTACAAACTTATAAAAGAGGAAAGACTATTTTTCTAGAAGGGGATGAATGTACAGGATTCTTTATCGTTAAATCTGGCAGAATTAAAGTCTTTAAAGTAGCAAAAGATGGCAAAGAGCAAATTCTGCATATATTTACAGCCGAAGAACATTTTGCCGAAGTACCTACCTTTGATGGCGGAAATTATCCAGCCTCAGCAGCAGCGATTGAGAATTCTGAGGTGGTATTTGTTCCACGAAAAGCATTCTTGATGGTAATCCAACAACATCCAGATTTAGCGATCGCAATTTTGGCAACCTTTGCACGCCACTTGCGAAAGCTAACATATTTGGTTGATAGCCTGTCGTTTCAGGAAGTCCCCGAACGCTTGGGAAACTATTTATTAAAATTAAGCGATCGCATCGGTAACGATGTCGTCGAACTCGATTTATCCAAACGACAACTAGCCGCACTTTTAGGAACGATTCCCGAAACCCTCTCCCGCGCCTTCTATAAACTCACTCAAGAAGGAATCATTGAGATGAACGGTTCCAGCATTCGATTGTGCGATCGCGATCGGCTAGTGCAGAAATAAGAGGAACAAGGGGAACAGGGAGACAAATTACTTTTGACTTTTGACTTTTGACTTTTGACTCCCCTTAAGGTGTTTAATTATTCTCTTCCACTGGTTTCTCCGTTGACTTCTCTACCTTCGGAGAATTATCACTGCTGGAATTTTGTTTCACCTCTTGAGTGGGAACCA
Source organism: Nostoc carneum NIES-2107 (assembly GCA_002368155.1). Taxonomy (GTDB): domain Bacteria; phylum Cyanobacteriota; class Cyanobacteriia; order Cyanobacteriales; family Nostocaceae; genus Aulosira; species Aulosira carnea. Next base: position 6,445,191 of record AP018180.1, read on the forward strand.
CCACAGCAGGAGGATCTGAACGTTTTGTATCTGCTGCGGGAGAAGCTGGTATAACTACAGGATTTGACTGCTTCTCTGTACGAGGTGCAGCAGAATCTTTTTTAGTAGAAGGTGAATTATTAACTGCTGGTGCGGGGGAAGATTTACGAGATGACTGGTAAGCCCGTAATTTTTCTACTAAAGATGATGTCGCTGAAGGGCTAGGTGTAGGTGCTGGTTGTTCAGAACTACGGTTTGATGAAGTTTCTTCTTGAGATGTTTTATTAGTATTAGTTTGGGCAGATTCTTCTTGATAAACACGACGATAGCGCCTGCGTCTGGAAGAAGTAGAAACTGGTCTGACCTCAGATGATGTAGAGGTTTTAGCTTCTTCACTAGTGGGTGATGGCGTTGTATCTGCTACAGGCGTTTGCGGTGTTTGTTCTTGTGTGGGTTGCGAGAAAAGCGGCGGGGAAGATTCCTGCGGCTGGGGTTGAGATTTAGGCAACATACTAGTAATGCCAAATCCAGCAGTAGCGGCAATTACTGCTACACTAGTGCCAAGAAATACTTTAGATTTTGCAAGTTTTTGTGCTATTTCTCTGGCATCTTTGAGGGTTGTTGGCACAGTAATTGGTTTTTTGCCAGTATTGCCAAATAAATTTTCTTGTTCTTGCAACGATAAATTAATAGTCGCCACTGTATGCGTCGGTGCGGAAGGTGAGGTTACGGTTCCCGCATCACCTGGGAGGAGTTTGATCCATTCGCCAACTGTGGCTGGACGGAAGCGAGATTCTACCGCCATTCCCCGCATCACCGCTTGATTAACAGCAGCGCTGAGGTGTGGTTGCAATTCCCGGGGAGATGGCATTTGTTCGCGATCGCGCAGTAGTGCCGGCATGGGTACTTGCCCAGTCAACAATGCATATAATGTTGCTGCCAAGCCATAAACATCTGTGGCGGGTGTGCGTGGGGCTTGTGTGAGATACTGTTCAATGGGAGAATAGCCTTCCGAAACCATGCCCGTGTGTGTTTGTTTGACACCACCGTTAAATTCTCTGGCGATGCCAAAATCAATCAGCACTACTTCCTGAGTGCCTTGGCGCAGGATGATATTATCTGGTTTGACATCGCGATGCAGCAAACCATTGTTATGTACTACCTGTAAGGCGGCGGCAATTTGCCGGATGTAATGAATTGCAGTGGCTTCTGGTAACGGTATACCTGGTAAGACAAATGCATCTCCCAAGGTGTCGCCGGGAATATATTCCATTACCATGTAAGGTAAACCAGCTTCGACAAAAAAGTCGCTTACCCGCACAATATTAGGGTGGACACAAGTAGCTAATCTTCTGGCCTCATCTTGGAATTGGCGCTCGAACTTGGCAAAATCAGGATGTTGTCGCAGCCTTTCATTAATGGTTTTCATCACTACTTCCTGACCTAAGTAATGATGCGTAGCTTTAAACGTAATGCCAAAGCCACCACGTCCGATTTCTTGGTTAAGGGTATATTTTCCACCCTGTAAAGTTGTACCTGCTAACATAAAGATTTTTGATTCTGTGAGTTCTGAGTCCTAAGTCCTGAGTGAGCAGATAAGTACTGAATCCTGAGTCTTAAGGGATTTCTTGAGAAATCTTCTCTCCCCTCAGTGCTAAAACCTCCCTATTATCGCAACAGTTTTGTCTTTTTCATAATACATTGCTAAATGAAAGGATGAAGTATTCTGATCTCAAAGACTTCCAGATAAGAATATTCGATTTTTATTGTTGACTGTTGACTGTTGACTGTTGACTGTTAACTGTGAACGGTCAACCACTGTCATACTTTTTTTAAAAGCGTTGTCCTATACCGAAATGTACACGGCTTTCTCCTTGGTCGTTAATACCGTAGTCAGCCCGAATTAAGCCTAGAGGTGAGTCGAAACGCACCCCTGCACCATAACCAAAACCTGTACCTGGCTTACCGCGTACACCTGCAGGATCTCCTATAACGCTATTACCAGAACCTAAATCGGAGGCAAAGTCAGCAAATAATACACCACCCACTGCTGAGACAAGAGGAAAGCGATATTCTGCGGAAGCTAGTACATAACTGCGACCATTTCCTACATCCCCAGTATTGTAACCGCGCACGGAATTAGAACCGCCTAAGTTAAAGCTTTCATAAGGTGGTAAATTGCCTAAAACTGTTCCAGCTTGCAGATTTACGGCAAATACTTGTGGTTGTTTGCTGCTAAATATCTGTAATGGTACATACTGGCTATAATTCGCTGTGACGCGGTTCATCGATATATTCCCTTGACCGACGGGAATTGATTGTTCTGTGCTGAGTTTGAGAACAGAACCCTGGGTAGGATTGATGGGGTTATTGCGTTGGTCTTTGGTGGCGGTAAAAGATACTGTTGTTAAGTCATCAATACCTGTACCACTAGCGGTTAAAGGATTTCCTTTAGCATCAGTTGGGCTGAGATTACCTTGGCGATCGCGGATACTAATCCGGTTATAGTTAAATCCTAAAGATGTATCCCAACCATCAATGGGGCGTTGCAAGCTCACACTACCACCAATTCGCCCTTCTCTAGCCCTGTCACCATTTGGTAATGGGACTTCATCATCAAATGTCGTGGAGAGTTCCCGACGGCGAAAGGCGTTAATTGTATATCCCAAGGTATCGGGGCTAGTTTCGCGATAAGGACTTGTATATTTAGTGTCAAATTGGAAGTCGCGCAACCCCACACCGACATTTAAACCTAAAGTATTATTCTTACCGCCAACATTTTGGTCTTGATAAGTTAATGTACCTAAAACTCCTTGGTCGGCGTTGTAACTACCGCCAACATTAACTGCACGAGCTCCAGTTTCTTTGAGTTCGTAAACTAAATCTACCTTGTTGGCATCCCCTTCTAAAGCGACATTCACAGTTTCAAATAAGCCTGTGCGATACAGTTGTTGCACATCTTGCCTAACAGTATTTTCTTGGAAGATTTGGCCAGGTTTGAGTTTGAGTTGTTGGCGAATAAAATCTGGTTTAGTACGCCCACTAACGGGATTACCCTTGCTATCAACGCTTTGACCATCATCGTTGAGAAAGCGAAACTTGATATCTCCTACCAAACCTTCAGCAACATTAACATTCAAAATTCCTTCGCGGTTGGGTTTAATTGACATCACCCGCGCTAAGTTATAACCGTTATCGGCATACCATTTATTAATTTGTTGTACTGCTTGCTGGAGTGCAGCCGGACTAATCACAGCACCAATTTGCGATTTAAAAGGTGCTAAAGCGACTTGATAAGTTAGCGCCTTCGCTCCAGAAAGTTGCAGCGATCGCACTACTATGGGTTGTACCTGATACACTACATTCAACCCGGCTGGTGTAGTGCGGCTACTGACATTGGCGCTGGTAAATAAACCTGTATTCAAAATTGCTGCTACATCTTTTTGCAGCTGGCTTTGACTAGTATCGCCGCCTTTTTGGGTTTTAATTACCTGGCGAACTATCTGTTGTAATTCCTGACTTGCACCCAATATCTGCACATCTGTGGCGGTGACAACTAAATTATTGTCAATTGCTGGGGGAGTGGCGGCTGGAGGCGTAACAACTGGCGTTACCTTTGGGGTGGGAGTGCTAGGAGTTGTCGTCTTAGCATTCCCCTGTGTTCCTTGAAGAGAAACAGGTGCAGCAGGCGTGCGAACAATCACAGGTGGAGTCGGAAGTACATTCTTCTTTTCACCCTGTTCCGGAGTTACCATAACTGCGGAGTTGTTATTCACCCCTCTTTGCACAACTACAGGATTTTGAGAAAATTGTTGGGCAACTACAGTCTCCGGTGCTGAAACCGCTTCTACCCGTGCTGGCGAGTCTTCAATCACCGGAACTACTAATTTACTTGCTTTTTCAGTTTGAATAGAATCTTGGGCGGGTGCAGCCATTGCTTGCTGAGTGGCATTACTAGCCGCCAAGGTCGCTAAAGTAAAAATTGCTGCAGAAGAAACTCGCATAATATTGAGCCTGGGATTGGGGATTAGAGATTAGGGATTAGGGATTAGGGACTGGGAGAATAAAGGTATGAAGAAATTAAAGAAATGAGGCATATAGAGGAATAAAAAGGAAGACATGGGAGAAATTGAACAAAAATAAAAACAAAAGAGACATGGATGACAGAGAAGATAAGGGCAAGTAATACCCAGTCCCCAGTCCCCAGTCCCCAGTCCCCAGTCCCTTATTAATCAACAAGACATTTAATAGTGAATTTTTGTTTCATATGAATGATGTATCGCCCTTATCTGTAGCGTCCCCAGCGCCATCTTCTAGTTCTCGTTTGCAGTTACTGGTATTAAGTAATGGACATGGCGAAGATGTAATTGCTATCCGGATTTTGCAAGCACTGCAACAACAATCAAACCCACCAGATATTTTTGCTTTACCTCTGGTGGGTGAAGGACACGCTTATCAACAGTTGAATGTTCCTGTAATTGGTTCGGTAAGGACTTTGCCTTCTGGCGGTTTTATTTATATGGATGGACGACAACTAGCCAAAGATGTCCGTGGTGGTTTATTGCAATTAACCCTCAGCCAAATTAAAGCTGTGCGTCGTTGGGTGAAATCGCAAAAAAAGCAAGGTAATAGAAAAGCAATTTTGGCTGTAGGCGATATTGTCCCACTTTTATTTGCTAAATTTAGCGGTGCTAACTATGCTTTTGTGGGCACCGCGAAGTCAGAATATTATGTGCGCGATGAATCTGGTTTATTACCACGTAAAAATAAAGGCGCAAAATGGGAAAACTTTTCTGGTTCGATTTACCATCCTTGGGAACGCTGGTTGATGAGTCGTCGCCATTGTCGGGCGGTGTTCCCTAGAGATTCGCTAACCACAGAAATTTTAAAAAAATGGCCGATTCCCGCTTTTGATTTGGGTAATCCGATGATGGATGGATTGTCACCATCCTTTCCTACGCAAAGATTTTATAGCGGAGATATCCAGCAACAAGAAATCGCCCGCCCACTGATTGTAACTTTGCTGCCTGGTTCTCGCGCACCAGAAGCATATAATAACTGGGAAAGCATTACAGTTGCGGTGTCTGCATTACTTGCCAGTTTCCGAGAACGAGATTCAGTTTTTCACACTTCTGGCACAGTCATCTTTTTAGGAGCGATCGCACCTAGTTTAGACTGTAACACTTTAACCAAAACTCTCACCATCCAAGGCTGGCGTTCTCAGCCAGAGTCACCCATCCAACTGAGCGACCCGAATGCATTGACATTTAAGCAAAAAAATGCTTATTTTATTTTGACACAACAAGCCTATAACGATTGCTTGCATTTAGGAGATTTTGCGATCGCAATGGCAGGTACAGCCACAGAACAATTTGTAGGTTTAGGAAAACCTGCGATCGCGATTTCCGGTCAAGGGCCGCAATATAATCCTGGCTTTGCCGAAGCGCAAAGTCGCCTTCTGGGGCCATCTTTGATTTTAGTAGATCAACCCAGCAAAGTTGCCAAAGAAGTGCAGTCTTTATTCCAGAATCCCGACAGGTTGCAAATAATTGCTGACAACGGTTTACTGCGGATGGGTCAACCAGGCGCAGCACAACGCATTGCTGAGTGTTTGCAATCAAGGTTTTAATGCTTTAAATGATCATTACCAGTAAACCAACAATTATCTGTAGTCAGAATCTAGAGAAATAGTATAACTCCTATAGTTCCTTTACACATTCTTTGCATATCGAATGCTTACAGCGATATCCATGTTTTTTGTAAATTTACGTAAATTTACTTATTCGATTATCAAATTCTCATGATTACACCCTAAAATTGACTATAAATAGCAGCAATTAGGAGATATTACAGAATTTAACTGTATTGATTTGTGAAGAATAGCTGGAGAAATATCAATCTCGCAAATTCGGGTTCTGATTTATTTAATTGACAAACCTAAATTGATGCAAAAAATAAAATTCTACTGAGAATAGAGCATTTTTCTGGATAAGGTGCATTTGCCCCAGACAACTAGTGAATCGGAAGGACAATATTCTAAATATACTGTCTGGACGCGAAGTGATTTCTTTTTTAGTCTAGTTCTGCAATTAATATTGAGCCTGCATCCGACTGATCCTAAGTGCTGTTCAATTTATACTTAAATTGGAGAAACATTAATGAAAAGAATGTAAAGTTTAAGACTAGTTTTCTAAGATAATTTTAATTGCAGTTTAGTGTCCTCATAGCCAAAGTCTTGAGGGAATTAATTTTTAACAATAAATCTATAACACTACTTATTTTTTCAGCAACCCAGGAGATAGTGACAATGGTACTGGATTTTTTGAGATTTTCCAAAGCTTGTAGACCTGATAAAGCTCTTGATATGGGAAAGGCTGAAGATCGGCAGTACTATATAGACTTTTCATCGGTGCGCGGTGGTGAAATTATTAAGGAAATAGCACGAACAATCACGCTAAGTCCAGATGAACAAACCTGCCAGCTTTTAACCGGGCATATTGGTTGTGGTAAATCTACAGAACTGTTACGCCTCAAAAGCGAATTGGAAAAGCAGAAAATTCATGTGGTTTACTTTGAGTCAAGCCAAGACTTGGACTTAGTAGATGTGGGAATCAGCGATATTTTGCTGGCGATCGCTGGGCGCATCAGTGAAAACCTAGAATCTATAGGAATTAAGCTCAGACCGAGATTTTTTACAAATTTATTGGCCGATATAGTAAAGTTACTCAACACGCCAATTGAAATAGGCACAGAGTTATCTGTGGGTATTGCTAAAATCACCGCTAAAACAAAACAAAACCCACAAGAACGCAGTCAGCTAAGAGAATATCTCGAATCCAAAACCAGTAATCTTTTAACATCCATCAACGAAGAAATACTTGCCAAAGCGAACCAAGAACTGAAGGAACGAGGCAAAAAAGGATTAGTGGTGATTGTGGATAACCTGGATCGGGTGAACAATCGAATTATGGCATCAGGGCGCACCCTGCCAGAGTATCTATTTATCGACCAAGGTAGTCAATTAGGTGGACTAAATTGCCATGTTGTTTACACCATTCCACTGAGCTTGAAATTTTCCAGTGATATCGAAACCCTAACACAGCGTTTAGGGGGTGGAAGATCTCCCAGGATATTGCCAATGGTACCCGTACAAATGAAAGATGGTCGTGTTTGCGAAGCAGGAATGGAACAACTACGTCAGATGGTGCTAATCAGGGCATTCCCTAATCTTAGCGAACAAGAGCGTCTTCAGCAGATATCAGAAGTTTTTGATAGTTCCGATACCTTGGAACGACTCTGCCGCGTCAGTGGTGGTCATGTACGAAAAGTGGTAGCATTGCTTTCTAGCTGTTGTATTCAGATAGACGATCCACCCATCCCCTATCACTATTTAGAAAGAGTAATTCGAGAAGAACGCAATAAACTGGCGGTAGCAATCCGAGAACATCAGTGGGAATTGCTGCGTCAAGTGAAACAAAACAAAAAGATTGTTGGTAGCGACCCAGAATACCAAAAATTGTTGCGGAGTATGTTTGTATATGAATACCGCGACGAATATGCAGGTTCCTGGTTTGATATTAATCCGCTTCTAGCTGAAGCAGAAGAGTTGAGGTGAGGAGTTAAAGCAATGATTGACTCGCAACAACCGGACGATTCTCATGAATATAATGAGAGTTCATTGCAGATGTTGGCGCGGGCTATTGAACGCTCTCAAAATTTTTCTTTGATTTTCGCACGATGCAACTATGCTAGATTGCGAGAGCGCACACTGCAACAATTGCGAGAACAATGCCCTGTTAAGATTCGTGAAATTTCCCTCAAAGATTCAATTAAGACTCTTTATACAACCATAAAAAATGAATTGGGGAATGAAAAGCCAGCCGCAGTAATGGTTTATGGTTTTGAGTCAGTCAGTAGTCTCGATCGCGTCTTAACTCCAACTAACCTAGTCCGGGAGGAATTTCCGAAAAATTTTCCGTTTCTTCTAGTACTGTGGATTAATGACGAAGTCCTAAAAAATTTGGTTCAGTTCGCACCAGATTTTGAGAGTTGGGGCATTTCCTGTGAGTTTACAATGGCGACGGATGAGTTGGTCGCTCTCCTACAAGAATATTCAGATAGTATCTTCTCTAATGCATTGGCAGCGGGCGACCGATTTATGCCAAACTCCCTGATTTTGGCTTCCTATTATCGCCAAGAACTTGACTTTGCCCAAAAAGATTTGCAAATTCGCCACCAAAAACTCGAACCACCGCTAGAAGCTAGCCTACAGTTTCTTCGGGGTCGAGATGAATATGCAAATGACAAGATCGATGCAGCTGTAGCTTTGTATCAAGAAAGTTTGAACTTTTGGCAGGAAACCAATAATTTAAAGCGGCAAGGTCTGTTATTGTTTTATATCGGGCTGTGCTACTGTCGCAAAGCGGACTTACAACGCTCAGAAAGCCGCCACTATTGGCAAGAAGCCAGGGATTATTTGCAGCAATGTTTGTATAGATTTGAACAAGCCCAAATGAGCGATTTAGTTGCTAAGTTTATTGTTCAATTAGGTAAGGTATTGCAACGTTTAGAAGCCTGGGAAGATTTAGAAAACTTGGCTCGCCAAGCTACACCTTTGCATGAAACCTGCGGCAGTCTAGTAGACATAGCTCAAGATTACGGCTTTTTGGCTGAAGTCGCGCTACAAAAGTATAGAAACTCAGGCTCAATTGACTCGGTAAAGGAAGCAGAAAAATTAGCTCGGCAAGCACTGAAAATTTTAGAGCAGGTTCCTGAAAGCCAACAGTATCAGGGTTTATATCTCCTACTTTTAGCTCAAGCGCAGAGGGATTTGAATCAACCGCAAGATGCGATCGCCAATCTGGAAAAGGCCAGAGAATCTAGCATTCCACAATCCGATCCCCTGATTTTTATCCGTATCCTCTCAGAGTTGCGATCGCTCTACTACGACTGCAAACATTATCTAAAAGCTTTTAAAATTAAGCAAGAGCAGGGTGCTATCGAGCAGAAGCATGGATTTCGAGCCTTTATTGGTGCCAGTCGTCTACAGCCCCAAGAACAAGGGGCGCATCAACCAGAACCTATTTTTGGTCGGCAGCAAGATGTTGAGCGATTGATTAATGAAAGAATTAGTTCTCCAGATAAAAAAATAACCGTTATTCATGGTCAATCTGGTGTGGGAAAAAGTTCAATCATTGATGCAGGATTAATCCCAGTACTCAAAGAAAAAAACATCGGCTCTCGTAAAGCTTTGCCAATTTTGGTGCGAGTCTATAGAGATTGGCTCGGTACAGTGGGGCAAGCTTTGACAGAGGCTCTGAAAGAAATCAGAGACATAGAATTACCAACTGCACCCAATTCTTTAGCCGAGATTCAGGAGCAACTGCAAGAAAATAACAACCGAAATTTATTAACAATTTTCATTTTTGACCAATTTGAAGAATTTTTCTTCGTTAATACGCAAGTATCAGAAAGGCAGCAATTTTATACTTTTTTGAAAGATTGTTTGAATAGCGTAGATATTGGTTTTGTTAGGGTTATTTTATCTTTGCGCGAAGATTATATTCATAATTTATTAGAGTACGAGAGATTTTTAAAATTAGATAAAACTAGCAATGATATTCTCAGTGAAAAACATCGCTATTATATAGGTAATTTTTCACCCGACGACGCGAAATCAGTTATTCAGAGTTTAACAGAGCGATCGCAGTTTTATCTAGAACCTGCTTTAGTTGATGAGTTAGTACAAGAACTAGCAATTGAAACAGGAGAGGTACGTCCCATTGAATTGCAGGTGGTGGGAGCGCAACTACAAGCTGAAGGGATTACGACTTTAGATCAGTATCAAGAACCTGGTACCAGGGCAAAGCTAGTTCAGCGATACCTAGATGAAGTTATTGAAGATTGTGGTTCAGAAAATGAACGCGCTGCTCAGTTGGCGTTGTTCTCGCTCACAGATGAAAAAATTCTTCGACCACTCAAAACGAAAGTTGAATTACAAGCAGATGTAGAATTACAAGACGAACAACTGAGTTTAGTTTTAGAGATTTTAGAGGGTTCGGGCTTGGTGTTCAGAATACCAGAGGTGCCAGCCGACCGCTATCAGCTCGTTCACGATTACCTAGCAACCTTAATTCGCCAGAGTTATCAACCGGAATCTCGTGAACTGCAACTAACTAGAAAAGAACTCAAAGAGGCACTCTATAAAGCCGAAATTGCGGAGATCGAAGCACTCAATTCATTATCTCAATCCCTGATTCTATCTCACGACCAATTAGGGGCATTAGTAGCCAGTGTCAAGGCAGGTAGAAAATTAAAGCACTCAACCGCACCATCTGATGTTCAAACTCGGACATTAAGCAGACTATGGGATGTAGCGTACAAAGTGCAAGAGTACGCTCGCTTTGAGGAAAATAGTCGAGGAGTCAATAATATATGTTTCTCTCCCGATGGACAGACTCTCGCTTTGGCTAGCGCCGACCACACAGTGAAACTCTGGCATCTTAGCAGTACAGAAATAAAAACCTTTCAAGGGCATAGCGGTTGGGTAACTAGTGTCTGTTTCAGTCCTGATGGTCAAATGCTTGCCTCAGCTAGCGGTGATGGCACGGTAAAACTTTGGCATCTTAGCAGTACAGAAATAAAAACCTTTCAAGGGCATAGCGGTTGGGTAACTAGTGTCTGTTTCAGTCCTGATGGTCAAATGCTTGCTTCAGCTAGCGGTGATGGCACGGTAAAACTTTGGCATCTTGATGGTACACAACGGCAAACCTTTGAGGGACATACTGATTCGGTTAATAGTGTCTGTTTCAGTCCTGATGGTCAAATGCTTGCTTCAGCTAGCGGTGATGGCACGGTAAAACTTTGGCATCTTGATGGTACACAACGGCAAACCTTTGAGGGACATACTGATTCGGTTAATAGCGTCTGTTTCAGTCCTGATGGTCAAATGCTTGCTTCAGCTAGCGGTGATGGCACGGTAAAACTTTGGCATCTTGATGGTACACAACGGCAAACCTTTGAGGGACATACTGATTCGGTTAATAGCGTCTGTTTCAGTCCTGATGGTCAAATGCTTGCTTCAGCTAGTGGTGACCACAGGATAAAACTTTGGCATCTTGATGGTACACAACGGCAAACCTTTGAGAGTCATACTGATTGGATTACTAGCGTCTGTTTCAGTCCTGATGGTCAGACATTAGCCTCAGCTGGCAATGACTGTACTGTAAGACTTTGGCATCTGGATTATATAAAACCGCAAACCTTCCAAGGGCATACCAATTCGGTTAATAGCGTCTGTTTCAGTCCTGATGGTCAAATGCTTGCCTCGGCTGGCGGTGATGGCACGGTAAAACTTTGGCATCTTGATGGTACGCAACGGCAAACCTTTGAAAGTCATACTGATTGGATTACTAGCGTCTGTTTCAGTCCTGATGGTCAGATATTAGCCTCGGCTGGCAATGATACTGTAAGACTCTGGCATCTTGATGGTACACAAATACAAACCTTGCAGGGGCATAGCGGTTTAGTCTACTGTGTGTGTTTCAGCTCCAATGGACAGACTATTGCCTCAGCTAGCGCTAATCGTACAGTGAAACTTTGGACTTTCGATGGTAAAGAATTGCAAACTTTTCGAGGGCATAAAGGTAGAGTTTGGAGCATTTGTTTCAGCCCTGATGGACAGACTCTCGCCTCAGCTAGCGCTGACGGTTCTGTGAGACTTTGGACTCTTGATGGTACACAACTGCGAACCTTGTGGGGGCATAGCGGTTTAGTCTACTGTGTCTGTTTCAGTCCTGATGGACAGACTCTCGCCTCAGCTAGCGCTGACGGTTCTGTGAAACTTTGGACTCTCGATGGTACACAACTGCGAACCTTGTGGGGGCATAGGAGTTCGGTCAACAGTGTCTGTTTCAGTCCTGATGGACAGATGATTGCCTCGGCTAGCGATGACTATACAGTGAAACTCTGGCGTCTTGATGGTACACAAATACAAACTTTTGAGGGGCATAGCAGCGAGGTCAATAGTGTTTGCTTCAGTCCCGACGGTCAGACATTAGTCTCAGCTAGTACCGATTGCATGGTAATTTTATGGAAATTTAACTTAGATGATTTACTCGTACACGCGTGTAATTGGTTGCGTAATTATTTGAAGAACAATCCTAATGTTGGCGAAAGTGATCGCTATCTCTGTGATGGGATTGATACTCAAACTAAAACAGTAGATGAATACGACAAACTCAATGGAAAAATCTAATTCATTTTCATTTGTTGATTACAAGCAAACCATCTTCAAATTGTCAACCGTTTTGAGGCGATTAAGAGATTTTTCTGAAAAACTCAATCTCGACCAATCGATTCAATCCATTGATGCTGTTCTGCAACGGCTGGAAACGAATTCTTTTTCAATTGCTGTTGTTGGAGAGTTTAAGCGCGGCAAAAGTACCTTCATTAATGCTCTATTGGGTCGAGCGATTCTACCCTCGGATATTTTACCCACAACTGCCACCCTCAACCGCGTAACTTATGGATTGCAACCTTTAGCTAAAATCCGATTTAAGGATGGTCGAGAGGAGGAAATTGCGATCGCCCAACTCACCAATTACGTGACGAAATGGACGCTAGAATCGGAAACTAAGGCAGCTGACGTTCGAGAAGCTGTAGTTTATTATCCTATCCCTTATTGTCAACACAATGTTGATATCATCGACACACCAGGATTGAGCGACGATGAAAGCATGACTGCGGTGACACTTTCGATATTGCCTTATGTTGATGCTGCCATTCTGGTCATTATGGCTCAATCCCCGTTTTCTGAATCAGAACGAGCTTTTCTGGAAAACGAGTTACTAAAAGAAGACTTGGGACGAATTATTTTTGTTGTCACTGGTATTGACAGATGCAATCGCTCGGAAGATGCGGACAAAGTGATTAAGAGTGTTGAAGAACGTCTCAAAAAATACGTCCTGCAAAATGCCGAGCAACAGTTTGGCAAGGATTCTGAAGAGTATAAAGCTTATCTCAGCAGAATTGGTCAACCCAGAGTTTTTGGAATTTCGGCTTATCAAGCTTTGCAAGCAAAACAGACAGCCGACCCCGAACTGCTAGCACAGAGCCGTTTTGGGGAATTGGAAACCGCACTAGAAACTTTTCTAACTCTAGAACGCGGAGCCATTAGCTTACAGGTACCAGTGAATAGAGCGATCGCATCCGCTAAAGAAATTCTCACAGCTATAGGCAATCAGGCAACAGCGCTGAAGAATAACAAACAAGAACTCAGGGCAACCTATGAAGCAGCTGTTGCCAATTTAACAGCGCAACAGCGAGCCAATCAGCAAACCAAGGCTATCCTAGAACAATTCAAGCAGGGAATTCGCCAGTTTCTCAACCAAGTAGAAACTGAAATCCAGCAAGCGGCTACTCAAGCAATTGATTCTACAATGCTTACTGCTTATGATTTGAATCAAGCTGTCATCCTAGAAAGAATGCTCAAGCTTGATCGCAAGGTAGCTGAGGAACTGGAAAGCCAAAGCCGTAAATTAGCTGGCAGAGTGCAAATAGAAGTACAGCGAGGATTAACAAATGTAGAGGCGCAAATACAGTCAAATACAGATGAAGTACGTCAGCTTTTAAACGCGATTGGTATGCAGTTTGTCAACATGGGTGGGTCGCTGAGAAAGTCAATTGTTGAGGGTAGGATTGCTTGGAGAGTTGCCTCCACCTCCACTGGTGGGGGCAATTGGTTGAGCCAAAGATTGGTAAGCAGTGACCCTGTAACTACTTTTAAAAGCAATTATAAAAAAGCAATTCTTGAAGAAATTGCTAAACAACTGAAATTAAATCCTATTGCTCAACAAGTTTACAACTCTGTTGCGAACACATTGGATCTGCTGAAGAGCAAAGCCAGTCTCCCAGAAGAGTCGGTACTCACTGAGTCTCAGAACTCCTTAGCACAACTGCGAGTAAAACTAGAACGAGATGAAACTCTAATTGATCTCAAATGTCAAGAACTTGATCAGATGTTTAACCTGACTCAAACTATTTTCAATGATGCCCAAATATTATCCGAGCAACTCATGCAAGTTATGGGTGTAGCAGTTAAGTGAGGGATTTGCCGCATTTCGAGCAGAAGCGAGCGTCATCTGCTACTGAATTGCCGCAATTGGCACAAAACCGGAAGGAAGGAGTTGAAGCCATTACAGGTTCGGCTGACGGTGTTATCGGTTCACTGGAATGGAGGCTACTTCCCCCAGAGGATACAAATTGTTGAATGAACTCAAACGTTTGCTTAGGGAGTTGACTCTGTTGCCACGCTCCCCAGGCTGCTGTAACGGCTAGAGGCCACAGTACCATTAGGCTAACAGCCCCTACACCAACCTTGTCCATCCATTTTCCAGCTCCAATCTCGACCTTCAAGTCTGTCCCATTTTGACTTAACACAACGTTGAGGGCGGAAGCCATTCCCACTATGTTACGCCATCCTCCTTTGCTGGCTTGGATGAGTACACCTCCTCCGTGTACATCTAATTGTTGGACATTAAAATTCTGAGAGCGATACCAATCGCTCAGAGCGTTGATTAGACTATCTAGATGTATGTTAGGAGCATGAAAAGTTCGAGTTTCAGGCATTATTTAGACACCAATAAGGGTTTATTCTATCCATAATTTTACGCAATGTGCGACTTAATATTTCGCAGCATACTAAAATTGTAGTTGTGTTCACTATTGTATGGATGATTTTGTCGTCTTTATCTAAATCGCTTATTTTATAAATGTTTGTGAAATTAAGAGTTTAGAAAACGTCCCATAGGGCGTAACTTAGAAATAAAAATCAAAGCAGAAGAGTAGAAAACACAGGTTTATAGCTACCACAGCTACATATCTCTTTACAAAAAACATTAGCCACGAACTACTGCTATGTTAAGAATGGGATTTTTGTCCTCGTCCTCCTCCTCGTCCTAGTGAAAAGTCTAAAACCTCATCCACTTTGAAACCTGTAGTTTCTATATTATTGGCTGAAAAGTTTATATATCTAAGGCTTCAGACATTAATTCGCTGTTTAAAAAGCTCTAGTTCTTAAGATGGAAGTGGTTTAGTTTCAATCATTGATGAGAAATCTGCAATATATGTAAAATAATTCATTCACCACCTAGATAAAGCTATGGTTTGAAATCTATTATAGAATGTATTATTTTATACATAATATTTAGGTTGACTTTTGTCGATACTCAGTAATAAACCTACCTTAACTCAGAGAACTATCACACGAATAGAGGTAACTAAAAAATGGAAGTTGTCGTGAATCAAAATAACCAAGCTCCAGAAACATTCACGGATTACCGGAAAGTATTATTGACTTTAACCAGCGATCTCAAACGCTTACGAGAGTTTTCCAAAAAGCTAAATTTAGAAAAATCAATTTTCCTAATTGATGATGTTCTAGACCGTGTTCAGACAAATTCCTTTGCAGTCGCAGTTGTCGGAGAGTTCAAGCGGGGAAAGAGTACCTTCATCAATGCTCTACTTGGTCAAGAAATCTTGCCAGCTGATGTTTTACCTTGCTCTGCTACTCTCAACCGTGTAACCTATGGAGTTCAACCCTTAGTAAAGATCGTATTTAGGAATGGTCGAGAAGAAGACGTAGCGATTGACAAGTTAGCTGATTACGTTACAAAGTTAACACCAGAGTCAGAAGAAACTGCTGCTAATGTAAAAGAAGCCGTAGTTTATTATCCAGTTCATTACTGTCAAAATAACGTAGACATCATTGATACGCCGGGGTTAAATGATGAAGCTAATATGACAGAGGTAACGCTTTCTGTCTTACCTCAAGTCGATGCCGCAATTATGGTAGTGATGGCTCAATCCCCCTTGTCTGAATATGAACGGGAATTTCTAGAAACCAAATTACTAACAAATGACCTGGGGCGAATTATCTTTGTAGTAACAGGAATTGACCGTTACAACAACCCCGGGGAGGCTGAAAAAGGAATTAAATATATTCAAGACCGCATCCAAAAGTTTATTTTAGATCGAGCTAAGGAGAAATATGGTGAGGATTCTCCAGAGTTTGAAGTCTACAAGAAAAAGATTGGTAAACCAAAGGTGTTTGGTCTTTCTGCTTACCAAGCCTTGCAAGCTAGGCGCACTGATGATAATGCTTTACTAACTCAGAGCCGTTTTCGCGAATTTGAAGAAGCCTTAGAGAAATTTCTTACACAAGAGCGAGGCGCTACTTTCTTGCAAGTACCAGTAAATCGGGCAATTGCTTCATCCAGCGAAATTCTCGCTACTCTCAAGCTTCAAGAAAACGCCTTAGCCATGAAGAAAGAAGAGTTTCAGGCAGCCTACGAAAAGTCAGACGCTGATATTAAAGGACTGCGAGACAGAAGCGCGGAAGAAATGAAGCGTATTGATGAAGCCTCTGAAAACGTCAAGCGTCATGTGCAGCCTTTAATCGAGCAGTTGGAAGACGAACTTAAGCAAGCTGCGGAGCAGGAAATTGAATCAATAGATATTAAACCTTCTGAACTCAGAAATAAAAAGGCTCTAACTGATAGATTAGGTCGCTTGATTTCTAATGCTGTGGAAAAAGCAGCTCAAAAACAATCCGAGAAAATTCAGAGCGAAATTGAGCAGGGGCTATTGCAAGAGGTACAACGGCTTGAGGATTTTGCCAATTCTGTCGATTTAGTTCTCCAACGCATCGAAATGCATTTTCTTTCTGTTAATGCAGCTGATACAGCTACAACTAATGAAACTGGAGAAAGCATAGTTGCTGCTATAGCGGTAGCGACAGGAATGGGTGGCGTTTGGGCAGGATTCCGTGAAGCCGGAGTTAAAGGAGCTGCTGTTGGCGCTGCTGGTAGTATTGGTACAGCTTTTACCGCTTATACAGTTGCAATAATGCTTGGGTTACCCCTTGCTTTTCCTGTATTTGTTGCCGTCACTGTTTTATCAATGCTCACGTCCCGCGAACTCGTCAAAATTGTGTTTGGTGATGACAGAGTAGAAATCTTTAAGGAGAATTATCAGAAAGCTGTTTTGCAAGAAATTGGGAAACAACTCAAGGAAAATCGCATTGAATCAAAAGTGAACGAACAAATATCTGAGATATTTTTTGCGTTGAAACAAAAAGTTCGTCAAGAGGTAGATTCACTACTGGATAATACTCAAAATCAGCTGTTTGAGCTACGTGACAAAAGGGCGCGAGATGAAGCTATAAATGACAACGAACGCCAAGAACTCCACAAAATAAGTGCTGAGACTCAGCGGATTCAAAACAATGCCCAACGTTTATCTCAGCAACTTATCCAGCAAGTGAATATATCGTAAAGTCTTTAGCTTAGAAAAGGCTATAAATCAAGTGGCAATAGTTCAAGAAAATAACCAATTAATGCGTAACTTAACGAGCCCACAAACAGGCAGAACCACCTGGGAGAAGTTTAGATTAAACATTATTTTTGTCCTGATAAAAATATCAGGCAATTTGTGTTTCCCATTTAGGTAAAAGTCGAAAAGCAAATAGACTTTAGATTACATTGCGGCATCTGCAAAGTTCGGCAATGTTGATCTCAAATTCTTTGTCCCCAATTACCCATTACCCATTACCCCACCAACCCCGAACGCAAGGCGCGAACAGCAGCCTGTGTGCGGTCATCAGCGCAGAGTTTGTTGAGGATGTTGCGAACGTGGGTTTTGACGGTACCAACTGTGATGTAGAGTTTTTCGGCAATTTGACCGTTGCTACAACCTGCAACAATCAATTCCAGAATTTCTAATTCCCGTTGTGTCAGGGGGTAGGTTTCTAAAACTTGTTCGTATTCTGATGCTAAAGCCTCAATTTTCACTGTTTTTGGCTTATCGCTGGTTTGGGTGTCTGTGGGTAAACCTTGCCGCATTTTCCGTAATACTACGTTAGCGATCGCGGGGTCAATCCAAGAGTTACCTGTAAATGTTGCTTGAATGGCTTCGGTTAATCTGCTAATACTAGTTTCTTTCATGTAGTACGAGTCTGCACCGGCAGCAAATGCAGCTAGTACGGCATCCTCTGTATGATCCATTGTCAGGATCAGAATTTTCGTGGCTTGTCCGGTTTCTGCTTGCTGGCGCTTAAATTTACGGGTGAGTTCAATGCCATCCATGTCAGGTAAGCCAATATCTACCACTGCTACATCGGGTTTAGCAGTTTCTAAAAGTTTTAATCCTTGAGTGGCGTTGGCTGCTTCACCAATTACTTTCAGTCCACTCTGAGACTGTAGTGCAGCCTTTAGACCCATCCGAGTTAAATCGTGATCCTCAATTAAAATAATGCTAATTTCACTCATTGCGACACTCACGTTCTGTGACTCCATCTGCTTAAATACTAAGTTTTGTAAGGTATTTATCTACTTTTACCAAACCAAAGATAGATGATATTTACACTTTCGTGCATCCACCGATAGAAATAAGAAATTTGCGTTTTTTGGACTGGATAGATGTAAATATCTGGCCGCAGATGTATAGATATTTTACAAGAAAAAATGAAATATTTAGATAAACTGCCGCTTGTCCTATTTTTTCGTTTTTAGCTAGAGAGCGATCGCTCATAAAACTTCCGACTATAGTTGTGAGATTAAGAGCTTGAAAATAAGCTAACAAAAATGGAAAGATATCAACAAACTAAAGCTGGCATAGAACAAATTGAGCGACCAATGAGGGCAATATTTAACCAAAGTTTTGAATTTATTGCTCTCTTAGAGCCAGATGGCATTCTGATTGATATTAATCAGACAGCTTTAGATTTTAGCGGACTAACTAGTAATGATGTGGTCGGTTTGCCTTTATGGGAAGCTAGTTGGTGGCAGTTAACCAAAGCAAATCAGGTAAAAATCCGAGAAGCGATCGCTGTTGCTGCTAGTGGCGAATTGGTGCAAAATCGAGTTGAAATTCTGGGAACAGGTAATACAGTCGCTACTTTAGAATTTACAATTCGCCCGATTAAAAATCAAAGTGGGCGGATTATTTTGTTGATTTTCAAAGGTCGAGATTTAGGCGATCGCAAATTATTAACAGGCGAACACAGTGTTACAGCTAAGACAGAAAATGCTCACACTCAATTGCCATTTGATGCTGATATATTTCACAATATTCCCTTCGGTTTACAAATTTGGCATTTAGCCAAACCCAATAATCTTAAATCCTTACAATTATTAGCGGCTAATCCGGTTGCTAGTGAGTTGATGGGGATAAATTTATCAGAATATATCGGTAAATCAATTACAGAATTTTCTCCTGACAAGTTAATATTAAATCAGGCAAATATCGAACTTTATGCCAAAGTAGCTCTTTCCGGTCAAGGCGAAGTCAAACAAATTGATTACTGCAATCAAAATACTCCCTATAGTTTTTTCAATGTCAGAGTATTTCCCTTACCAAATCGTTGCGTAGGTGTAGCTTTCGATCATATTGCTCATTGTCAGTTAACAGAACAAGCCTTACAAGAAAGTGAGCAAAGATTTCAAATCATGGCTAATAATGCACCGATAATGATTTGGATGTCGGGATTAGATAAACTGTGCAATTTCTTTAATCAAAACTGGCTGGAATTTACTGGCCGGACAATGGAACAAGAATTAGGTAATGGCTGGTCACAGGGAGTACATCCCGAGGATTTGCAATATTGTTTAGCAACTTATATTACAGCCTTTGACAATCGCCAACCATTTAGTATGGAGTATCGCCTACGAAGGTTTGATGGCGAATATCGCTGGATATTAGATACAGGAACTCCCAGATTTACAACAGATGGTAATTTTGTGGGATATATCGGTTCATGTATTGATATTACCCATCACAAACAAATTGAACAGGCTTTACAACAACGAGCTGAGGAACTTTCACGCTCTAACAAAATTCTGGCGCAAACCACCACAATTTTGCAAAAGCGCAATCAAGAACTCGACCAATTTGCTTACGTTGCTTCCCACGACCTGAAAGCACCTTTAAGAGCGATCGCAAGTCTTTCCGAATGGTTAGAAGAAGACCTCAAGGGACAGCTTCCCCCAGAAAATCAACAGCAAATGCGTTTGCTGCGCGGGAGAGTGCGGCGCATGGAATCACTAATTAACGGTTTGCTGGAATATTCCCGCATTGGACGCATTCAAACACCATCTTCTCAGGTAAATGTGGGTGTATTGCTCAAAGAAGTCATTGACTCTTTACAACCACCAGCAACTTTTCACATCGAAATTGCCCATAAAATGCCTACCTTGATTGCTAAACGCCTACCCCTACAACAAGTATTTGCAAATTTAATTGGCAATGCCATTCAGCATCACTCCCGAATAGATGGTATGGTCAACATATCAGTTCAAGACAGAGGAAAATACTACGAATTCACCATTGCAGATGATGGGCCGGGCATCTCCTCTGAGTATCACGATAAAATATTTACGATCTTCCAAACTTTAGAATCGCGCGATCGCAAAGAAAATACAGGTATTGGTTTAGCGATCGTCAAAAAAATTGTCGAAACAGAAGGAGGTACGATTAGCTTAGAATCCGCAGTCAATCAAGGGAGCATTTTTCGCTTTACCTGGCCCAAACAGCCTGATGAGTAAAAGTGCTCAAGCTTATGGTACATAATCTATTAGTAAGCAACTCAGACCAATGACTGAGGACGGGCTAGCACCTGCTCATTTACAATTGGGTTGAGCATGATAAAGTAATTTATTTTACTTTTTATCAGCTACGTCTGCTTTCAGGGGCTAATAACCACCTGTTTATTAATTGCTTGCTAATGATAACCACACTGAGGTGAATTAATTTAGCAGGAGAAATTTTTTTATGTTCTCCATTTCGGAATATATTAGCTCTGCTGTAATAGCTATTTTAAGCTCATACATTAGAGATTAACCACATTGCTGAAAAAAAGAATATATAAAAGCGGAAGATGACAGAAAGAGTAATTAACATTCTATTAGTGGAGGACGATGAAGTTGATATCATGAATGTCAAGCGGGCATTCAAGAAAGTTAATATCACTAACCCGATTTATTTAGCCAATAATGGGCTAGAAGCATTAAATATGCTTCGCGGTCATGGTGACCAACCCCCTGTAATTCCCATAGAACGCCGCTTGATTCTCCTAGATTTAAATATGCCCAAAATGGGCGGCATAGAATTTCTGCAAGAATTACGTTCTGACCCAAGGTTAAAAACAACTCCTGTGGTCGTCATGACGACATCAAATCAGGATCAAGACCGAGTAGAAGCCTATAACTTAAATGTTGCTGGCTATATCTTAAAGCCTGTCACATTCTCCAATTTTGTCGAGATGATGGCAACTCTTAACAGGTATTGGATACTGTGCGAAATGCCTTAATCAGCTCATACCTAGGGAGTAAAATACCACATTTTTGATTGTATGTTGGGAATCAACAGCCATAAAGATGAAGCATAGAAAGTAAGTATTACCCAATCTAAAATCTAATATTATTAGTTAAATAGCTTGAAAATGGTAATGCTATAGATCAACCTGTATTTGACAGCGAAAATAAAAGCCGATGGAAGAGACGCTGAAAATTTTGGTTGTAGATGACGATGAAGTAGACCGAATGGCAGTACGACGTGCCCTGAAACAAGCAGGTGTGTCAATGGAACTGTCAGAAGTAGGCGTATGTAATGATGCGATCTCTACCCTCAAAACTACTACTTATGACTGCGTTTTTCTTGACTATCGCTTACCAGATGCTGATGGTTTGACCTTGATTCAAAAATTACGCGCTCTAGAAATTAAAGTACCTATTGTAGTGCTGACAGGTCAAGGAGATGACCAAATTGCTGTTGAGTTGATGAAAGCCGGTGCGACAGATTATTTATCCAAAGCTAAAGTCTCTGCAGAAATTTTGGCACAAGTTTTGCGAAATGCAATTCGCGTTCATCGAGCGGAAATGCAAGCTGCTTTGGCTCATCAGCAACTTAAAGAAAGTAACGAGCAACTGTTAAGAAAAAATCAAGAATTAGAAAGACAGCGGCAACAAATTCATCTACAAAATTTAAGATTATTAGAAGCATCACGCTTAAAATCGCAGTTTTTGGCAACAATTTCACATGAACTGCGAACTCCCATGAATGCCATTATTGGTTTTTCGCAAATCTTACTACGTCCCAAATTTGGGCAACTTACAAATCAGCAAAAGGATATGGTAGAACGTATCCTCAATAATGGTAAACATTTGCTGATGTTATTAAACGAAGTTCTCGATTTTTCTAAGTTAGAAGCTGGCAGGTTTGAACTCAAGCCAGAATGGGTTGATTTGCCAAAAATCATTGATGCGACTGTCGCTGAAGTTAGTTCTTTAGCAGAAGTTAAGAATCTATCTTTATCTGTACAAATAGATTTAGAAAATCCCTTAATATTTAATGACTCTAGCCGTATCCAACAAATATTAGTTAATTTACTGTCTAACGCCATAAAATTTACAGAGTCTGGGAATATTGGGGTTGAGGTAAGTGAACTACCAACCGATAGTATTGCCATTACTGTGCGCGATACGGGAATTGGTATTGCATCTCGAGATTTTAAATTAATTTTTGAAGCATTTCGGCAAGTCGATCAAAGTATTACTCGCAAATACCCAGGTACAGGTTTGGGTTTAGCAATTGTCGATTCCTTAGTCAAAATGATGAACGGCAGAATCATTCTCAAGAGCCTATTAGGAGTTGGCTCTATGTTTAGAATCGAATTGCCACGTCAAATCGCATTATCAACTACAAAAGTTGATGCTAATGCGTTAAAATATGATAATGATTATATTATTTGCTCTGCTCAGAATCCCCATCAAAGTTATTCGGAATCGAGCCAAAATCCTCATAAATATCATTCAGAATCTCACAGGGTATCGATGGGTTCTCCTAACGTCAGGTTCTAAAATTAATCCTAAAAAAGCTAAATTGATAGATCATGTCTGTTGCAGAAAATTCTAAAGTTTTTCGTATTCTGGCTGTTGATGATACTCAAGATAATCTCATATTAGTGCAAACAATTTTAGAAAGTGAAGGATATGAGATTGAACTAGTATCTGATGGTTTATCAGCTTTAAAAAAAGTTGAACAATCATCATTCGATTTAATTTTATTAGATGTGATGATGCCAGGGATGGATGGCTATGAAGTGACACGCCGCATCCGTGGAAACCCAGAGCTAAAGAAAATCTATATTCCCATTCTTCTGATCACCGCCTTTCATGAATCTAGCGTAGTGGAAGGTTTAGACGTTGGCGCTGACGATTTTATTCGCAAACCATTTGATACCGATGAACTACTAGCCAGAGTGCGATCGCTTTTACGCCTCAAAGAAAGTCTTGACGAACAAAGAAAAATGGCTCGTCAGAGAGAAGACTTTGTTTCTCGCCTCACCCACGATTTACGAACTCCATTAGTAGCAGCCGATCGGATGCTGTATTTATTTCAGGAAGAAGCTTTCTGTAAAATCTCCCCTGAAATGAAACAAGCAATCAGCGTCATGATTCGCAGTAACCAAAACTTGATGCAAATGGTCAATACCCTCCTTGAGGTTTCTCGCTTCGAGGCTGGTAAAAAAACCTTGAATTGGGAAAGTTGCGACCTCAAAGAAACAGCACAAGAAGTAGTTAGCGAACTGAACCCCCTAGCAATGGAGAAGCAGTTAACTCTAAAAGTAGATACTCATAAATTAGACTCACTAGGAGACAAAGCTGGTATAGTTATGGGTGACAGCTTAGAACTAAGAAGAGTTTTGAGCAATTTAGTAGGAAACGCCATCAAATTTACAGATACAGGTGGCGTAGAAATTCGCTTGTGTGAAGAACCTTACGGGCCGCAAAAACAAACTTATCTCACAATTGAAGTTGAAGATACAGGCTATGGGATAGCACCGGAAGACCAAGCAACAATTTTTGAGCGCTTTCGTCAAGGTAAAAACAAACGCTCCGGAAGTGGCTTAGGCTTACATTTATCTAGCAGAATTGTAGAAGCACACGGCGGTAAAATTGAAGTTACTTCTGTACTAGGTCAAGGAAGCAAATTTACAGTACACTTGCCTAAGAATACTGAAGAATAAGCAATTCAAAATTTCTCAATATCGCTTACATTAAGTACATCTAATTTAAATTTGCTTGATGGTAAAGGAATAGCCTAGAAATTTATCCTTTCCCAAACAGCAAATTCTCAATAACAGGTTAATTACGAATTACGTAGCGCTTTGCGCTTCCCGTAGGGTATTACGAATTACCAAAATCATTCTCTACATAACTCAAACCCTGATGGGGAATCAATCTTTCCACACAGGAGACGGCGGATCACAGTTTCTAATTCCTCAATCATATAAGGTTTGCTGAGGTAGGCATTAAAACCAGCCTGCAGAATACGTTCTTGATCTTCTCTGCTGGCTAAAGCTGTGACTGCTACTACAGGAATTTTGCAAGTGAGTGCATCTTGCTTTAAATAACGCACTACATCGATACCGCTGATAGTGGGTAATAAAATATCTAAGAGAATCAAATCTGGCTGGTACTCTTTAGCAACTAATACGGTATTAGTACTATCTTTTTGACAAATAAATCTACAACCAAGTGATTCAAGCGCATAACTCATCAACACGAGATTATCATCATGATCTTCTACTGCCAAAATTAAAGGCCGCGGAGAGTTTTGCTTCTTTTCATCATTCATGAATGAATGTGCTAACATTTCTTCTCCAGAATATTTAAATAAGATTAATTACCTATAGCGAAATCACAACTTTTGCACCATTAAGGATGAACTTGCATTTCGCTATCTGCAATTAAGAATCTTGATTCAGGGTGTATGCGCTGAGGTTTATCAAGCTTAATCTGAAGCTATAGCAGTTACTCTTGTATTATATGCAAAATTAAAGAATGTTTTTAGGTTTATAACATAAAAACTTCAAATAGTCAGAAAAGTAGATATAACTTAATGACCAGACTATAATGCACTTTTATGTACATTATTGGCAGTTAAATATACAGGTATTTATCAAAGGAAATTACCCAGTAATTACAGCAATTAACGCAAAAGTATAGCCTGCTAATTCAGGACTTTTCTCATCTCCCAAAGGGTAGAAAACTAACTCATCCTATAAATGAATATAGCTTTCTGAAGCACTTATTTGTAAGTGGTGATTACCCACAGCCTCATAGCTAAAGTTTAAGCGTACATTAGGCAGGTAGTATCAATATGAACTTTACCCGTAGTCAAACGAGAAATTAATAACATCTGCCAAGAGGCATGAGTTAATAATTAAATTTCTCTTGTCATGTCTATCATGCCAACCTCAGCAGAGTTGTCCGGGCTTGACAGGTTGGGATTTTATGTATTACAATGTAATACAAAGGATACTCAACTATATAAATTTAGATGCCGTTCTATCTTCCTTCCATTTATACAGAAAGTAACCTGTCAAAAATTAACCACAGTTTTTTTGATTCTTGAGAATATAAAGTTTCGCCATCTTTAGATAAGTGTATATACTCTGGCTAGATAGCAATTTTTGTCAGGCTTGTACTGTCTCATCCTAGCTCAAATAGTGATTTTTACGTTTTGGGTAGTACGCAGTGGGTGGTTAATGTGTATTAGTAGCCGCAAATCGCCAGTAACTACTATCGCTACGCTAAATTTAAATTACCCTCAGATTTTTCTATAAAAGTTAAAATTCCAACTTCATGCATTACATAGCTTTGTGGAATGATATATTTCCTTCCCAGCTAAATGTACTAGATTATACTAGAAAAAACTTTTTGACCTTTTCTACGTCAACATCAATTAACTCTACTACCGCTACATCAGTAAAAATATGGTTTTTGATGATTTTAGAAATAACGATGGCAATTCCGCAAATAACAACCGTCAAAACCTTCTAAGTAGCGGTTGGCGGCCATTTCAACGTGACTTTGATTTAGCGTATTTTGGGCAAGTTCTCTTTCATGATACCCAAGAGTTAACCCAAAAAACTATTAACTTAGCTAGTTATTATGCTGATGCGTTAGGTAGAAGAGATTACAGTTGGTGGGCAAATATATTAAATGTTGCTTCCGATTATACAAGGGGAGAACTCCAAAAATTTTGGAATTTCATTACCCCAGAGCCGCTAACACCAGATAACCGCTATAAGGAAGTTCTGAGTACAGAAACTCCCATTATGCAATTTGTCAGCCGCAATAGTATTCCCATTGATTATGTACTAAATCGGTTGCAAGAAATTACTGTATTGAGAGTATTAAAAATCTTAGACCGTCCCGATATCATTACTCAATATTATTCAGAACGTGATTTTTACTTTCCTGTTGAGAAATTTATCAATTGGGAACGGATAGATGTAATTAATACTGTGTATGCGTACTGGTCTAAATACGATATTTGGCTGCAAATTGACCCTTACGATCGCGGACGGCGACAATATACTTTAATGGCCAAAGATATGGCTACCTTAATTAATAAAGCGACTTATGATTTAGCCGTGATGTTAAGCGGTTATCAAAGCCGTGTAGGTAAAGTTAACAGCCTATTTCCTATTCGCACATTTCCCGCAGATATTCAAAACTTCACAGATACAGTACAACAAGCAATTCTCAATCAACATCAGTTAGCTGTGGTTGTACATGGCGAACCCGGTACAGGTAAAACGGCATGGACACAAGCAGTAGCCCAAGAAATTCTTGTACCTTTAGGCTTTGTGATTTTTATCTTAGATCATGATGCAATTACTAACTTTGTACCACCCACCTATTTAGAAAGAATTTGCATCATTATTAATGAAGCTGATAACTTAGCCCAAAATCGTGCTTATGAAGTAGCGCAATATAACAATAAAACCGAACATATTCTTAGTTTATTAGATGGTACTTTGTACCAAAGCGTAGTTGATGAATCTGGTATTCAGATGAAGCAGCGTTTAGTAGTGTTGATGACTTGCAACACTACAGAAAGATTAGATCCAGCAATGTTACGCAAGGGAAGAGTAGATTTAATCTATGAATTTAATCAAAAATTTGTTTAATAATGAAGTAGGGCGATGCAATTAAAGATAACTAGCAAAGGCT
Source organism: Nostoc carneum NIES-2107 (assembly GCA_002368155.1). Lineage (GTDB taxonomy): Bacteria > Cyanobacteriota > Cyanobacteriia > Cyanobacteriales > Nostocaceae > Aulosira > Aulosira carnea. The sequence goes on from AP018180.1 coordinate 6,472,250, forward strand.
GTCATTTGTCATTTGTCCTTGGTCATTGGTAAGGGATTTCCAAGAAATAAATTATTCCATCTTGCCCGCCCCACAATAAATACTGGGATATTTTTTATTTGGAAGTCCCTAAGTCAAGCTTATTTATGTTGCGTAATATAGTAGAGATGCGTTAGCGTAACGCATCTTACATGAATTTCAGCGGATTCCTAAATATATGCAAATTAGATGTGTTTTAGTAATTACGAATTACAAATTACGAATTACGAATTACTAAATATGTAAATATACTCACTTCTGCTATTTTTCTTGATAAGAATCAGATGTGAGTTATTTTTTATATGATTTTAGTATTTGGAGTTATTTCCTAATCAAGACCAATTAACATCAAGGTAGTTGCTAACCCTGCTAACTACTATATTTGGCTACTAACGCAATTCGTCGTATTCTGGTGTTTCTACACGTCTTGTTTCTGAACGAGGGGGTAAAAACTCCGCACGACGGACAGGAACTAAAGGAGGTGTAGGCCCTTGGTAGGGATGAATTACTTGCACAGTGCGGGCTGGACGCTGTTTTGGAGAAAATAAAGCCAATACCCCAGCGACGACAACACCACCACCTATGGTGAGAGTCATACCTCCCACAGCCCAAACTATAGGAGAAGACCACCAAGGATTTTGTGGTTGTAAAGCTGCTCTTTGGTTATTTTGTTGAGCAAATAGCTGTTGCTGTTGCTGCTGCTGGTTGTAAGTTTGAAATTGCCACTGGAGTTGTTGATTTTGTGCTCTCAACTGCTCGTTGTCGCTTCTTAATTTCGCCATTTCCGACTTCACTGATTCCAATTCTGCTCGCTGATCAGAATTAGGCCCAAGAGGTTGCGGATTCGGATACATTGGTTGCTGATAGGGATACTGAGGTGGAGTAACTACCTGAGGTACCACAGTAGCTGGCATTTGCGGAGCTACAGCAGCAAAGTTAGGTTGTAGCGAATTACCACCTGCTCCTTTGAGCAATACAAGAGCTGCCAGCCCAGCTACAGCAACTCCGCCGATAAATGCCATACTTTCACTCATCGCCTCTGCCCCTTAACTGCGACTGAACTATAAACATTTTTAATTTACTCACTCTCACACTCATACTTGCTCTTGTACTTCACATAATAATCACATATACAGCAATGATCTTAGCTGTTTATTCACAGCATGATATCTACTGAATAATATTCAAGATTATACCTGTTAAATTGTCTACCAGCTAAGGGCACAAAAAACTACACTGTTATATATTTTTAATCTACTTTTTCCGTCTGAGCAAGATGAGTATTTGTACTAATTGCTATTTGTCTTGATAGCTGCCTTGAGATTTTGGCAAAATTCGGCGATCGCACTCAATCCTTGGGCTGGTGTACCTTCTGCTAAGCGTTTTACAAAAGCACTACCCACAATTACGGCATCGGCTCCCCAATCTTTTACCTGACGCGCTTGTTCTACTTGGGAAATACCAAAGCCTACACCTATTGGTTTTTCAGTAACACTACGAATTTCCTTTAGCAAATCTGATACTCGTGATTCCATCTGCGAGCGTATACCTGTGACACCAGTCACACTGACTAAATAGATAAATCCTTGGGAAGAACGAGCGATCGCTTCTATGCGTTCCGCAGAACTTGTTGGTGCTATTAACAAAGTTAAGTCAATTCCCATTTCACTGGCTGGTTGGAGTAACCCAGAAGCTTCTTCCATAGGTAAATCTGGTACTACCAAACCTGCTACCCCAGCCGCCGCAACTTGCTGGAGAAACTTGTCAATCCCTCTATGCAAAATGGGGTTGTAGTAAGAAAACAAAACAATTGGCGCTTTTAAATCGGGAGTCGTTGCTTGCAACATTTCCAGCACCCGATCTAATGTGGTTCCTTTTTCCAAGGCGCGGGTAGCAGCCGCTTGAATTACAGGCCCATCTGCCAAAGGATCGGAGTAGGGAACCCCTAGTTCAATGATATCTGCCCCACTGCGATCAAGAGTCCGCAATGCTGCCGCTGTTGTTTCTAAATCTGGATCGCCAGCCGTAATAAACGGAATCAAAGCAGTTTCTTTATTGCGTCCAAGAGTTTCAAAGCAGTGGGAAATGGCAGTCATTGGTCAAGATTCAAGAGTCAGTTGTCATATAGTATCAAACAACGGACAACGAACAAACGACCTATGACAACTTCGAGCCAATCAATATAAATAACGATAAAAAGGCAAAGGGGAAAGAAAACCTTTCCCCTTTGCCCTACAAAGCTTGACATAGATGAGGTTAAAGCGCGCCTACTTACACCTGAGTTTGTTTTTCTTGTTCAATCTCAGCTTCAATTTTGGCTAATTCTTCGGGAGTTAATTCGTCCAGGCGCTTTTGGAAAAATGCTTGTTCATAATCTTCCCGTTGTTGGTGGTAGGTCATTTTTTTACCCACCGCACGGAAAATATAGGTAGCTAACCAGCCCAGCAATCCACTAATTAGCAAGACTTGGCTCCATATACCAGCTTGTTGATTATCTAACCCTACTAGCTGTAAGCCGATATATGCTACACCTCCAGCAACAAAAAAGCCCAAGCCAATTCCTATAGCATCAATGCGTCGCATGAGATTTATGACCTACCAATATTGTTAAACTTCAATTTTGCGGGGCTGGGGTCGAATATTTACAAATGGTGATAGAACCAACAACCCCGGAAAGAAAAAGAACACCAAAAAGTACATAAAGGTGCGCTCTACAGAACTAGCCACATACCAGCGCAGCTTTAAGTAAAATAAAACAGCTACTGGGAGCACTAACAAGTAAGCTCCAGCTAAAGTCAGATACAGCAGGGCTACAATCATAATTCTTTCTCTAAGATAGACAAGAACGTTCAGGACATCTATTTCTCATCATAGGCTGAATGGCTGAACTCAGGGAAGTATGGATTGGGGACTAGGAAGATGTAGACGAGTCCCCAATCCCTATTACCCCTAATCCCCAATCCCTAACTACTAATAGTCCCTGTGAGTGGTGAACTAGCACTGGCGTAATCTTTGATGGGCATTCTACCAGCTAGATATGCGAGACGACCGGCGACTGCAGCGAGATTCATTGCCCTAGCCATTGCAGCTGGATTTTTTGCGAGTGCGATCGCGCTATTAATTAATAAGGCATCTGCACCTAATTCCATTGCCTGTGCTGCTTCTGAGGGTGCCCCTATACCAGCATCTACTACAACAGGGATGCGAGAGTTTTCAATGATGATTTGAATATTGGCGGTTGTCTTCAATCCTTGTCCTGAACCAATGGGTGATGCTAAAGGCATGACTGTAGCACAACCGACTTCTTCTAGGCGCTTGGCTAACATTGGGTCAGCGTTGATGTAAGGTAAGACAGCAAAGCCTTCTTTAACTAATTGTTCTGCAGCTTGCAATGTGCCAATGGGATCGGGAAGCAAATATTTCGGATCAGGGATCACTTCTAGTTTGACGAAATTATTATCTTCCTGTCCTAAAAGTTTCGCCATTTCGCGCCCTAAACGTGCCACCCGAATTGCTTCTTCTGCGGTTTGACAACCTGCGGTATTGGGTAACATCCAAATTTTCTGCCAATCGAGTGCTTCGGCTAAACCTTCATGTCCTGGTGCTTTGGTTTGTACTCGCCGCACAGCAACAGTCACAATTTGGCACTCACTAGCAACGATACTTTGCTGCATTTCTTCTATGCTGCGGTACTTGCCTGTACCAGTCATGAGGCGAGATTTGAAGGTTTTACCAGCAATCGTCAGTGGTGAATCTAAATTAGTTAATGCTGAGTTATCTAAAGTAACAATGGCATGATGCCCATTGGAGAAATTAGCCGAGTGAGTGAGCATGGCTGTGGAGGTAGATGTTTGAGCGAGAAAACGCGAATAGTTAAAATGAGATAGTAACGGATCGGATTTTTGTTCTGAGATTAAATCGGCAATTAAAGCTGTGGTGATTGGTGCTAGCAGAATGCCATTACGATAATGACCAGTCGCCAAGGTTAAATTTGTACAGGGACTAGTTCCCAAAATGGGTAATTCATCTGGGGTAGCGGGGCGAAATCCCCACCAAATTTCTTCGATGGGATAATCCTGTAATTGTGGATACAGGCAGGTAGCTTGTTGGAGTAATTTTTGAATCCCTGCGGGGGTGTTATGGGGAGTAAAACCCACATCTTCGCTAGTCGCGCCAATAATAATTGTGCGATTCCTTCTCGGAACTATATAAGTATTTTCACCGAATAAAATCCGTTTTAAGGGTAATTCTGGCACAGCATCCGGCACCCGCAACCTGGCCATTTGCCCTTTAATTGGGCGTACCGGCAGCGGCAATAATTCATTTGCCCAAGCACCTGTAGCTAATAAATAATGGGCAGCGCGCATGACTCCAGCGCTAGTTTGCACACCTAATACTTTGCCTTGCTGCTGTAACAATCCTTCGACGGTAACCCCATCTTTGAGTTCAACGCCGAGAGATTCAGCAGCAGCCCACAAAACCCTTGCTAATGAACGATTGTCAACTTGAGCATCCTCAGGATACCACCAACCACCTACTACTTCTGACGACAATCCAGGCTGATATTGCCCAATTGCGGTTTTATCCAACCAGTAAGCAGGCGATTCACGAGCAGAGGCTACAGTTGATTTAATTCCTGCCCCGCTCTCTTCATAAACGGGTGCTAAAATTCCACAAGGCCAGTAAAGTGTGGATAAGCCAGTTAATTCTTCAAGTTTCCGCGTCCAGTCTGAATATAAAGCACGCGATCGCCAGCATAAATCATACATGGCTGGGTCTGAGATGTTTTCCGCATCTGGTGCTAACATCCCAGCCGCCGCATGGCTAGCGGCGGCGTTAAAATCACGGCAAAGCACGGTGACATTTGCCCCGCGCAGTTTCAGTTCCACGGCGATCGCCAAGCCAATAACGCCACCGCCAATAATTAAAATGTCACTAGTCATTAGTCATTAGTCATACATTATTAGCCATTTATTATTAGTACATAACTAATAACTCATAACTAATAACTCATCACTTATAACTTATAACTCGCAACCAATAACTAGCAACCTCTACCACAATGCCCGAATAGGTTGGGAGTTTTCATTTTCACTGGTAGATTGGCTGTCTGTTGATTGGGTGTCTGTTGATTGCGCTTCTGTAGTATTTGTGTCTGAAGAACTTTCTGTCTCTGAGTTTGATTCCTCAGTCGAGTTATTATTTTGGGCAACGCTGCGTTGGCTTTCTGTAGTTGAACCGTTATTTCTGCCTGCAGCTGTGCTATTAACATTAATATTAGCTGGAAGGACTTTTGAGGTTTTACCACCTGGTGGAACGCTAGCGCTTTGTCCGCCCATCGGAAAGTTGATGCCTAGCAATGTACCCAACAATATCGCCAAGCCTCCAGCCATCAGAATTAACGGTGTCCATCTACCCATCTTGTTTTGCTCCTTGTTAACCTTTTGTTGTCCACGAGATTTGAGAAATTACCAAAATCTATCAAATTTTGTTTCTCTGTGATTGATTGCCATAAAACCTCAGTCAGTATGTCAGGCGAAACGCAGGTGTGTTGTAGGAGAATGGGGAGGAAGCGAACACTGCGTTTAATCGCGCCAATTCGCTGCTGATACTTCGCCTTCTACCTTAACTTTACAGCTACTACATCTGCCACAATTCGGTGAAAGCTGATTCGCTAAACACCGCCATTGTAGAGGTCAATACCATATTGCAGCAAAGTTTGTCGTCATTTGGTTCGGCAATGGACACTATTTTACCAAGGCCTGCCAGTAAACCTTGGGGCCAAATCACCTGCTTTGGCGATCGCATACACTCATGACTTTGATTTTGAGTTATTAGTTTGGGCATTGTTGAATTACCAAACTGGCTTTTTGTTGTATATTGGCACATCGCTTTAAAAGTTGTCTCAAATGTTCCAGTTTTATGACCAAAAATCCCTCACCCCAAATTTGGCTTTATGACACGACGCTACGGGATGGTACTCAGCGTGAAGGGCTGTCTGTGTCTATAGAAGACAAGTTACGCATCGCCAAAAGATTAGATCAATTGGGGATTCCGTTTATTGAAGGTGGTTGGCCCGGTGCCAATCCCAAGGATGTACAATTCTTCTGGCAACTTCAAGAATATCCGCTCAAACAATCAGAAATTGTGGCATTTTGTTCCACACGCCGCCCCAACACCACTGCTGCGTCTGAACCGATGCTGCAAGCGATTCTGGCGGCTGGTAGTCTTTGGGTGACAATTTTTGGCAAGTCTTGGGATTTGCACGTCACAGCCGGGCTGAAAACGACATTAGAAGAAAATTTGGCGATGATCCGCGATACGATTGAGTACCTTCGCAGCCAAGGGCGACGTGTGATCTACGATGCTGAACATTGGTTTGATGGCTATAAGCACAACCCTGAATATGCTTTACAGACATTAGAGACTGCGATCGCATCTGGTGCAGAATGGCTAGTTCTCTGCGATACCAATGGCGGGGCGTTACCTCATGAAGTAAGCCAAATTGTCCAAGATGTGGTTAAGGTGACTGGGGAATGGGTACTGGGTACTGGGAAAGATTGTCCCCAATCACCAATCACCAATCACCAATCCCCAATCCCCCAAATTGGCATTCACACTCATAATGATTCTGATATGGCTGTGGCTAATGCTTTAGCTGCTGTCATGGCTGGGGCGACAATGGTACAAGGTACAATAAATGGTTATGGTGAACGTTGTGGTAATGCAAATCTTTGTTCTTTAATTCCCAATTTACAGTTGAAGTTAGGTTATAGCTGTATCGGTGAAGACGAGCTAGCACAACTTACAGAAGCCAGTCGCTTTGTCAGCGAAGTGGTAAATCTGGCTCCTGATGAACACGCTCCGTTTGTCGGTCGGTCAGCATTTGCTCACAAAGGTGGTATTCATGTATCCGCAGTAGAACGCAATCCCCTAACTTACGAACATATTCAGCCAGAACAAGTAGGGAACCGTCGCCGCATAGTCATTTCCGAACAATCTGGACTCAGTAATGTGTTAGCCAAAGCCCGAACTTTTGGCATTGAATTAGATCCTCAGCAACCAGAAGCACGGCAAATTCTCCAAAAAATGAAGGATTTGGAGAGTGAAGGCTATCAATTTGAAGCTGCAGAGGCGAGTTTTGCCCTATTGATGCACGAAGCTTTAGGTAATCGTCCCCAGTTTTTTGAAGTTAAGGGTTTTCAAGTCCACTGTGACTTAATTGAAGGTAAAGCAAGCAGCAGCGCCCTAGCGACAATTAAAGTAGCTGTTAATGGTAAAAATATTTTAGAAGCCGCCGAAGGTAATGGCCCAGTAGCAGCTTTAGATGCGGCTTTACGCAAAGCGCTGTTAAACTTTTATCCCCAAATCGCTGCTTTTGAGTTAACAGATTACAAAGTCCGTATTCTCAATGGACACACAGGTACAGCCGCAAAAACACGGGCATTAGTAGAATCAGGTAACGGTCATCAACGCTGGACAACTGTGGGGGTTTCGCCAAATATTTTAGAGGCTTCCTATCAAGCTGTAGTCGAAGGATTAGAGTATGGTTTATTACTCCACTCTCAAGCCGAAGCCCAGTTTCCTGCTATCCAAAAGCCCAAAATCGAAAATACCAAAATTGCAGAATCTTGAATTGTGCATTCACAACACATCTATGATTTTTTGCGATGGTAGTCAACAGTCCAAAGTAGAACGTCCTGCAACATTTTGACCCTTGACCCTTGACCCTTGACTAAATAATGCCCAGCCTAATTGCCAATCTCTCACCGCACATCAGTTTACTTCCCACACCAAAATCATGCGATTGGCAATCTGGGCAAATATTTATCAGCTTCCACTACGAGAAATTTTCCCAAGCTTGAGCAACTAACTTGCTCAACCAGCGCCGTTGCTGTTTATCAAGCATTTGATCGTCAGCTAGGACTTGGGCAGTTAACTCTTCCAAAGATTGCCCCTGCGCCCGCACAATTTTAATAACTCCAGCGATCGCAGATGCAACCAATTCTTCATCAACGGGTATTTGTTGCAGGGCAACAATGTCTTGGGGGCTGTCTGGGATGGGATAATTCATGGCGTGGGTTTACAGAAATTTAGATTGAACTAGATGTTTGACAAATTATTAAAATCTCTTCATCAAATCTTTAAGCAACCGATAGGGCGGAGTTTATCGTATTTCATGCCTTCTTGAAATCTGTCTTAGTGAGTAGATTTAGCGGAGATGTCAGAAAAAAAATGAAAGAAATCCTTTATTTAGAAGTTCCGACACCAGATACAGCAGCTGTACGCAGTTGGCTACAAGCAGATTTTCAACCTGACAATGGTGAAAAAATAAATACTCCAGATGGATTTCGTTTGAGAGTATCTGCTGACACTACAACGACTACAGCACCGATTTCCGAAAATTTGCCAACGGAACTTTCTATATTTGTTTGGTCGGTACAGCGCACTACTTATTTAAAAGTGTTCCGTTGGGCAGATCGACCTTTTCCTCAAGAAAGGCAAATTCTACACCGCCTAATTACTGACATCAGAAGCCGCTTTCCTCATAATTACCCAGAACCCCCAGTCATTGATTTATCCCAACAATCAATATTTGACGCATTACAACCTGATTACCCCCTCACCGTCAAGTATTTTCAGAAAATGCCCAATGGGGAATATGACCTCACACGCGCCTACTGGTGGGAACAAAGATGGCGTGAAGGGGTAAGGAATCCTCAGCAACCGCGACAGGTGGTGTTTTCGCATCAAGGGGACTGGGGACTGGGGACTGGGGACTTGGGACTGGGAAGAACATCTCCCTCATCCCCTACATCCCCTACCTACGACATCATCTACATCGGTGGCGCATTAGGTGCTATCCATGCGGCAGTGATGGCGAAATTGGGATATAAAGTATTACTGATAGAGCGAATGCCTTTTGGGCGGATGAATCGAGAATGGAATATTTCGCGTGATGAACTGCAAAGCTTGATTAATTTAGGTTTGGTAACTCATACCGAGTTAGAAACCGTCATTGCTCGTGAGTATAAAGACGGGTTCAATAAATTTTTTGATGGCAACAATCCCCCAAAATTGCGATCGCCTGTTTTGCATACTCCCACCGTGCTGAATATTGCCCTGGACTCTGATAAATGGCTGCAAATGTGCGGTCAAAAGCTCCGTGCCGCAGGCGGTGAAATCTGGGATGAAACAGAATTTTTACGTGCTGATATTTATAAAACACAAGTTTTAGTTAATGTCAAGCATCTACCAAACCAAAAAGAACAGCAAGTAACTGGACGGCTGCTAGTGGATGCGATGGGTACAGCTTCCCCTATTGCTTGGCAATTAAATGGCGGTCGGGCTTTTGACAGTGTTTGCCCTACGGTGGGGGCGGTAATTGATAAGGGATTTGAGCCGCAAGTTTGGGATTCGCAGTATGGGGATGTTCTCTACAGCCACGGTGATATTTCTCGCGGCAGACAATTAATTTGGGAATTATTTCCGGGAATTGGGGAAGAATTGACAATTTATTTGTTTCATTACCACGAAGTCAACCCCAAAAATCCTGGTTCCTTGTTAGAGATGTACGAGGACTTTTTCACAATCCTGCCAGAATATCGGCGCTGTGAAGTAGACAAGCTGGTGTGGAAAAAACCCACCTTTGGCTATATCCCTGGTCATTTTAGTGTGGGCAGTAGCGATCGCACAGTTGCCTTTGATAGATTAATTGCGATCGGTGACGCTGCGTCACTCCAATCGCCTCTCGTATTTACTGGCTTTGGTTCTTTAGTACGTAACTTAGAACGTCTGACAAAACTTTTAGATATTGCCCTCAAGCATAATCTGCTAAGTTTCCGCCATTTAAACCGAATCCGCGCCTACCAAAGTAACGTTTCGGTAACTTGGCTATTTTCTAAGGGCATGATGGTACCAACAGGTAAATTCTTACCACCCCAAAGAATCAACTCTATGCTGAATACCTTCTTTGGGCTGTTGGCAGATGAACCCCTAGATGTTGCAGATAATTTCATTAAAGACCGATGTGATTGGTTCACCTTTAACCGCCTTGCCATCAAAGCAGCCCGCAAAAATCCAGCCCTGCTATTGTGGATTTGGGAACTAGCAGGGCCAAGAGATTTGCTGCGTTGGCTGGGAAATTATTTTAACTTTGGTAGTTATGCCCTAGTCAGCGCTTTATTGAATGGTTGGTTTGCCAGCTTCCTCAATAAAATCGGCCCTTGGCTAGAACCCCGCTATCCGGCATTGTGGCTGCGACTATTAGCTATTAACTACGCTATCATCACAGGCAAACCGCGATCGCCAAATCAAGTAGCGAAAGTTCAACCAGAAGACTCAATTCAAAATTCAGAAGCACAAATTCTCAATTAGATTGGGGCATGGGGCATAGGGCATAGGGCATAGGGCATGGGGCATAAAATATATAATTTACCTTTGACCCTTGACCTTTGACCCTTGACTACAGACGCGATTAATCGCGTCTCTCCAACTTTTGACTTTTGACTTTTGACTTTTGACTTTTGACTTTTGACTTTTGACTTTTGACTTTTGACTTTTGACTTTAATTATTGCCGCTTCTGCCGAAAATTCGGTAACTCTACAGATGCCAAAGACTTGCGTCCTTTGGGTGGACGTTGGGGATAAACCACTGGTGAGGGTGATTGATTCTCATCAGCAGATTCGCCTGATACATTTTGATTGCCATTGGGCAAAGGTACATCCACTTGATTTAGTTGGGGAATTTCTGCCCAATAGTCATCATTTTCTGGTGCTGCTGTTGTGTTAGCAACAGGTTGAGTATTGGATTTTGCAGCCTTTTTCGCTGATGAAGAGGTGTTATTTCCTTCTGTATTCTTAGCAGTTTTTGGAGTTGGTTTACTTTCGCCTACGGTATTTGTTTCTTCTTCATCTGTAACAGGTTTGGCGACAGTTTCCCAAATAGTTACATCCTTAGCTGGCTGACTCTCTACAGTGATTTCAACAGTAGAATTTGGCGGTGTAGATGCAGGTTGAGCCGCAAAAAACATTTGAATGAGACTATCTAACTCATCAATGCTTGATGAACCTAAAGGTGAGATTGGTTGTGGTGGAGTCGAAGAATTTTCAGTGCTGGGCGATGAACTGACAAAGGGCGTTGATTCTGACGCAGCATCTGATTTAGCTTTAGTTGAAGTGTTTTCTCTGTCTGACCAATCCCAAGGCGAAGATGGAGTTACGCTTGGTTCAGATGTGGGATGTGAAGTTGCTGAAGATTCTTGAGAAGAATCATCTAAAGATTCCGATTCTGCTGACCAGGGCTTAATTGGCTGGGCATTGGGAAATAAAGACCGGGCTTTTTTCGTAAACCTTGATTGCCTATTAGTATTACGGGGACGATTTGTAGTATCTTCGGAGGACTCATCACCAGAAGCAGGTGGCTCTAAACATTTTTCTAGAGCTGCTTTAAATTGTAGAGTTTGGCGTTGTTGCCGCATTAGCCGAGTCCGCAACTCTCGGCAAGTGTTTTCGGATTGCAATAACTGCTGAGACTGTTCGCTATAGTTAGTTTGCAGCAGCGAACATTCACGTTCTAACTGCGCTAGACGTTGTTGACTAATCTGTAACTGCGCTTTATAGGTTTCGATGAAAATTTCTTGCCGCTGAACACCTTGAACAGCGGTTTCTAATTCCTCGAATAAAGATTTTATTTGTTCTTGAGCGGCATTGAGTTCCTGAGTTTGTTGGTTGAGCATGGACTCAGTGACACCAAAGCGTTTTTTCTGCCACTGTATAGCCTTTTGAGCATCAGTTAATTCATCTTTCAGGTGTTCTACCTGCTCATACAAATCATCATTAGCAGAACGTAATTCTTGATTTAATGCCAGCAATTTTTGGAATTCTGCGTTTACCAAAAGTTGTTGTTGAATATCAGGTTCGGCAACCCAGTCTTGCTTGGTTGCATCTACTGGTAACTCTGGGGCTTGAGTCTCAGGCTGCTCGTCTTTTGCTGGCTGGAGAAGTAGCGGCTGTTTTGCCATATTCTCATTAGGCACCACAGCATAAAAAGGACAACTCGCCTCCTCCATTTGTGGCGAATTAGCAGAATTTAAGGATTCAATAAAAGCCCCATTATTTGAGGTTTCAGCTTCATTCATTACTATTGACCCACCTGCTTAAAAATGTTCAGCAGTGCTGGCGTTAGCATTGCTTATCGATTGTGTCTGACGGGGTTGACGCAATTAGCAAGGGAAAACCTGAGAAGCCCCTAATCGTAGATGTGGAAAGAGTGATAGAGACCAAGCCTAACTCTCGTCCAGCATAAGTAATTAACTCACTAAATTCAGTGTTCCCCATTTTGCATCTAGAACTGATGACGTTATAACATTACAAGGTTATTCCCCGCCAACATAAGGATGTCGGGAGAATCTGGTTTAGATGCGGATAGTAGATGTGATTTTGCTTGATGTTCAACAACAGTTATTAGCTAATAACTCACTGGCAAGAATTTATGCACTAAGAAAGCCTTAGTACTGTATTTAATTTAGCAAACAGCCTACCCCCAAGCGCAACTAACACTTGTTAGGTTAGAGACTGATGATGAAGACGGCAGAGGGCAGGGGGAATTTGCAAAGATTGCAAGTTCTTAAGGTGTGTTTTTAAACTATCACGACAAAATAATCTAGGCGATCGCTGTTTCAGTAGCAAGACTGCTCTGTTAAGGATTTTCAACTCGGAATTTGGTTTGGGGAAAAGGAGAAAGGGTAAGGGCTAAAGGTTTTTCCTGCCTTTTTCCCCTTGACCGATAAGTATTGATATCCGTAGCTTGCTAAATTTTTTGGTGACGAATCAAATTTTCATCTACGTAGTAAGTTTTTTCTGATAACTTAATTTTTGATTAGCGATTTTTATCAATATAAAAACAGTTTCCAAGTATTACTTAATCCCGATTGTTCAGTAAAACATACTGACATTCTCTACAGCAATGGTATGAAAATATATCTTGGTTTTTTCCTGTTCCTTGGTTTCAAGACATTAGCTGTGGAAATTGTGGATAACTTCTTCCTAATTTATGTTGAAGGGAATTTCATCACTTACTCCCTGTGGAAAACTTGTGGAAAAACCCCTCACCTTTTCCACAAGGTATATATACTTAATTGAAGTTTTAACTTCAAAATATCAAGTTTTTCCTAAAATTTTCCCTAAATGCTAAGTTTTTTTCCACAATCTAATAAAAATTTAATATGTTTTTATACTTAACTTAATATTTTGGATGAATTACTCGACTGTAAAAGTCAAATAAAATCATCATGCCTGTGGAAAACTGCCAGTAAACTTGCTCATTAAATTTTAAGAGCGGCTATTCATATTAATGCGATCGCTCAGTTGACGGAGGGTATTTGCTAAAGTGCGATCGCTTTCTCGCAACTGGGTGATTTTATCACAACTGTAAATCACCGTTGTATGATCTTTACCACCAAATTCTTCACCGATTCTCGGCAAACTCAGATCTGTATGTTGCCGCATTAGATACATACCTATTTGACGCGCCCAGCTAATTTCTCTACGCCGGGAGTTACTTTTTAAGTCTTCCACTGCAATATCAAAATTCTCAGCCACCACCTTTAAAATTACCTCTGGGGTAGCTGCTACTTTTTCACTAGGAGTTTCTAAAACTGGGGCAATACTCTCTACTGTCATGGGTAACCCCCAAATCGAGATATATGCCAGCGCCCGAATTAACGCTCCTTCTAATTCGCGAATATTAGAAGTGTAATTAGAAGCAATATACTCAATTACATCTGTAGACAGCCGAATATTTTCGTACTCAGCCTTTTTCTGCAGAATTGCCATCCTAGTTTCTAAATTTGGCGGTTGGATGTCAGCAATCAAACCCATAGAAAACCGAGAACAAAGTCTTTCCTGAAGACGAGGAATTTGGTTAGGAGGGCGATCTGAGGCGATGACAACTTGCTTCCCCGCCTCATGTAAAGTATTAAAAGTATGAAAAAATTCTTCTTGAGTGTACTCTTTGCCTTCGAGAAACTGAATATCATCCACTAATAAAATATCAGCCGCCCGATAATGCTCTCGAAAACTTTGCATACTATCCTTACGGATGGCTGTAATTAAATCATTAGTAAACTGCTCAGTTGAGACATAAAATATTTTAGAATCAGAACAAATTTCCCAGCGATAATGGCCAATAGCTTGCATGAGGTGGGTTTTACCTAAACCAACGCCACCACATAAAAATAAAGGATTAAACTCCCTTCCAGGAGATTCTGCAACCGCCAATGATGCCGCATGAGCCATGCGATTGTTAGCACCAACTACAAAGCGTGAAAAGACATACTTAGTATTTAATTCATGGGTTTTTTGCTGAGGTTTGGGAATACTTTCGGGAATATTAGATGGGGGTGGTAATTCCCAAGGTGCTTCGCGTTCCTGCAAAGGAGACATTTCATTACCTTGAGCAACGGTAATGTAAATTTCTACAGGATATCCGAGAATATCTTGCACAACATGAGCGATGGTATTTATGTAATATTTCTGTAGCCAATTACGTGCAAAAGGATTAGGAGTGCAGACTACTAAACAATTATTTTCTAATCGCTCCGCACTAGCAGTTTTAATCCAAGTTTCAAAGGTAGGACGGGATAATTCAAGCTGTAAGCGTTCTAATACCTGACTCCACAAATTGTCTAGAGGAATTTCCATGATCTACCACCTTGGCTGCTAATCGTCACAATATAAGATAAGTATCTAAACAGAATTAATTACATACATTGTTTGTTGTTCCCTGTTGACTGCTCCCTGTTCCTTGTTCCCTCTCTCCATGAATTTCATTTTGCACAACGACTTACAAGCCAGCACCAATTTAGCACTCAGATGCTCTAGACCTGGAACCAGCTTTTAAGTTGTAATCATTTTGGGGCATACCCAGTAGGCAAGATCCTACCACCCACTGACTAACACGGAGAAGCAAAGACACATGAAGAACAACAAAAGTTGCTGTGCAGCCCAAATTATTGATACCAAAGGTTTACCCCAAAAGCAGGAAAGAAATAGTATGATGTCAATGCTCTTAAAAGTCAGTTTAGTGGTATTTCTGGGAGGTTGCTCTCTTCTACCTAGCAAGACCGTTGAAAAACAAGCAAGTGATGCTCAGTCACAAGTAGCACCTCAAAATACAACTAACCCTAATCCCACAATTGCACCACCAGCAATTTTTTCATCTTCTAACGATCCTAACTTTGTGGTGGGAGTAGTACAAAAAGTTGGCTCGGCTGTAGTTCGGATTGATTCTTCTCGAACTGTTACCTCTCAGACACCAGATGAATTTGACGATCCATTTTTTCGGCGGTTTTTTGGCGAGATCCCATCTCAGCCGAGACAAAGGGTAGAACGTGGTAGTGGTTCCGGATTTATTATTAGTTCTTCTGGGCAAATTTTGACCAATTCTCACGTAGTAGACGGTGCTGATAGTGTAACTGTCATTCTTAAGGATGGGCGAAATTTTAACGGTAAAGTACTGGGAGAAGATCCGGTAACTGATGTAGCTGTGATCAAAATTGAGGCTAATAACCTGCCAACTCTAGCTTTAGGTAACTCCGATGCTTTGCAACCCGGAGAGGCTGTAATTGCTATTGGTAACCCTTTAGGATTAAATAATACAGTCACATCTGGAATTATTAGTGCTACAGGTCGCTCTAGCAGTGATATTGGTGCTAGCGATAAGCGTGTTGATTATATTCAAACCGATGCAGCAATTAACCCTGGTAACTCTGGCGGCCCGTTGCTGAATGTACGCGGTCAAGTAATTGGGATGAACACAGCAATTATTCGTGGCGCTCAAGGTTTGGGATTTGCCATTCCTGTTAACACCGCACAAAGGATTTCCCAAGAGTTAATTGCTAATGGTAAAGTCGAGCATCCTTATTTGGGTGTGCAAATGGTGACGCTCACACCAGAAATTCGCGACAGAATTAATAATGAATTAGGCGATCGCATTAATCTCACAGCTGATAAAGGCGTTTTATTAATTAATATTGTGCCTCGTTCTCCCGCAGCTATTGCTGGGTTAAAAACTGGTGATGTGATTCAAAGTATTGATAATCAGCCTGTCAATAAAATAGAAGACGTGCAAAAGCTCGTAGAAAATAGCAAAATCGGTAATCCTTTACAAATGCAAGTAGAACGTAATGGTCAAGTTACTCAAGTAGCAGTCAAACCAGCGCCTTTACCCATCCGCCGCGAAAGTTGATTTTATCTCAAAGTTTCAAATTAAATTACTAATCACGCCTAATATGCTTGCCCATACCAAATACTTTGTCAGGCTATACGAACTAAGTATTATAGGTTGGGTAATACTCGCTAAGGAACTTTCAAATAAAAAATAATCACTCGCTGTAGCAAGCAAGGAAATTAGGGAAAGCAAGGGTGACAGGCAACAAGAATATACAAATTTGCTTTAGCTTGTACACATGAAATCGGAATGCTAGAGGCTGGGTAATCCCCACTTTAATATGTGTGTTTATCAATCAAACTTGATTGCTATAATGAATCAATAAACTAGCAATAATATATATTATCAATTATATTTGCTTAAATAGTAGAGATAAATATCAAAGTTTTCAATCAAATATATTTGATGTTTAAATAATTGATTATTTATTAAGGAGTTTATTCGATGGCTGAATTAATGCCAATTATTCAATTAGGTAACCCCATACTACGCGAAAAATCTAGCTCAATTGATAATATTCAATATGAGGTTGTACAAAACCTAATTGAAAATTTACTGGTAACAGTTGCCCAATCAAACGGTGTGGGAATTGCAGCACCGCAAATTGCAGAATCATATCGTTTATTTATTGTGGCTTCTCGCCCTAATCCTAGATATCCCAACGCTCCAGAGATGGCACCTACAGCGATGATCAATCCGAGAATTATTGCTCATTCTACAGAAGTAGTTAAAGGTTGGGAAGGTTGTTTAAGCATTCCTGGTATTAGAGGTTTAGTTCCCAGATATCAAACAATTCAAGTAGAATATACTGACCGCTACGGTGAATTGCAACAACAAGAACTCACTGATTTTGTGGCGCGAATTTTTCAACATGAATACGATCACCTCGATGGAATTGTCTTTGTTGACCGTTTAGAAAATACTCAAGACATGATTACAGAACAGGAATATCAACAGCGAATAGTTAATAATCTTGGTTCTTTAGTACCTGTTATGCCAAAAAGTTAAACTAAAAGCCAAAAAAATGTAATGAACTGTATCAAATTATTATCCTAACCCTTGCTGTACTTGACATAGAAAGAATATTTATTGTTCTCTGTAGATAGAACCAGAATCATTTTTATACATTTACATTCATGGTGAAGAAAAGAGCAATAAAAATTCTCACAGACATTTTGGATTTAAAAGATGTAAAAGTTATATCGCAACG
Source organism: Nostoc carneum NIES-2107 (assembly GCA_002368155.1). Taxonomy (GTDB): domain Bacteria; phylum Cyanobacteriota; class Cyanobacteriia; order Cyanobacteriales; family Nostocaceae; genus Aulosira; species Aulosira carnea. The sequence continues at coordinate 6,489,709 of AP018180.1, forward strand.
TATCCATGAAGGAATCGGTATTATTTTACAAACTGAATCAGTTAAATCATATAGTGTTTGTCCTCATTGTGGGACAAAAAGCGAGAAATTACATCAAAATCATCGGCACATTGTTAAAGATTTACCTTTGGGAGAGAAACCAGTATTTTTAGAAATAAATAGACGACAATTCAAATGTGCTAAATGTAGAAAGCCTTTTAGTGAAGACCTAGAATTTGTAAGTAAGAAAAGAACATATACAAAGCGGCTAGCAGAAAAAACAATACAAGAAGTGATAGAAAACGATATCCATAGTGTTGCATCGAAGGGAATAGTCACGACAGAAGAAATAGAAAGAATGCTAAAAGATGCATCTGGTGAGTATGATGATTCAAAACCTTCGGGATTAAAAAGACTTGGAATTGATGAAATAGCTTTAGTAAAAGGAAAAGGTCATTACTGTGCTGTCTTAATAGATTTAGACACATCTAAACTTCTGGCAATTCTGAATGGGCGAACACAAGAAATAATCAAGGAAGTACTGACAGGATGGGGGTTTGAGGTTTTAAATCAAATAGAAGAGGTCAGTATTGATTTGTGGCAAGGTTATAAAAACTTAGTTACAGAATTAATGCCTAATGCTCAGGTGGTGGCAGATAGATTTCATGTGATGATGCAAATAAATAAAGAACTAGACACACAAAGGAAAAGAGAAAAGAGAAATATAGAGGAGCTCATTAAAAAAACAACCTTAGCAGGTAAAAAAGCTGAATATGAAATGATATTAGCGGGCTTGAAAAACAGTAAATATCCCTTACTGAAAAATAAAGATAATTTAAATGAAGAGCAGGTTCAAAAACTTATACAAGTTAAAAGCGTCTCGCCAACTTTGAAATTAATGCATGAGTTAAAAGAAAAAATTAGAAAAATTTTCAACTTCACAGGAGATTGGTATACGGGAGTCTTTAAACTAGGTATGTGGCTATCGAGAGCCAAAAAATATTTTCCTCAGAGCAACAATACTATGATTCGTTGGTTTGATGAAATTATTGCTTACTTTGATCATGGGACAACAAGTGGTGTTGTTGAAGGAATTAACAACAAATTGAAGCTTATTAAACGCTCTGCTTATGGATTTAGAAATTTTGAAAACTTTAGAGTTAGGTGTTTGCTAAACTGGACTTAATTTATTATTTTGGCATAACAAGTAATGAAGAACCATAATCTTTAATTTGTTTACCTCGTCTACTTTGAAAGTGCTGAGTTGGAGAGACGCGATTAATCGCGTCTCTCCAAGAGGGCGGGGGAAAAATCCCATTTCAGCTTTCATACATAGTGGTGAATTTTTGTTCATTATGACTAGCTTGAAAATCTGAATATCAGAAGGGGAAAGAGTAAAAGTTTCCCCCTTTTACCCTTTCCCCCTTCCCCTGACAAACGTTTGCTTTAATTGTGCTTCCCTAATTAAATTGGTACAACCCTACAGAGTTCTTTTGGGAGTTGCTGAATTATACGTTCAAAGGGAGCCGAATTTTCTAAGCCTTGGGATAGAATTAGCGAACCTTGAATAGCGATCGCAGCATCTTCAGCTCGCTGTTTGGCTAGTTCTTTATCCATACCCGCTTCAATTAATACGTTGGCGATCGCATCAATCCAACCCTGAAATAATGCTTGTACTTTGCGGTGAAATACATCTCTTGCTGAACCTAGCAACAAAATGGCGAATATACATGGTTGCTTTCCACCCTCATAAAGTTCATTGAGGCGATCGCACATCCTCTGCAATTTTGTCACAGCATCCCCTTCACTCTGAAGAGATGGCAAGATATTTTCTACTAACCATCGTTCTAGATAATCTAGTACCGCCTCCACCATCTCATCTTTACCGCCGGGGAAGTGGTGGTAAAGGCTAGCTTTTCCTAGTCCAGTGGCTTCCGAAATCTTGGCTAGGGTTGCGCCATCATAACCATACTGCCGAAATAGCTGCAATAGACAGGGAATATAAGTCTCTTTAGGCATTTTTATAGGGTGAGCAATTATCTGTTGACATTATACCGAACGAACGGTACAGTAACTATAGACCGAACGAACGGTACAAAAAATTGGGACTAACTCATGATTAAGCTTTATGGTCACGAACTATCTGGCAACAGTTACAAAGCAAAATTAATGCTGTCTTTGCTGGGCTTAGATTACGAGTGGATTAAAGTTGATTTGATGGTAGGAGCGCATAAGCAACCGGAATTTTTAGAACTAAATTCCTTTGGACAAGTGCCTTTGTTAGTCGATGGTAATACAGTGTTGGCAGATGCCCAAGCCATTCTTGTATACTTAGCGCGGCAGTATGGTGGCGAGCAATGGTTACCCTTAGAAGCTTTACCCTTAGCTCAGGTGATGCGCTGGTTATCAACCACTGCGGGAGAAATTCGCCAAGGCCCTGAATCAGCGCGTTTGTATCATTTATTCAAAACCACTAGCATCAATATAGAACGAGCAAATCAAAAATCAGAGTTCATCCTAACGCAACTCAACAATCACTTAGCGAATCGAGAATGGTTGGAATTAGGACATCCGACAATCGCTGATGTTGCAGTCTTTCCTTATGTTGCACTTGCGCCTGATGGCAAGATTAGCTTAGAAAATTACCCAAACATCCTGACCTGGATTGATCGCATCAAAAATCTTCCTGGTTTCGTAGGAATGATTGGCATTGAAGAACCTCTTACGGTTTAGGAGTGTATTATGCCACGCAAATTTGGAGAAATTGCTTTTACACCGGAAGTACAAGCTGCTCAAGAACAACGAGGGTCGAGACAGACCTATGAACGCTATATTGCCAATGGTTCTGCTAATGATGTTATTACCCCAAAGATTGAGGAATTTATTACTCAACTCGACGGGTTTTATTTAGGAACAGTCAGTTCCAACGGTTATCCATATATTCAATTTCGTGGCGGCCCAGCTGGTTTTTTGAAGGTGTTGGATGAGAAGACGCTGGGCTTTGCTGACTTCACTGGCAATGTACAGTACGTTACGGTGGGTAACCTGTCGGGTAATGATAAAGCCTTCATCTTCTTAATGGATTATCGTCACCGCAAACGCATCAAAATCTGGGGAAGAAGCAAATATGTTGAAGACGATCCAACTTTAATTGAACAGCTAAGAATGCCAGGATATCCAGCAGAAGTAGAAAGAGCTATTCTGTTTCATGTTGAAGCAATTAGCGAAAACTGTCCCCAACATATTCCTATCCGCTATTCGGTGGATGAAGTCGAAGCGATGATTGCTCCTTTACAAGCTCGCATTACACAATTAGAACAGCAACTAAGCGATCGCCTGACGGAACTGTAAAATAAATTCTGGGATGTAACAAATTCTCAGGCAGGCATGGATCATGAAAAAGCTGATTAACAAGCCAGAAGACTTTGTACGGGAGAGTTTAGAAGGTATGGCGGCAGCTCATGCTGATTTAATTCAGGTGAGCTATGAACCAACCTTTGTTTACCGAGCCGATGCGCCCATACAGGGAAAAGTAGCAATTATTTCTGGCGGTGGCAGTGGACATGAGCCAATGCACGCTGGTTTTGTGGGTAGGGGAATGCTTGATGCGGCTTGTCCGGGAGAGGTTTTTACTTCACCTACCCCCGATCAAATGTTAGCCGCAGCCCAAAAAGTTAATAGTGGGGCAGGTGTTCTTTATATCGTCAAAAACTACAGTGGCGATGTAATGAACTTTGAAATGGCAACGGAATTAGCCCAAGGTGAGGGTATCCGAGTGCTAAATATTTTGATTGATGATGATGTCGCAGTCAAAGACAGCCTTTATACTCAGGGTAGACGGGGTGTGGGTACAACAGTACTGGCGGAAAAAATTTGTGGTGCAGCTGCTGAAGCTGGATATGATTTGCAGCAAATAGCAGATTTATGTCGTCGGGTAAATTTACATGGGCGGAGTATGGGAATTGCTTTGACTTCCTGTACAGTACCAGCCAAAGGTACACCGACATTTACATTAAGCGATCGCGAATTAGAAATTGGTATTGGGATTCACGGCGAACCAGGTAGAGAACGCATCGCTGTACAATCGGTAGATGAAATTACTGAAAGGTTAGCGCGAGCAATCATTGACGATACAGGCTATAGCCGGACAGTTAGAGAATGGAATGCAGAACAAGGAGAATGGGTAGATGTAGAACTGACAGATCCAGCATTGCAAAAAGGCGATCGCGTACTCGCTTTTGTCAATAGTATGGGTGGTACTCCGCTTTCGGAACTTTATCTTGTCTATCGCAAACTAGCCCAAATCTGCGAACAGCAAGGATTGCAAATTGTACGCAATTTAATTGGGCCTTATATTACATCTTTAGAAATGCAAGGATGCTCAATTACTTTATTGAAGTTAGATGATGAAATGATTCGCCTCTGGGATGCACCCGTCAAAACCCCAAGCCTACGTTGGGGAATTTAGGGTTTGGTAATTGGTAATTGGTAATTGGTAATTGGGGTTTGGTGTTTGTCATTAACCCACATTCCGCAGGAGCGATCGCAAAATGCTGTATTTTTGAAGCATGAGTATTTCAGTATCACAAATCAAAGCTAGTGTAGTAAAATTCACTAGAGAAGATGACTCTCTAGATTAGCTAAGTAAGCCTTGGGGTCTCGGCGAAATCGATACTGTTCAATTCTGGCTTTGTGGTGTTTTTGCAATTGAGAGCTTAATTCGAGCAGAGTATGAATATCAATTTGTGCTAAATCAGATGTGGTAAAAGAATGAAATACCATTTTGAAAAAAGAATACGACAGATGGGTAGGGGCACGGCATCCACAATCTTTTGGAATATATTATCTTACAGATGCCGTGCCCTTACAAAAAATTTATCTGTCGCAAACATTATTTGATTTGGTATTACGAATTACGAACTACAAATTACAGCTTACTTAAACTCCGATATTCCCAAGGATTAACAAACTTCGCATCGCCCCAAATCCCACGCTTTTGCTGCTGCGCTTCCGCTTCGGCTTGTTGTACTAAATCTTTACTCGGACATTTATTTAAATAAGGACGATACACCTTCGCCAGTCCTTCCCGCAGTAATACTTGCTGCACAAACGTACCATCTTTTAAGCGAACTTCCGCTACCTTTCTGCCATAGCGATCGCTATCGGTAATATTCAAAGTTACGCGATCGCCTCCTTGCTTAACTAACTGCTGTAAGCGTTCCTGCGCTTTCGCACCCCAGGTAAATTGATTGCGATCGCTGGCGCGTTTACTTTGCTTTTCCTTATTAGTATGTGGTACTTCTGGCGCATCCATGCAAGCAAAGCGGACGCTGAATTTGTTACCATTAGGGTCTTTCACGGTTAGAGTATCACCATCGCTGACACGCTCAACAGCATCCCCAGAGGGAGGGAAAAGGCGATCGCATCCCATCAAACCCAAAATAATAATTCCTGCACATAGCCAAATTAGTGCTTGTTTATTTAACTTCCGCATTGTCATGCACCAAATTACCTTTGGAGGATGATACTAGCACTGCTGCGCGAAAGTCAAAACTTGTAGAGACGCGATTCATCGCGTCTGTATTCAAAGGTTAACAGAACTTTGCACCCTCGCCTTTCCCCATTAGTGACGATTTTTGAACAAACTAAAACCCCCGAAACCATAGTGTGGACGGGGGTTTATTTTTGATAATTGCACCTTGAATTTGTCCTTATTTAACTACGAAGCAAGTTGTTTTTAGGCAATAGAAAACCTTATTTATTAAGGGGTAGTCAGGCATAAAGTGCCACTCAGGACTCTAAAACCAGTACCACCACTGCCACTACCACCTGGTGGTGGTGGTAGTGGATCTCCCCAGCCACCTAGCACTATTTCCAGTTCTGAGTCGCTTAATTCAGTCAAGTGTGATAACTGCATAATTGTGTTATCTTTTTGATGCTTGATAGAAGTATCTTTTTTGGTTTTCATTTCCCGGATTTCTCCTGAGTTTTCAACTAGTGTAGTTATAAAATTAACTCTTATTAATAAAGATTGGAAAGTGCTATTTCAATTATTATGAGAAACTTTATGCAAAAGAAGTGTGGTTTAAAGATGTCAATATTCAATAGTAATTCTACTGAAAAATCTTATAAAGAATCATAAACTAGCTTAGGTGTTAGAGACTCAATATTTGTCGGTTAAGGGGAAAAGGGTAAGGGTTAAAGGGGCAAGAAAAAACCTTTAACCCTTGCCCTTTCACCTTTTCCCCAAACCAAATTCTGAGTTGAAAATCCTTAACCGAGGTATTGCGTTCCGAAATTATCTGATAATGAACTTTGAGCAACCTTGTTTGCAGGGAATCAGGAAATCTACAGTGAGTCAATATGCACATTAACCAGGAATTATCACTCCCAACAATGGGTTGTGGAACTTGGGCATGGGGAAATCAGCTGCTTTGGGGATACGATCAAAGTATGGATGAGCAGTTGCAAGCCGTTTTTAACCTTTGTGTCAGCAACGGTGTCACTTTATTTGATACAGGCGATTCTTACGGAACTGGTAAACTCAAGGGACGCAGTGAGATACTGCTAGGCAAATTTGCTCGAGAATATCAGGGTATCAACGCCGAAAAAATTTGCATTGCTACCAAGCTGGCTGCTTACCCCTGGAGATGGACGCGTCAGTCAATGGTACAAGCTGGCAAAGCTTCTGCTCAAAGGCTAGGAAGAAATGTAGACTTAGTTCAGATGCATTGGTCTACCGCCAACTATGCACCTTGGCAAGAAGAAAGGCTTTTAGATGGACTAGGTGACCTTTATGAGCAAGGATTAGTCAAAGCTGTGGGATTATCCAATTACGGGCCTAACCGTCTGCAACGCGTGCATCAAAAATTTACCGAACGAGGAGTTGCGATCGCAACTCTGCAAGTTCAATACTCGCTACTCTCCACATATCCTGTAACGCAACTACAACTGAAGCAAGTTTGTGATGATTTGGGCATTAAATTAATTGCCTATAGTCCTTTAGGATTGGGTTTATTAACAGGAAAATATTCCAAAACAGGCCCTTTTCCTAAAGGTATTCGTGGTTTATTATTCAGACAATTATTACCAGGAATTGACCCGCTTTTAGCTTGTTTAAAAGAAGTGGCAGAGTCAAGAAATAAAACAATGTCACAAGTAGCAATTAACTGGTGTATTAGCAAAGGAACTATCCCCATTCCTGGCGCAAAGAATCTCCAACAAGCGCAAGAGAATATTGGTGCTTTAGGTTGGCTGTTAGACTCTGGCGAGATAGCTGCACTCGATCAAGCTGCGGCTAAATCAGATAAAAAAATGGTGCAAAATATTTTTCAGACGACGTAATGGGGATTGGGGATTAGGGACTGGGGACTGGGGATTAGGTAATGGGTAATGGGTAATGGGAAGAGAGAATAATCTATAAACTTGGACTTTTGACTTTTCACTCTTGACTCTTAATTTAATTACGAATTACGAATTACGAATTACGAATTCCCTTAAACCTTTCTTGTGCTGCTTTAAAAGCTTCTTGCATGACAGATTGAATCTTCTTTGGATCGGGTTTTTTTCCACCCATCAAGTCACCAAAGTAGACACAGGCTGTTTCGCCAAGTGACCAAGTGTAAGCAGCAGCCCAGGATGCAGCAATCACGCTACCGAAACCGGGGATAAATTTAATCAGTTCTCTGGCTATGGCTTGGGCGAGAAAACCACCTGCGATCGCACTGACAACTCCCCCTGCTTGGGATGGGGTTAAAGTCTGACCGTATAAGTTACCCAGGGCAGTTACCATAGATACTTGTAACGCAGTCAGTACGGGCATAGTTGCAAACGGCAATGGTACGGCTGCGAGGGTTGCTGCCATAATTGCAAAGGGTAAAATGTAACGCCGTCCTGTATCGCGGTAGAGATTGCCTAGTTGCTTACCAGCCTCTTCTCGATCTAATAATTGATAAATTGCTTTGGCTTCAGCTTCGGGAAGTAGTTCGGCTAAGTTATCTCGCAATGCTTCTAAGCCATAGAATACCGGGTTGTAACCGTCTTCTTCTAAAGTAAAGTCAATGAGGACAGAGCGATCGCACACCTTGGCAAAATCCTCTTGAATTGCTTCAAAGGCGCGATTAATTTCCTCATAGTTTGGCGGGTAATGTGGATGATCAGCGATTTCCGGCGGATAAACCTCATGCAAACAAGTCACCGCCAACAAACAAGGAATATCTGGATACTGCTGACGTAAATCTTGGGCAATTTGACGTAATGTATCCGTAGCAAAATCGTTAATTTTCACCGTCAGAATCAAAACTCTGGCGCTGCGGCTGGATTGTTCTAAATCGCCAATCAATTCGCGAATAATTGCCTGAGTATCTTGTTTGACATCTCCCAAACCTACCGTATCCGTGAAAATTAGCAATGGTAAGTCATCGGAAGGATAGGCGTAACGCTCAGTATGTTGGGTGTGGGGGCGAAATCCTTGCCCAACGATTTCCGCAGAAACCCCTGTCAATCCCCGCACAATCGAACTTTTCCCCGCTTGGGGTTTACCAATTAACAAAGCTTCTGTAGTTGGTAGTTCGGCTCGAACTGTCTCTAAAATTTCCGCAATCTGGGTTTCGCTGACACTAAACCATTGCACAACCTTCTGTGCTAAATCATCTACGGGTACTAGTTTGTCTAGGCGTGGTGTCGCTTTGCGCCAAACATTAGCAATCCGGTTTTTCCAAGAATCATCAGCAGGTTGCACCGAGGGTAGATTTTGCGACTCTGTGCTATTGCTTTCACTTAACTGCTGAGAATCTGCTGACAATGAATCAGCATCACGTTGCTCAGTCATTGGTATCAAAACGGCAGATAGATGCCAAACTAAATCCTGTCTATTATTTTAGGATGCGCTGTAGTTGGTTGCTATTGTCAATGGTCATATTTGCCCTAGAACCATTGGTATGCAAGAGGTTTTGATTTTGTGTTAAAATTCTTCGTCTAACTCGCTAAGTACATCTGCTAAATCTCTTGCTCCATGAAATACCCGCAGGCTCTCAACAGTTGTATCTTGAATACGATAGAAAATTAGATAATCCTTAAAATCTTTGATGCGCCATTGTCTGATTTCACCCAATCTTGACACCACCAACTGTGTTAATTTTCCCATACCAGGGGTTTTTACCAACTGTTCAAAAGTTACTTCCGCAGCATTTAAAAATTTAACAGATACATCAGCATTACCATTGACCAATATATAATTTGCCAACTGTCGCAAATCTTGCGTTGCCCGATCTTTGACAATTAACCGAGAGTTTATGCGTCGTTCGGATTATCTATACTGTACTGTTCTCACCTAAAACAGTAGAACGCAAATTTTGCCAATATTCCGGCGTTACTTCCTGTCCTTGAGAATCAATACCTGCAAGTAAAAGATCTGCCAGTTTTGCTTGTGCCTTGCGTTTTTGGTCTTGCTGCACTAAATCTAAAAAATATTCGCCAATGCTGTTATAAGCACCTGTCATTACTTGTGCCTCAAGATAAACGCGCACCTCATCAGGTATATCAATGTTGATATTCATTGGGCTTCAAGCATAACTAATTGCTAATATTTTAACTTACAGGTTTAAGAATTAAGTTCCAGTTTCTTACCTCTAACTTAAAAATGGGCATGGGGAATGGGGAATGGGTAATTGGTAATGGGTAATGGGTAATTGGTAATTGGTAATGGGTAATTGGATTTTCTCCCTCATCCCCCTCATCCCCCTCATCTCCCCTTGCTCCCTGCTCCCTACCCCCTTGTCTCATCCCTAAAGCCAGTTCCCAACTAAAATATACGGTGCCCAGTAAACTGGATGCTCGTATAGCGGATCTTTTAAAAGGGCTAGTTGAGAACGACGTAATGCTTCAGCTTTACCTTCTTGGCTGTTACTTAAGTATTTGTAAAAATAACGCATTAAATTGGCTGTCGCCTCATCGTTAACAGCCCATAATGTTGCTAAAGTGCTGTTAGCTCCGGCTCTAACGGCTATTCCTGCTAAACCTAAAGCTGCACGCTTATCGCCTGTTGCGGTTTCACAAGCACTGAGAACCAAAAGTTCTACAGATTCCCGCTTTTTCTGTTCGGGTATCTGGAGTAAATTATCTAATTCATTAATTCTGATTTGTTCATCCCACGCCAAAATAAAGGTTTCTATTGCCTTTGAGCTAAATTTACCGTGGGTGGCAATATGAACGATGGGAAAGAAAGAAGATTTTAAGTAGGTTTTGAGATTTTTGCTGGTAAAGTCCTCATTTAACAGCACTGTGCTGGGTACTTCCGATTTGATTTTCTTTAATTCTTCTTCTACATACTCTAAGGGAGAAAAGCCTTGCCTAGCTTCAGTTAACCCAGCACCCAATACTTTAAAGTTGCGCTGTAGCAAGCGCTTAGGAGGTAGTAACTGTAAACTGGGTGTCAAAGCAACACTGTATTTTTCAATGACAAATTGCTTCCCGTCGTGCAAAGCAGCTAAGGGAATATTTCGGAAAACACCATCTGGAACAAAAACTAAAGTTTTAATACCACTTTTGACTAGTTCGGCTTCTACCGGACGAATCAACCAATCATAAATTTGTTTAGATAATGGCAGAAAGTCTTGTTTGGAACGAATTACTAATTTTTTCCGCAGTTTTTCTACAATAGTTTCCAGCTGCTCTTCCGGCAAAACAGTGACATAGTGTTGCAATGGTTGTTTTGGCAAGCTGAGAATCACTTCTAATCTATCTGCCAAAATAATTGGATAGATGATTGCAGCTTGGGGATCTAACTGATCGATTTGAGCGTATTTTTTATCTAAACAAGCTTCGCGGAGAAAGTCATCGAGTTCTGCTAACTGTAAAGACTCAATCACTTGACGCGCTTGAATGAGAGCTTTTTGGCTAGGTTGAGAGTTTCCTGGTTTGAGAAGTAAGCTGACTAGTTCTCGGTAGACTGGCTCTACACTTTCCCGAAAACTAAATTGCACATCTGGATCAATTGCGACTAAGTCGCTTCTCAAGGATTGGAGTGTATTTACAGCTTGAGTGTAAGCTGCAATCGTTCCAGTTTCATCTCCCTGTTGTTTCAAAAGTCGTCCTAATTGCCATTGCCAACGATAGGCAATTTCTGATGTATTAATAGCTTGTGCGAGTACAAGTGCTTGCTGGGTAAGTTCTTGAGCAATCCCCCATTGCTTTGTATATTCATAAAGCCTACCCAGTTTACCTAATGCGTAAGCTTCTGCTTGTTTATCTCCCAAAGTTTTTGCTTGTTGCAGATTATTCGCTAGCAATTTACCAATGCTTTCCATTGTGGGAGCATCTGGAATATTTGCCTGTTGGAGGCGAATTAAACTTTGAACTAAGTTCAGTTGAGCATAAATCGACGCACGACTGGGAGGTAAATTAGCTAGTTGCGGTTGAATTTGACTCCAGAGAGTTTGTGCCAAAGTCCATTTTTTCTGCTCAATGAAAATGCTCAGTTGATTCAATTGCGATCGCATTTTGAGAATTGGTGAGGGTGCGATCGCAGTCGCCTGTTGATAAAACGCTAAAGCTGAGTCAGCATCTTGGTTTGCCCGAGCCACATTTCCCAAGTCGATGAACGCCGCACTAATATCTAAAGGAGACTGTAATTTTTGTGCGATCGCTAAACTTTGTTGTAAAACCTGCTGTGCTTGTGTCAAATTCCCGACTAAACGTAAGCTAGAACCCAAGCTGCGTAATCCAGCAGTTTTGATTGCAGAATCAGGTTGTTTTTGGAGGATGTCGTTTACCTGAATCAGGGTAGATAAGGCGCGACGATATAAGCCTAAAGTCTTTAAAGCCTGAGATTGGTTAATTAAACTCCGAATTACTCCTATCTCATTATCTGCCTTAGTATAGGTAGCAGTTGCTTGTTGCCAAATTGCTAGCGCCGTTTCTGACTTCCCAATGGCTAACTCTAAACTGCCTTGAGTGTTTAAAGCTTGCGCGAGGACATTTAACTTTTCTTTAGTGCGATCGCTTTTTGTATCTAACAATTTTAGGCTACTAGAAATTGCTTGCTTAGCTTCCAACCACTGCCCTAATTGTTGATAACTCAATGACAGATTATTAAGAACTCTAGCTTGGTTTAGCTCATCCTTTTGCGCCTGATAAGTTTGTAAAACCTGCTGCCAAATTTTGATAGCTTCTCCAAACTGCCCAGCTTCGTAATATTGTCTACCTTGTTGTTCTTGTTGTGCTGCATTTGATATTTTTTGCCCTATCAATGGCTGTGAATAATTATGAGCAGCAACAGGTAATAGAGTTAAAAATAGCCCTAACAATATACAGAGGATAATGACAATTACACGAGCCTGGATTTTTTTCCAGTATTTACGATTAAGCAATAAAAATATATTAATGTGCATAAATTTGCCCTGATGACTTTAGCCTTTCATAAGCACATTTTTGGCTTACTAAGCTAAACCACGTCTATTTTGCATATTTAAGATATCTATTAAGCTGTGATATTAGACATCTAATCAGCCAAAATTATGCAATTTAAATGTAGAAAAGCTTAATCAATTATCAAAATTCTTGCAATCAAAATTCAAAAAATAGCTATATATCACTGATATTTAGGGGCACAAAACCTTGCACCCCTACTCATCTATTTACCGCATTCTTTGATTTTTTTATCCTCTTTGATTATGCGGATGTTTTTCCCAATCAAAGATTTCATTATCTAAACCAGCTGGTTTACGCCAGGTAATCTTGCCTCGCAATGTATTCATTAATGTTTTTTCAACTACATCAGCCAAGTTATCCCAAGATAAATTTGGCTCTTGAAGCAAGACTTGCAGTGCTTGCAAAGTAGCCTGTGCTGAATTTTCTTCTTGAAAATCTAGAAAATCATCTGCACGTAGAGGATCTTGTTGTACAGCGATAATTCCCTGACGTACAGCCGTGGTAATTTTCTGATGAAATTCTGTTTTACCGCGATGTAATTGCCTTTGCCAACCTCTTTTGCTGGTGGCATAAAATGCAGGCAAACGATTTAATGCGTAAGCTGTCACCTCAGATGGGTTGATATATCTAGCAGTTTTAGCAGGTAAAGCTTGAATTTGAGTCTCAACCTCTGCTACCACTAGCACTTCCATCACATTGCGTGAGTTTTTGATAAAAATATGTTGTTTAGATGGCTGAATTGACGGATCAATTGCAGAATCATCAAAGAAACTCCTCATAGAGCAATACAAGTCAAATTACTGGTTATGGGTTTATATTGCCCTTTACTAGCATTTACCTAACAGGTAAAAGGCTTCCACATAAAAAAATAAATCGCTTTGGCAAGCAGAGGCAGCAGAGGAAAATTACCAATGCCCTATGCCCTATGCCCTATGCCCCATATAAATAAAACCTCGGCTGCACGTGCCGAGGTTGATGAAGAAAAACCTAAAATTACCCAAATGTCAGATTTTCTTCCTAGTTGTCGTTGTTCAAATATTTAGATTTCTTAGCTTTGTAAGCTTATATTAATATATTTAACATATTCTTCATATAACGTCAATTAATTGAAGTTTTTGTAAAGCAAAGCCCCGCTTATAGGTATTGGGGCTTGTGTGTTTTAACATTCTGGCAAGCCACCTTAATTCTTATAAAGGCAGATTGCGGCTAGCATAAGCATCCATTGCATAGGCTGGAGTGCGATCGCTATAGTCTATATCTTTACCAGTAATCGACTTCGCCAATCTTTCAAAGGCATCAGAACGCCAGTTACGTTCGTGGATAGGCTTGCTTTGTTCTCCCAAGAAATAAGCTAGAGAGCCTACAACTGAAGCTGCTACCCAACCCACAACCAATAATGCAATTAAGATAGTCATCTCAAACCTCTGTTGGCAGTAAAGTAACTTTATGTAAATAAATATAACTTTTTCGTTACAAAGCTTGCAACATTAAGGTGTGGTGTGCATACCGATAGTTAAAGTAGGGTAATCCACACTCCAATATTTGTTGGTTAAGGGGAAAAAGGGGAATAACAAACCTTTAACCGTTCGGCTGACGCTCACGGCGTTCGCGAACAGCGTCCCGCAGGGAAGCCTTTTCCCCAAAACCAATTTTGAGTTCAAAACGCTTAACTGAGTAGTAAGTACTTGGACAAAAATATTTACAGTCATTGCGAGCGAAGCGAAGCAATCCCAGCCCTTGCGATTGCTTCATTCCGCTTCGCTCCATTCGCAATGACTTTGTGTAATTAATTCTGCCAGACTACTTATTGATCCACACTATAGGGAATTGCGATCGCTCATGCTGAAATTGCGATTACTTGCAGCAGTGTTTCAATGGCATCACACGCCACAGTAACCCCATTTTCTGATTGGATAATGCTGTAATTATTTATGCAAAGTCTAATTCTCAGCAACCTGACAAATCACCATAATATGTGAAAAATATTTATTACAGCTAGAGTGAACTAGTTGTAATCCTGCTTGTTCTAGTTCTTTGAGAAGTTCAGGCATTTCATATTTGTGATGTCGCCAAATCGTAATTTCTTCATCTTTCACAACTTCAAATTTCTTATCTATTCCCAACTGGTTGAAAGTTACAGTGTAATCGCGATGGAATTTTATATTGGCAGTGATACTATCTGTTTTTAAATCATATTTTCTGACAAGTTCGCAATCTTCCGCTTTAATTCCTACCTTATTTTTAATCCATGCATATAGCTCTTCTACATGATATTTACAGCCACCTCTGACTTTTCCATCCCATTGCGAGTTAGAGCCAATTTCGTTAGTGAACACAAGCAAATCATTTTTACTCATGCTCTTTCTAAAATTTTGCAGTGCCCTAATCCTATCTTGATGATTTCCGATAGTCACGCCTAAATGTAAAAATATATTAGCTATATTATGAGTGTTGGCAGGATTTGAGCTTTGCCAAAGCTCTTGGGGAATTTCACTATTCTCGATATCAACTGTGGCACTATTAAACTGAATGGATGGAAACCATTTAGTAAAGTTTGCTTTTGATACCTCTAAAAGCTCATTGCTAATATCTAAACCAATATATTGATTAATTTTATTTAACTTAGCAAGCCGAGAAACTAATTTTTTGACTGGGTAGGAATTTCCTACACCTACATCGATAATATTGACTTTCTCGGATTTTTGATAATTACCATTAACATAATCAAAATTTTGAGTTAACAAATCAATTTCTACATTAGATGTTCTATACCATTGAGGAGTAATATATTTTTGGTAAAAATTATTCCAGATTTTTGCACCTCTCCCTTTGTAAGAATACTTTAAAGGGATTTCCCTTCTCACCTCTAATGCTTGAATTAACTCTAAAACTTCTTTTTTAGAGAAAATAGAATAAAATTTAGAATTTGGCTCTAATATTAGGTTGTTCTGGATAGATTTATCGACAGAAAACTGTGAATTGCTGGTAAGATTTTTAGCCATTCTGATTTAGGTTTCTTAGGTTTGTCAGTGGATTAGCATTTCAGTAGCCTCACCTCTAACTCACCCAAGCAGCCAGAGTCATACCCTTTTTTAGGTTTTGGGTATGAGTCTAACTAGTAATACCAATTAAAAAAATATTTGCTACATATCAATTATTAGCAGGAGTGCAAAGCTTTGCTGCAATCCTACCTCATGTATTTGTCGCATTATTTTTTCAGACTAGTATCAGTACTGGGACAGAAGTAATTACAGTATTTCATGACAATCGAAGTTGAGTTTTTCACTCAAGAAACCTACGGGTAGTTTGCTTCTCCACAGGAGTACGGATAACCCACAGGGGTACGCTTCATTCGCAAGGACTGTAAATATTTTCCAGCTACTGAATTGCTTTATTTAGTTGTGATTTTGTTGATTGATTAATTCTTTCACAAAAATTAGGCACAAACAAGAAAACTGTGTAAATATAAAGAAAAGCTTAAGAGGTTAGAGACTCATGATCACTGCCAAAATGATGCGACAACTTTGGGCTGTAATTGAGTCTACTAACGTCAACACCTTACTGCAGTTTGATGATGTGGCTTTAGTACAATTGCTGCTTCAGCAATTAAAAGCCAAACAGGAAATTGATGAACAGGCAGATAATAGCCTAGATAATTACATAAAATCTAAATTGCCTTTAATTCGAGATACTGCTGAAAGCAGGTTACCTTTAGGACAAGACAATCAATAATACAAAAGTTCACCCAGACAATATGATAAATCACTGGCTAAGTATTGCCCTTGTAGCTTATCTAATGGGAGCGGTAATTGAAGGGGTAAGTACTGCTGGCGAGCTATCTGATTCTTTGGCGGAACTAACCAAAGATAAGCAACAGCGACTATCAGAGTCTACTAATCCCCTTCAGGAGAAATGGCGTATCTTTGCTGCCATTGCCTCAATCAGTCTTTGTGGAGCCTGCATTTGGCCGTGCCGTCTGCTTCATCGTTTAATTAAAGGCAACGTTTCAACTAAGGACTAGTACCGATTTTTTAGTTGGAATTCCCTTATGTCATGCAGGTGAATGACAGGTATCAATTGGGTTTCTCTGCTAGGTATTGTAAAGCCTCGTCAAGACCTGCGATCGCAGATAATTCTAAAAGAAATATATCCTCCAGAACAGTACGCAAGTCTTTGATTGTAGTCAGTAGACGCTGTTCTTTTCGTCCATCTAAATAATGTGTTGTTAGTTGATTGTTTCGCAGTGCATAACGACAATCTACATCCGGCCTAGCTGCAATGAGTGTGGTGACAAATAGGGAATTAGGATGTGTGGAAACATACCAATTACTTACCTGATAATCAGGTAGTTGTTGCTCTTGCAAATCGAAACGGTAAAGGCTTGTCCACTCCTGGCCAATGTATGCTTGCATGGTATAAGTTTGGTCAACCATGAGCAAGCGAAACGGTTCATGGGTTGTACTCTGTTCAATGTCTGGTGTAAAAGACAACGGTACAGTGAGCGTTAATCCTCCAAATCCCACATCTACAATGTATTGCTCAGTATCAATATTTACTAAAAGCAACATATGGCTGCGAGGTGTGATAGTCCCTTCTGGAAGGTTCCAAATCACTCTTGCGGCTAGATTCTTTACCTGAAACCCGAGAGATGTTAAAACTGAGCGCAGTAAGGAGTTTTGCTCGAAACAATAGCCACCGCGATTTTCGTAGATTAGCTTTTGCTGTAAGGATGCTATATCCAGAAGCACAGGCTGTTTGAGAAATGAATTGAGGTTCTCGAAGGCGATCGCTTTTGTATGATGTAGGTGAATTGCCTGTAAAGTCTTAAGTGTAGGAGTGCGATCGCCTTCATAGCCAATCCGCTGAAAATAGGCATCAAGATTAATTTCAGTTGGTATGCTGGCCATTTTTACTTCCCCATGATTGACAAAGATTCCCCTGATTTCCTATTTTCCTTGCAAGCGGCGCAAAGTTACCCAACCCCAACAATGTTTCATGTCATAGCCTTGTTGGTGACATTCTTCACCGCCACTGACAATTTTTGTTCCCTGGCTATTAATATCAATGCTGTTAATCGCGTTGCGACTAGTAAAAATTTCTTTACCTGGAAGCGTGGTGTTCTCTCGTCTTCCTGATGGGGTGAGTTGCCAAACTGTGACTCTTTCGTCATCGCTAATTACCAGTTGGCGAGTGCCTAATGGCCCTGCAAGAGTACCACCTTCACGAAATAATAAACTACGTATTGGTCTTTTTGCTGTTGCTGCCCATTGATCTATTATACAGTTTTGATTAATTGACTGTTCTGATTTATTTGTAGCGGTTTGGCTTTGACATTGATCATCTAATATAGTTACAAAGCCATCAGAATCAGCCGTTGCTAAAAGTTGCGAAGAACCTGGTAAAAAATTGAGGCTCAAAATTCGGTCATTATTTCTTAATACGCTGTTTGTAGGTTGGATAGAAAATTCCGCTTTAATAATATTTAATTGAGTTAAAAATTCTTTAGTTAAAGATGTCCGACTTTGCGGTTGACGATTAATTTTCTTGAAATCCAGTAAAGTCAATAACTTTTTATTGCCAGTAATAGCCAGAGTATTTTCATCCTCACTTAAAGCCATTGACCAAGCTTCATAATCGCTACCTAAGCTAATAACTCTTTCTGGTTGTAGCTGCCATGTGTCTTTTGCAGAGTTGTTGACCCAGATTACTATATTACCGCTGCCATGCCCAGCAATTAAATAATGATTATCTTTTGTAAATGCTAAAGCAAAAACCCTATCTTTATTGTCAACCATTTCCTGAATCGACAATTCATTGATTTTTTTGCGCTGTTTGATATTCCACAGTTGAGTTACTCCATTATCCAAACCTGCTGCAACTAACTGATTTTCTGGAGAAGCGAATTCTAATGCTAATACAGATTCACTATTATCTTCTGATTCTGGCTGATTTAGTTGATGTAAACTCTCACCATCAACCCGCCAAAATTTAATTGTGCCATCCTCAGCACCACTAACAACTAAGTCAGCATTATTGTTGAAACGCACTGCATTCACCATTTCCTTATGTGCAGGTGTTTCTGTATTTAATAATAATGATAAAATTGCAGATAACAATCCTAATATTACAACCAGCGAAACTAGTTGCAACCATACAGGAATGATAGGTAAAATCAGCAACTCCAAATCCTGACTAGCAGGTTCTATATCTCGCAAGCGCTGATTTAATAAGCGGCTTCTAACTGTAAATTTTAATTTTTTTGACCATCCTATCCAAGGACGTTTTGCTTTAATTTCTAATAGCGCTTTGGTGATTTGTTGGATTGTTAAGTCTAAAGTTTCTGGCAATAGCTGAAAGCTAAATCTGCGAGTGTTTTGTCCCTGAACTTGAATATATACTGACTGCTGTAAATTACTGAGATTATTAAAAATTAGTTCAAAAGTGCCAGTGTGAGACTTCCAATTAGGAACCCATTTTCCTGTGTGAGGAATTTGCAATTTTTGTGGTGTAACTGCAAATTTGACAAAACCTACGGGCAAAACTTCAATATAACCTTGAGCGCTAAGAGAGTAGCCCTCCGGACTAATCGCTTCTATAGTAAAGGGATATTCTTCACTGGGTGCATCTTTAACGGGTGGAGGTTGACATTGAAAAATTATTTCTGCTTGCGCGCTAGCAGGTACCACCAACTTTCTTTCTCTACTTCCTTTTAGCCAAGATGCATCTAATCCCACAAAACGCAGTATTACCTCAACAGGTTTTGGATTACTATTTCGCACCCCAACTTTAATATCAATAGGATTGTTAGGCAGAACTTGGTACTCCCTTCCCGAAAGCAAATTGATACTTAAATATTTTGCTCTTTTCTCAGCTTCTCTTTGCAGATTTAGCCAATTATCTTCCATTTTTTCATGTGTGGTTGCTCATGATTAATTCTGAATTATGTTGATTCTCAAGCAGAGACAATTAGGGGTAATATTAGCGCTGCTAAAATGCCCAATATGACAATTATCTCAATAATTGCTAGAGGCAAATTATTCTGTATTAAATTCTGAATTCCTCCCAAATTATTAGATAAATTACTCCACCAATTACGCAACCGTTGAGACCATTGTTTCGGATTATCTTCTGGGCGGATCTGAGCCGAAAATATGGAAAGTAACAACGGCACACCACCAACTTTGGCAGACATTAAAAGGTGAATCGCTAAACAACAAACTATAATTGCCCAAGCAATAAGATGTAGGTAGTACCAACTATGATTTAATTCTCCTGTGGGTAACCATTCTTCTTGCATCATTCTGCCAGATAAAACAGCTAAAAGCGCAGCAATGAGCATCAGCGTATTAGCAATTCTTTGCAAACTTACCCACCAAATTGGTTTACCAACCTGAGCTAAATTTGGCAATGAATCTTTTTGTATGAGCCTTTTGTTACCAGCATGAAAACTATAGAGGGCAAACACCGGGAAAAGAACAAAGAAAGAAACTGCAAATGTGCCGTGAATATCGATAATTCCCTCAATCCGCGGGATGAGTATTTTCCCAAATCTGCCATCGAAGCTATTGTAAACTAAAAAGCCTGTAATCATGGCGGCGATCGCTAAAATTCCACTGACACCATGAAGTATCTTTAATAACAAAGGCTGATAGGGAGCAGAACGGGACATGAGCGATTACCATTTTAGATTTTGGATTGAGAGTCTCAATCAAAAGACTATTCCAGCAATCTCAAATAATACTACGTTTCCTTAGAGCATTTACTATCCTAGTACCGCAAGGCGGAATTCAAAATTTAGATTGTTGACCGTTGACGGTTCACAGTTAACAGTCAACAATAACATTGGGAATATTTTTTTACTTGGAAGGCCCTATCTCTAACTTAACTGCGCCACGAGTTGATTTTCTAATACCGTGTCATTAGTTAATAAATCCTCAACTGTGATCCGTAAAAAGCGCTGATCGTCAACTTGAAATTGAATCTTGATGCGATCGCTTCCGGGAAATCCTGGGGGTGTTAGTTGGGCGATGGTTCTGGCCCCTTCTTTATCGTTGAGGGGTTTGACGGTGGTTGCGCCACTATCTAAACGACGGGTAATTAAGCGATCGCCATCGAAATACACTTCGGTTCCGCCTGACTCTGCGCCTAATTCGCCCATAATTAATTCAATGCTGGGCTGATTTTCTAAAGATGCGCCTAAGACTAATTCTACTGGCTGATTCATTGGGTAAGCTTGCCCAGCCCGAATAATCGGGTGCCAACTGTGGCTTTGATTACGCCTATCCCAATAGCGCACACCATAACTATGGTAAAGAAAGTCCTTGATTTCTATCCCTTGAGTAATTTGTAATGCGCCTTGGGCGATCGCTTCAAAGGGACGTTCGCAACGAATTTTTGCTGCGTCAAAATATTGTTTTACCCATGTCTGCACTGCTGGTAGTTGTACTGTACCACCAACTAACAACACAGCATTAATATCTGCAAGTTCTATCCCCTGTCGTCTTGCTTGCTGTAACAAACTCGTCATGGAATCATCTAGACGTTCAAAAAATGCGTGTTCTTTGAGGATATTCTCTAAAGTTTCACGATTGAGTTCCAATTCGTAGCTTTCAAATGATTCATCGTCAAAATAAACTTCACTGGCTTGGTTCTGCGTGGAGAGTTGAATTTTGACTCGTTCTGCGAGGCGCGTTGTCAGAGGACTTACCGCCAGTCCTTGAGTTTTGGCAAAGTAATCGACTATCCAAGTATCGATATCAGTACCGCCTAAATTTTGTCCAGCTTTCGCCAACACACGCGCAGTTTTCACTTTCTGCTTGGAGTTTTCCGCTAAGGATTTATTTCCCCACTTCAACAGAAAACCTACAGGCTTAGTATTTGCTTGCACGCTTTGATCCAAGCGCACCAGTGATAAATCCAAAGTTCCGCCGCCAAAGTCAATCACCAAGAGAATTTCTTGATTCGCCAAGCCATAACCCAAAGCTGCGGCTGTCGGTTCATCCAACATCCGCACTTGTTCCACAGGAAGCGCTTGACAAACTTGTCCTAACCAGTGGCGATAAGTTTCAAAACTGTCTACAGGTACAGTTAACACCAGAGAATCTAAGCCACCTTCTAGGTTTGCTAATTGTGCAATCACTTGGCTTAGGAACCAGTTACCTACTTTCTCAAAGGTGACAATTTGTCCATCTAGTTCGGGTAAGTAGCCTTGAATATCCGCACCAATTCCCCGCTTGAAGCTGCGGAAAAATCGCGCCTCGCCCTTGAGATCGAAACCGCGATCGCGCACTTGTTGCCCTACTAAAACTTTACCTTGTGTTGCGTCTTCAACATAAACCAAACTGGGAATCAGTGGCGGATTCAGACTTTGTTGAATTGATAAACCAGGAAGATTGAGGGTTTCTGGCTGTTGGGTAACAGGGTTCCAACGAGCAATGACTGTGTTACTAGTACCAAAATCGATTGCGATCGCCATATTTTAATTTATTATCTCGCGCCAAGACCAGGACACTTTCCAGCGAAAATGTCCATCACAACAAACTACTTACTTGTGATTATTCTCCATTAACCACCACGAGCGCAAATGTGCGATCGCTTCTTCTTTGCGTTTGGCTTCAACTTCAATCCACGGTGCTTGATAATAAACGCTCGGCATCGCGGTAATCATATCACTGTGTTTGCGATCGCGGAAAGCAGTCTCACCATTAGAAATATGCACTAATTGCCAATCTGGATGTTTCCAAGTTTCCCTAGCGGCGTAAAACATCTCAGCTACACTCGCATCATCATAGCTGTCTAAATTTTCGTGGCAAATATGGTGATGGGCATCAAACACCATCGGCACACCAGCTTGCTGACAGACTGCTAAAATTTCACTGGCACTATAGGCATATTCGTCATTTTCAAAAGTCAAACGGCTTTTAATCGCTTCCGGTAAATCCGCAATTACTTTTACCAGTTGTGCAGTCCGTTGAGATTTACCGCCATGAATATTCATCAACGACCAAGGCGATCGCGGTAGACCTAACAAGTCAAAAGTGCGGGCTTGTCGTTCTAAAATTTTGATACTTGTTTTTAATACTTCAGGGGAATCAGAACTCAGCACCACAAATTGATCGGGATGTAGTACGATTCTGATACCTAAAGACTGCGATCGCTGACCAATTTTTGCTAAATCAGCACTCATTTCCTCTAAAATATTTGCCCCAATCTCATCTTCCATATCACTAAGGGGAAACAAAGCCGAGGACATCCGATATAGCCGAATCTGGTGCTGCTGACAAAAAGATAGCGCATCATTTAAGCGTTGCAAGTTATGCAAATACAATTCTCGCAAAGCGCTGGCTTTCTGTTCTGAATCAAGCTTTAAATAACGAGTGCGCGTGATTGTGCGAAAGCGCACTTGCTGACCAACAGTAATGCAAACTAGTCCCAACTCTGGCTGAGAAGTTTTGTGTAAATCCTCTAAATTAGTTAAATTTTGGTACTCAATTGTAGTCATTAACTCTATTGCTCAAGTCTTGGCGCTTCTTAAATTTAACTAACTTTTGCAGCCAACTAGTCAGTATCTAAGGGATGATAATGGGCATGGGGCATGGGGCATTGGTGTTTGGTAATGAGTAATGAGTAATGAGTAATGAGTAATGAGTAATGGCTATTCTCCCCTGCACCCCTGCTTCCTCATCTCCCTTATCCCCAGTTCCCAGTCCCCAGTCCCCAATCCCCAGTCCCCAATCCCCAATCCCCAATCCCTAATCCCTCCCAGCCCCTTCCAGCCAGACTTCCACATCATCCGCGAGTAACTTCTGTGCAGCTTCTACCATTGAGGCTGCTATGTCTTTGAGGTCTTCGCGATTACTCAAGTAAGTTTTTAATGCTTCCATTGGATCGATGCTACTACTTGCAGTCAGTTCGGGGATACGGGGTCTAGCTAACTGACTGAGTAATTCTGGATGAATGGTGTAGGTGTGAGCAGAACTTAACGCATCATGGAGCGAGGAGTTATCAATTAAATCTAGCTGTTCGGAACGCAGTTTATAGATTAAGCGAATGACCGCATCTTGAATATCATGTTTAGCGATCGCTTTTAGGATAGCTGCTTGCGGATCTTCTGCTTTTGAGATATCCACTTCAATTGTGCGGAAAGTTCTCACAGGTAAGGGGCAAAATTCCCAATTTGCCTGACCTTTCTCTAATTCTATGAGAACATAACCTTTATCTTCTTTTTCTTCACTAAAATCTACCCGCTCAATGCTTCCTGGATAGATCACTGGCGGGTCATTAGATTTATTCAAATTTTGGTGACGGTGGACATGTCCCAAAGCTACATAATCAAAACAGGGACGTGTCAATAAAGATAGCGGTAAAGTAAAGCCTTTACCTACTGCCAAAAACCGTTCAGCGCCCAAAGAAGCATTATCAGCCATTAAATGTGCTAAAAGCACAGTCGGAACTTGTGGATCGAGACGGCGAATTTCTGATTCTAAAACCAGTTGCAGACGTTCAGTTAACAGCTGATTCACTTCTGCAAGTGATAAACTTTCAGTCTCTTGGCGAGTCATCAACGTCGAACGCGTCAGCCAAGGAAGAGTAATAACTTGAACTTTACCATTGCGGGTTTGCAGGCGATGAGTTGTCACCGTATCTCCCACCACAAACCCCCGCACTCCCAAGGTGCGGTAAATACACAAACTCGCCCCGCCCAGCCCTTGAGAATGTTGGTCATGGTTTCCCACCAACAGCACTGTCGGAATATTACCATCCACCAAACGGCGGAATTGACTAGCAAAAGCTTCTTGCACATAAGGCGGTGGCGTAGCATCAGGAAAAGCATCACCGCCAAAAATCACTAAATCAACATTATCTTTTAATGCTCGGTCAATACAGATAGATAATGTATTGACAAAATCCTCCAGCCGCGTATTTAATCCTGTCGCTGGATTAATTCGTCCGTGGGAGAAACCACTCCCCATGTGGATATCGGAAAGATGAAGGATTTTGATCATTATTTGTCAGTTGTCCTTAGTCATTTGTCCTTTGTTTATACTAATGACAAATGGCTAAGAACTAATACCACCCTGCATAATTTTTAGTAGAGAAAAGGCGCAGGGAGTAAGGAGGAAAAACTTAAGATAATAAATGGCTGCTTATTGCAGCCATCTTAATCTTTCAAATAAAGGACGCATTAATTCTCGTGCTTTGAATCTTGAAATCAATAATTAATGTAGAGGATTGAAAGGGTAAAAGTAGGCAAAGTCATCCTAAAATATTTCCCTCTGCTTGTAGAGACGCGATTAATCGCGTCTTTGCCCACCCCATTGCCTGTTTAAGCTTCTTGTTTCCAGCAACAGTTTAATAGCGCACCGCCAGCAATTAACTTCACTAATTCCAATACCCAATAACTGCCGTGAAGCAAATTCATTGATGTGGGAATAGTAGTCTCCGCATCAAAGGCATTGAGATGAATTGCGATCGCACTCATCTGTGGAGTTAAAAAATAGGTATTCAGCAAAGCTATAGCTAGCAAAATCACAGACAAAACAAGACCATTACGCCGCCAGTTAGCTTGGGTTTTGCTCAAAGCTAGTACGCCAGTTAATACCACAGCAGCCGACAATAATTCCACGCGATTAAAATTCCAAAAAATCGCATAGCCAACTGTAGAAAAACTTGCCTGGGTCATCATGCCAGAAATATAAAGGCTAGGCATAATTACCCAATCTAAAAGTAAGCTAGCACTTAGCCAAAAGCCAAGAGTGAGTAAGACAGCAGGCCGCCAAAAGGACTGCTTGAAGTGAGAGTTAGAAAGAGTATGCATAAGAATAATTGCTGTGTTGTATTCTTAGTTTCCCTCTCTAGACATACCTTTGACAACAGTTATCAACTATCCTTTACAAACTAATAGCGACTTGTGCCAGAAAAGATAACAGTTGTTGAGTTTGGTTACCGAAATTGTTAATAAAAAATTAAGTTTATTAAAAAATGTTTAATAATAAAATTAATTGTATTTTTTAGTGATCGCGCTATGGTGTTGACCCAACCATCATCAAGTTACGAACTAACAATATAAGTTCACTTAGATGTTTGAAATCAAAAGATGAGTCTCACCCTTCAGTAGACTTTCGTTAATCAATACAGATTTCCGTTCCCAACCTAACTAGGAAGGAAACTAAAATTTATCTTTTGTTCTTGTCTACTACCTCTCGTATTCCTATTACCCATTACCCATTACCCATTACCCATTACCTCTTCCTCAATTCCTACTCCCAAATCCTCAATGCGGCGGACATGAATAAATTCATCTGCTGGGGAGATCTGAAGTACATCTTCTACTTTTTCTCGAACTCTGCTCTTAATAGGTTGCGCTGGGTTACCTGCATAAATTGTCATTGGTTCTAAAGAGCGTCCTGTCACTGCTCCTAATGCTAGGACTGCTCCCTTTCCTACGGTCACTCCCGGGCCAATTACCGACTTAGCTGCAATCCAACTACTTTCTTGAATATAGATTTGTTCAGGAATTAGTTTAAAATCTGGATGGTACCAATCATGATTACCCGTGCAGAGATAAACACCTTGTGATAAACATACATGATTTTCAATGACTACAGGTGCAAGGTTATCAATCCAAGTATCTTCTCCAATCCAAACAAAATCACCAATAGTTAAACGCCAAGGAAACTTTACCCGCACTCCTGGCTTAATACGGACTTTTTGACCAATATTAGCGCCAAACCCACGAAGTACCCACACCTTGAGAGTTGAAAATGGCAGCAAGTTACTCTCAACTATAGGCGAACCGAGGTAGTGCCACAAAACTTGTTTCCAGTAAGGTGCGCCTGGAGTATAGCTGCCCAAGCTATAGTTATCTAAATGCATAGATTGGTTAGTTAAGACTAGATAGCGATCGCTATTCGTCAAGGATTGATCCTGAGTAGTATCACTATCTCCCTGCGTTATCACCGATATATCACTAGGTGCAGAATCATTAACTTTTCCTTTTTCAGCTTCAATCAGATTAATAGCCAGTAGTAGTTCTGCTAACACACGTTGGAACGCATAGTAAAAACCTCGCCAGCCATCAAGAATGCCACCTTTGATAATCAGGCAATAGAAAAATATGATGATAGGGGCAAGTATCTTCTGTTTACGAATGCGATCGCCTAAACTGAGTTCGTTGCTTGGTGTCTCTAGCAACTTCTTCGCTTCTATTATCATGTAGCGATCCTGCGCCCATAGCCAACGACTTAGAGGTTTGCGATCGTCATGGTGTATGTAGGCGAAAAGTTTACTAGACTCACCTTTAACTTCTAGCAGTTGAGTATGGCCATCATCAATATAAATAGCTTTGGATTTGCGGAATAATACTTGGCGCGGAGGTAGTAACGTTCCTTGTAGTGGTTTGCCAAATACACAGTATTTAAAAGGAACAAAGTAGCTATCAATAGAAGAATCTAGAGAAAGTCTTTGAATTTCGGTGAGCAGTTCATCTGTAAGAATGTAATCGGCATCCAAGGAAAGAACCCATTCTGATTTAACTTGCTCTAAACCATAGTTCCATTGCGAAGTGTGATTATCAAATCTCCGTTGAAAAAGCTGAACTTGAGGATATATTTTTAGAATTTCTAGAGTTTTATCAGTACTGTAACTGTCAATAATTACAATCTTATTTGCCCATTTGAGTTTCTGAAGAGTATGATTAATGTTTAGGTCTTCATTATATGTAAGAATGAGAGGAGTGATTTGTTCTAGCATTATGAAATTATGGAAATTAATAGTTTTGATATAAATAAGTAAGCTGATGCTAATAAATTAAAATGTAGGAGAGCCAGTGCATTGGGCGGCTTCGCTAACTTACGTATTCTGAATTTTTACTAGAGTAATTTATTTTTAAGGAACTGTTGAATCAGGATTGAGTTACCTAAGAGGATGAATAGAATTTTTATCAAAAATATCTGTGTAAATCTGTTTCATTTGTAAAGCAATATTTCCCCACGTATACCTTTCAAAAATTAATTTACGAGCACGATCGCCCATTTCTTTTGCTGCCTGAGGATAATCTAGAGCTTGTTGTATAGTAGAAGCGATCGCAGCTACATCAAACTCTGCAACATAGCCAAGGTGATTCTGCGCTACCATATCAGCAACAGCAACACCAGGCGTTACTACAACAGGAAGACCTGCCGCTAAAGCTTCTATGACTGCTACCCCAAAGTTTTCGGAGTAGGAGGTGAGAGCGAATAGATCTGAGCCTTGCATCAATAAATCTTTCATTTCTCCTTTAACAAATCCTGTAAAGTGGGTGCGGTTTTCAATGCCATGAACAGCCAGTAAAGATTTAACTTCAGTTTCATATTCTGCAGAACCACTACCTGCTAATACCAAGGTAAAGCGGTAATGAGATAGTTTTCCCAAAGCGGGAATGAGGTAATCCAAACCTTTTTTAGGATGCAGACGAGATAAAAATAAAATTATTGGCTCATCTGTCGGCAGTTGAAGATATTGCCTTAAACGCTGACGAGCATTAGGAATATTATTTGGAATAGCAATACCGTGGGGCAAAATAAAGCTGGGAGAAATTAAATTCAACCGCGAAGCTTCTTGCTGTTCCTGCTCTGAGGTGAAATGAATATATTGACTATAATTGAGATTGCCTTTTTCTATAAGTTGAAGATATATATGTTTTTTACGAGCGCTTTGTTGCAATGACCATTCACAGAGTTGCCCTAAGGGGCGAACAATATAAGGAACTCCCTGAAGGCGAGCGATCGCCATTGCGGTTGTAGAAGCATAAGAAAAGATAGCATGAATATGTAGCAAATCATACTCATGCATCATCTGCCACAACCAAGTAGTTAACTCACTGGAAAAGGCAAATTCTCGGATGGCGTGCTGCCCAGGAGAGAAGCGGGGAAAAAAACAGACTGGAACCTGTTGATATTGAGTGCGTTCTCCTAGAGGTACATCGAGTAGATCTAGTCCATTATCGTTGGTGGTAGCAATTTCAGCCTCAATATCACTATCTCTAAGTGCTTTAACCATTTCTAGGACAGCCTGGCTAGGGCCACCTCTGACTGGAGCAATAGAGGGAATCACATGCAGAACTTTCATGCTGTAACCTTCTCCCACCAGTGTTTTAAAATTGCTAGACTCCAGCGTCGATACCAGGGATTAAGAGGTATATTCTTGGGAATATTTAGGTTACTGAAGTACTCACCAAATTCACCTGTCATCCATTGTTGAAAGGGGAAGGTAAAGCCTTGTTTACGACGTTGAGTTACACACTCAGGTAATTCGGCAACCGCTTCAACTAATAATTTTTTCCCGTAAGCTAAACGTATATTGCTAGGAATTGGCGCAACTGCTTCTAGTAAAGCAATATCAACTAGAGGAACACGGAGTTCTAACCCCCAATTCATGCTCATGACATCACTGTCTCGTAGTAGCTGATTACGCATGTAGCAACTTATTTCGAGAAAACTCACTTCATCTTCTGGAGTAAAAATATTTGCAGTCAAATTGCTAGCTGGGGAGTAATTTTTAACTGAAAATTCTTCACCTAGGTATTGACGGACAATTGCACCAGCTTCTTGATTGGAGAAAATTCCTCGGAAGCTGCGATAGGCATCTATTGCAGTTGGCTCTCGCTCTAAAAAATCACCTAAACGCTTAATTATAGGTGAACTTCCCCAATTTGCTAATCCCATGCCTATACCGGCACTAACAAGAGGTAGAAATCGTATTTGCTTACCCCATTCGAGCATCTGGGGAATTTTATGAAAGGAATTGTATCCTCCAAAAAATTCGTCTCCACCCAGCCCAGAAAGTACTACTTTCATACCATTGTCGTGAGCGAGTTTTGATATACAAAAAGTATTAAATCCATCAATACTAGGTTGATCAATTGCTGTAAAAAACTCAGGTAATAAATTTTGAGCTGATGCGGGAGTAATTTTATATTCTGTATGTTTTGTACCAAAGAATTTGGCAACTTCTTTGGCGATTTCACCTTCATTCCACCGTGCTTCTTCAAAAGCAATTGAGTAAGTACTCAATTGTTCATTTTGGGTTTGTTTTGCTAGAGCAAGAATGCTTGTTGAATCGATGCCACCACTAAGAAAAATTCCCACAGGTACATCGCTGACGAAGTGATGTTTAATGGAATCTACTAAAGCATTACGAACTATTTCTTTAGCTTCTGTTGCTGAAATTGTTTGAGGTGTAAAGTTGATTTGCCAATACTGCTTTTTAGTAATATTTTCACCTTGCCAATATAGCCAGTTACCAGCACTTAAACAATGAACATCTTCAATTAGAGTATATGGTTCTGGAACTGAACCGCTCACAAGATAGCCATATAAACCCTCTACACTCATTTGGATAGTAGGTAAACCAGATGCTAAAACAGCTCTGAGTTCTGATGCAAAGACTAAAGTTGAACCAGATTGCCAGTAGTAAAGAGGTTTAATTCCTAAAGGATCACGAGCTAAAAAACAAGTTTTTTCCCAATCATCCCAAATAGCAAAGGCAAACATACCGCGTAAATGATGGACACAATCAGAACCGATTTTTTGATAAAGCTTGAGGATAACTTCTGTGTCTGTTTGGGAGTGGAATTGTTCACCTTGGGCAATCAAATTCTGCCGCAGTTGTTGAAAATTATAAATTTCACCGTTGAAAGTAATCCAATATCGTTCATCAGCAGTAGACATCGGTTGATGTCCAGCAGGGCTGAGGTCGAGAATTGATAAGCGAGTATGGGCAAAGGCTGCTTGTCTGCTCTTTGAAATATAAATACCTGCATCATCAGGCCCTCGATGTTTTAGCCCAGTTTGGATTCGCTGAATTATATTTTCTAGGCTAGTCTGATACTGATTAATTGTAAGAAGTCCGCCAATTCCACACATACTATATGATTATTTATTTTTAGTAGCTTGAAAATGCGAATCCAGATAGCTAGCCAGAGTTTGTTGAAACTTTTCAAAACCAAAAGTATCAATTACCTTTTGGCGTAGAGCTTCTGGCTGATACATTAGGGGATTGGGATAGACACCTTGCAGAATTTCAATTAATGCCTGTGCAATTTCTTCTATATCATCAGGATTTACTAATGCCCCCAATTCACCATGACAAAGAGCATCAATTGCCCCATCTTTGTTGCCTCCTAAAGCAGGTTTACCACAAGCTAGTGCTTCTAAGTAAACAATACCAAACCCTTCCCGTTTGCTAGGCATAGCAAATACATCGCAGAGATTGTAGTAATCAGAAATTTGCTCATCAGATACAAACCCAGCTAAGGTAACACAATCTTCTAACCCTAGCTTTGCAATTAACTGTTCTATTCTAGATCGGTCGTTTCCTTTGCCAACAATTACATAGTGAACATCTGGAATAATCTGGCGTATTTTTGGCAGTGCTAATAAAATTTGGTCATAACCTTTATAACGCTCAGTTTCAGCTAGCCTTGCAACAGTTAAGATTACAGGTTGTTCCGGTTTGAGTCTATATTGCTCAAGTAAATAGTTCGGTTTAGATACAATTTTAAAATTACTGATATCAAATGTGCATGGCAGAAGTGAAATCTTGTTTGGATTTAGATTTTGTTCCTTAAGCAGGCGATCGCGTGTATAACCACTGATAGATAAAATCCGATCTGCATTTTGAAGCACTTGTTGTAAAATTGGATTTTGAAGATCCCATACTTCTAACCCATAAACATTAATCCAGTAAGGAATACCTACTAGAAGTTTGAGTAAATATGCAGCAATTGAAAAATTAACATGTGCAGCAATTACTAAGTCTGGGTAATGCACCAGACCTTGACTGATAATTTTAGTAGCAAATGCAGGTGTACGAATTTTATTTGGATAGCCTCCAGTAAAGTAAAATTTAGTCTCAGGTAAATATTTAATATCTGATGAAGTTTTAACATCTTGCTTCAAAAAAACGTTGTAGTGACTTAGAGGGTAGAGACTTTGCAATGCTTGTAAGAAAAATGCTGAATAGACTTGGATACCTCCTTTAAATCCAAAAATATTAGGAAACCATAAATGGAACTGCTTGATATCAGAACTAGTTTGCATTTTTATTAAATAGGTTTGAGGTTCAGGTTGGAGATCTCAATTCTCTTATTAAGCCAAAGCAGGTAAATTTCTCTGGTTCATAATGATGCTATCCAACGCTTGCTTTAATCCTTGAGTAGCTTGAATATAACTATACTGAGATATAATACGGCAGCTTTCTTCTCCCCAATCATGTAAGCGTTGTAAGTTTGAGAATGCTTCTTGCAGGCTACGCGCTAATGCAGGCACATCACCGGCAGGAAAAATTAAACCATTTTTACCAGGATGAACCAAGTCCTGAGCACAACCCACATGAGTACTGACAATCACTGGACAAGCTAAGCACATTGCCTCGTTAATGGCTAATCCCCAAGTTTCATTGGTGCCATAACTAGGTAGTACAACTAAATCTGCAACTGCGTAAGTGCGTGGCATTAAAGATTGATTTTGAAAAGGAGCAAAGTAGATATTTGCCTGTCCTGCTGTTTGGGATTTCATTTCATCTTTTAAGATTCCATCTCCGACAAACAACAGGGATACTTGGTCAAGTTGAGCTTGCAAAAAAGCTTGAAGCAAATCTAAAGGACGTTTTTTGGTTTCAAACTTGCCTGCAAATAAAATAACTGCATGGTCTTGAGGAATACCAAGTTCTTGCTTCCAAGCAATAGCTTGCTGCTTGGCTATTTCCATTTGGCTCAAAAAGCGCTCGTTATCTATTGCATGAGGTGAGAAAAATAGATTATTAGTGTTTACATTATGATATTGAAAGTAGTTATAGTTGGCTTTGCCTACATAAAGACAGGCAGAAAAACGCCGATAAATTTGGGTGATCAACTGCCGACGTAGCCATGCTTTGATGCCATGACTAGGTAATAAACGATGAGAATCGCCCCGAAATATTAATGGAATTTGACGAGCATTCCAACGCCATAGAAAATGATAGATGCTGGCATAGTTGTAGGACATCAATAGTACAGCATCAGGACTGTATCTACTAACTTGTGAAATTAAAGTTGGATTTTGTAATCCCCAAAAGTGATGAGTTCCTGCTTGGGAACTAACATTTGGTACAAACTCATACTCATACCCAGTTAATAAGGGAATATCCCACTGGAGTGTCTTATGAAAGCCGACATCAACTTGCTGGGTAACCCCAAAATCCCAGAGATAAAAAACTTTAATTGCTAAATTAGTAGTATTAGTTAAATAACGAAACCAGGGTGCATAATATTGAATTGGATGAGAAGTAATGATTGCTATCTTTTGCATAGTCGGTTCATAAAAATATCTCATAGTGGTATAAATTTTGTTTTTGTGTTATTTTCTATTAGCTTTAATATGGAGGATTTGGTTAGAGAAGAATTTCATATTGTAGCAACATATTTAAACGCTTGATGCTTTATAGGATCGCATACACAGTAATATAACTCCACCGAGTGAAATGCTTCCTTGAAATAAGGCGGCCACGTATACCCCTGCACTAAATTCAGTTTGAAAACATAACGTCAGTACTAAAATAGCAAATAAATAATTGGCAGAAAGCACTGGTGCATTAATACTCCAGCGAGTAACTTGTCCATACATTAACCCTAAAATAATAGCCAGCCCACCACAGCCAAACAAACCAAAATTAGCATAAGATTCAGCCAATAGTCCCCAACCTATTGTCGTTGTGAAAGTATCTTCACGGGTTTGTAAACCGTAATGAATGTTAAGTAAGTAAGTGCCTTCGTGACTAGATATTTTATTGGCATCAAAAATCCGGGGAATTAATAGCTGTGGCAAAATCGCATAGGTTGCTCCATAAAGATAGGGTATCTCTTGGGGACTCTTATTTTGCGCCAACAGTAACATATGGATTACACTAGAACGCTGTAAAGATGAGGCTTGTTCTGGGGAATTATAGGATTGGTTTAGATCATCATTATTTTGGTTAATCAATAATGAATTCAAGCTATAGCCTGCCCATTCACTATACCAAGCTGGATAATCCAATGGTTGCACATAGGCGCTCTCTCCTCCAAACCAATATTTAGCTCTCATTTCACCTTTGCCATAGTTCAAAAACGAAAAGCAAAGAAGCATAATGATAATTAGTAAGGTTGGTATTTTTTTGCGTCCAATTACAAAACCAGTGATTGCAATCAAAAATTGAGAAGCTGCACCTACTAGTAGTAAAGTTGCGGTATTTGTAATTATTGCTGCCACCATTAGGAACAAAAAATTTAGGGATTGTGCTTGCGATAGTTCTTTGGTACCAAAGTAATAAGAAAGCACAAAAGTAGCTAGTGCTGATAGTCCCAGAACAATACCACGGATGAGAGCGAACATGCCGCCATCGATTAATAACCAGCCAGCCAGGAAAAAGAGGTTGAATAAAACACTAGATGCTAGAACAAATAATAAAAATGTATTACCGCTACCACTCTTAAATGTTAGATATGACTTAGGTATAGGAGGTGCGGATTTAACAAATTGGAACCAGATAAATGTTCCTAAGCATAAAAACCCCGTAACAGTAATGCTGGCAAATAAATGACTGTTTGGAGAATATTGTAAAACTTGGGGGTGATTGGTTACTAAGGGCAGAGCATAAGTCCAAAGAAAGGTTAGTGCAAAAAGTGGAAAAATCGGTATCCCTAGTGCCCGTTTGGAACACCAAAGATAAATGGGTATCAATGCTGCGGCAGTGATTAAAATTGCGCCAATATTGCTTTCGAGAGATGTAGTATTTGTAAAAAATAATTCCCATATAAATAGAGAAAAGGCAACAAGCCAAAATCCTCTGAGCAATTTTCGTTGTCTGTGATGCTCAAAGGCAGTTGAGAATTGTGTGACCAATAAAGGTTGTGATTCCATATCTTTGCTCATAGCAGTTTGCCTTGATGAGTAGTCGTGAGAACTTGGTCAAAAATAGCGCATTGCTGCCGAGTCATTTCCTTTGCAGTATAAGGTTGAAAAGCTTGCCAGTCAGTATCTGGCTGATAACCTTTGGATATGGATAAAAGCCATTGAAGTTGAGGTAAGACTTCAGGTAAGAGAGTGCTGGGCAGATCGTTTTCTTTAAAAGTGACTGCTCTACCTGCGTGACATTGATTAAGAATTTGGACTACGGAACTCTGTTGATGGAAAATAGCGAAAATAGGCTTTTTTGCCAAAATACAGGGGTAGAGCTTGGAAGCAGTGTAACCAGGATCGTCAGAACCAATCAGCAAAATAGCATCGCTATCTACTAAGGTTTGCAGGGCTTCAAAATAAGGAATGCGGAGAGGATGTTCTTCTACCAGATCGGCAACACCTAATTCCTGAGCGATTGGTTCCACTGTTTTAACTGCTTGATTATCAGGTGCATAGCTCGTACCAACAAAGTGCAGCTTAACAGCTTGCCACGGTTTAGGGTTTTTGCAACGCTCTGATTGGATTCCTAGAAACAAAATTCTTAGTGCCAGAGCCATATCGCTGCCACCTCGACCTATGTAAACCCAATGGCGCTTACCATCATTGGGATTAAATAGGGCTTGCTGAATATTAAAGGTAGGGAGTTGCTCAAAGTCTTTTTCAGGAGCGCCAAAGGGTAAGACTGTACATTGCTCGTCATTTAGCCAAGGGTAACGTTGAATTAAATTTTTGGGATACTCAGGTGAAACGCTAATAATATGGCTGACATTATGCAGAGTAAATGATTCAAGATGTTTTGCTATTAATTGTGAAACCCAGTATTTAAAATAACCACCAGGCGGTTTAGGAGAATTGGGGTGAAAATGGTAGTTACTCAACCAGGGGTCTTGGAAATCAATTATGTATGGTATGCCGTGTTTGATGTACCAGTATCGTCCTAAAGGCATCATCATAAACATGGTTGTGGAAAAAAAAATTAAGTCAGGCTTGGCAGTTTCAATAATTTTGCTACCTAGTTGCGCCACATGGAAAAAACTACGTATTCCAACACTATTTACCCCAAACCAGCGTGTCCAAGACTTATATAAGCACCCGGCTTGCCATATCTTCATATCACTAGGAATAGATTTTTCTAAAGTTTCATCTTTAATTCCTTCTTGTTCATTTGGATTAATCTTAAGGATTAATGGTTGCCATGCAAATTCATCAAAAAAAGATAAAGACATACGAACACGATGCATGTCCGGGCAGGAAATTGGCGGCCAGTTTGGTGTGATAATTAAAACTCGTTTCATGCGGATTTTCGAGATTGTTGCCAACGAAAATAAGGTGCTTCTAACAGAGAGTAAGATGCCCAAGAGAAAGGAAGAAGCACAATCAATGAAAGTACGAGAGAGACATTTTGGATGATAGGTGAAGAACCAAACTTATGCACTAAATACTCTGTGAGCCATAAACATAGCCACCAGTGCCAAAGATATAAGCTATAAGACCAACGACCTATGGCTTGTAATACCTGATGGCTTAACAGATTCCGAAAGATAGACTCACTGGAAATTACGTTCCAAAGAATTAGGCTATAACCTAGAGTTAAAATCGGTTCAGCCAGAGCTTTACAAAAATAGCCAAAAGAACCAGCTAAGTTGACTACTTCTGTAACCATCAATATTCTGCCAAAATAGGTAATCAAAAAACTAAGCAAGAAACCTTGTTCTGCACACAAGATGTTTGGAGGTGGCTTTTGCACAGTGTATAACTTAGCAATGCACATACCCCAAGTAAACTCAACTAAACGGCTGGGTATTTGAGCGTTCCAAAAAGCTCCAACTTCAGGCGCACTACTGAACATCCAAAGGCGAAATATAATCGAACCTAAAATAGCGATCGCAGTTATAATCCAAAATCCAAATCTAGAAGCAGCCCAAATAAATAATGGCAAAATCAAATAAAAATGCCACTCTGTTGCTAGTGACCAAAAAGGTGCAGCTAATCCAACTGTATTAGGAACCCAAAGGTGAGTAAAACTAGCATAAGCCAGTAAATCTAAAAAGGGTAAAGGTTTACCAATAAAAGGATAGCGAAGCGCACAAACAAAAGCAGCTATATAAAAAGCTGGTGCAATTCTTAACCAGCGTTTTTTTAGTAAATGTAAGTAACTTTTCCATTCAAAATTGTTTTGTTTGCGCGCGTACATTAAGTACATACAAAATCCGCTGAGTACAAAGAATAGATCTACTCCTGTACCTATAGCTGAAATAACTCTGTGTTAATCTAAATTAATTGAACTTATTTTTCCTATTGACCAAGTTGGATTTCCGCAAAAAAGCCAAATATGCGCCCAAATAACTCCAAAGACAGCTACAGCGCGTAAACCGTCTACTGGAGCAATTCGATTATTACTAGAAGCGTGGTTTTTCCAGCCTTTAGCCAACATTAATCGCATATTCAAGATAATCACCTGTGTGGGTAAAATGAACTAATGAGCGCACTAAATTAGCAGTTTTCTCTTGTCGTTGAATAAAACGAGCTAGTTGCCAAACTTGAGTTTGTAAACTTTGCTTTTGATTTTTAGAATCCAAAAAAGGTTGATGTTGAGTTTCGGTACAGGTTGATACAGTTGTTTGTGGCTTTACACGACCATAGGGAAAGGGAGAGCCTGCAATACGATAACTGACTTTTCCGTGAAACCCTAGTTGTCGCAGAAGGCTAGTCAGCGAAGCGGGAGTCCAAAAAAGTAAATGTTCATCAAGGGCTAAGTGTCCCCAACAGGCTTGATGAATCTGACGAGCGAGACTGTTACCATAAGGACAAGTTAATAACATCACCCCTCCAGGCTTAAGGAGTTGGCGCACAGCAGAAAAAAGCATTATTGGCTGATCGATATGTTCAGCAACATTGAGCAGAACGGCGATGTCATAAGAACTATTTGGTATATCTTCTGGGCACTTTTTGTGTAGATAAGTGTTTTCTAATTGAGGTGGTAAATAAGGATCTATTCCTTCAGCCAAGTAATTGAAGCCTTGAGCAATTTTGACAAAATTACCAGAGCCACAACCTATATCTAATAATTTCAAATTATCTAGTAAATTGTTTCTACCTAGCAGTTTTCGGCAACGATCAAGTTTTTGTTTAGCGCTATTAATATCAGCTTCGGTAATTTGAGAAGAATCAGTGAGAAAGTGAACATAATACTCTGAATAGATTTTTGCCATGCCTTTGGCTGTTGGTGCAAACTTTTTATAAACCAAACCGCAGTTTATGCACTTAAGAACTGGACAAGTTTCTCCAAGTATAATTGCATTGAAGAGATGATTAGATTTGGAATTAGGAGAATTACAACCAGGACATTCGTGAAACGGACGCAGATATTCATTCATGAAATGAAACTAGGTTGAGAAAGCTTTAATTCTTGTAATAATTTGCTAAATCTATTTTTCCAAGTGTGGTGTTGTAGACAATGAGCTTGTGCAGCTTCAGCAATCCTTTTTCGTTCAGCAGGATGATTGAGGTAATAGGATATTTTGTCGTGCAAATCAGGTAAATTATCCCAAGCTGCAACATTGTCCCCAATTTGAAATAACTCTCTTAACTGAGGGCAATCTTGAGTTAAATAAAATCCCCCATTTATAGGAATTTCAAACTCCCTGAGTCGTACTTGCCGACGTTCTCTAGATGTTCCTGGTATACCCATAAAATGAGTAAAACCTAGATTGATTGCTGCTCCTTGAACCAGTGGAACGAAGTCAGAATTACTATAAGAGCCTTTAATACATTGAGCGGGCACTTCATTAGAACTCACGGCTGGTGATGGAGTAGGCTGAAGTCGGTGTTTCACAGTTTCCCAAAATCTTCCCCAACCTTCTTGCTGTATGCGAGGCAAAAGGTAGTAATGCACGTCATGAAGATTTTTGCGATAAGGTTGTGCATTGGCTGGGTCAGGAGTACTACGCAGCCAGTTATGGCCATAAATCTGCAATGGAATATTTTGTTTAGCTAAATCAGCAAGCAGTTGCCGCCGAAAAAGCCAAGGAGAACCAAGATAAAGAACTCCTGGAAATGGGATATTTTTTGTTAGGGTCTGAATTGTAGATACTGGCGGATTTGCTGCCATTGGCATATAGTAAGGACTTATCCCCGCACTACGCAAACCATTCCAGCAGTCCATTTGGGCACATGCTACTCGATCAAAATATTTGCCTATGCGAAGAATACGATACCACTGTCCTAATAAATCTACGTGATAATTGACCATAGGAACATCAAGGGCACGTAGCTGCTTGGCTGTCTCAACTTCTAGAACATCATCATAGATAACAGCAAAGATTAGATCGAGTCGTCCCTCTGCTTTTAAACGTTTTGCAGTTGTTAATAGTTGAGTGTTAATCTGACGGTTATTTTCCAAACCTTGATTACTCCATGATTTACCCATGTGAGTACCGTAGAAAAATTCTTCTACTGAGCAGCCCAAACGCTGCCAACCTTCTGAAAGATTTGCAGGCATCCAGCCATCTTTACAAAGGACAGTAAGAACATGCATTACAGTTGAGCTATTAAATAAAGAAAAGTTTATCCTGATATTTTTTACACAAGAGATGTAGTTTAACTCTGTAATATTCAATATCACTGAGCAACACTAACTATCGCAAAAGCACCGCCTTGTTTAAGTTGTTTTGCATAGGGAAGCAAACGTATTAGTGCGGGCAATCCTAGTAATCTTAAAAGTGGAGCTCGCAATCGCTTATTTGAGATCCGGTACACTTGTGCTGCTAGTGAGCGTGAATCTGTAGCATCAGCGATTACTCTTAAATATAGGGAAGTTGCTAAATTCTGCCATGAAGGAGGCTCAAAAATTGCTGGATTGGTGTTAAATCCTACATCCTTTAATACCAGTGACAAGCTACCTGGTGTCCACTTATTCACATGATTTGGTGGCATATCGGGACAGCCTGTTAATTTTTCCTGACGGATCATTGCTTCACCATTTGGTACTGTAATAACAAGTTTTCCACCTTCACATAAAAGCTGTCGACATTGAGTTAGCACTGAGCGAAATTCTGCAATGTGCTCAAGTACTTGAAATAAGACAACAACCTGGAATGTTCCAGATTCAGATTTGACAACTGTTGACAAATCACGAAAAATTTTGATTCCAGACTTTTCTAATGGTTCTCTTGTTAACTCACTAGCTTCTACTGCATAGCG
Organism: Nostoc carneum NIES-2107; assembly: GCA_002368155.1. Taxonomy (GTDB): domain Bacteria; phylum Cyanobacteriota; class Cyanobacteriia; order Cyanobacteriales; family Nostocaceae; genus Aulosira; species Aulosira carnea. The sequence continues at coordinate 6,529,275 of AP018180.1, forward strand.
TTGCCACTCTGTCCCAAGGTTATTTAGAAACATTCCTGCACCTGCACCTATTTCAAGAATCCGACCTTTGCCAATCGGCATAAGAGCTTCTTGAATAGCTATGTCGTAGTCCCATCGCCAAGTTGGGTATCCTTTTTGCTCATGGAGAACACTGTAAAATTCTTCATCGCCACCCACAAATGGATACCCAAAAGCAAATTTGCACTCTCTACATTGTAAAATTATGCATTCTTCTCCTTGCCACAAGTTGCTGATAGATGCTTTTATTCGATTATGGCGGTCGGAACTACGAGTAATTGGGCAAAAATAAGTTGCCGCTTCCGAAGCAGTGTAACGATAGAGGGGAGGCTCAGAGCAAAGTGTTCCACAAACTGGACATTGGACTGATACTAAAGAAGATGCTAAGTTTATGCTTTTTGAATTCATAATCAGTAAATTTTGAGATAAGTTAATATAGTTTAAGGAAGAAGTATTTTTTGCAATTAATACATACTAAGCATAGTCAATATCAACAATAGTTCAATTAGGATTGTTGCGCGATACGAATTGATATAAACTCTCATACTGGTTTAAAATGACATCAGAGGAAAAACAATTTTCAGCACGCTGACGACATTTATAGCGCTCAATAATTGGCAATTGCTGAACTGCAACAACACCTTCTTCAATGCTATTAATTAGATAGCCATCAATACCATGACGTACAATTTCTGGTAATGCACCTCTTGGAGAAGAGATAATAGGAGTACCACAAGCCAAAGCTTCAGCAAAAACAATACCAAAAGGTTCTTCCCACTCTATTGGTACAATCATGGCTGCAGCCTGACCTAGTAGCTCATTTTTCTGAGCATCGTTAATAGACCCGATATACTCAATTCCATCCTTACTAAGATGAGGAACAATTTCTTCTTGCCAGTATTGACCTGCTTCTCCATCTGTACTGTGATTACCAGCAATAATTAATCTTCTTCCTGTTTTACGGGCAATAGCGATCGCAGTATGTGCTCCTTTAATTCGTTCTACTCGACTCAGAAAAACTAACGGAGCATCTGCTGCAACAGTTGGTTGAAAAGTGTATTTCTCTAAATCTACACAATTGTGAATGGTATGCCATACTCCTCCAGCTGTTTGCCCAACGTGACAGATATAATCACTGCAACCAGTAAAAGTAAGAGAATCTTGTGCAAGTTTCACACCCCAGCTAGTAGTGCGATGGCTGGGATATCGCTGATAAGACATCACCTTGGGTAGACGAGAGCGTAGCAAAGGTAGCAAATAAAAGACGCGAGAAAAACTGTGAATAACATCAGGTTGAAATTGTTGCACAGCTGACCATAAGGTGATTGTGTTCTTTACAACATCAAATTTGTTTTGCGATCGCTTCCCCTGCCAAGGAAATAGCTGAGTTGCAGATGAGGTTGAGTCAGAGTGGGCAACTAGCCCAACTTTGTGACCACGGCTTTGTAGTCCAGTGACTAATAAATCAACAATACGTTCAATCCCGCCATAAAGTTTTGGTGGTACTGGAAGTTCAGGATCGGCAGTGAGTAGAATACGCATTTTAGGCTGCCCAACGCTTATCAGATATTAGAGGACTATTACGTGGTACAAAAATGAAATCTGCTTGCCAAAGAGCTTGATCTAGAGGGCGACGAGTCAGACCACAAATATCATAAGCAACCCAATCACGTTCATTTAGCCAGCCCACAACTTCCGCTAATAGAGGAACATTTTTATGGATATCTAGTAAGTTTACTTCTGCTAAAATTAGCTGCATTTGAGTAAGTGATTTTTCTGCTCCTTTTAGGACTTCTAGTTCATAACCTTGGACATCCAGCTTTAAGAAATCAGGGGGACAACTTTTGAATTGTTCATTAACAATTATATCTACAGTTGTCATAGGATATGAATTCACTATAAAGTTTTGTTTAGCTTGCTCAATTAAAACAGAGGAAGCTGTTTCAGCTTCATTAAATTGCACTTTTTCTTGTGATTCTGCTCCTAATAAAACTGGAAATACCTGTACGAAAGAATTTTGAGATGCTAGTTGCCTCAACTGCTGGACTCTATGTTCCAAGACTTCAAAACAGGTAACTCTTGATTTAGGAAAATATTTAATACATAAGTTAGTAAAATCACCTTGATAAGCTCCAATATCAAAAATATGAGTAGGCTTAAAATCTAGTCTAGCAAGCCTTTCCAAAGAATTAGGAATTTCCGGTACTCGCAATTTACGTGATAAATATTGCCTGACACTTTTGCGTAAATTCATAATTTAATTAGTATTTTTTATATAAAAAATAAAAAATGAGAAAAACAAGCTAAGTAAAATTTCTGCTGTTAACAAGAAATTTATAAGCTTGTTCTTGCAAGATTTTTGATTTTAATATCAGCAGAAAAGATACAGGTCTTCTTACGAGAGTTATTATAAACCTTAACTTTAAATTTAGAGGACAAATTGACCATAACACACTCGCTTCTCTAAACACGAGTGCAGTAAATAGTAAAGATGTGTATAGTTGCTTTTGATAAGTAAATGCTTTTTGCCAAAGAGAATCGGCTAAATGTTGTCTCATATCAACAGAAACTGTTTCAAAGATCGAGCCAATTAATAAAACTTGGTAAGATCCCCATTTTGAAACATCAGAAGATCTATAAGAGCTAATAGTTTCAGCATAATTTACTAGTGGCTTTTTTACTAACAAAATAGGATGAAGGATAACGCGTTCTCGAAAATGCTCAGTTACGTCTATAGGAATTGACTGTGGTGTTTGCCAATTGGGTGAGTTTGTTGTTTTCCAAAACATTGAACTATTACATATTTTTGCAGAACCACATTTGTCTAATAAGCTATATTCAAATAACTCATAATCATTATTATATTCCCAAATACTTTGTTCCGTATTGAACCAACTACCATCTGGCTTCTCTTTCCAGATAATTTCATTGGCACAAGCAAGTTCTATATCAGGAAAATTATTCAATGCAGATATCATACATTGAATAAAATCTTCCTGATACCAATTATCATCTTCAAGTAGACATGCATACTTAGTGTCTTGTGATCGAAAAGCATAGTTAAAATTTTCTGTTCCTCCTCTATGAATCATTGGTTGAGACAGAAATATCCTAGAATCATTTAGATTTTTGATAATTTGGTTGACGCTACCATCTGTCGGATCGTCATTAATAACTTCTGCGATCCATGATGTAAAAGTTTGCTTAATTAAACTTTTTAATGCTCTGACTAAAAGATGCGGTCTTCTATAGGTCACAATATGCACTTTTACAGTGGGTTGATGAGTCATTATTTTGATTTACCTCTACTATCTTGAAAAAAGTACGTTAAAATATGACAATCGGCTAGGATTCTTCCAAATAACCTGATCGTAAATACCTGTTATTTGATATCCATAAACTTTCAAATAATCGTTTATTAAACTAAGATTAGTATGGCAGTTGTCATTTTCTAAAATTGTTGACTCAGCTAGAATAAAGTTTATCTTTTTGTTTGCTAGACTTTGCTTTGCCCCCTGTAATACTTTAACCTCGTATCCTTCTGTATCAATCTTTAGTAAGTCAATACTAGCTATGCTGGAAGAAGATAAAAAATCGTCAATAGTGACGACTTTAATGAGTTCAGAATTTTGTTCTTCTACCAGCAACCTGTTATTTAGAGAATGAGTTTGTGAATCTGACTGAAGCTGAATAGAAACAGTTTCTTCTCTATCTCCTAATGCAAAATTATAACAATAAATTTGTGGGTAATTTTCGACATTCTGTTTTAGATATTCAAAGTTACTTTTTACCGGCTCGAATGAATAGATTTGTGCTGATGAGAATCTTTTTCTAAATTCGATTGCAGTTTCACCTCGATGAGCGCCACAATCAAATATTATTTTTAAATTAGGTGAATCAAGCCTATTAGATAGGTCATAGAAAATATCTACCCCTACTGACAACCCCTTAAGTTGGCGAACTATCCATTCTCTCTTATAGATTTGATTTTTAATTTCTTCTTTTAATGCTGTTAAAAAACTATTCATAAATTTAGATAATTGCTAAGGTTTTTCTGATAAGCTGTCACTGTCACGCATATAAATTGCATGATTATCGCCCTGAAGCCATTGCTGCAAGGGACTCAGACCGGAAATTCAAATGCCGATTAGCTTATTTCGTTCAAAGCTAGTTTAGCTAGTGCAGCAACGTCAAGAATAGAAGGAGATGTTTGTGAAGCTAGGATTATTTTTTGTCTGACTAAAGATATATCGTATACTGAGTCCTTGCCACATAAATAAGAACAATAATCGTTTATTGCATCAAACCTAATCACGTTGCCTTTTTGCCATGTGTACCCTCTACAACCTGCTTCAGTGGTTAGGATGGGTATCTGCCACTCCAGCGCATCGGCGAGCTTGGTGCTACAGCCGCGAGACCAGGAAAATAGAGGATGAATGAACCATGTCCAGGTTGATGCTTCATTTTGAAGATTTTCGTTATCAAGGCGACCTAGATATTTAACGAAATGAAACCGCTTTTCTAAATATTTGCCAAGTTGTTTTGAACTACTGACTATTCTGATAGTTTCTTTAAAATCTTTCCTAGTTTGCAAGTCAGTCAAGACACTTAGCAGTCCTTCATAGTTTGGTGGATGATCTAATGTGCCAACAAACCCTGCACGACCAGCTATAGGTCTCCAGTCTAGAGGCTTTGGTGAAATAATGCGAGGTAGCCAACTTACAGACTTTGCGCCTAGCCAACGCTCAAACGCGACTTCTTGCTCACTTAATGTAAATACATGATCTATGTGTTGCCTAAGTTGCATCTCATCAAGAATTGTATTAGCTAGGTGATATCGCTTCCTTGGAGATATTGAAGAATGATTCTGTACTGCAATAAAATCATCGATAAACTGTGCCCCATGAGATAACAAGACTATCTTGACATCTGGTACAGCATTTTTTAGGTATGGTGCAATAGATAACGCATCCACTTGGTTGAGAAATACACAAGGAATATGTTCTGATTTAACTCGTGCAATTAAGGCATCAATAAAAGACTGCGGAATGCGATTATAAAAGCTTGATGGTTTAAGTTTGCGGAAAATTCTCGTCTGCCATCGGCGATCTATTTCATATGCTAAAATCTCGAGGCTCCAGCCTGCCGCTTCAATAACTTCTCGATATTCCTTTGTGCAACGTTGCACTCCACCGAAAGCGCTATTAACATATACAGATAAGGTTACAAAAAAACCTTTCTTTATTTTATCTAACAATTTATTTCTTCTTTTTTATAGCAATTAAAATTCTACAAATGACTGCACTGGAATTAATAAACTATTCAATAATTTATTTGATAGCGATACCGATAGTAAAATCTTTGCAAATTCATTGCAGTCTTCCAGCCAAAAATATCTCTCAAGACTCTAAATAGTGAGCTGCCTTCTGGCTTGACATCACAACCACCAAGTTCAGTAATTTTCTTTTCTGCATATTGCACTAACTCTGGTACATGACGATAAGCAATAAAAACAAAGGACTGCCAATAGCAAGCAGCACTATAACGTGTCCGATCGCTATTTTCCACACTTAATAATCGTTCTGTACTGAGCCGAATGACTTCATATTGAGACCACAAAGCTTTTTCAGAACGTTGTCCACTCAAGCTAGGATTTCCTGAGCGATAGTACCATTTAGCTTCAGGGCAAAAAACTAAGCACCTACAGGCAAGTACAGCTCTTGTAAAATATTCCATGTCATTATTCAGTGTTAGTTCTTCATGCCATAAGCCAGTCTTTTCAATGATTTCTCGCGGATATAGCCAAGAGCCTGGGGGCATTGTTCCGTGTCCTGTCCAACATTCCACCAGCCAAGCGATAGGATCATCAAAGTCGTGCCAGTCGTTGTTGGGTACAAATTTCGCAGTAGACAAATCGTTTTGATAAAATCTTGCCCAGGGTGCGATCGCCATAGTACCGCTAGGTTCTTCTAGAAGACGCTTAATTTGTACTTCAATTTTCTGGGGTTCTAAAATGTCATCAGCATCAAGATATTGAATAAAGTCACCTTTTGCTTCTGCCAAACATCTGTTTAAGGCAGCCGTTTGTCCTTTATTTTTTTCTTGAGAAATAATTTTTATACCCTTTGTTTCGTAGCTTTTAGCTACTGCCAAGCTGTCATCTTTAGAACCATCATCTACTAAAATTATTTCTATATTTTTCCAAGTTTGCTGTAAAGCTGATTCTAATGTTTCTGCCAACCATAATTCGGAGTTATAACATGGTATTAGTATAGAAACTAAAGGATTCATCAGTATAAATAAAATATTAATTAAGCAAAATTATAAAATTAGTATACAAAGATTAAGTGGTCACTTTCTGGCGAAGTTGTGGCTTAATAAATCTGATTAACCACTCTCTTACGCGAATAGCAACATAAGGATTATATCTACATATAAATCTAAACCAAGCACTTAAATTGTTTGGTATTTTCCTATGAAGAGACACAGCTAGATTTACACAATTGTCAGCAGTATCCCAGTCTAAGTAAGCAGCAGCAACTGCGGCAATTCCCCAAAGTTTTTGAGCAATCTCATAAGAATATTGTCCTTTGAGGGATTCAGCTACCTTCCGCATAACATTAAATTGTGCTTTTGCACATTTAATTTGGTTAACAGAGGACATGGAATTAGCTCGATAGTAATTAATTACTGTAATGGTTGGGTCAGATGAAAATTTTAAACCAGCGATCGCCATCCGGCAATGAAATGCTACATCCTCGTTGTAGAGTACCAGTGGATCAGTGTCATAACCGCCTGCTTGTAAATATGCGGAACGGCAATACAACCCACAAAAGGGGTTAATTTGTTTCCGAATTGTGTATGCGATCGCATCTAGTCTCAATTCAGCATCATCAAATTTACAAATACTGATTAACTCTCCAGTATCATCTCGCCGCCATTCATAATTGAATAAGATAATATCTGGTGGATTTTCTAACGTCATCCATTTACGAGCTTGTTCTACAAAATTTGGATATAGGGCATCATCAGCATCATGAAAATGAATCCACTCACAAGTTGTGTGTTCTGCTAGCACATTTTTACCGTGAGAACAACCGCGATTTATTTCTCCTCTAATCACTTTAGCGCCAAACTCAGCAGAGACTTTCCCCGTTTCATCGGTGCTGCAATCGTCATAAACCCAGATTTCATCGAACGGAATTGTCTGTGCTAAGGCAGACTCAAGTAATCGCGGTAGATAAGCTGTAGCATTGTAAGCAGGAATACATAAAGCCAAGGAAGGATGAGTCATAGCTATCAACTTAGAAATTTTTGTAGACTGCGTTTCCACAGATAATTACTCAACTCACGCAAAGGTAGAAGATCAAGGAATGCTAATGGCTTTTCTAAAGGCTGTTTAGGAGAAACAGCATCAACTAACGAAGAATTAGGACGAATTGAAAATCTGCCCTTGTTGATCAGCTTTTCATAAATTTCAATTCTTTGTTGGGCAATTGTCGTAGGTGCAAGTTTTGTCTTGACAGTTTCTTTAGCGGCTTTGCCAATTTCTTCTCGTTGTGCAACACTCCAACTCAGTAGAGTATCCAAGCTTTTTGCTAAACTTTGCGGATCGCCTCCTGTAAAAGTTAGTCCATTGACTCCATCAGTAATCAAATCTGCTGCTCCGGCTCCTTGAGAACATAATACAAGCTGCCCTTTAGCCATTCCTTCTACACAGGTATAGTTGAATACGTCCCAAATAGACGGTACAAGTATGAAGTTTGCCATTGCTTGAAGTTGGCAAGTTTCTTCTGTAGAGAAAGTTCCTAATGGCTGAATTTTTTTTCTCCAAATATCAGGATAAGTCTGTGTAAGATACACAGACATTACAGTTTTTGAATCCTGATAAACTGTATCACGACCAATCCAATCGATAGTTGGTGACTTTTCTCCCAGTAATCTTAGTGCCTCACAAAGAATTGTTGGCCCTTTCCAGTGCTGAATTCGCCCTACAACTAAACCATTGGTAGATTTTTCTAATGGTTGAATATTAGTTACAGGGGATATAGCTGGGGAAATATAGGTAACATCTCTATTTATTAGTTGTTTCCAAGCTTTGGCATTGTCATAACCATAAGTCTGCAATTCATCTGCAACTGAAAGTAAGCTTGCTTCTAATAAGCGAACTAAACTACCTTGCAGTTGACTATCAAGTTGCGGATCATGAAAATCAATTTGACCAATGCTAGCGTGGAGTTGAACAACAGTAGTTGGGCTGTCTGCTGAGACCATCCAAGGAACAAATAGCATACCCCAATCTGTTGTTTCCACTAAGTCGTAGTCTTTACCTCCGTTTACTTGTTCCCATATTGTCCAAGCAGCTGCAAGATGACGTTGAAATTCTGGAATTGCATGGTAACGATTAAATTTTGCAAGATTAGCATTTACTGCTTGGGGTTTGAGAAATTCTACAGTTAATCCGTTTACCTGATAGTCGGTTAGTGCTGGTGAAAAAGCACTACCGACTAGTACATGGACTTGATGTCCTTGATGACAAAGTTCTGGCAGTAGGTTGCTGTAAAAAGTAGCAATTCCACCACCAGAGCAAGGTGGATATTCGGGGATGATGAATAGTAACTTCATGCAATCACATTATCCAAAAAAGCATCAAGTTGAGAATTTAAAACATCCTGATTTCGTTCTAGCTCAAGTGCAGAATAGTAATTTTCAGCTATATCCTGTAATTCTGTTATAGGTATAGAAAAAATATAATTGATGGATTTATAAAAATTATTAAAATCTATATCAATAAAATATTCTTTTAATTTATTGCTAAAACTTAAAGGTGCTTTTCCTATAGGAACACAGTGAGCATAGGCACATTCACTATATTTAAGAAATTCTAACCCACAACGAGATGGGGAAATAAACATAAATTTAAATAGAGATAAAAACTCAATGTACTTATTGCCCACAACGTTATGTAATAATTTTTGATTAATATCAGGGTAACCAGGATGCTTTAAAAAGCAAACTTTATTCCAAAGTAGTGGATTTATTTTAATTTTTCTAATAAAAGTATCTCGATAAGGATATACATGGGGATCTAAATTTCCAGAAAAAACTATTTTTTTATTTCTGTTAGAAAGTTCATTTTTTATACTATAAGTATCATTGAACGCATAAGGAATAAAAATCATCTTTTTATTGCCAGTAGAATCATTTATCTCTTTAGTTAATTCCGAAGGATAATATACGGTTAAAAAGAAAACATTGGATAAATTTTTTATTCGGAATAAAAAATGATAATAGTAATGATTTCGACACCATTCTTCACAAGGATCAACAACCTTTAATAAAAAAAATATATTTTTATGCCCTGCTATATATTCTTGAAGTTTGAAGCATTCTAATTCAGAAATACGATTGTCAATGATAATAATGCTATTTGAATAGAGATTAATGTTATTTAGATAATCATATTTCCAGCCCATTTGGTTTGCATAACCTGGACCAGCATCATAAGTAATCATATTAAAGTAGTTAAAATCTTGTGAAAGAATTATTGTTTTATCCATGTACCAGAATATACTAAAAATGTGTAACTAACAGATACTTTGATTGGTAATGCTTTCCGATAGGATTAATTACTAGAGGGTGTTTGAAAAGTTTTGAAGGGTCAAATTTATGCTAAGTACTAACGCAAAATTATTTGTACATCCTATATGCCTGTATTTATTGTCCAATCAAGGATACAGGAATGGAAAATAGACAATTAATTTTGCACAGGTACTTAATCGCCTCACCATAATCCAAATCATGGCAAGGTAGATAAAAGTCTCCAACGTTTCGGGCAATAACTTATAGCCTCTGACCAATCACCCATACCCCATAAAGCAACCGAAAGTGCGTTTCTTCAAAGAAAGGGCAACAAGCTCAGTGACTGCCAACCAAAGTTTTTTGGGCAAATATCTTAGTCATAATATTGCTACTTTTTCATGATATTTTATGAATCTCAGCTATATGAAATTAGCTTTTGCGAAATATAATATCTCTTTGCATTTGACTCTTGCATTGGGGTGAATATATAGCTAATTCTGATTCAAATTGCTCTTGAATGCGTTTAGGATGAAATTCATGGAGTGCTACTTCACGAGTTTGTTGAGCCATTGCTAACCAAGTTTCTTTTTCGGTGAGCTTGGCAATATTTTGAAAAAGAATTGAGGGTTCCAATTTATTGATGTAACTGAGCCATTTATAGCGTCTTGCCCAGTTAGATATAGCCGTATCTGAAGGAGCCATAATCATTATAGGTAAACCTATATGTGAAAACTCCACGAATTTACTTGGGAAGCTGGTTTTTGCCCAAGGTTGTTCTGATTGCTCAAAAGAATACGAAACTAAAATGCAGCTAGCATTATTTTCTAAAAAGTCTATAACTCCACTATTCTTCTCAAACGGTTCATGATGCAATATATTTGGGCAAAGTTCTAAAAGCTTACAAAGAGTAGGATCATTTTCTGCAGCAACTATGAGAAGCTTGCCATTAAATTTTTGTAATGCTAGAGCCAGTTCGTAGAGGTTAGAAAATTGAGATGAATACAACCATCCTGCGTGGGCAATAATAGGGGCTGTACCGAAACTACTCTTCCATTCTACAAAGGTATGCTGTCGAGATTCTGAAATAGGAAATAAAATAGAAGTTTTTTTGTCTCTTCCTAGTTGATATATTTTTTCGAGTTCTGGTGAAACGAACCAGATTCTTTCTGCTTGTTCTAAAATAACTTTAGTTCTTTTTATTGTTAAATAAGCATCTATATCAGAACTTGCATAAAGTTCTTCCTGATCATGAGCAATCACAGATAGAGGAACATTCCATGTTTTAGATAAATGGCTAGCCAGTAGTGAATCAATACTTCCTGTTAAGTGAGTTAATATTGCTGTTGGCAATTTTTTATTAAGTATAAATTCGCACTGACTTTGAAAAAGAGATAGTCTCAATTTATGTGAGACATGAATTCGTTTTCGATATGGAGGCCACCACCAGCGACGAGAAGGTAAAGGAATAATATTCCAAGTATTTGGAATATTGTTAGTAAGTTGTAGTTCATGCTCAGGGGCTGTAAGAGATACTTGCCAACCATGAGCTTCAAGATTTTCTAAATGTCTCTTTAAAATTATCCGAGTGCCTGTTCCCATACCAGGAAGTATATTTGAGCTTAAAAGGATATGTTTGTTCGTCATTTACAAATCAATTTTTTAATTTTTATGGATAAGCAAGTCAGCCGTACAGTAGGCTATTGATTTTAAGCGATCGGCTGTCCTGTTTTATCTAGTGTGCGATCGCCTTTAGCAGTCCCGCGTTATCGCAATACCTGTTCGTATAGTTCAATGTACTGTTTTACTGCATTTCTAGGGGATACTCTTGAAGTGCTATCGCTCAACAATTTTCACTTAATAAATTTTATAGATGTAAAAATTCTTTCACTGTTGGCCAACGGGCATCAAAAGTATGACAAGACTCAATGAGAGCATTTGCATTTTCTTGAAGACGTTTTATTTCACCAGTGGAAGTATATATCTGAACTAGAGCCTCTGCCATCAAATCAGGACGATAACAAGATACTAAAACACCATTGAAATTATCCTGTATAGTTTCTCGATTACCAATAATATCAAAGGCAATAATCACACATCCAGAGGCAAGGGATTCAATGACGGTTCTAGGACAACCTTCGCCCCAAAGACAATCTTTGCCAATATTCATACTTAGAAAGACTTCGCAGGTTTGCATTTCTCCTAAAATTTCAGATTCAACTCCACTGATTTGGTGAAACTCTAATTCTAAATTTTTTTTCTGAGTAAAATCACGAATAGTATTTATGTAATCTTGGGTATGTATTCCTTCATTCATATAACCAATTCGGTGTTTTTTACGATTGAGTGGATTTGAAACCCATAGAGATGTATCTAATAAGTTGGGAATAATTACACAGGAGCGTTTAAAATGTGCCATGTGCCATGCTTGAATGGTACGAGAAATGGCAGCAGTGTTTTTAATTTTGTCCCTGTAAAGTTTTGCAAGTACAGGAAAGTGATGATTCTCGGTGTAGGCAAGTTCCATGTCCCAAAAATATAGTGATGGACTAGCTTGAATAAAGGCTGTTGCTGTTGCCCAAGATGTGACACAACGAATATTATTATTTTGCTTAATAATTTCCTGAAACTTATCTAATGAAATATGTGGCTGATGATCTAACAACCAAGGCTCATAAGTTCCGTCATAGGTTACAAAATAAGCTTCATAACCACGCTCTCGTAATAGTTTAACCAAGTAATTAAGCTCTTTTGTGCCACCACAGAATTTTAAATTGCCACCAAATTCAGCACTAGCACAATAAGATACAAAAATGATAGGTTTTTCTTGGGTAGTTTGGGATGACTTGACTGTTAAATAATGAGATAAATTATTCTTTTGATTTTGATTATTATTTTTTACAATACCAAATTTAATGGCTATAGATTTAATATCTTTATGAATATTTGTAGAACGTAAAATATTCCAGATAAAAGTAATACTATGGATATGTAAATCCTGAATAAATGCAGGGATTAAAGGAGAAAATGCTAATCTAATACGAGACAAAGCATTTCGTGTTCGCCAAAAATTCATCATCAATTCCGTTGAAAATTCAATTTTTTGCTGTTAGTTCAACCAGCACAACATCACCCACAACTTCATTATTCAGTTTCTCTCTATTCAGTTGGCGGAATATTTCAATTAGTGTGAGGTGTGGTTTACTTAAAGCGGCTAATAAAATAGCACTTCTTCCTAAAGCATTGGCAGGACTATTCCAAGCATAATTCAATGTAGATAGTACACGATCAATTAACTTAGATGCGCGAGGCATAATGAATTCCGTTTTTAAACCAAGCTGTTTTGCTAGTTCACTATAAGCTTTGGCATTCCAGCGAGTCATGTGGTGGGGAGGATAATTTAAGGGATCAAACCAACTAGTTTCAAAGCTCATAGGCGAATAGGGAGTGCTTAAAAAAATGCTTCCTGTTGGTTTTAAAACAGAACACATAGCTTTAACCAAAGATTTCGGATCATCAACGTGTTCTAGACAATGAAAAGAAACCACATAATCAAATTTATGCTGATTGCCATCACTAGAGGTAATAAATTCTTCAAGTGTACTTGGATAAACTTCTAGTCCTTTATCTTTACATTGCTGAACTGAAGTCAGTGTGGTATCCAGTCCGACAGCCTTTATACCATTTTTTTGAGATAATTCCAGAAATTTACCAGAGCCACACCCTACTTCCAGAAGATTTGCCGATGCTACACTTTGATGCTTAATTAGACTAATAACTTCCTGCCATTCCCATCGAATATCAGGATAATATCCTTTGTGATTTGTAATCCAAGTATAAAATCCACTACTTCCACCCTGCATAGGGGATGCAAATTCTAGAGAACAGGATTCGCAGCGCCTAACCTTGTAGTTAATTAAAGACAAATCAATATCAATTTTTTCATTATAATATTTCTCCAACTCACTTAAAATAAAAGAATAATTTAACTCCCTAATAATTAAGCTGTTTGAATTACATACTGGACAAACATATTGATTTTTTATCATGAGTACTTATTGTAAAATACTTAACTTGAATGTATGTAGAGTACAAACTTAAATCTTATGAATTAAATAATATTTAATTATGGATAAAAATATTAATCTATGGTATCAAAAGGAGTAAAAAACCTCGGATTAAAGATATCTTGTGAATTATTTATAATATTTTTAAATTTTGATTTTATATATCTAGGGGTAATCCTTCTAATTAGATGATATAACATATTTTGGTTTTGTTTTTTTGTTGCAGAAATTGAAGCTAATCCACTGAGAGGTTTTTCATTCCATATTAATGAATAGTCACTTTGTTGAGGTGTATTTTTAAAAATTTCTACGGAGGATACCTTTTTAGCAATCACCAAGATATATAATGGGAACTGGTTTTCTAGTGTAACGCGCTCCTTTAATTCATAGGGATCTTGAACAGAGAACCATTGTGGACTAGAAGTTTCAAAAACAATGAGCTTAACAACTTCATACCCATTTTCCTTAGTAAATATCCGAAAAAGAAGTTCAGGACTAAATTGATAAAAGCCATGTCCCATAAAGTTATTACCTGGGGTAATACCAAGATAATAACCACCTACCTTAATCATTTCCATACAATTCTTAATTGCAACAGGAAAGTTAAATATATGTTCTAATGCTCCTCCATCAATGACGACATTATATTTATCCTTATAGATATCAGGTATAGCAAGGTTCATGTCATGAATATGAGTAGCTCCCTCGTAATTTGAATAATCAAAGGAATCCGTAATATCTGCACCAATATAACGGAAAAAAGTTTCAGCATAACCATCATTTTCTTTAAATATTATTTCTAGATTTTTGTCATCAACTTGATAATTGAAACTGGATAAAATATCTTTAAATCCAGAAGGCTCAATATAAAGATACTGACGACCAATAGTAGCAGTTTCTAAAAAGTCAACTCCCAAAGACTTAGTGTATAAGAGGAACTTTATACCATTAGAATCTAAACCCATAGCTTTCTCCTATTTGTTTTTAATTTTTATTTTCTAAACTTTAAGCTTGAAGCATACTTTTGAATTTTGATTTCCAAGAAGATAATATTGTCTTTGTCCGACTCGGTTCAAGCCAACTTGGGTCAAATAAACTCGAATAATCCATTAATTCGATGCTAGGTAAGTTAAGCTTCTCGACCATATCATTTCTTACAAAGAAGAGGTTGCCTATCATTCCAATTAATTGATATCCTTTCTCTTTGCCAAGAGATACAGTAGATTCAAAACTAGAGTGTGGGGACAATGGTGTAGAAATCTTTTGCACACCTGGAGGAATACTGCCAAGAATTTCAATAATCACGACCAAAGGATTGTAATTTTCCAAGCCTGCCCATACATGGTAATCATCGCTATCAATATCAATACTTAACAACTCGAAATCTTTAGGAATCGGGGTTAAGGACAAAAGATTATCGAGAGAATAAGCACCAGACGGGGCAACATATTCACGAATGAGATGCAAGCTATTTTTGTATTTTTCAGCATTAGTTTCCAAATCTTTAAAGCGTTCTATATCACCTTCAATATAGGCACCCTTCCATCCTTGTTCAACTAAATGAAAAGTATTGCTAAGATGTTTTCCATCCCATGCTCCGAATTCACAAAACCATCCAGAATTTATTTCTAATCTCTTCATAACCTCCTGAATTACACCATCTTCACCATTTTGGCTATAAATATTGTGGCGATATTTGTGTAAACTTGAAATCAACTTATTGGTCATAAACTTTGTGTTTAATTTACTAATTTTGTGTTTAATTTACTAATAATCAAAGTTGCTAGTTATGGAAATCTAGTCATTTTTCTCCCATTTGTTGAATAGTATATTATAATTTGAGTGATAAATCTTTCTCCAATGAAGAATAACCATCAAGAATCTGATAGCCAGCATCATTAATAGCTTGTTCATAAACAATACCAGATTTGGTAGGTGAGCCAGCGATATCTAACTCAATTCCAAATGGAAAATAAATGTAAAACTGAACTCCAGGTTCGGCAATTCCTAACTCTAGAAAATATATACCTTTAGTCAATCTCGGTAAATTAATTACACCATAAAGTTTGTAAATTCCTGGTACAACACCGTAAACTTCGTTGCTAACTTGCCCTGGTGAATAAATCGCAATAGAGTGACCTTGGCTATCTTTTAAACTTCCATATAATGCAATCCGACAAGGCAAATTTACATTCAAAACAAGTACAACTTCTAACGGCTTAACCGTTGAATCAATATAAATTTTGTCTTCATCTAGACCATTTACTTTAATGTCAGTAATTTTTAATCCAGAGACTTTAATAACTTGATGTTCTAATAATAAGCCTGAACGTTCCGCTTGGGTTTGAGTATATAACTCAATACAATTAGAGATTGTACTATTTGTCACTAACATTCCTTTCTGAATAAATAAACCTTTTTGACAAAGAAGGCTAATTGCTGCCATATTATGACTCACAAATATAACCGTTCTCCCTTCTTTCCCGACATCCTCCATCTTTCCCAAACACTTTTTCTGAAACTGAGCATCCCCCACTGCTAACACTTCATCTACAATCAATATCTCTGGTTCCAAATGTGCCGCTACTGCAAATGCCAAACGCACATACATCCCCGAAGAGTATCGTTTCACCGGCGTATCTAAAAACTTTTCAATCTCCGCAAACGCCACAATTTCATCAAACTTCCGTTTAATGTCCTCCTTACTCATCCCCAAAATTGCACCATTGAGATAGATATTCTCTCTACCAGTCAACTCAGGATGAAACCCCGTACCCACTTCCAACAAGCTAGCAACTCTTCCCTTAATTTTGATGCTTCCTTTTGTTGGTTCCGTAATCCGGCTTAAAATCTTTAACAGAGTTGATTTACCCGCACCATTGCGCCCAATAATTCCAACTCTGTCACCCTGCTTAATTTCAAACGAAACATCATTTAGCGCCCAAAACTCCTCTTGAGAATTTTGGATTTTGGATTTGGGATTTTGAATTAAAGTACCAAGAGATTTAATTTTATTAGTAATTACATCCCGCAGAGCAGTGTAACGTTCCTCCTGCTGATGCCCAATAATATATTTTTTACCGAGATTTTCAACTTGAATAACAGTGTCAGACATTGGCTTTTCAGTTATCAGTAGGTAGGCATAATTAAATGTAACTTGCGGCTATTTTACAAGTCTAGGAGGCGGTAGCTCCAACAATATGGATTCCCCCTTTGAGAGTTGGAACGAGGCAAAAACTTCTTATTTTTTTATATATTTAGTTGTCAATGCTTACAGCCAGAAGAGTATTCATTGTTCCCTACCGCATAGTATATTTTTATTGCCGATCAACTTTATTAGGACTTAGACACTCGCAACGAAAATAAAGGATTTGCGATTGCTTCCCTACGGTCGCAATGACGGAAATACGTTATCGCTGCGTAAGTCCTATTTATAATGAATAAGTAGTTAGACAGAATTAATTACACAATGTCAATGCGTTCGCCCTTGGCGTTCCCGAAGGGTATCGAGCGTAAAGCCTTCAGCATAGCTTCAGGAGATTAGAGAAGAAGGCTTAATATGATTTTTATACCTACCACAACCTCTGAATCGGATAATTATCAAAAATCGAATCAATGCTCATAATAGGGACTTGTTCCACAGTCGCCTGAGCTATTAACAGTCTGTCAAAAGGGTCACGATGATGGTTGGGTAGATTAGTTAAAGCGTAAATATGAATTAGCTCAATAGGTAAAAGTTGTAGATTATTCACACGCTGTTGATTGTCTATCAACGTAGGGAGAGTTGAATTGAGGTTGAGCTTACCCAGTTGAAGTTTTATTTGTATTTCCCAAACACTGGCGATACTAAACACCAACGTGTTGTTAGTATCGTTAATTAGGCTATAAACCCTCTCAGAAAGCTTTTCAGAGCTACTTGCCCACCAAATGAGAACGTGTGAGTCCAATAATAGTTTCACTGCTCACCCGTCCAAAATTCATCTGGTAGAGGATCATTAAAGTCCTCGCTGATCCAAATCTCCCCTCGGTTTAAGTCAGGTATCCGTTGTTGCACAGGTTGGGGTTGAGCATGTTTTTGCGCTAGAAATTCCACAAAATCTAGCAGCATCTGTTGTTGCTCTGGTGGTAGAGTTTGCAGTTGGGCAATTAATGTTTTAGTTATATTCACTGTTTGGGAAGTCATCGCAACTGTCCGGATTAGCGCCTCCTCTATTCTAGAGCAATTCCAAAAAGCCTCAATGGAGTTTTTTATTCACGGAATGGGCGATCGCCTGCCCTGTTTTATCTAGAGAGCGATCGCAGTGTTATACAACACCACGGTTTATGCCTTGCTTGGCTGATTAACTCTCAAGATGAGCAGGTTATCATCCCCATCAATCAGTGGAGATTGTGGCATTTCCAGTTAGTTTATTTGGTGAAGACATACTACCCGGCTTTGTATTAAATTTACTCCTTTAAATCACATCTGCGAAAGTTCGTTCCATTTTCCGGAAATACCAAATACCACTAATTAATAGTAAAAATACTAAACCCAAAGATAGTGCAAAGCCTGGTAAATATAATTTCGACTCACCGCCCAAAATCGCCCAGCGGAAACCATCAATTACTCCTACTATTGGGTTTAAGGAGTAAAGCAACCGCCACTGTTCTGGCACAATGCTGCTGCTAAATCCTACTGGTGAGATATACAAACCAAATTGCACAATAAACGGCACAATATAACGAAAATCTCGATATTTCACATTCAACGAAGCCAGCCATAAACCTGCTCCCATTGAAGCAGTAAAGGCAATGCAAATAAATAGAGGTAGTGTTAAAATTCGCCAACTGGGAACAAAGTTATACCAAGCCATTAGCCCTAATAAAATCATCCCAGAAATCAAAAAGTCTACAAAACTTACTACTACTGCACTTGTCGGCACTACCAAGCGAGGAAAATAAACTTTTGATATTAAGTTGGCATTGCTAATTAAACTATTGCTGCACTCTGAAAGAGAATTTGAAAAGAACTGCCAGGGTAACATGGCAGAAAACACTAGTATTGGATAAGGCGCACCCTGAGAAGGCAACTTTGCCAACTGTCCAAATACAACTGTAAACACTACCATTGTTAGAAATGGACGAATTAGTGCCCAACCAATCCCAATAGCTGTTTGCTTGTACCGCACCAAGATGTCTCGCCACGCTAAGAAGTAAAATAACTCTCTATAGCGCCATAAATCTTGCCAATACTGCCTTTCTGTGCGTCCAGCTTCAATTACTAAATCTGGCTGAGAAATAGAATCTTTCATGATATTGACTTAGCTAACCTTGCTTTCACCATCATTTCCACCACATCTTTTGTTTTAGATTTTGCTTGCCATCCCAGATTGTTCTTAGCCTTAGCTGGATTACCTCTACCTAGTGCCAAATCTGTCGGTCGCAGAAGGCTATCATCTATAACGGTATGTTCGCGCCAATCTAAATTTACAGATGCAAATGCAGCGGCGACAAAATCCTCTAGTGAACTACTCTCTCCAGTAGCAATTACAAAATCATCAGGCTGCTGTTGTTGCAACATTAAATACATCGCTTCCACGTATTCTGGTGCCCAACCCCAGTCACGTTGAATCTGCATATTCCCCAAATAAAGTTGTTCCTCACTACCTTGAGCAATCCGACAAGCAGCAGCAACAATTTTTTGAGTCACAAATCTTTCTGGCCGTAGGGGAGATTCATGATTGAACAAAATTCCCGAACAGGCAAATAAACCATAAGCTTCGCGGTAATTAGCAACTTCCCAAAATGCAGCAGCTTTGGCTACAGCATAAGGACTTCTGGGGCGGAATGGAGTAGTTTCATCGGCTGGTGTATCGCCAGTATCACCAAAACTCTCGCTAGAACCTGCATTGTAGAGTTTGATTGGCGCATTTAAAAAACGAACAGCTTCGAGTAAATTAAGTGTACCAGTGGCAATGCTTTCTAAAGTTTCTACTGGTTGTCCGAAGGATAGACCAACTGAACTTTGTCCCGCCAAATTATAAATTTCATCTGGCTGGATTTTTGTGAGTACTTGCAATACGCTGCGGAAGTCAGTTAAAGCCATTGACTCTAGTTTTACCTGCTCTCGAATCCCTAAGTAAACCAAATTTTGAAAGGAGGAAATTTGAGCATCACGGGAAGTACCGCAGACTGTATAGCCTTTATCTAGAAGCAACTGCGCTAGATAGGCTCCGTCTTGTCCAGATATTCCACAAATAAGTGCTTTTTTCATCAATTTGGTTGATAGTTAACGGTTGACAGTTGGTAAACCAGTTTATTCTATACAGAGAATATGTAATTAATTTGGTTTAAGTACATAACTTAGGCTGTAAACGTTAATAGGAACACAAATATTTGTGTCCCTATAATGGTTTGAATAATAATAATGATGAATTAGCAAGTCGTCGAGATTTGTTAGACTGTATCCGGATTTTCTGTAGGTGTTGATGCACTTACTTTGAGAGAATTCCGCTTACCAGTGCGTTTGCGCGCACCCCCAGCTATCTCATATTCATCGCTGCCTTTACCATATTTAGAAGCTACCCCAGATAGCATTCGCTCTGATAAATCGGCAAGCGATCGCTCTGCTTGTGAAACCAGAGTACCTGTCTGATCAGCAGCTGACACAGCCGTATTATGAGGTTCTAATTTTTGGCGTGTGTCTTCAATTAATTCGGAAAATAATTTGACCGTTAGTCCATTTCCCAAATCTAGTGAAGTATCAATTGTCTTTAAACCAGCTATCCGACGCTGGGCTTTTTCTAAAATTCCCGAAGTCCGCTTTGGTCTTCCCATAACAGTATGTCCGTATTTAAAAGGATACACATAAACTAACTTATGCTTTACCAATACGTAACTAGTGTTAATTGGGAATCATCAGCGATCAAATTTTCTGGAGAATTGCGTAAATTTTCTAAATTATTAGGCATTGAGCATTGGAGGATTTTTATTGTTCCCTGTTCTCTATTCCCGACTTCTTGCAGAAGTCTATTGCAAAAAATGCCACAAAACTTATGAATGCTCGATTTTTCACCAGAAAAAAGCAGACAAAGCTGTAAAGATTCGATTCAAACTTATAAATGCTCGACGTTTTACAAGAAAAACTTAATACAAAGCTGTAAAAATTTGATTCAAACTTATGAATGCTCGATTTTTCACCAGAAAAAAGCAGACAAAGCTGTAAAGATTCGACTCAAACTTATAAATGCTCGACTTTTTACATTGAAGAAGGCAGAAGTAAGAACGCAAAGGGCAGAAAACAGCATTCTCTTCTGCCTTCTGACTTGAAAATCAAACTTTGGCTAAAAACCAAGAAGGATATGTGGCTGAAGTCGTTCAATGACGACAGCCTAAACTGAAACATTAATTATGGGTTTAACTTGTAACTGGAACAGGCTCAAGATTAACTTGATAACCAAGCTTTTCTAAGCGTTTAACCAAGCGTTTCTTGACACTTTCCGGTCGTTGTTTGTCAAAATAATCAGCTCCTAAATCTTTATAAGGTTCTTGGCGCGATATCAGATGGTAGGCGATCGTTAAAATAGAGTGTGCAACTGCAACGGCAGCACGTTTTTTACCCCTTCGCCCGCTAAGTAGGCGATACTGAGCAGCAAGATAAGTCTTGGTACGAGCTAGAGCATGAGCAGCTTGAACCAGAATCGTTCGTAAGGAACGATTACCTTTACGGGTACTGGTTGAAAGCGTTTTTCCACCACTTTCATAATTTCCAGGAGCAAGACCAGCCCAAGCAGCCAAATGTTGAGCGCTGGGGAAACGGCTCATATCGATGCCAATTTCGGAGACAATAATCTCCGCAGTTCGGCGTGCGATACCTGGTATTGTGTCAACTAACTCAACCGCTTTCTCAAAAGGGCGGCAATATTCCTCAATTTGTTGGTCGAAACATTTAATTGTTTCGTCTATACTATCGATTTGACACAGTAACTGGGCAAGAATAAATCGTTGATGAGGGCGAACTCTACCGTCAAGTGCTTGAATCAGTAAATCATGCTTTTTTCGCATGGAACATTCGCTAAGTCCGCCATGAGTTCGGGACTAGCGCTACCCTCAACGATCGCAGCTAGCATTGCTCGTCCAGATACACCCATCACATCGCTCTTCACTGAGGCAAGTTTAATATTGGCAGCTTCAAGCACTTTTTGGACTCGATTCACCAAATTGACTCGTTCTCGAATAAAATTGCTACGATGGCGAGTTAAGTCTCGCAAATCTCTTTGTTCGATTGGGGGAATAAAACTCGGACGTAACAACCCATGCTGTAGTAGTTCGGCAATCCATTGTGAGTCTTTGATGTCTGTTTTGCGTCCTGGTACCGCTTTTATGTGGCGGGCATTGACTAACATAACTTCAAAATTACCTTCCAGGATGTTAAATACAGGTCGCCAGTACTCTCCAGTACTTTCCATCGCTACATGAGTGCAACCGTGACTTGTCAACCAGTCAGAAAGTTTTAACAAGTCCTTGGTCATAGTGGTGAATGTACATATTTCCTTATGCCATCCTCCCGAAGACTTTGGGATAATTGCACAAGCTACCACTGTCTTTTTGTGTACGTCCAAACCTGCACTATGCTTATAGACTACCTGCATAAAACCTTACTACACAAAAATGTATCAAATCGATAGGGGGCTAATACGTGGATACTTCTTGCGGTCGATTCTGACTTGCGTGCTTACCGACACTGTATATAGCTCGGTAGCGACAATTGGCGATGCCTCTGAGTATCCGGGTTAGACTGCCTCGCAGGCTAAATCTGCTCTACTGAAGGACAACCTCGTTTGTATCAACCTTAAGTGGAAGCTACCACATTTTCATGCATGGCGGTGAAATTTTTTTCATTGGGACTGCCTCCTTCCTAACTTCTGCTTTTCTTGATAAAGCTTTGTTTATTTTGCATTCACAGGTGTCATTTTGATCAAAGCGAATATCTTTAAGCCTCTGCTTCGTTCAGAACAACAGATGTTTTAGTGTTTGTCCTAGTACATAAACCTAAAATTTTCAATGGTTCTGTAGCGAAGCATTCGAGCATTTCTACTAGTGAACTCCCCCACTGAAGGATTCCGATGTGGATTAATTACCCCTGTGGCTTGTTGCCAAAGTTCTGGCGGTGCTATCGATAATTCGTAAGTGGAGTCGCGCTTACAAACGTAGTACCACTTAGTTTGTTGGCACTCATCACACCAAAAAGCTTCCAACCACTCACCGTCTAAAGGAATTGCTGTCTTGGCTGCAACTAACATTAAGGCATCTAGTCGCTTGAGCCCTCGTTGTTGTAGCTGTCCAGCTCGCTCTGCAAACAATCCGTATTTTTGGCTCATGCTATTTAAATAGCATCCATGTTCTGGACAATATATCGCTCTTCGTTTAGAACGTTTTCGATTTCGATCACACCTTTTCTGCACTTCGGCCCTCCATATCAGTAGACATTAAACAAATCCACAAGAAGGTTGCGTTGAAGGGACTGAGATCATAAAGACCATCAAAGCCCACTTCTCTATCAACAGTGAGTTATTGAATTTTAAGAAGAAAAACTTGTGAACCAGTGCAAGTTCTAAGGAAAATGCTTCACTATCTCTTCTTTAGTGGCAGGTATAAGCAATCCTGCTCAACGGAAGTCTGCATTTGCTGGGTTGCAAAACATAACTTTCAGAGTCAGCGTTCCTAAATGATAGATGCACTTTGTTTATATAGCCGCAAATTACGATTGTCAAGCCGAAAATGAAGGTAAATGAATACGTTTTTGAGAATTATGTTGCGTAATAATACTCAAAAGCGTTAAGAAACAGCTTGTCGGAGAACTCTTAAATATTGTTTAGCAATAATCTCGGGCGTAAAATGCGACTGCAAATACCGACGAGATGCCATGCCCATGCGTTCTGCTAATTGTTTGTCACTATTCAATAAGCGAATAAATTCAACTAGTCCATAACTGTCACCATTCTCGAAACTAGCACCACATTGGGCATCTGTGATTATTTGCCTTAAGTAAGAATACTCTGAACAAATTGCAGCAATAGGTCGCCCTGTTGCTAATGCTGGGTAAAGTTTACTGGGTGCAACTAAGCTTTCCATCCCAGCTTCTACACTAACTAAGGAGAGATCGCAAGCTGTTAGAGAGTAAGGCAGTACTTCTTTGTCTTGATATGGTAAAAACAGAAAATTATTTAGCCCTAATTGATTTACCTGTTTAACTACACTTTCGTGTTTTGCGCCACCTCCAATACAAACAAACTGAATCGGCTCATCTTGCAGTTGTTTAGCTGCTGCCAATATGGTGTCCATATCATGACACCGACCCATGTTACCCGAATAAAGAACAGTAAATTTATGAACTAAGTTATATTTCTTTGCAAACCAGTTATCTTTTTTGACAATTGGCACGATCAAGTCAGGATCTCCCCAACTGTGAATTACAGATACCTTATCTGCTACCTCTGGACAAGCTGCCACCACCCGCTGCTTCATCGCTGGACTCAGAACCACTATTCCTCTAGCTTTCTGCCAAACCTTTTGATTGATGGCTTGCCAAAATCTTGCTAGCCAATGATTTTTGGGGATTACCTCTAAGGCGATCGCAATATCAGGATAAATATCATAAATTAAACAGACATAAGAAAGCTTAAAAAACAGGTGCGCCAGATATCCCACAATTGGTAAGAATGGTGGGGCTGAGGTTAACAAGACTACATCATGGCGACGGCAACATTTAATTAGATGCAGCACAGCACGTAAGGTAAACAAGATACCGTTGACCGCTTTACCACGAACTCGACGTGACCACAGTTGAGCAGTGCGCGATCGTTGAATACGGACTCGACCCACTTGTTCTACAGATGGAGCATGAGAAGTTCCAAACGCATACCCAGGCTGACCTGTAAACACCTCAATGTTTACTCCTTGTTTACCTAACTGTCTTACCAGTTCCTCGATCAACTGTCCTGTAGCAGCGTAGTCTGGGGGAAAAAACTCAGTAATCACAGATAATTTCAGCGGTTGCTCATACCAAGTTGTATTTATCGATAGCGACTGACTAGGGACTATTGAAGGCAGTACAAACTTGTTAAAGTCCTCCTCATTCTGCTCTTTTATATGATCGAAGTTAACTTTATCACTTAACAACAAGTCTCTATCAGGAGTAAAAAATTGCTGATTCTGAGTACCTTTGTTTGTCGATATGGTTAGCAACGATTTCTTCAGCCATTCACTGAATGTCATTGGCTATATCGTCCTTTTAAAAGATTCCTAGACCAAGAAATAACCTAGAAAGCGATCGCAGCAATCGGTTGCCTTAGTCGCTCTATACTTGCAGTTAAATTCTTTTATAAACGATGTTTGTATAAATTAGGGAAAAAACATAATTTTTTTGAATCTTGATTGCGGTGTTTTGTGAAAGAGCCTAATCAGGATACTTTCTAGCTTTCCTCTGCTCCAGAGCCAAGGTATTATGCATTAGCTAGATTACGCACCAGATAAATTGCTTGTTTAATTAATAAAAAAATTGCAGTCAGCAGTTGTCGCAAAATTCACCAACCCGATGGTGAATCTAGCCTAAGTTAAATAACTGCAATGAGTGGAATATTTTCTTGGTAACAAATTATTTTTAAATTTTACGTCGGTTATCGGTGAACTATTTTAAATCATGTATACCCATGATACACCAAGGTATTTGTACTGATTTTTGGGCTAAATTGATAGTATAATTATTTTTAAGTACTATTACTAATGGTGAAATCCACAGTACTACTTGAATGAAAATAATTAAATAAAGAGTAGAGATTTTCTAGTTTTATCTGAGCCAAAGGATTTGAACCATGACTATAAAATTCTTGACGAATAGCTAATAGGCAAAATTATCACGAGTCGAAAAAATTCTCAATGTAGCCTACCCAAATATTTAAAGCTGTATGGGGAGATTGGATGAAGTTATGATACCCACCTAAACTTAAAATTTTTTGACCCTTGACTTTTGTGAGAAACTCCGATTAATTGTTATAGGCAGAAGCCATAAAAAACTTAATATGCCTGTAAGAGCAGAGTTAGAGAGATATATTAGACAATCCAGCAGATTAGTGACAATCAATCTCGCAATCAAATAGCCTATAAAACTCCTGTTTGATTTTTGGAAAGACGGCTAGGCTCTATGTAATTGAGGGTTGAATAATTTGTAGTTAGGGTTTTAGTTCTGTTTTTGAAGCATGAAGCAAGCAAAATCTGCCTAGAACCAGGTAAGCCTGGAAAGGCTTTTGTCTAAACGCAGTGAAGAATTGCGAGACTGGCCATTTAAAGGAGGGAGAGAGCTAGATATTTATATCTCAATTCTTGACTAAGTAGTGTATCATATTTTATACCTCAATCTTTCCTGTATACTCAGGTTGACAGTGGAAAGCCAGAATATACTTGCCTCAGTATAACACTGTCCATATTACTACTAGGCTAAATTTTAACTTACGTAAAGATACATATGCTGCCGACCAAGTAGTTAACTAAGCTAATCAAGACTAAGAGGAGACAGCCCCAAGCAATTTCAAGCGTCTTTTGTTATTGCATCTAAATTTTGGTTGATGTGATTTTAAGTATAAATACTGTTTTAGATATTCTCCTCTAAAACATTGACTAGTTGTCGTTAGGAGTCTAAAACAGCTATATAAATTATTTTTTTGAGCATTGATAGGGCAAAGAACATAAATGCCAACTCAAAACTTAATAATATGGAATTTACTTTAAGTCGAATATTTAGTTTTTAACTTATATATTTTACTTAACAAGTACAAGAGTGTATCTTACCTTGACTACAAGCGGCAATGACCAATTTTACCTAGCTGATTACACAAGATAAATGAATGATGGAGAACAATTTAACTAAATCTTCAACTTACGAACGCAATGGAAGTGCAATACACCAAGCATTTTCACCTCAGATTACGGCATGGTTTGACAAGGATAGTAATGATTGGGATTTACGACAATTCTTAAGTGTTATACAGCGACGAATGTTGATTATTGTAGGAGTAGCAACTGTTGTCATGGCTGCTGTGGGCTACTCTACATTAAAGCAGCGACCTATCTATGAAAGTAATTTTCGACTTTTAGTAGAACCTGTAAATGAAGAAAAATCTTTGTCACAACTCACCATTGATCCTAGCAGCTCAGGTAAATCTGGTAGTTTAGATTACGAAAGCCAAATTCAGGTTCTTAAAAGCCCAGAATTGATGATAAGCATTGTCAAAGAGATACAGAAAATATATCCAAATATAAATTATGATTCTCTAATGACATTGTTAACAATTCGTCGTTTGGGACAGACTAAAATCATAGAGGTAAGATTCAAAAGTGAAGACCCTCGACAGATTAAAGTAGTTCTAGATATCATTGCTAAGTCTTATTTAGAATATAGTCTGCAAAAGCGCCAAACTAAGTTAAGGCAAGGTGTACAGTTTGTTGAGAAACAACTGCCAAGTATTAAAAATAGAGTAGATAGTTTGCAAAAAGAGCTGCAATTGTTTCGCCAAAGGTATGATTTTATTAGTCCAGATGCTCAGGCAACACAAATTGCCGGTCAAGTGCAAGCCTTGAAAACCCAAAGGTTAGCAATTGATCAACAATTAGCTATGTCTCGTGCCAATTTTGCCAGCATGAGAGGACAACAAGGAGAACTGGCAGCAATCAGTAATACATCTGTATATCAACAATTAATTTCTCAGGTACGTCAATTAGATGCTCAAATAGCAGGAGAACAAACTCGTTTTCAAGAAGATAGCCCACCTATACAAAGTTTAAGGCAGAAAAAAGAAAATTTATTGCCATTATTAGAAGAAGAAGCCAAGAGAACTTTAGGAGTCAAATTTGCTGAGATCGCTACTCAAATTCAGACTTTAGAAGTACAAAGCCAAGAATTAAAAAAAGCAGAGATTCAAGTTGATCGAGAAGTTAAACTATTACCAGTTTTATCACGAAGATATACAGAACTGCAGCGAGAGCTACAAATTGCTACTGAGAGTTTGAATCGGTTTTTAACTACTCGTGAAACGTTACAAATTCAGGTGGCTCAGACAGAACTACCTTGGGAGTTAATTCAAGGAGCATTTGAGCCTGAACAACCAATATCTGCTAATATTCAACGTAGCTTAACTTTAGGTTTTATTGCTAGCTTACTTTTAGGTGTTGGCATTAGCTTGCTACTAGAAAAGGTAGATAATACATACCATACTGCTGACAGTCTCAAGGAAAAAATCAAACTACCTTTGCTGGGAACTTTGCCTTTTGATAGAAAAATCCAAGATAGTCGATATCACAATTCTGAGAACAAAGTTTTGGAAAAAATCTTACCGAAAAAGGTTTCTCGCAAAATGCCAAAAATGTCTCATATATTACAACGTCGCTCCGCTAGCGATCGCTATTACGGTCAAGGCAGATTTTGGGAATCTTTACAGGTACTGTATTCAAATATTCAACTACTCAGTTCCGATCAACCAATTCACTCTTTAGTTATTAGTTCAGCATTACCAGGAGACGGCAAATCTACAGTTTCATTCCAACTAGCCCAAATAGCAGCAGCAATGGGCAAAAAAGTACTACTTGTAGATGCTGATTTACGCCGCCCCCAAGTTCATGAATTAGCCGATCTAAGTAACCTGTGGGGGTTAAGTAGTTTAATTTCCACGAATATCCCTATAGGACAGGTAATCAGGCAAATGCCAACGATGAACAACTTATCTGTGATTACCTCGGGGCCGATACCACCCGATCCTGCAAGGTTGCTTTCTTCAGAAAAAATGAAGCAACTAATGGGCTATTTCAATAGAACTTTTGACTTAGTTATTTATGATATGCCGCCGATAGTAGGACTAGTTGATGCGAGAATGATAGCACCCTACACTGATGGGGTAGTGATGGTAGTAAGGTTAGACAAAACAGATAAATCGGGGCTAATGCAAGCTCAAGATAGTCTAAAACTTTCTCCCGTCAATATTTTAGGCATCGTTGCTAACGGAGATAAGACTAAGTACAAAGGCTACAAACATTACTATAAATATAGTTAAGCGAATTGAGCATATAGCATATGTATGGGGCAAGAGTCAAAAATCACAATTTTATTTGAGTTGTGATTTTTGACTCTTAAATTTTTTACGGCGATGCTAGTGCCCTGTTTTTCCATCATTTCTATTCGCAGTTAACGATGATCTAGCTGATTTCTTGCCATCCATGCATAGGCGCTATGCTTTTAGTCACCCATTCAATCATGATTGGCGGAGCTTCGGAAATCAAGATGCTGGGATAGACTGCTGTCCCCCATTCTGGATGTACTAGTACACAGCATTTGTTTTTGATGACTGGGTAATTTAGCAAAGCTTTGACAACTGCTGTGTCGTCATGAGGAACAATTCCAGGATGAGAAAGTAGCGGATAGCCTGTACGAGGATCTATGAGGTCTGTGAAATAGCTGCGATCGCGTAGATTAAAAGCTAAATCAAAACCAAACCGCATAAACTTTTCTCGTAAGTGTTCTTTCTCTTCCTCTATAAGAGGTGTACTTTCCTGTAATTGATACTGTGATTGTTGTAAAACAATCACTACCCATAAAGTTGACTGCTGCTTCCAATCTGGTAATATCCGTTCGCAGTTGGCACAGATATACCGACTAGGAGAATGAATAGAAATCTGAACTGCTTGTCCCGTTTTGCCAACCAAATGAATGGGACAGTTTTGTTTTGAACTGTAAACTGGAGGGTAGTTCACTAAATTGATTTGGTTTTTGCAAGTTTTTCAAGTTAATTCCTGCGATCGATAATAACTCTTAAAACTTCATAAAAATCATCAAACTTGCATAAAATTTAAGTTTCCTTTGCTTGTATTGTCGATCAAGTTTACATTTTTAATCCGATTTTTATCTTTTATTAACCTATTACTAGCGAACTGACAAAAAATTTTGATATTTTCTGATGTAAATAGCTAACGACAACTACTTTCTAGAGAGTTTCCCTGCTAACATCCGAGCAACAAAAACTCACTAAAAAACTGTAAAAATCTACCTTTATTAGTCCTCCTATAACAAGGGATAGCAATTTGAACTGAAAATATGGTTGGAAATACCGGAGAAAGGGTTTTTCTTGGCCTTTCTCCTAGCTCTTAGACTTGAATTGCAGGATAGAATCCTAAGGGCGATCGCACAATCTGAATAATTATACCAACCAATTGCATAAAAAGTTGGTATAAAGTAAACAACCTATCAGGTGCGAACAGGACTAAAAAGTTAAAGATTGGCTAGATAACTACAGGAAAAAATAGCCAGTTACCGATGACTTACAACTCAGGTTTTTCAGTCAATAACTGCGTGATTGTTTCTGCAATGTCAGGGTTAGTGGTTTTGTCATGTTCAAAAAAGCGAGTCATCCAGGGTAAAGCAACTAAAATCCCTGCTAAAACTACTAAAAATATAGAAATACTTAGTAGTTGATCGCGCGGTATTTCTAGCACCCCACGTAAAATTACCTCTCGCAAAGCTGAAACAATAGTAATTTCTACTGCTGCGCCTACAGATATGCGTTGTGCTTGTAGGTAATCGATTAACAAGCGGAATAACTCTACTAGAATTAAAATAAACAAAATATCAGATGTTACTTCCCGTAAATCTAATGGACGTAAAAAAGAAGTAAACATATCTGTCAGACGGATCAGCATTACACAAAATAAGCCCAGACAGAGTGAGATAATAATAAAGTCTTGAAAGATTTCTAAATTCCGTACAATTCTATCTCGTTGTAACCAATTATTTAACTCTGTTATAGAGTTTCTCAATCTAGTGAGGTACGTTTTTGAAGCTGATTGTTTTGATATAAAAGGTTCGTGTGTACTTCAGTTGCCTGGGAAACGCTATATCAGGCGTTTTGGCATGGTACATCCCCAATTTATAGAATTGCATATATTTATCTTAGAGAATGCCAATTTACAAATTGGTAACAAATCATATTGATTGATAAATTATTATCAAATAAAAAGAATTAAAAAACCATTTTTTAGTAACTAAAATTACTAAAAAATGATATTTATTCCAAATACTGAGATGTAGGTTTTCAAGGCTACTAAGTTTAGGTGCGTTATACCAGTTCAAATAATGTTTGCGGCAGATAAATTCTTTGTAGGGGCACGGCATCGACAATCTTTTGGTATATCAAATATCTTACTGGTGCCGTGCCCCTACCTATCTGTCGCGTTCTTTTTTCAAAATGGTATTAGCTTTAGCGTGACGCATTTTAGATGGTATTGGGATTTTTCAGACATCAAATCGGATTTTTATCAATAAAGTATGTAATTTGTCATAAAAAACAGGACTTACATTTTTATAAGTCCTGTTAAGAATTATCAGACTATTAATGGAAAACTGTCTGAGATTTTACTGAGCTTTTGCAGCTTTTGCTTCTACTTTTACGCTTTTAACACCTTTTTGTTCTTTGACTAATGGCTCAATCTTCTTGAGATCAGCCGTGGTGGGAACTGTCCCTGTGACTGTAACAACGCCGTCTTTGTCTTCAACTGCTAACTTGCTACCAGGAATTTTTTCGGTTAACTTGCTGAGAATTAAACTTTTAGTAGCAGTTTCGGTAGCAGTAGTTTTGGTGTTTGCAGCTGCTTGTTTGGCTGGAGTCTTACTAGTTTCGGTAGTAGTTTTAGCAGTAGTTTTGGTATTTGCAGCTGCTTCTTTGGCTGTAGTTTTAGTGTTGGCGGATGCTTCTTTGGCAGTTTTGGTGGCTTCATTGGTGGTGGGAGTTTCTGACGCATTTTTGGTTGCATCTTGGCAACCAAAACTACCAATTACCAGAATACTGCTGACTAACAAGGGTATGAGCTTTTTCATATCAATCTCCGAATTGACTACTTGAAGCGATTCATTAAGGTGTGTGTTATGTTGAGGAGCAAATCTTAAAAAACAATTAAATTTGAACTTACGCAAGTGCTAATTTTCAGCACACAGGTGATTAAAATCTGAAACCCTGGAAACTTCTAAGGGCTAGGCTATTTTAGCCAACGATAGAAGCACCAATTCAATTTCAGTTACGGCTACTAATGAGTCAGACTTTGCATACACTTGATGGTTTGATATCGTCACAATCTAAATACCCAGTGGCTTTCCTCCAAGGTAGGCTTGATTCAGTCTTTCATTAGAAGATAGATGTTATCAGATCTAAATAGCTTTGGCACAAAATTGCCCAAAATTTAATAATATTTCATTAGTGATTTCCGTTAATCTGGCGATCGCTCTTGGTGAGTAGATCTCAATCTCAGGGGAAATCGCGCCTATATTGTTCGGTTCTACGACTGTCACCAATACGCAAATGGCTATAACCTCGTAAGTAAGTAGTGAAATGCTTAACCTAGCTGTTATTAGTCGCTTTCCAATCAAGGGGTGAAAACCTGTGTACGAATGGATATTGCCAAGTCTGAAGGAAATTTTAGCTGAGAATCAGTCACCGCTGACTGAGTGTTCATCAGCCAAAGCAGAATGGCAGTGGCGTATCAGCTTGGCAGCAACAGAACATTTGCTGATCAATTCTTTAACTTCTGCTGCACCTGATACAACCCAAGGATTAGTTTTAGCTGCACCAGCACCTCTGTTTAGCCAACCATCACTCACTCAAAGCTTACAAACTGTAACTTTTACAGCCCAGCCATTTAATCCCTTGGCGTTGATGCCATTTGAAATGCCGATACCCCTAGAAACGGTAGAGGACGCTGCTTCACATAAATCAGTACTACGTTTATTGCCTGCCGATCCTCTAGGGACAGAACAATTCTGCTTAGTTTTTACAGATAAATTTAGATTAGTACTAGTTTTGGCTGAACAAAAGAACGGCCAAAAAACATTCTTATTTTCCTTTGAACCAGAGGTAGTACAGCAAGCTTGGCTAGCTGTTGGTGCGAGGGTAATGCTAACTAACCCTGAGTTTTACGCCGATTTGGATGCATTAGTACAAAAGTATGCTGTCGTGCCTCCAGATTACCGTACTGTCATGCAGTTTAGTCAGTTTTTACTGCAAGAATTCGCAGAACCAGAACAATATAAAGAGAATATTCCGACTTCACAACCAACACCCACCCCCGCATCTTCGCCTACTCGCCCGGATGTGGAATTATTGCAAGCATTTGCTCATGAAGTTCGCACTCCATTAACCACTATTCGCACTATGACTCGCTTACTATTAAAGCGGCGAGACTTACCTGCGAATGTTATCAGTCGCTTAGAAGTGATTGATCATGAATGTACTGAGCAAATTGACAGGATGGAGTTGCTGTTTAAAGCCGCAGAACTAGAGACATCTAACTCGGTGAAATCTAACCACACTCAACTTACACCGATGTCTCTCGATCAAGTTTTGCAGCAGAGTATTCCCCGTTGGGAACAAGCTGCAACTCGACGCAACTTAACTTTGGATGTGGTGTTACCCCAGCAACTACCAACGGTAGTTAGTAACCCAACCATGTTAGACAGGGTACTGACTAATTTGATTGAGAATTTTACTCGCAGCTTACCTGCTGGTAGTCATATTCAAGTGCAAGTGATTCCCGCTGGCGATCAACTGAAGTTACAATTGTCGCCGCAATTTCAGTGCCAAGATACTAGTACAGCGCCGACACCGACAACACCACCTATTCGCAAAGCCTTGGGTCAATTGCTGATGTTCCAACCGGAAACCGGTACAATTAGTCTCAATATTGCGGCAACTAAGCATTTATTTCAAGCCATTGGTGGCAAACTCATAGTGCGTCAGCGTCCGCACTATGGCGAAGTGATGACTATTTTCTTACCTTTGGAAGTTAGCACTAAGCAATGGTAAGTAGTTATGCAAATTAATTGACTATCCTCTCTTTGAAGTTGTCAAAAGTCAAAAGTCAAAAGTCAAAAATTACTATATCCTGCTATCTACTTGTAACGTAAGCATCTGAGCCGAAGTTGATACAAATAAAAGCTTTTGCGCCCCTACTCATTTATTTATGGCATGATTTTTGAAATTTTTAATTCAAAAATTAAATAACTGGCTGATCTTGAACACGCGCTAAACTCACTGTAAACGTCGAGCCTTCAGCAGGTTTACTTCTAACGGTAATTGAACCACCGCAACGCCAAAGTAACTGCTGTACAATTGTTAACCCTAAACCTGGGCCGCTAGATTCATCTATTGTCCCGGAACGCACACGGTAAAAGCTGTCAAAGATTTTGGCAGTTTCGGTTTCGGCTATGCCAATACCTGTATCGCGGAACTCTAGTTGGACAAAATTGCCATGCACACGCGATCGCACCCACACTTGACCGCCACTCGGGGTAAATTTAATACTGTTATGTAGTAAATTAATCACGATTAGTCGCAATCCCCCAGCTACACACCAGACATACGGCAGTTCTGTGGGAACTGTATAGGCTAGCATAATGCCTTTTTCTTGAGCTACGGGCTGGTATGTACTGACTATACCAGGCACAATATCTGCAAGACTAACCGATTCTAAGGTAGAATCTTGCAAATTACGCTCTAAATTGACTAAATCTACTAAACCATTAATTAAAGAATTTTGGCGATCGCATTGGCTATTTAACATTTGTAAATAGCGTTGCCGTTGGGGTGGTTTGAGGGTAGGAGAATTTAACAATGATAGCGCTGTTTTCATGTGGGTAAGAGGCGTACGCAACTCTTGACACACATTGCTCAGGTAGTCATCTTTGGCTTTTCCTCTGCTGTATAATTTTTGATTTTGCTGCTGCAACTTGGCAGTGCGCTTTTTAATTTGTTGTAGGTTAATTTCATCCTGTCGCTGAATTTGCTTGGCCAAAAGCTGATTCATGAGCGTAGATTCAGGCATACTAGGACAAAGAAAATCTGTCGGCACAATTGGCGATGATTCCGCTGTGCTGGCTTTTTTAATGCCATCTAGTACTTGCTGAACTACTCTACCTTCAACAGTATTGATCGCTAGTAAAGGTGTAGATTTATTAGCGTTTATCTTTTTTAATATTGGGTTCCTGCGTCTTTTAAGGGGTCGATAAGCCAAAATTAAACTACAAAACTGTGGCGACAAAGTTATAAAAAAGTATTCCCGTTGTAGTTGCCTATTTGGTAATAACTTAATAATTTGACTATTCAGTGCTGGACTCAGGGATCTATTCCTTCTCTCTTCCCCTTTCCGCCTCTCTTCCATCTGACAGTTATAAATCACAACAGACACATCAACTGCGGATTGATAACGCTCTAATTCTGAATACCAAATTTTTCCAGGTGGTAGCTTGACCCATAAAGTCGCGGCAATTTTCTGTTCAATCAGCAAGTCAATTTGTGACCGCACTAATGATAACAGAGCCGCTGGAGTGAGAGGCAATGCTAGGGGAGGCGCTTGCACTCCCGCAACCAAATGATAAACAGACAGATCCTGAGCCAGAAAATCATTCATGAGTCAAGCACAAGAAGGAAAAATGAGGAAGGATAAAGGACATAAATAATTCTGCCTTTGCTTTTCACCCTAATATTTACCTTTTTTACGAAAAATCTACAAAATTTAATACTTATCAGAAATATGGAATATAAATTGTAAAACTAATGGAGTGTATCATTTACCCTATGATGTAGCAAGTATATATGGGTAAAAATACATTGAGATTTGATTAGTTTTATCATTAATTATCTTTTTATTAATTAGATATGGGTCAAAGGTGTTTGCTGTTTGGTGTTTTTCAGAGGAAATAGGAAACAGGGCATCATTTTGAATGATTTATTTCTCTTATAGGGGACTTCCAGAAATTAAATTATTCCATCAGTAAGGTTAAAGATTTTCAATTCGGAATTTGGTTTGGGGAAAAGGTTAAAGGGTAAGGGTTAAAGGTTTTTTCTTGCCCCTTTTCCCCTACCCCTTTTGCCCTTAACCGACAAGTATTACCGCACCCCTGCACTCTGGGAAAAGAAATGCAGGGAGTTTAAATTTATAGAAAGCGGCGGAAAACTCCATGACCGGAGCGGAGTTTTTTATATCTTCAGTCTTGCTTGTAAAGCTTCGCGCGCGTGTTCGCGGTCATCAAAGTGGATTTTTTCTGTCCCGAGAATTTGGTAATCTTCGTGACCTTTACCAGCAAGTAAGACACCATCGCCGGGTTGCGCTTGTAAAATTGCTGTGCGAATGGCGGTAGCGCGATCGCCTATGACTGTAGGATTTAAAGTTGCGGGAATTCCTGCCAGAATATCTTGCAAAATCTTTTCTGGGTCTTCGGTGCGGGGATTATCAGAAGTCACTACAGCTACAGCTGCTAATTCAGCAGCAATTTTACCCATTTTCGGGCGCTTAGTGCGATCGCGATCGCCTCCACAACCAAATACGCAAATCATTTTACCGGGGATAAACGGACGCGCCGCTTTAAGTAAATTCTCTAAACTATCTGGTGTATGGGCATAATCGACAATCACGCTAATGTCTTGATTAGCCGCAATCTGCACTCTTTCCATGCGTCCGGGAACGCCAGGAAAATCAGGAATTGCCGCTGCAACAAAGTCTAACTCTAAACCCAAATGTAAAACGGCACCTACTGCTGCCAACAGATTTTCTAAATTATATTGACCTACTAAAGGTGAACGAAAAGCTACATTCCCCTTTGGTGTATGCAATGTACCGCTAACACCATTCGGTTCATAATTCAAATCGCTCATCCAAAAATCAGCATTAGTATGATCAACGCTGTAACTCCAGACTTTTTCTGCACCTAAAGAAGCAATTAATCTTTGACCATAAGCATCATCAGCATTAACAATTGCCCTGCCTTTAAGATAATCGGGACTAAACAATAATGCCTTCGCCGCGAAATAATCTTCCATATCGCGGTGATAATCTAAGTGGTCTTGGGTGAGATTGCTAAATACTCCCACCTCAAACTCACAACCCAACACTCGACCTTGTGCTAAAGCATGGGAACTGACTTCCATCACCCCAAACTCACAACCAGCATCTACTGCTGCTGCTAGTTGCTGTTGCAGTTCCACCGCAAACGGCGTAGTGTGAATAGCAGTTTCCGCAAAACCCGGCCAGCGAGTGTAAAGAGTACCCATCAAGGCTGTTGGTAGGTTTGCCTTACCTAAAAAATATTCAATTAGGTGAGTAGTAGTAGTTTTACCATTAGTCCCAGTCACACCCACCAGTTTAAGTTTTTGCCCAGGATAACCATAAAAAGCGCTGGCTAATTGGGCACAAGCTTTCGTCATATTATTTGCACTAACGACAAAAGCCTCTGGTGTGGGAGGATTTTTTTGGACAGCTTGAGAAGAGACAATTGCACCTACAGCACCCAATGCGATCGCACTTTGCCAAAATTCTCCACCATCTACCCTAGTTCCTGGCATTCCAATAAACAAATCTCCAGAACCGCAAGCATGAGAATTTGTTTTCAAGCCTTTGACTTCCGCATCTTCCAAAGCCGGATGGTTTGGCAATTGCTCTACACTGTCTATTGCTGCTAGTAATTCCCGCAGTTTCATCTTGTGAACCTCGTCACACACTATATCTTGCGTTTATTGTGCATTATTGTACTAATTGGACAAATACTTATGCAGCATCTGCTCCAACTGCTGCACACTAGCACGAGGAGAAGGGCGTGGCAAAGGTTTTTCTATTAAGTTTTCTCCTGTGTCGCCTGTAGCTTTACTTTCAGAGAAATATAAAACCGGAACCTCATACTGATAAGCTAAAAACCAATCATCACGAGTCGTAATATCCCGCAGTTCTAACTCAAAACTAATATTTTGGATTTTTTCCAGCTTTTCCTGCAAACCCTCACACAAATGACATCCCGGTTTCGTATATAAAATCAATCTCATTTTTTACCTTCCGTTCTCTAATTCGTAATTCATAATTCGTAATTCGTAATTAAATAAGAGTCAACAATTGTAGAGACGCGATTCATCGCGTCTGTCACAGATTATTACCCAATCCCCAGTCCCCAGTCCCCAGTCCCCAGTCCCCAATCCCCAATCCCCAATCCCCAACCCATGCACAAATCCCAAAAAGCAATCACAGCCTTTCAAAATTTTTTATCTACTCCCCTAGAAACACTATTACAACAACATCTCGCAACTTCCGCACAAGCAGCAGCTTTGGCTTTATTTCAGGATGTGGCTGCTAATGTACCAGCATACAAAGCTTTTCTAGCGGCAGAAAATATTGATGCGGCGACTATCCAGAGTTTAGCGGATTTCCAAAAATTACCTGCGATCGCCAAGGAAAATTACATTCAGCGTTATCCTTTAACTGATTTGTGTCGTCATGGACAGTTGTCGGAATGTGACATGATTGCTGCGTCTTCTGGTTCCACTGGTAACCCGACATTTTGGCCCCGCTTCTTCACC
Organism: Nostoc carneum NIES-2107; assembly: GCA_002368155.1. Classification (GTDB taxonomy): domain Bacteria; phylum Cyanobacteriota; class Cyanobacteriia; order Cyanobacteriales; family Nostocaceae; genus Aulosira; species Aulosira carnea. The sequence continues at coordinate 6,567,346 of AP018180.1, forward strand.
GATGAATTACAAATCGCTACCCGCTTTGAGCAAATTTTTCACGATAGTTTTTCTGCAGATACCAAACGTACCTTAGCGGTGGTTTGCTTTACTTTGGGTACATGGGTGGGGGGAATGTTCACGACAAATTGCTGTCGTTACCTCGCCAGCAAAGGTTACCCTGTGACGATGATTACTCCTGGTAATAATAAAGATGAAATCTTGCGGATTGTACAGGAGCTTGGGTTAGGATTTGAGCAAGTTGTTTTGCTAGGATATCCACCATTTTTAAAAGATGTGATTGATACAGGCATTGCCCGTGGCGTACAGTGGCAGCAATATCATATTAAGTTGGTGATGGCGGGAGAAGTATTTAGTGAAGAATGGCGCAGTTTGGTTGGGGAACGCATAGGTTCACAAAATCCCTGCTACGATTTTGCATCACTTTATGGAACTGCTGATGCAGGTGTATTAGGAAATGAAACACCTTTGAGTATCTGCATTCGTCGTTTTTTAGCACAACATCCCGATGCAGCCAAAGCATTATTTGGGGAATCTCGGTTACCAACACTAGTACAGTATGACCCCATCAGTCGATTTTTTGAAGTTGAGAATGGCACATTGCTATTTTCTGGAGACAATGGCATTCCTTTAGTGCGTTATAACATCTTAGATACAGGCGGCATCATTAGTTATGATGCCATGCTCAAGTTTTTGGCAGAGTGGGGATTCGATCCATTGCAAGATGAAAGCCTAGCTAGTGAAATTCAGCCAGCGAGAGGAATTCACCCCTTACCTTTTGTTTATGTTTTCGGACGGTCTAATTTTACAGTTTCTTACTTTGGTGCCAATATCTATCCGGAAAATGTCACAGTTGGTCTAGAGCGATCGCCAATTCCCCAATGGGTAACAGGTAAATTTGTGTTGCAGGTCAAAGAAGACGCAGACCAAAACCGCTTATTATCTGTGGTTGTAGAGTTAGCACCGGGAGTAGAGGCCAGCGTTGATAAAAGAGATGCGATCGCATCCTCAATTCTCACTGAACTTCTCCGCCTCAACAGTGAGTTTGCTAACTACGTCCCCAAAGAATATCAAATGCCACAGGTTGCATTAGCGCCTACTGGCGATCCAGAATATTTCCCCATTGGCGTAAAACATCGTTATACCCGCAAGTCAAGTAATTCCTAACTACCAATTACCAATCACCAATTACCCATTACCCATTCCCCATCATATCCACCTGGATAGCCAAGTGGATAATTTTATGATTGCCAGGATACTATCTACACTCATGTTGAGCATAGCCATGAGATAGTATTGGCGATCCTCACTGTTGTAAGAAAATTTCTTAAGGCTTGTACATAAAAGTGCATCTAACCAAAACATATGTATACAAGTTTTTTAAATAATTTAACCAAAGCTTGGTTATTACGTAATACTGTTTAGCCTCTGGAATTACGTAATTGCCTAACTTTTAGAGGATTTTTATGACTAATTGGATAGAAATCTCCACCGACTATTCTGGTAAATTAGGCCAGTCAGCAGTGAAAAAGGCACGTTGGCAACCTTACTTGTTTTTAGGGATAGCTACCAATTTAGTATTTTGGCTGTCAGCTTTTTGTTATTTAAAATTTACAGAACCCATCTATACGAGCCAATCTGCTATTAATTTACCAGGCTCAGGTTCCAACGCCAATGTTAATTTACCAGGCATTGGCAATGCTTCTTATGAAAATTCTTCTCCATACTCTTATAGCACTAGCCAAGATCCCAGAGAAAATTATAAATTTATTGCTGAAGGCGAAGCTGTACTCAATAAAGCTGCTACTCAACTCAATATGTCTTTAGAAGAGTTTGGTAGTCCCAGAATTAAACTCCTAGATAACACTACCATAATGGAAGTTGAGATCCAAGGTAAAAGTCCCGAGGAAGCACAGGAAAAATCTATTGCTTTTTACAGAGCCTTGGAAGCGGAACTCAATAAATTAAGATTTCAAGAAGCTAATCGTCGAGACATAGGGTTTCAAGCTGCACTTAAAGCTTCGCAAATTAAATTGCAAGTTGCTCAACAGCGTCTTTCCACTTACAAAAACATTTCCGGTTTGAATTCTGATGTCCAAATTAAAGAGCTCACAATTAATATTGAACAACTCAGAAAACAGCATTCGGAAATCTTAGCTCAAGAACAGCAAGCCAAGACCCGCGAACAACAACTATCAGCTAATTTAAAAGTATCAGCATCCAAAGCTACAGATGCTTTTGTCTTGCAAACAGACCAAATATTCCAGCAGACTCTCAAAAACTACAGTGAAGCTAGCGCTAATCTAGTTATTTTAGAATCTAAATTTTTGCCAAATCATCCTACAGTAGTTACAGAAAAAGCCAAGCTAGAGGCTGCTCAAAATGCCTTACTAGTGCGTACTCAAGTACTTTTAGGACGGCAAATTAGCCTAGAGAATATACAACAATTAAGCTTAAATACTAATAATACTAATGCCTCTCCAAGGGAAGAAATTTTCCAAGAATTAGTTAAAGTTCAAGCTGAACAAAAGGGATTAACATCTCAAGCTCAAAAACTCTACGAAGAAATTACCCAACTTGAAAAACGGCTAAAAAATTTGACACAAAAAGAGTCTGATTTAGATGGTCTAAAACGAGATATGCAAGTTGCCGAAGCAGTATTTACATCTAATTTAACTAGGCTAGATATTGGTAAAACAAATGCTTTTGGCTCTTATCCCTTTATCCAAATTATCACAGAACCTAACTTACCTGATAGCCCTACTCAACCGAAACCAGCATTTGTTTATCTAGGTGCAACTGCTGGCTCACTGTTTACAACTGCTGGTGTTGTATTGCTTTGGTTGCGCGCTCGTCATCGCCGACCTAAAGAGTATTAGCTTACTGATAATTTAAACTAAGTTTAAATGAAACCATCTAATTTTCCAGAAACGATAGTTTGGTATTCGATAATAGGGACTTATTTTTTTTATCTTATTGGTGGACTGTATATTTTAGCTCCGGTTGTAGCCTGGGTTTTATTAATTTATTTATTTTATAAAATATGGCAGGCAGATGAGCATACTCCGGACATAGAAAAGATTAATCTCTCATGGGCTATGTGGCTATGGATCATGGGAATGCTAGTGATGCAACTAGCCGTGATTATTGGTCACTTAGATTTTAATTTAGGTACAGCAATGCTCATCAAATCATCCATAGGTTGGGCTAAAGGATGGGCTTTACTAGCTATCTTCCCTTTAATTGGTTACCTAAATATACGTCCTCAATTAATCTATCGCGCTGTCTGTATTGTGGGTTTACAAACATTAATTATTCTACCTGTTTGTATACTTGCTTATTTCCTACATTTGCCTCAAGAGCTATATGTTTCACCTCTGGAAATTGTGGGTGGGCCAGGGCCAGAGTTTTTTAATGTCATGCTCTATGAAATTGAATTAGATGGTACACCCCGCTGGCGATTATTTACACCTTGGGCACCTGCATTAGGGCTAGTTGCAAATGTTTACTTTGTCTTAGCTCTACAAGAAAAAAACAATAAATGGCGTTGGTGTGGCATTATTGCCTGCGTGATTATGTCTTTGATTTCAAAATCTAGGCTAGCACTAATCAGTCTGCCAATAGTGTTGGCTACCAGTTGGGGCTTGAGCAATCTCACACAACCCATCTTTTTAATCTTTCTTGGTTTTACGTCTTTCTTAATCAGTTTATTTGTATCGCCACTTTTGAATACGCTCAACGAATTGTGGGATAAAGTCAAAGGTGCGCGTGCGGCTTCTACAAGAGTTCGTGCTGCCTTATGGCGAATTGCTTTTGAGCGTTGGCATGATGCTCCTATTTGGGGTCATGGCATTGTAGAACGTGGGCCTCACTTAGTTGAGTATGTAGTTATTGGTTCTCATAGCACCTGGGCTAGTCTTCTGTTTGTCAAAGGAATTGTAGGCTTGATATCTTTTGTTATTCCTTTATTTTTTAGTTTTTTAGATGTGGTTTTTAAAGCAAAAGATAGTAAAGTTGCCAGGGTGAGCTTAAGTATTTTAATAATACTTTTATTTGCAACTTTTGGTGAAAATCTAGAAATGTTAGTATATTTGTTTTGGCCAGGACTCGTATTAATGGGTATTGCCTCTAAAGAAGAACCAAAACCGATAAAAGATTATTTTCTTGCTTAAAATTTAACCTATTATTTATCAATCTAATATCATCAACAAAAATATGAATAAAAAGAAAATTTTACACATTTTAGGTGATAGAAATAAAGGAGGAGTTCTCTCTTGTCTAGACACTTCTTTAGAATCAGGAGAGTTTAATAACTGGGATTTTATAGTTTCATCAATAACTGAAGCACCTGCCATAGTAGCAACCTGGAAACCTGATTTGATCGTAATTCACTATGCTTGTTCTTGGGCAAGATTTCCACAACTTTTATTTTACAGAAAACAAGCAAAAGTCTTGATTCATGAGCATAATTACTGTAAAGCTTATATGCAAAGGATTCCCTCTCCCAGCAGGCTAAAGTTAATACTCAAATTATCCTATGCTTTCAGCAATAAAGCAGTAGCAGTCTCTCAAGCCCAAGGCCAATGGATGCTAGAAAACGAGCTGATTTCACCTGATAAATTACAAGTCATTAAACAGTGTCCTCAGCTAGATAAATTTTTCAGAATTAAGCCAAAAGCAATCAATTATCCCTTCGCATTGGGTGCCTATGGACGTTTTTGTCCGCAAAAGGGGTTTGATGTATTACTCCAAGCTATAAAATTGATTCCCCACGCACCAATTGAACTTTATATTGGTGGTGAAGGCGCAGATGAGCAAGAACTTCAGCAATTAGCTCAAGGTTTAAATAACGTGAAATTTGTAGGCAGAATTGATGATGTTCCAGCTTTCTTACAAAAGTGTGATGTCGTAGTCATTCCTTCCCGTTGGGAACCTTGGGGTAATGTTTTTCTCGAAGCTAAAGCCGCAGGTAAACCAGTGATTGCTTCCAACGTAGATGGTTTAGTGGAGCAAATGGCAGATTGTGGGATTTTAGTTCCTCCTAATAGTCCAGAAAAACTCGCGGCTGCAATTGAATCTGTGATTGCACTACCCAAGTCGCAGTTAGAAACTTGGGGGCAAAACGGTCGAGAGTCAGTCAGAGGAGCATGGAAAGAGTATCTTTATCAGTGGAAAACTTTACTTGCAGAGATGACAGTATTAGATGAGGTAACTGAACAAGAAAGTTGGATGCTAACAGCCAAGTGATTTGAGGAAGCTAGACAAAGAATTATGCCAGGGCTATACGTAACTATTGGTCACAGTGATATTGACCGCATCACAGCAGCAGCAAAGCGTCTGACCTTTTTTCCAGATGAGCATGGAGAGATTATTGTCGAGCCAGATTTAGCGATCGCTTGGGTTAGTCAAGATGATCCTACCTTGTTTGCACCCGCATTTCACAGTGCCACTGGTGTGAGAGTCATTACCTCTGGGCGAGTAGCTTGGGATGAATCAGCATGGCAAACAGCAGAAAAGCTAGATCAATATCAAGGTGGTCTAAGTAATCGATTGCTACTAAATCAATATCTATCTGGCGGAGTCAGCGCTGTCGAACGACATAACGGTTCAGCTGCACTGGTGATTTACGATCCCAGAGAGCAACAGATTCATCTATTCTCCGATCACTTTGGTTTTTATCCTTTATTTGCATACCAACCCCAAAGCATCCCTGGTTGTGTGATCTCTTCTTTTCCAGATGCGATCGCAGATGATCCGGTAGTTACAGTTAATGTAGATCCTGTGTCGATGGCGGAGTTTCTCTGGCAATGGAAAGCAACTCCCCCACATACCTATTACCAAGAAATTAAATATGTTGGTGCAGCTACTCACTCATCTTGGAACCTCGCCCAGAAAACATATCACCATCGCCAATACTGGCAGCCTTTTCAAGAAAAATTCTATTCCCACCTATCCCAAGCTGTAATAGACCTAGAGCAAGCAGTACGTCATAGTATCCATATCCGTACCCTACCGCGATTAAGCCCTGTTGTCAGCTATACCAGTGGCGGTTTAGATTCGCGAGTGGTTCTATTTACCGCCGCCGATCCCAATTCTGTGATTGGGTTCAACCTCTACGATATTTTTAATCAAGAAGCAATTATTGCTAAACAGTTATGTCAAGAAGCGGGGATTAAATACGTTGGTTTTGCGCGAGATGATGATTACTACCCTCGCTGGATGCACCCAGGTGTGAAGATTTCTGGTGGAATGTGGTCTTTAGAAGATAACCACTTTTTAGGAACTAGAGAAGAAATTCGCCAATTAGGAACGCGCACAGTACTTAGTGCTTGTTTAATCGATGATTTCTTTAAAGGAGAAAATCTCGATAGCTCAGATATTGGCATATGGGGACGTAAGTTACCCTTATCTCGCTTTAAATCTCAACGAGAGCCAGGTTTTAGAACATATCTTAATTCTCGACCTTCCCTATTTGCCAAGTCGATGGAACAACGTCAAGATGAGTGGTTTGCTGGAGTCCCAATGTCTCTACATACAGATATCGAACGTCTTCAGGCTGAAGATAAACGAGTTCGGCCTGTATGTTACGCAGAGGCTGTATCTGGCCCTTTAATGTTTCGCATCTTACCTTACGATGCCTTCTTAGCAGACCGCGCGATCGCTGATTGCTATAGTCGTATTCCACCCAAATGGAAATTAAACGCCACCGTTTGGGGAAAAGTTGTGGCGAACATCTGTGGAAATGCCATTATCGATGCTAACTATGGCTGGAAACCTGGCGCTTCTAGTGTAGAAAAACTGCTAATTTTTACCAGAGATTGGTTCAGACGACGCTTAGGGTTAATTCCTAAATTTCCAGATAAAGGCCCTGCTACTAATGGTTCTTGGCCAGAATTAGGTTGGTACATCCGCCATAGCGCCACATTACGCCAACTGTGGGAAAGCACCCCCAAAAGCGATCGCCAACTGATGACAGATTTATGGGGAAGTAATCCTTGGCAGATATCTTTAGATCAATGGGCGCAAAACCCTTATGATTTCTTCCGCATTGCTACCATGCTCAACTATTGGGCTGTTCGTCGGGAGGGTAAATAGTGAGAATTACAAAAGTTGCGGGTTTTGCTCATACCCTCAAGCAAAAATTATTCTCTAATCAGCTGATTCGCAATCTCAGTTGGTTAGGTTCTGCAGAAATTATTAACCGAATTTTTCGCCTGATTACTACTGTTGTTTTAGCTAGATTATTACATTCTTATGATTATGGTTTAGCAGCCATAGTCTTAACAACTAATGAATTTGTTCGAGTTTTTACTAATAATGGCATTTGGGCCAAACTAGTGCAAGCAGAACAAAAAGATGTACAGGAATTGAGCCAAACTGCATACTCTTTAAATTGGTTGATCTGTGGGACTTTATTTATTATTCAATGCCTTGTATCTATCCCTATAGCTTGGTTCTATCAAGATCAGCGAATTATTCTGCCAATTTGTGTGATGGCCTTGATATATTTAATCATTCCCTTTGGACTAGTACAGCAATCTCTAGTTCAAAGAGAAAATAAATTACACGTTACAGCACTGGCAGGGGGATTGACAACTTGTATAGATAATATTCTGGCGATTATTTTGGCATTTTTAGGCTGGGGAATGTGGGCCATAGTTTTGCCTAAAGTCTTAATTGCACCCATTTGGGTATTGATTTTTTATAAGAATCATAAATGGCGACCACCTAAAAAATTTACCTTTACTAAATGGCCAGAAATGGTGCATTTCGGTAAAAATATTTTAGGTGTGGAACTTTTAGAAACTTTTCGGAATAACCTCGATTACCTAATTGCTGGACGATTTTTAGGAGTTGAATCCTTAGGGATATATTATTTTGCATTTAATGCCGGGCTGGGAATTAGTTTAAGCGTTATTAATGCTTTAGATATGGCTTTATTGCCCCATTTGTGTAGTGTCAGGTCAGACCTTGGAAAATTTAAGCAGAATTATCTCAAGAGTTTAAAAACTATTGCTTTTATTATCATTCCCTTAGTTGTTTTGCAATCAAGTCTTGCTCCATTTTACGTACCAATTATTTTTGGTAAACAATGGATAGTAGCTATCCCGATTCTGATTTTGATTTGTCTGTCAGCCATTCCTCGGCCTTTTGCAAATGCAGCTTCTCAAAGTTTATGGACATTAGATAAACCCCAATGGGACTTCCATTGGAATTTGGGTTTCACAGCTATTTTTGCTACAGCCTTACTTATTGGCGTGCAGTGGAATATTTTCGGACTAGCTATAGGAGTATTAGCAACTCATGCTATAGCTCTACCCATATACACATTTGTGGTCACTCTATATGTACTGAGAAAACAACCTAGCCATCGTGAGGTAGTCGCAAAATGAAAAAAGTTTCTGTCATTATTCCCGTATATGGAGTCGAGAATTATATAGCTTCTACTGTGCAATCTGTTTTGCAGCAAACGTACAACAATTTTGAGTTGCTAATTATTGATGATGCTTCTGTTGATAAAAGTATAGAAATTTGCCAGCAATTTACAGACCCTAGAATTAAAATTATTCGCCAAGCTAACCGCGGTCTAGCTGGCGCGAGGAATACAGGTATCCGTCACGCTCAAGGAGATTACTTAGCTTTTCTAGATGGGGATGATATTTGGTTACCAGAGAAACTAGCAAAGCATATCGCTCATTTAGAAAATGCGCCAGAAGTTGGCGTTAGCTTTAGTCGTTCGGCTTTTATTGATGAATCTGGCAAACCTTTAGGTACTTATCAAATGCCTAAGCTCAAAGGCATCACTACACCTCATTTACTCTGTACTAATCCTGTGGGAAATGGCTCTGCGGCTGTGATTAGAAAAGAGGTATTTGAGGGGATTAAATTCCCAGATAATCTCCACGGAACTGTCGAAGATTTTTATTTTGATGAACAATTTCGGCAATCAGAAGATATAGAATGTTGGATTCGGATTTCTATTCAAACTAATTGGCAAATAGAAGGTATCACCGAAGCTCTGACATTGTATCGAGTCAATTCCAGCGGGCTATCTGCAAACTTGCTCAAGCAGTTAGATTCTTGGGAAAAAGTTATCCAAAAAACTCAAACTTATGCTCCAGAATTAATTAATCAATGGAAATCTTTAGCTAGAGCTTATCAATTGCAGTATTTAGCTCGTAATGCTGTGCGCCTCCAAGCTGGTTCAATGGCTGTCAAACTCATCAATCAAGCTTTAATCAGCGATTGGCGTATTGTTTTAGAACTTCCCCGCCCAACAATTTTGACCTTAGCTGCGGCCTATTTGTTATGGCTATTTCCCCAGTCTGTTTACAGTGTGATTGAGCAACTCGGTTTAAAAAATACCAAATCTAGCCAACAACGCCGCATTCTTCAAGACCAAATATTATCTCGGTAGGCAAGTTACATATCCGTCATTAAATGCCTACTTGGTATCTGTAAACTCAGATAATTATTAAAACTAATTTAAATTTTTGTCTATGAAAAAAGTCTCTGTCATAATTCCAGTTTATCAAGCCGAAAAATATATAGCAGCCACAGTAAAATCTGTGCTGAATCAAACTTACGGAAATTTAGAGATTTTAATTATTGATGATGAATCTCCTGATAAAAGTATAGAAATTTGTCAACAATTTACCGACCCCAGAATTAAAATTATTTACCAAAAAAATCGGGGACTAGCCGGAGCCAGAAATACGGGTATTCGTCATGCTCAAGGAGAATATTTATCTTTTCTGGATGCTGATGACATTTGGTTGCCAGAAAAGATAGAAAAACATGTTAACCATTTGGAAAATAAACCAAATGTAGGGGTTAGCTTTAGCCGTTCTGCCTTTATAGATGAAACTGGTCAGCCTTTAGGCATTTATCAAATGCCTCAGTTGCTAGGAATTACCCCTGAGCTTGTTCTTTGCCGCAACCCGATTGGTAATGGCTCCTCTGCTGTAATTCGCAGAGAAGTGTTTGAAACAATTAAATTCTTAGATAATATTCATGGAATTGTAGAAGATTGTTACTTTGATGAGCAATTCCGCCAATCTGAGGATGTGGAATGTTGGTTTCGGATATCTGTTAAGAGCAATCTGCAACTAGAAGGTATTGCTGAACCACTAACCTTATACCGTGTCAACTCAGGTGGGTTGTCTGCAAACTTGCTGAAACAATTAGATTCTTGGGAATCGATGCTTAATAAAGCACGCTTACAGGCTCCAGAAATAGTTAATCGATGGGAATCCCTAGCTAGAGCTTATCAGTTGCGGTATTTAGCGCGCAGAGCAGTAACATTGCAAGATGGTTTCATGGCTGTAAAACTAGCTAATCGAGCTTTGATAAACAACTGGCGTATCTTCTTCAAGGAACCACGTCGCACGCTGTTAACACTCATGGCTGCTTATTCTCTGTGGCTTTTACCCCTGTCTTTTTACAATTCTATACAATCTATAGCTTTCAAAAATGCAGGTAAAAACCAAAGACGGCGGATTTTGCAAGGACAAGCTAGTTAGTAATTCCAGTGATCTTGGAGCGTTGTGAACAATTAAACTAGATTTTTAGGTCAATACTGGAAATTACTCACAATAGAGTAGCAATATTGGCTTAATCTTCCTGCGGCTGCATTTTTCTTCTGTAGATGTAAATGTGTTCCGTAATTCAAGTTATCGGCTATGAGCGATCGCAAATTCTGCATTCCCTTAGTCAATGCTGGCTGCATTGGTATGATGGTGCTGACTACTGCTATTGCAATTACACCTGTAAAACCGAGTTGTAGTGCGACATCCAGCTACCAGTGGCAAAATGTTGCTATCGGAGGCGGTGGCTATGTTACAGGTATTTATCTGCACCCTCTACAGCAAAATCTTGTCTACATCCGAACTGATATCGGTGGCTTTTACCGTTGGAATCCTGCAAATAAGACATGGATACCTTTAACAGAGCGCTTTCCCCTTAATCAAAGTAACTACTATGGAGGCGAAGCTTTAGCACTCGATCCTCAAAACCCCAATGTTGTCTATATTGCTGTGGGTAAATATACTGAGGCTGGTTTGGGGACAATCTTTAAGTCCACTAATCAAGGCAAAACTTGGACGAAGTTGAATATTGACTTGCCGATGGGTGGCAATGAAAATCAGCGTTGGGCTAGTGAAAGACTAGCTGTTAACCCCTTTAATTCCAATATCATCTTCTTTGGTTCCCGTACAAATGGGCTATGGAACTCATCTGATGGCGGTGGTAAATGGCAGAAAGTTACTAGCTTACCTGCAAAACCTCAAGCAGATATTGGTATTGCCGCCATCGTGTTTGATAAAAAAGCATCTGGTGTTGTATATGCTAATACCTACGGTGATGGCATATATCAATCTACTAACAATGGTCTCACCTGGCGTAAAATCCCAGGTAGTCCTTCCCATGTGAATCGCATAACGGTTGTCAGCAACGGTATTGTTTATGCGACTCATAAAGCCGGAGTCAGCAAATATACAAATGGAGCTTGGACTAATGTCACCCCTCCTAATGCTCAAGCTGGCTTTGGTGCGATCGCAGTCAATCCCAGCAACCCTAATCAAATTTTAGTTGTTTACGACCAGTATCAAAAAAACAACTCTTACACCATATTCCAATCCACTAATGGTGGATCTTCATGGCAAGCTAAAAAACGCACTTTAAACTCTCAAGTACCTTGGTGGCCTGATTGGTATTTCGCTTCTGCAACTGCAGATATTGAATTTGACCCCAAAATTCCTGGTAGGGTCTGGTTAACAGATTGGTATGGCACATGGCAAACAGATAATATCAACGTTGAATCACCTATCTGGTCTAATTACGAACAAGGGCATGAGGAAGTGGTTAGCTTTGCCCTCGCTGCGCCTCCCAGTGGATCAGTGTTATTAAGCGGTTTAGCTGATGTTGATGGCTTTCATCACCAAAAAGGACTCAAAGCTTATCCCTACACACAATTTGGTGGCAATAATGGTCTACGTTTTCAAGACACCTATAGTATTGATTACAGTGAAAGCAATCCTTTACGAATGGTGCGTTTAGGTGGCAATCGCTGGAACAATACCTTTACAGGAGCAACTTCGACAGATGGTGGTAAGACTTGGAATAAGTTTTCCTCATTCCCCTCTAAGACCATACCTCTACGTGTAGCCACATCTGCAACTAACCCCAATTTGTTTGTCGTCATCAATAGTCAAAGTCAGCCGCTCCGCACTACCAACGGCGGCGCTTCTTGGAGTCAAGTATCGGGATTACCCAATGGCCCCCAAGGGCCTTGGTATTGGGGTCAGCCACTAGCGGCAGATAAAGTCAATGGTAATGTATTTTACTATTACAATGGGGGCAAATTTTACCGCAGTGACGACGGTGGTACATCTTTCAGCGTTGTCAACTCATCCCTAGATAATGAAAATTGGTCTACCCTGAAAACAGTTCCAGGGGTAAGTGGTGAGGTTTGGGTGAGTCTCAACTGGAATGGATTACATCGCTCAACCAATGGTGGTGAGACATTTACAAAGATTCCCCAAGTGGAGAGAGCTTATTTATTTGCTTTGGGAAAGCCACAAACTGGCAGCACAATTCCTGCATTGTATTTATATGGCAAAATTACTGGTCTAGGTGAAGGAGTATTCCGTTCTCTAGATCATGCCAAAACATGGACAAGTATTGGCGATCCCCAAATACCTATCGGCAATAACCCGAATGTCATGGAAGCCAGTAGACAGCAATTTGGGCTGGTCTTTATTGGTACAAATGGGCGGGGAATTTACTATGGCAGCCCGTAATTGAATACACTTGTGTGTGGTCAATTACTCTTGAGTAATTTGGTCAAAATACTTCTCAGATAAGTAATTGGTAGTATTATCTGAGAAGTATTTATTGTTTAAAATTTGACCTAAAAGTTGAGAGATTAATTGTGCGTCAAATGACTTTTTTGATGAAAGTCCATATTTGCTAAAGATTTTTTATATTTGAGGCGAGCTAATTTTAAATTTATCCTGATTTTATCGAACCTCAAAATTGCGTTATTGAGTAAATTATATTACTCTGAAGAAAGAATAATCTAGCAATATTTAGCGATTAATATTGCAATATCTAGAATATTAATCTTAGATAAAGGCAGAGATAGTAATCAGCATATTGTAATTTTATTTTGAGCAATAATTCTCTGTATTTATCTGCTGTGGATGCAAAATATGTAACATTTTTTATAGAGAAATAATCTAGATTTCACTCTAAAATGTCATGATAGAAATATGGTAAATTAATAGTCTATATCTACCACAGACCTTGGCATACAAAGATTACAGCTTTGATTAATTACAAATATATTGAGTAATGCTATAGTAAAAAGTGTTTCTGATAGCGGCGAAATTTTACAACAGAGATACATCATATTTTAATGCTGACTAATCTTATATAGAAGTTTAACAATATAGTGTTTAAAAGAACTTTGGTAGTGATATACTGCTTCCATCCAAGTTCAAATAAACCGATAATCTAATCTCTTTAACAAAAAATGGTAATCATGTTGATGGGTGTGATATGAATAACAAAGTACATTTATTTACAACTTATTTTGCATCTATCCCAATCTGGAGATAGCAATCAAGCTTGTAAGCGTATACTTGCTATCATATCAGGATTATTCAGAATAATATACAGCTGCGAATATACCTGAATATCAAGCTTGAAATATCAACAATTTGCAGTTATTTAAGATGCCAGCCCAGCGCTGGATATTGCTGATGTCAGCTTACGGATTTGTTAGGGTGTTTGCTTTTAATTTCTTACGGTTAATAACTCCATCGACTCAGAAAAGTTATTTATTTAGACCGTTGTATACTAGCTTGTTCATGGTGGTGTTGTTGATATTAGTCCAACATGGCTTGAACCTTTGGCTAGGATATTTCAAACATGAAGCATCTGAAAATTTAACTCATGCTGTCTTGCTAGAGCGAGAAGAGGATCATCTGCTCAACGCTGTGATTGATCTAGAAAAACGCTTAGTTGAGGGTGATGAATTAGAGACCATCTCTTTTGAGAATAACTTCAATCGCCTATACCATCTCTTAGAGGATAACCCTAGTCAACTCAAGCAACTCGATCGCATTCAATATTTTTATCAGCAATGGCAAAGTGAGTTAAGTCAACAAAATGTCTCTAACGCTCAAAGCCGTGATAGTCGTGTAGGAATGACTTTATTTGGCGCTTTGCGAAATCAAGTTCAAAGCTTGGTTCAGCAAGAGCAACAACTGTTGAGCGATCGCACAATCTGGCTCACTGATTTACACCAAATCAACATTGTTCTCAATATTATCGGTACAGTACTGATATTGCTAGCTGTGGGTTTTCATCTCCAGCTTTTGCATCGACGAGCTACAGTAACTTTGCAGAAATTAAAAAAGCACAGGAAATCTGCAATTGACTATAGAAATCCCGACAAAATTAGTCAATTGACAGAAGTTGTGGATGCAATGGTGAATGAGATTCAACGTCGTCAGACATGCATACAGGTACGTAATCAAAATCTTGAGGAGCTGATCTGTACCCTATCACACGACCTCCGCACTCCCCTGTTGGCTACTCGTACTACCCTAGAGAGTATGCTTAAAGGAGCTTTTGGTGAGGTTAATAGCACATGGAGAGAGGTATTTGCAGAATACTACCAAACTAACGAGGATCTGCTCAAACTGGTGGAAGCTCTCTTAGATATCTCTCGCTATGAAGCTGGTAATCAAGTGAGCTTGAATTATGAGCCTCTAAATTGGGAAAAGATAGTTGTAAAAGTAATTACCCAAATTCAGGCTATTTCTCAATCTCATTTTTGTTTGAAATATAGCATTGCTCAATCTCTACCAACCATCTATGGCGATGAGTTAGAGATTCGACGCGTTTTACAAAACCTCCTGGATAATGCTGTGCGTATCAGTGAGCCTCACAAGCAAATATTGATTAATGTTGCTAGCTTCAAAGACAACCAAGTCAAAGTTTCGGTGCGCGATCAAGGTAGAGGGATTGCACCACAGGAAAAAGAACAACTGTTTTACCGTTTTGTACAAGGACGAGGCCGACGTGGTAAATGTGGACTTGGTCTTTATTTATGCCGTCAAATCATTGAAGCTCACGGTGGCATAATCGGCGTTGACAGTTCCCTCGGTAAAGGTAGTACCTTTTGGTTTACCCTACCAGTTAATACAGATAAGGCTAGGTTCCATCATGCATAGTGTTAAAAGTGTAGGAACAGGAATCATGTCTGAGAGTGACGAACAAAAAAACGTACGGATTTTATTAGTAGACGATCATGCTTTGGTACGCCGAGGGATGAAAGGCCAATTTACTATAGAACCTGGGTTTGATGTCGTTGGAGAGGCTACAGACGGCAAACAGGCAATAGAAATAGCGATCAAACTCCAGCCAGATGTAATTCTAATGGACATTGATATGCCAGTTATGGATGGCATCACAGCTACACAGCAAATCAAAAGCGATCGCCCTAATATTCGCATTCTGGCCTTGAGCGCATTCGACCATGATACCCAGGTGATGGGAATGCTGGCAGCTGGCGCAGATGGTTACTGTTTAAAGAGTATTGAATGGGAGCAACTAATTGTAGTGATTCAATTGATTCTCCAAGGTGGTGCTTATTTAGACCCACAAATAGCGCAAAAAGTGTCCCGAATGCTTAGGCCTGTGGTAGTTGCCCACAAAGTAACTGTTTCTGAAGCAGCCCAACAGCCAGTCCTCAGTAATCGGGAACGAGAAATTTTAAAACTAATTGCTGATGGCTATTCCAACCAAAGCATTGCTGATGAATTATACCTGTCACTAGGAACAGTAAAGTCCTATGTACGTATGATCCTGAATAAACTCAGCGTAGACGATCGCGTTCAAGCAGCTGCAATTGCTATCAGAGAAGGATTAATTTAAATTTGGAGGAGTTCTTGCAAACGTATAGACAATTCTGATGGGGATAGAACCAATGTTCTATCCCCATCAATTTGCTCTGACCACAAAATGTAAGGTTGGTTTATACATGACACGAAGCCTTCAGGTAGAGGTTGACAGAGTACAAAAACATGGGGATTGAACAGATTTATCTCTTCATTAAGAGGAACACCATAGTAAGGGAACACTTCTAAATCCTTTTTCATACAGTAGCGACTGACACGTTGTACCGTAGTGATATTCTTACCAATGACCATAACGCGAGGTCTTTCCATGACAACGACCGAATGATTGAGAGGATAATACAGCTAGAGATGATAGCGATCGCAAAAATGTTTCGGGGTTAAAAAATTCTATAGCTTGGATTATTACCCTCTTCCTTAAAGAAAATCACAATCTTTAATTCATGAATAATGAGCTATAAGCTATGTCTAGATGCCACATATCTATAATTATTTAATGTTGCTTTTTTAGTTTATTAGTCACTAAAAGATCCAATTTTTTATCTAATTTATATAGATGAATTTATTATGAAGTTATAGCTATCTACACGCTACAGCCAATCGGATAGCTATGTGGATAATCTTCTTGGTTAATGAGGATGCTGTATGGATGAAAGCCTAAATAGCCGTTAGATAGTTTTTCATATTGATGTATGAATAGGAAACTATAAACATAGTTTATATACCCATTAAATAGTATTTTCATTCAATAACTAGGACAAGAAAACGATAACCACACTTTACACAGCAACATCAAATAAAAATAACGTATTTATAGTGTGGTTATACCAGAATATTTAATGAAAATTAGCTAAAAGCTTTAGCTCATAAAATTTCAGCGTCTTTTCATTTCTCAATGCTATGACACTTAATTAAACAAGCTTAGTCTCACCTCAATATTAAATCTCTGTGCGTTCTATTATTCGCATAGTTCTGTTCATACTGGGCATTTTCTTATTTACCAATTTTCAGTGAAGGGTTTCACATCCTATGGCAGACCGAGTTAGTTTTCTCAATACTAATTTTGATCGTATGTCTTTCGATGAGGCAATTGAGATTTTACTCACAAGATTACAAAGGCGACAAGGAGGGTGTATATATTATGCCAATGCTCATACTATGGTCACTGCTAATCAGGATATCGCTTTAGCAGCGGCATTAGAAAATAGTGATTTATTATTGGCAGATGGAAGTGGAGTGCTGTGGGGTAGTGCTTTGCTAGGTAAACCTTTGATACATAATCTCAATGGCACTGATCTGGTTCCATCTTTATGTAAAAAAGGAGCACAAAAAGGTCTATCAATATATCTTTTGGGCGCTAAACCAGGTGTAGCTGAAGCGGCTGGAGAAAATCTTGCTAAAACTTATCCTGGCTTAATTATTGCTGGTACACAACATGGTTATTTCTCTCCAGCAGAAACTCCAAAAATATTAGAGAGGATTCGAGCAGCACGTCCACATCTATTGTTAGTAGCGATGGGTGTACCACTACAAGAAATTTGGATCAACCAATATGCTAGTGAATTACCTGGAATCACTTGTATGGGCGTAGGAGGCCTATTCGATTTTGTCGCAGAACGTGTACCTCGAGCTCCAATTTTCATTCGTAGTTTTGGTATGGAATGGCTGTGGCGATTAGCAATGGAACCCAATAGACTATGGCGACGTTATATCATCGGTAATCTAATTTTTTTAAACTTACTGATGGCTTCTATATGGACGAATTCAAGCCAAGATGAACAAACAACATAATCAAATGTCGCAACCCTCTAATTCGCAACCAATTGATATACCAGTTGTGAATCGGGCCTATATTGCCCATGTTACTCAACTCCCAGTTCATCCTTCTGTTAATAGCAAAGCGAAAAGGGTAATTGACATATTAGGTGCTGTGATAGGACTAGGGATTATGGCAGTTATTTTGATTCCTGTGGCTGTAGCTATTCAATTAGATAATCCTGGGCCTATATTCTATAGTCAAATTCGCTGTGGGCTGAATGGGCGCTCTTTCCAGATTTGGAAATTCCGTTCTATGGTAGTTGGAGCGGAAAAACTTAAGCATCTAGTGAAGAACGAATCTCAAAACAAGCGTATTTTTAAAAATGAGAATGATCCGCGGATTACGAGGATAGGGAAGTTTCTCCGGCGGACGAGTTTAGATGAACTCCCTCAGTTTTGGAACGTACTACTAGGAGAAATGAGTCTAGTAGGTACACGTCCTCCAACACCTGATGAAGTGATGCATTACTCAAGTCATCACTGGCAACGTTTAAATGTCAAACCTGGTATGACTGGAGAATGGCAAGCTAATGGGCGTTCTCAAATTAAAGACTTTGAAGATATTTTGAATATGGATATTGACTACCAACGTAAATGGTCTATAGCTTACGATATTATTTTAATTATTAAAACTCTCAAAGTTGTCTTTAAGAAAGAGGGTGCTTTTTAGGATTATTTCTATTTCAGAATTATAAAAATAAATCGGTGATAGCAATCTGATTTGGTTTTGCCAGCCTCTCACTATATAGAAATTGAAATAAGTGAGTCAATATTGAAAAACGTAAAATAAAGTCTTTGCGATTACGTCGCTTCTCCCCTTGGGAGACGCTGCGCGAACACTAGGTTCAGCTTGTAATGACAACTTATCACTGACTTAAGCAAAACTTGCTGCCTAGAAACCCGACTTTTTCAAAAAGTCGGGTTTCTCAATGCTCGCTTCCGGAAACATTGCCCCAGCCTGTGGAGTATATGTATTATAAAAATACTACTCTTGAAAAACTACGGTAACGGCATATGTAGTCCCTGGTCTCAATCAAATTCACTTCAATGGCGAATGCTAGCAATTGCTAATTTTCTCATTTAGAAAAATTGCTTATTCGTTTGAATTCGTCACGCAATTATTTGATTGCTATCAGCAAGGTAGAAAAGTCATGGAACAAATCTATAAATATCCGCGTACCCATCACATTCAGGGTTCGCGGTTGCAACCTGGGGATGAAGACCTAGAGAGTATTCCCTTTGATGCACTCAAAGAACAGTATGTAGTTGTTGAAGAAAAAGTTGATGGTGCTAATGCAGCCATTAGTTTTGCTGCTGATGGTCAAATCCGACTGCAAAGTCGAGGACACTATTTAACAGGTGGGGCGAGAGAAAAGCACTTCAATTTGTTTAAACAGTGGGCGCATACTCACGCTTTAGCTTTTTGGCAGGTATTGGGAAATCGCTATATTCTCTTTGGAGAATGGCTATATGCCAAGCACACGGTATTTTATGATGCCTTACCCCACTACTTTTTAGAGTACGACGTACTGGATTTAGAAAAGCAAGTATTTCTCAGTACTAAAAGCCGTCAGCAGTTACTAGCTGGATTGCCTTTATGTTCTGTACCTGTACTGTTTTCTGGTCAGCTCCTATCCTACAAGCAAATGATTGGCTTGGTGGGTGAGTCACATTATCAAACCCCTGCACATTTGCAAACTTTCAGCCAAATTTGTCAGGAAAGAGGACTGGATGTGGAACGTTCCCTGAAACAAACTGACCAAAGTTCGTTAATGGAAGGTTTATACATCAAAGTTGAACCAGGAGATACAGTAATTGCGCGTTATAAATACGTGCGTTCCAGCTTTTTAACCACCATTCAACAATCCGATGGGCATTGGCTCAATCGCCCAATCATACCGAATGTGCTGCGTTCTGATGCAGATTTATTTAGGTAATGGGGCATTGGGCATGGGGCATTTCCCCCTCATTTCCTTCTTTATTCAAGGGATAAAACTTATGAATTCTTCTAATCAAGATTGGTCTTTTCCTTATTGTCCCAGCGAAGCCAATTGGTTGATTAATTGGTCGGCGCTGGAAGCAGAATTTGATTGGTTGCGATCGCTTGCTGATTGTCCCCAAAATCCACGCTATCATGCTGAAGGTGATGTTCTCATTCATACAAAATTAGTATGTGAAGCTTTAGTTGCTTTACCTCAATGGCGAGCATTACCAAGCAAAGAGCAATCAATCTTATTTGCAGCAGCTTTACTGCATGATGTGGCAAAACCTGCGGCTACTGAAATTGCAGACGATGGTGCTATTTCCTCGAAAGGTCACGTACTCCAAGGTGCAAAAATGGCACAGCAGATTCTTTGGGATTTGCAGGTACCATTTAAACAACGGGAGGCGATCGCGTCTTTGGTGAAATATGGTAGTTTACCCCTATGGTTTTGGGATAAGTCCAACCCAGAACGGGCAGTGATCAAAACTAGCCAAATCATTCGTTGTGATATGCTGGCGATACTTGCAGAAGCAGATGTGCGCGGACGATACTGCAATGACCAAGCGCAATTACTTGAACGCATCGAGTTTTTCCGCGAATTTTGCCAAGAAAATAGCTGCTTTGACCAACCGAGAGAATTCCCATCAGCCCACAGTCGGTTTATTTATTTTCAAAAAGAAAATGGGAATCCAGACTATGAAGCATACGACGACACGCGCTTTCAAGTGGTGATGATGTCAGGATTACCAGGTTCAGGAAAAGATACTTGGATTAAAGAAAATCTCCCCGAATGGCAGGTAATTTCTCTAGATAAACTGCGTCAGCAAATGGGCATCGACCCAGAAGACGACCAAAGTATAGTAGCAAATGCAGCTAAAGCCTTAGCTAAAGAATATATGCGAAATGGACAATCCTTTGTATGGAATGCCACTAACCTTAGCCGTCAATTACGGGGGATGCTCATTCGGATGTTTGCTAATTATCAAGGTCGGATTCGCATTGTTTACTTAGAAACCTCTTGGGAAGAACTATTGCGGAGAAACTGCGATCGCACTGCCAAAGTTCCAGAAAAAGTACTTTATCGCTTGAAAAATCGCCTAGACGTACCTGATATTACTGAAGCACAAACAGTAGATTGGGTTGTATGAGGTATGGGGCATTGGGAATTTGGTATTCGTCATTACTTACTTTTTATCTCTCTACTCCTCAATTACCCATTACCAATTACCCATTACCAATCACCCAATTCATAACACTACTCATTAATTACATCCCCAACCTGAAAAGTTTGCCCTTCTACCGTTACTTGATCGCCTGAGAATAATTTTCGTCCTCGTCGGGTTTCAACTATGCCATTAACTTTTACATCACCATCAAGGATTATCAGTTTTGCTTGTCCTCCAGTTGAGGCTATACCTATTAACTTTAAAAATTGGTCAAGTTTAATCATATTAAATAGCTAAATCAGTTTGTATTGAGGATTGGTCATTATTTATAGCACTAAAGCCTTGGCTAATTCTCAAGTAGCTTTAATTATAATTTTACATATTGCACAATCTTGTGATAGACAAAATTTTAGGTATACCATGCTTCTATAAAACTCATATTTGATTTTTAAAACTTACGTAGGATGCGTTAGCGATAGCGTAACGCATCTTTGCCCATGTTTTTCATTGGTTATAGCTTCTGCCTAACGCACGCTACATTACTGATATTTTTCAGACATCACATCGGATTCTTATATGTACTTTTTGTATATGAAATATAATTCACATTAAAGTATTTTACGATTTTTATCATAATTTTTGGAATGTACCATTAATCGATAAAATCATAATCATTCAGATTATGCAAAATAGTTTGGCTCATCAGCTATATATCTCTTTCACAACCAACATCAGAATAATCATATCCTTAACCAGATATTAAGGAGTATGGAAATAATTTATAAGAAAGCTATATATAGCTAATTTGAACACCTTCTGTCTGCCATAGGCGATTACCTTTTCAGTCTATTTACCTATCTCATGTAAATCCGAGGTATTTATGAGTTCACGCTGCAATCATCTCGATCAAATTCAAAGCGTTACCCCCAGTGCTCAAGGATGCGAAGAATGCCTAAAAACAGGCGATCGCTGGGTACATTTACGTATGTGTCTCACTTGTGGACATATCGGCTGCTGTGATTCCTCGAAAAACAAACACGCTACCAAGCATTTCCATGCAACTAATCATCCTTTAGTACAGTCATTTGAACGTGGTGAAAACTGGCGTTGGTGCTATCTAGATCAAACTTTCTTATAATTTTTGTAACTGAGATATTTGCCTTATGGAAACATTTTCATAGTTAGTTTTCCATAAGGCAATAAGTATGATTTATCATATAAACTAGTTGAGAAAATTCAAATAAATTTGCACAATAGAAAGTTTTATTAAACTGAAGAGTTATAAACTAGAGAAACTAATCATCCTAATTCTAAAAATCCCTTAAGTTTCAGTCAGGGCTTAAAACCTGACTGAAACTTTTTTTGATGAGCGAATACACGAATTTTGTTCTTGCTTGATTAATTAAGAACTGGCTGCTTTGATAATTTCAACAATCTCTTTATGCCTACTCTGAGTTGCTAATTCTAGCGGTGTAGCACCGTTGTTCCCTTTAATATTTAAATTAGCCCCTGATTTCACTAAAATTTTGACACCTTCAATATTATTTTGCCAAACAGCATCATGTAAAGCAGTGTAGCCGTTATAAGGGCCTTGAGCATTGATATCAATACCATGATCAACTAATACCTGCATTACCTCTGGATGCCTTAAATAAGCAGCAGCGTGTAATGCAGTTGCTTTCATGCTTGAGTCCACAGCATTAATATCAGCACCAGCATCTATTAGCAACTTTACCATTGCCGCATTGCCGTTGGCAGAACTCACAATTAACAAGCTATTACCACTACTATCTGTTTGGTTGACATTTGCACCTTGGGCAATCAGTTGTTTTGCCAGGTTAATATCATTAGTCTTGACTGCGTCTACTAATTTTTTACTCATATTTTACCTATTTCAACATTGCCTATTTGATACCCAGCATTTTCACCCATTGGTCAAGCCATAGATAAAAACATAAGTAAAGAATTTATCTTTTGTACATCTGAGTACAATACAATTACCTAAAGCCTTAGTCTTGGATTTATATTGATTGAACATAGATAAAATAAAAAGCCCGTGACGAGGATTGAACTCGTGACCTCACCCTTACCAAGGGTGTGCTCTACCACTGAGCCACACGGGCAAACTTAACTTTTGTTTTTAGTTAAGAGTTATAGTCTTGTGAGCTTTACCAATCTCTCAGAGATTATAACTCTTATCTGTGAAGTGGTGGGCCGGGCTGGATTTGAACCAGCGTAGGCGTAAACCAACGGATTTACAGTCCGTCTCCATTAACCACTCGGACACCGACCCATTTGTCTCACGATTTATAATAGTAGCGCCTCTTTTTGGAAATAGCAAGGGGTTAGGGACTAATAAATAAAAAATATTTCATCGCCTTGAAATAGGGGAGCAGGGTAGAGACGCGATTAATCGCGTCTCCACGAGCAGGTTGAGGGACAGTCATATTAAGCCAAGGATAGGGATTTATTTTTTGGACTCCCTTAAAAAAATTAGCGGTGGTAGCTACCACCGCCTTTAAACTAACTCAGGAGTTCGCCTGTTTCTTGCAAGGAATGCAAGCGGCGATAAATGCCTTCTTGGCGCAAAAGTTCTTCGTGGCTACCCACTTCTACAATTCTTCCCTGATCGAGAACGACAATTTTATCGGCTTCTCGCACTGTACTCAGGCGGTGAGCAATGATAATTGTGGTGCGAGTACCTTGAATTGATCGCATCGCCAACTGAATGGAACGCTCCGACTCATAATCCAGGCTGGAGGTTGCTTCGTCAAAAACCAACACGTCTGGTTCTACTAACAAAGCTCTGGCAATTCCTAAGCGCTGTCTTTGTCCACCAGATAATCTCACACCACGTTCCCCAACAACGGTGTAATAACCTTGGGGTAAGTGTTCTACTACTTCATCAACTCTGGCTATCCTACAGGCTTCCTGAACCTCCTCCATAGTGGCATTTGGTCTACCATAGGTGAGGTTATCTAATACAGTGCCGTTGAAGATATCTACTTCTTGATGAACGATCGCTAGTCTGCGTCTGTAGTTACCTACATCTAATGTGCGAATATCTTGACCATCAATGAGAATTTGGCCTTGTTGCGGGTCAAAATAACGTAACAACAGCTTGACTAAGGTCGATTTACCAGAACCAGAACGACCAACTAAGGCTATTGTTTGGTATGGCTCAATTAATAAGTTGATATCTTGTAGAACTAGACGGTTGGCATCATAGCCAAAAGTGACATGGGATAATTCGATTTTGCCGGTAAATTGATAAGGCGATTCTCTTTCGCTAGTTTCAGCTAACAAACTCTTTGCTTCAGCACCAACTGGCTCGTGCAAAAATTCGTGAAACCGCAGCATAGAAGAATAGCGACGGGCAAAAACTTCTGCTAAGTTGCTAATAGGTTCTAACTCTGCATATGCCATGCTGGAAAGAGTTAGGGTCATCACAAAATGACCAAGGGAAATCTTACCGCCGACTGTGGCTGCTAAAGTTAAGCCCAGGATGCTAAATACACAAAATTGAATTACAGTTTTCTGCCAAGTTAGCAGATTTACATAACTTTTGTGGATGCGATAATCTACTACTTTTAGTTCCCGATCCAAGCGTTGCTTTTGTCGTTTTAATTCTTTTGCTTCCGTTGCAAATGCTTTGACGCTTTTAATATTTGTGATCAGTTCGGAAGTCCGACTTTCGGTATTCTCCATGTATTTATCCAGGAGTTTTTCATACCCGATTATCCTTGTTAAATCTCTCAAACTAAAGGTGAGAATAATTACAAAAGAAATCAAATATAAAGTCGCAATCCGCCAATCGATTAACAAAATAAACACAAAAATTCCCAGCACTCGCAGCAGCTTAGGAATTAACTGTCCCGCAATTTCGGGATATGTCCAAGTGTGGTTACCCAAACCTCTAGCTACTCTGCCGGCTATACGTCCAGGGTTATTTTCATCATAAAATTCCAGTGGGAGAGTAAGAATTTTAGCTATGGCTGTTTGATTTTTTTCTCGACGCGCTCTTAATGCTATGTCCCAGTGAAACCAACTAGTTAACCAAGGTTGTGTCGGCGCTCTGACAACAGTTACAACAAAAATTATACCCAGCAATACACCCAAAGATAGATTATTATTAACTGGGTAATTAATTAGGTTGGAAAAATTGGCGATCGCACCTGCAAGCGGTTTATCTAATGGTTGACCAGATAAGATGTTTAAAATTTGCCCAATGGCATAAGGTACAACTAAATCAATAATTTCGTAAATGCTGGATGCTGTAATACTGAATATACTCAGCCCCCAGTAAGGACGAAAATAATGCAGAATATCTCTAAATTTGGCCATGATGCACTCTTTCCAAGAGCGTAAGCTTGAGCTTGGAATTTTTATACTACATTTATACTACAATCTAGTCAAGAGCAACATCAAGAAATCATTCTCAGGGAGGATTTAGTAATTAAATAGGAGAAAATTCTAGGCGATAACGATAAAGAGCAACTGGCCTTGAGCCTGCGATAAAGTAATCTGGATCTTGGGGTGATAGGTAGACAGCCGTTACTTGATCGGCTTCTATTGCTGGATTGGATGTAGACAGTTTGTGATAGGAAGTTGTAGATTCTACAGAATTGAAATAAGGACGAGAACCGCCTTTAAACAATTGTTGAAAAACTTCTGTAGTGATGAATTTACCATCAGATGTAGTTTCTGTAGCGCGTGCTGTGACAATAGAAACTAGTTGCCGTTCTCCACGTAATAAAGTAATCTGACGATTTGGCGAATCTGGATCTACTTTTACTGAGAGTACTGCGGCATCACCTAAATAAGCCCGTGCCAAATTCAAGCTATTAAATGCTCTATCGGCTATAAAATTAGCTGATTTATCATCTATCTGCGGAAGTATTTTTAATTGAGCAACAGGTAAATTTTCTTTAATAAATCTTACCAGAAAACTCACTGGCTGATTGAGTTGTTGGCGATTAGCTTCAAATCCAGGTGTAACAATATCTGGTGCTAAAGGTGCAACTAAATCCACCAATGTACTTGTAACTTGCCAAGAACCTCCCATCCATTCAGGATAAGCTAAATCCCCCACTGCCGCTTGCACTGAAGTTAATTTTGCCCACTGGGGAAAATTTGCTAGTCGTTGCGATAATTCCCCCGCAACGGCGTTTCCACTCCAGCTAAAGCAAAAGCAAGCAACCAAGCACAAACTCCAAATCGCCTTCATGAGCAGTAATTAATTGTGAATCCAGACAAAATTTCTCTACAAAACAATTGTGTGGTATTTTGCTCACTCCCAGGACTGCTAATTCAAAAACTCACTAATTTGTAATTTAAGTTACATTTTTCCAAATCATATCCTTAATGGAATTAGAATATAACTTTACATTTTTTATTTTTTTTACACATCTGAACAATAAAAAATTAGACGCGTCATCAAGCGACAACACTTGCTTAAGCTAAATAAAAAGAGATAAAAGCAGCTAAATACTGGTAATTACTATTTATTCTTGCAAGATAACTAAATACAGCAGAATATAGAGCATTAATTGTGAGTCTACTGATTTATATATAACCAAAATAAAAAAATTTAATCGTTTAATGTTTGAAAAGGAAAATAATACTAGTGTAGAATCCGTTATTATACGGATATCAAAAATTTAGGGTGCAAATATCTGGTGCAATTGCTTTGTGAATTGCATCATTGAGGAAAAATATTTACTGACGTAATTCTCAAAGCAGAAGAAAACTACTGATGTACTCGCAGAGTCTATTTGCATTCCTAAGATTCAGTGAGAGTAAAGCCTACAGCCTTACTTTCATAGAAAACAGATTTGCAATTATCTCAACTGTCCCAACTTTTCCTAGTAGCTAGGGAAGTAATATCCTTGCGGAGGTTTAAATGGAAATCCTACGCATTGCGATCGCAGGGAGCGTAGGTGCAGGGAAAACGAGCTTTATTCGCACTATTAGTGAAATTGAGGCCGTTGATACCGATAAAAACAGCACAGATGAATTAGCGCTACTTAAGTCTAAAACTACAGTGGCGTTGGATTTTGGGCTGCTCACAATAGTACCAAATCAAGTAGTTCACCTTTATGGCACACCAGGACAACCCAGATTTGATTTTATGTGGGATATCCTGATTCGCCAAGTTCAAGCTTGCATCCTGCTCGTGGATGCTCATCGCCCGGAAAATTTCCATTATGGGACTCAGATTCTCAATTTTGTTAACCAAAGGGTGCAGATTCCGATACTGATAGGGCTAACTCATACTGATTGTCCCAGAACTGTGGAACCGGAAAAAATAGCGATCGCTTTAGGATTGCAAAATTTAAATCACCAACCACCTTTAATTGCGGTGAATCCTAACCAAAAAGCTTCAATTACAGAGGCTTTAAATCTCATCATCCCCAAAATAATTTAAACAACCATTTTGTAGTAAGCAGATGAGCATTGATGCATTTGGGAAATATTCTCAAGCTCCTCCCAAGAACATTTATCAGAATGTTTTTGATTGCAGATAAAACTGCCAACTTGTCAATAGATTCGCCAACAAATTTATTGGCAAATACTCAAACAGCTTTACCAATAATCACTGAGGAAGAAAGCATGATTAATATTTCAATGTTACAAGAAGTTCTCCAAAACTTTGTCAGCGGAACATCTAACATTCAAGGTGCAGCTTTAGTTAGTCCTGATGGTTTAGCTTTAGCTTCTGTATTACCAGCAGAAATGGATGAAGACCGTACTGCTGCTATGTCAGCAGCAATGCTTTCTTTAGGCGAACGTATTGGTAGCGAATTAGTACGCGGCACTATTGACCGGATTGTTGTTGAAGGGGAAAAAGGCTTTGGTATTGTAGTTAGCTGTGGCCCAGATGCAGTTTTATTGGTATTAGCAAATGCCGCTGTTAAACAAGGCTTGTTATTTCTAGAAATCAAAAGGGCCGTTGCTCAAATTGCACCTTTAATTAGTTAAGAACAGCAATAAGTAGGTCGGCGAAATTAAAGATAGCTGGCTGAGGCGTTCATTGGTAAATATTTCCAACCTATTTATGTTTCTTAACATATTTGGGTTTATTTCCAACCACTTACTTGTAGCTAATATTTTGGTTTTTGGATGTCATCCAAAACCAAAATAATCTGCTGCCATAAATTTATAAGTTCAACAGCACAACTGAATAATTTACTTTCTTGTTAATAGCTAGCCAACACTAATTTTTTGCGTATTGTAGGAAAGCTCGACTATGACTTTAGATCCACATAAATTCTTCTCCATTTTAGAAAAACGTGTTGGTTTGACATCTGAGGACAAAGACTTACTAAAATCTCAGGCAGATTGGGGTTTAGAAGTAGCACCAAATATGGCTGAATATTTTTATGATTACTTGGAACGCGATCCAGAAATGAGTGCGATTTTACATGATGGTAGCGGACGCATACATCGCCTCCGGGAAACCTTTATTCAATGGTTTCACGAAATGTTTACAGGTATGGATAACTGGGGGGATGCTTACGCTGAAAGACGTTGGAAAATAGGCCTGATTCACGTCCGCATCGGTATTGGCCCGCAACACGTTGTTCCCGCAATGGCGACTGTCATCTATGAAGTTGGTAAGCGTCTGACAAACGATGGTAAAAGCGCAGATCTCAAAGATGCTCTGGGTCGTATGTGTATGATTGACTTAGCTTTTATTGAACAAGCTTATATAGAAGTATCTTCATCTGCGGTTTTAAAGGAAACAGGCTGGTCAGAAGGTTTGTTTAAACGCTTGATTAGTACTGGTGCTAAAGCTATGTAAGAGAATAGACATCTTGCAAACAGCAATTTTGTAAGATGTGGGCAAAGGTAAAAGGTGAAAAGGGAAAGGGAAAATACCAAACCTTTCCCCCTTTTTCCGAATTCTGCAAGAAGTCTAATGTTTGCAGTATTTTAGGTAATTAGCTTTTGCGACTTTTATCGATTAACTAATTATTTTGTTAACGTGCAAAAAAGTAGTTCATCGACAAGTATATTACTGTCCATTAAATAATTTTTGTCCAATTTAAATAATTGTTGTCATGGTTGACATACATAATCTTAATCGTCATAATCCTCACTCATAAAGACTTTTCAGGTTTTAGGCTCTTGATTATTATCTAAATGTTTTTAAATCAAATGATGTCACAAATGTTTATGCCCAAGAAGCCTATGGGCAAAGCGTTTACAGCATAGGGAATGGGGGAAAGGACAAACAAAGCGCTTGTTATTTAATCAATATTCATTAGACTATCTGAAAAATTGTGACTTTACCCATAACTTTGCCACTACTGGAACCATCAGGGCAAACGCATCTAAATTGTGACAAAGTGGTACGGATAAACTAGAAGACGGGTCAGGTGAAGAATTTTGTCTAGCAAGTAAGCTAATCGTCATTTAAATTGCATCATTGTTTATGCTGGTAAAAGCTGCAAACCCTCTCCCTTGCTCCCTGCTCCCTGCCCCCCTGCAGTCTCAATGTGCAAATTAAATGCTTAACAGCTTATCAGAAGTAAATGATGAAGCTTTGTACTGATTGAGCGATGTCAAAAGGTAAACATCAGGAATACTAGCTGCGTGCGTAGGCGTAGCCCGCCGTAGGCATCGCTCTCTAATGATATTTGTGACTTGACCCATAAGCTTGCCGTTGCGGCAAAGTTATGGGTAAAGTCACATTGGCGATGGCAATGAGGGCAATTTTGTACAAGAGGATGTTGATGTATTAAACAAACTTTAACATCTTGAAATTTTTCTCAAAATTTCCATCTATGGCAGCCATATTAATTCAAAGTGAGGAATATGTAGACTTAACGTTCAAGCTCAGAGGCGCACCTATTCCTCTTGATAATGGTTATGTTATCTATAGTGCATTGTCTAGAATTTGTCCTATCCTTCACGAACTAGAGTCTATTGGGATTCATCCGATCGCAGGAATACCAACAAGGAACAATTTGCTTGAACTCACTGCTCAATCTCGCCTCAAAATTCGGATTCATCATCAACAGATTCCTTTAATTTATCCTTATTTAGCGGGTCAAGCTTTTCACATAGGTCAAAATTCTTATCAACTAGATATTCCCGACTACAAACCGTTAATTTCTTCAGAAAGTGTCTATTCCAGATTAGTCATAATTACAGGCTTTCAAGACTCGACTAACTTTATTGAAGCTGTGCAACGGCAACTGGATAATAAAGGAATACAAGGAAAAATCGAATTTCTTACCCGACAAGATGGAACACCTCAAAAAAGACAATTAACCATCAATCAAAAAGGGAAACAGTTTAAAGTTAGAGGATTTGGCATAAAAATCAGCTCACTCACACCAGAAGATTCCTTAACCTTGCAAGAACAGGGAATTGGCGGGAAACGAAAGATGATGTGTGGAATATTAGTCCCAGCGACTCATAGCAAAGAAGAAGAGGAAACCTAATCGTGTTTGCTACCCAACCCAAAATTTCCCTATCTCTCGATGCTGCGGATACGACAATAATGCACCGAGTGGGAATGACGGGACTTTACATGACTCTAAAGCGATTAGAAAAGCAATATCCCTCATCTGGTCAACGCGGAGAACATATATCATGGTCTTTGACTGCTGATACTATTGAATTATTCTGGGAAGGAAGTGATTTCGTTGCCTTATCTTGGTTAATTAAGGAGTCTTTTCAATTAGATGATACAGGTTTAATTCATTTAATAGGATTAGACAATGACGCAATAGATTTAAGTCAAAAAATTCATATTCATGAAGGAATATGTGCGGTTTTCCTGCGTCATAATCAATTTTATCAAGCAGGAGAGATAGTTAACACTGAACTAACGGTTGAAGAAAAAAAAGTTGAGTATCAATACAAATCCCTAACTTGGTACGCACATCAAACTTTTGCAGAGAAGTTATGCGAGGTAGATACCCAACAACTCAGGCAGGATTATGTGCAAATAACCAGTTGGTTGTATTTAGGGGGAATTGTCCGCCATGCTAGGACGCAGAATACTACAAAACTGGAAGAGAAACCTGAATACGCCTTAGCATTATTATTTGTACCAGTAGTTTGTCATTATTGCTTACTTCATATTCCAACAGAAGACTTGAAGGAGAAGAAACCTCATCGCTACTTGGTAGTGATTCCAGAAATCAAGGATTTTGAAGATGCTTCTCAAAGAAGATGGCGATTACAGCAATTAGAAGCTAAACAACTTCATGTTAGTAGCCTTGGTGAAGCAGGATTACTTTATTACAGCTTAGACGATATTCAGCCTGAAGGCAGCTACTATCAAGCTTGTCAAGTCTGGTTATATGAAAAAATGAATAAGGATTCTCGTCAAAGAACATTGATGAGCATACAAGAAATTGAAATTGATAAAAATACTTTAATCACTTATCAACAGGTTCAAAAATATTTTCAAACCAATGCTCAGAAGATTGAATATAAGCAAATTTTTATTAAAGTGAATCCGATTCGCTCCCTGATTGCTGATAATTTAGTGCAAGGACTCTATTGGTGGTCTAATTTTTGGGAAAAATTGGTGATGGAGGATTCAAAAGAATATTTATTTAACCAGTTATTTCTCAATCGGGAAGGATTCATAATCATGGTAGAGAATAGCGAAGAAGACAAGCATTATCTGATTTTTATTAAGGTATTTCAGCAAGCTATGAAGAGCAACTTTGCTAAAATGTATGCCAAAGCTGAAGAAGGGAAAGACCCTCCCATTAAGAAGAAAGTTGAACGATTAAGGGCAGAGCTAAACTATTGTTATGATGAATTGTCATTTAAGGAATATTTGTCCGACTTTTTAGTAAGAGGAGGGTTAAATAAGTATTTAAATCAAAATCAAGCAGAAATTTTATTACTAATTAAAAAAACACCTTGGCAAGAACTAAGAATTTGGGCATTGTTAGCGATCGCCAGTTATAAACCCAAAGAAAAAACCATCAATAAGGATGATAGTTTAACGCCAAACAATCAAAAACTAGAAGAAGTGAATGATGACTCTGAAGAAGAATGACAATAATATCCCCAATTATTATCTTTACGGAACAGTTCTCACTCGCTATGGTTTAGCGTCCTTAAATCATGACATGAGACTAGGAAATAAGACTACTCTGCAAAAAGGCTTTTGGAATGGTAAAACTCATTCTTTTGTAGGTTCAAGTGCAATTCGTTGGGCGTTACGCTTTTATCTTCAAAAGCAAGGTTATTTAGTGAATAGAGTTTGGGATGAGGACGAACATCTGAATCGATTAACAAGTGAATATTTCGATCCAGAACAATTTTATGATGATGATATTTTTGGGTTTGCTTTATTAGAGTCTGCGGAAACAGAGTCTGAGACTTCAACAACAAAGAGAAAAAAGAAGCAGACAAAAACCAGCACTTCTAATCAGCGAAGGGGTGCTTTAGCAATGAATATGGCTGTGTCGCTAACGCCTTATGATGGTGCAATCAAGTTAGGGGCAAAAAGTGGCAGAGAAAAAGATAGCACATCGCTTCATTTTACAGAATATCATGCAACTCGATATCAATATTATTTTGAAATTAATGCCACTCATCTCAAAGACTATTCGCGGATTTTACCTGTGATAGATGGGATTATGGAACTGCCCAAGGTAGGAGGGAGTAGTAATATTTTTAATTATCCTTTCTGTCCCGATAGTTTGGTATTGCATTGGACAAATAATTTTGCTTCATATATTTCCTATTGCTTTGAATATTGCGAGCCTCAGAGTAAGGAAGCAAAATTTACACAAGAATTTATAGATGAAGTGGAATGCGGACAGATTGAACCTAGTCAATTGTGGATTGGGGGAACAATTGTTAAGGATTTACAGCAATTGGATAATTTTGATGATTCCCCTTTTAAGAAGGCGCATATTTATCGAAATCGAAATGAACTGATTGAAAATTTGAAAACAGTCATTAAAAAAGATTTGGGGTTAGAAGAATCAAAATGACTGCGCCATTAATTCTCTATTTGGATGTTCCTTTTGCGACTTTTCGGGAGTCCCATGCAAGGGAAATGGGAAAAACCTACCCTGTCCCACCTCCAGCAACAGTGTATGGGATGTTGTTGTCTTTGGTAGGGGAAACGGATGTCTATCGCCACTGTGGGGTAGAATTGGCGATCGCAATGTTATCTATCCCCAAAAAGTCGCGAGTTTTGCGTCAAATGAGACGGTTTAAGAATGCGGATTTTAGCCATCCAGAGAATAGTATTCCCAGTTATCAAGAAATTTTGTCTAATCTCAAGTGTTTGATTTGGGTTCGTTCTGAGGGGGAGAAGATACAACCAAGTTTAAGGGAAAGGATACAATTAGCGTTTGACCATCCTGAGCTAGTAAGACGGTTTGGCTGTTTATTTTTGGGAGAAAGTGACCAGTTGATTAAATCAATCAAACTTGTCTCTCAAGATTATCTACAGGGGGTGAGACATTGGGCGATTAGGGATAATCGAGGCAGATTAACCTTACCCTATTGGGTTGACCATGTGGGGTCAAGAAATACGCGATTTTTAAGGTATCGAATTGAAGAAATGCCAAGTTCACCACCTCCTGATTTGGCGTGGACAATGGTTCAATCCCCAATTTGACAAGTATCTTTATATGGGAAACGGAATTTAGGGTGGAAGAATGGCGGCAAGGTTTACATGCTAAGGGCTATAGTAATTGAGGCAAGGAAAAAGGTGCTTGCTATTTTTGGAAAAGTTTATCAGCACTGGGTTTGAGAGGCTGAAAGTCAGGGAAGGTTTGCTAAGTTTTGCGTTTTTGGTTTCTCAATTTGGAAGGTAGTTGTAAGATTGTAAATGAGCCTTCCTCAGTTAAGGGTTTTCACCTTTGCTGTAATTCGTGGCTTGATGCCGTTAGGCGTTGCTCAGATGAAGCCTGCCAATTACCCGATGTTAGTGGTTAGTAATTCGTGGCTTGATGCCGTTAGGCGTTGCTCAGGGTTCTTTGCAGCCATCCCCGACTGCTAGTCTCGCGTAATTCGTGGCTTGATGCCGTTAGGCGTTGCTCAGCATATTGACGCTGACTATTGCCCCTATGAGTGCGTGTGATTCGTGGCTTCATGCCGTTAGGCGTTGCTCAAAGCGATCGCCCACTGGTTTAAGATGGAGTGCGATCGCTACTTAGTGCAAATCAACCAGAGAGATTTTCTATGCATACAAGAAAGAGAGGTAATTCAATTACCTCTCCAAGTGATGGGATAAATGCTTCGTGTGCTATGCTGCGTCGGCTACTAGTAAGCCATTAACAGCGATGATGATTATTTGCGCTGCTAAAGGTGTATCGCAACATGGTCTATCATCGCTATTACAGGGTTGTGCTACCCATTTCCCTTCTAGATTTTGGTAGAAAGTGCCAAGTAGTTGAGAACCATTCCAGACTCTATACAGTTCACCCAAGTCATCTGGTACTGAGTCAATTTCAATTTCTGGTACTACTGGGTCGGCAAGCTGGTCAATATATTCCTCGAACTCTGATTCAGCCAAAGCTGAGTTACCAAAGTCATCTTGTACAATCATCATAAGTAACCTCATTAACGGGGTTGAACAAAAGGCGATCGCATTTCTCTTGCCGGAGGGGCGATCGCTTTTTTGCTTTCATCAAATATATTAGTTACTTTAGTAGCTAAAAACAAGAAGTATATTCAAAACTTTAATTAGTCACTTCGACAGTACTGAGAAAGTCACTTAAAGAAATATTTAATGCAGTACAAATAGCCTCTAATACTTTTATAGAGACGCTTTCAGATTCACCGTACTCTAGTTTCTTGAGGTTTTGATGAGAGCATTCCCCTCCCCTCGCTGCAATTTCATCAGCTAGTTTTTGACGTGATTTCTTTCCCCGCAATCGCTTTAAAAGCATTCCTTTATCTTGATTCCAAGCAACTGCTACAACATCTGCAACATAAATATACATTCTGGTTTTTTTATCGTCCCTATTGCTCATATAATAGCTACAGCAGTAAACAAAATATAAAATTTTGAGCTACTACAGTTTACAAACTATAAGGATTTAGAGTAAAAGTGAGTTTCCTTTATGCAAACTGAATTTTGTGTTGATCTGGATAAAAATGCGATCGCAATGTTGAGATTTTGATTCCTGATAAGCCATTAGCATCTTTAGCGGTGTTTTGCCGCGCGGGTCAATGACTATAAACTTGCCATGCTCATCTAGCACAATATTAGGACTTACGCACTGTACCAAGGAATCATCTTGTGTGTTAGTCTATACGTTGCTTAGATACCACTTCTTGGCAGTGCTTGCGATCGCCCAGTACGAGAGATAAATGACGAACGGACTGAACGGACAAAACGGACACAAGAAAAAGCTAGAAACTCAGCTATGGAATATTGCCGATTCGCTTCGGGGCAAGATGAATGCTGATGAGTTTCGGGATTATTGCTTAGGGTTTATTTTCTACAAGTACCTCTCTGAGCGGCAGCATCTTCATGCCAATAAATTGTTAGCCGAGGATGGCATTGATTTTCTGGATATTGATGAAACTTCGGAGGAAGGGCAGGAATATCTAAAGGCGATTCAAGAGGAGTCGATCGCTACCCTGGGATATTTTCTCAAGCCGTCAGAGTTGTTTAGTTCGTTGGCGGAACGGGCGTTAGGAGCTAAAAAAGCCCATGAGGAAAATCTAGCAGATGAGGATTTTGAATCATCTAACTTTATTTTGGATGACCTAACCCAAGTGCTGAACAGCATCGAGCGATCAACTATGGGGGAAGAAAGCGAAGAGGATTTTGATCACTTATTTGAGGATCTGGATCTGAATTCGACGAAGTTGGGGCGGACTCCCAAGGCGAAGAATGCTTTAATTGCCAAGATTTTAGTGCATCTAAATAAAATTGATTTTCGGTTAGAAGATACCGAGAGCGATGTGCTGGGGGATGCCTATGAGTATTTGATTGGGCAGTTTGCCAGTGGTGCGGGGAAGAAGGCGGGGGAATTTTACACGCCGCAGCAAGTGTCTAAGGTGTTGGCGAAGATTGTGACAACGGGGAAGAGTCGGCTGAAGTCGGTTTATGATCCCACTTGTGGATCGGGTTCTTTGTTGTTGCGGGTGGCGCGGGAGGTGGAATCAGTCGGGGATTTTTACGGGCAGGAGATGAACCGCACGACTTACAACCTAGCGCGGGGGGTTTCAATCAGATTGGGAGGACAGGAATATTAAAAATAGAAGCTGCAACAAATCAAGCTATTTCAGTTGTTCGAGTCAAGAATAACTTAGATCCTCAATATCTCTTGTTCTTTCTTAATAGCAATGTAAAAAAATGAAGGAAATATGCAGGTAGTAGTAGAAAAGATCCAAATATAACTAGCAAAGATGTTGGTGATTTTTTAGTATACTTCCCAATAAAGAAAGAACAAGAAAAAATAGCTAACTTCCTAAACGCAATCGATTGCAAAATCGAAGCCCTCTCCCGCCAAATCGAGCAGACAGAAAAATTCAAAAAAGGCGTACTGCAAAAACTATTTATTTAGGTACTAAAATCAAAGCTAAATCTATGGAAAAAGTCATTTACAAAACCACTACAAAACAACAAACCAGTGACTTTCACTACTGGCAAAATCAGCCACCCCTTAAACGTCTCGAAGCCCTAGAACAAATTCGCCGAGAATACCACCAATATAAATACAATGCTGAACCAAGACTTCAAAGAATTTATACAATTATTAAACGCCAATCAAGTTAAATATCTGATTATTGGTGGTTATGCCGTCGCCATTCATGGACACCCCCGCTACACCAAAGATATAGATATTTGGGTAGAGATGTCACCAGAAAACGCCGATAAACTCATAACTGCCCTCGATCAATTTGGTTTTGGTAGCCTTGGCTTATCTGCCCAAGACTTTCAAACCCCCGACCAAATCATACAACTGGGTTATCCTCCCAATCGCATTGATCTAATTACTACCCCTGACGGCATTGATTTTGAAACCTGCTATAGTTCAAAAACTGAAATTATTGTTGATAATATTCTCGTGCAATTTATTGACTTAGACAATCTTAAAAAAAATAAAAAAGCATCTGGCAGACTACAAGACCTAGCTGATATTGAAAATCTTGAATAATACCACAAAACCAAAATCGAAACCCTCACCCGCCAAATTGAGCAAACCGAAAAATTCAAAAAAGGCTTACTCCAAAAACTGTTTATTTGAAAAAAGGGAACAAGGAATAAAATAAAAGTATTACCCATTACCTAATAGAAAGTATGGAGATTTAAGCAATGCTGAACTTGCAAATTACCAAAGAACAAGTATTTAGTTTAATTGAACAATTATCTTGGACAGAACAACAGGAGATTTTGCAATATTTAAGTCAAAAACTCCATAGTCAAACAGTTGATAGTCAATCTAATCCTGATCATACTTCAGAGCATCCCATTAACCAACTCTCAGGAAAAATTACAGCTTTTCAAGGGGTTAATGCTTTAGCTTGGCAAGAGCAAATTAGGGAGCAGCAAATAAAATAAAAGTATCACCTATTACCAAAAAAATGATCGCTGCTAAAGACAAACCCACAAACTTAACCCCCGAAGAATACTTTGCTTGGGAAGAACAGCAACTAGAAAAACACGAACTGATCAACGGTCAAGTTTATCCTATGGGTATCTATGCCATGACCGGTGGTAGCAAAAACCATAGTTTACTTGCTGCCAGATTGATCACATTGTTTACCAATCATTTAGAAGGGAGTGGCTGCGAAACTGCAACTTCAGACCTACGAATTAATATTGTCGGCACAAATAACTACATTTACCCAGATGTCAGCGTCACCTGCGACGATCGCGACAAAACCACAACCCAATATATTACCTACCCCTGCTTAATCGTCGAAGTTCTCTCCTCCAGCACCGAAGCCTACGACAGAGGTGGCAAGTTCCGAATGTACCGCCAAAATCCAGCCTTAATCGATTACCTACTAGTCAGTTCCACTAGTATCGAAATTGACTTGTATCACAAAAATGACGCAGGCGATTGGTTGATTATCAACTACAAACCAGGCGACACTATCGAACTCAAAAGCATTAACCTCAATTTCCCCATTGAACAAGTCTATCGCGGTTTAACCCTCACCCCAGAAACCCCAGCAGACATCATTAAGGAATAGGCAGTATTTTATAGGTAGTAGGCAATAAATAATACCTTTATTGTATTCACCATTCCCCTATGCCCCAAACCGAAGCCGAACTAGAACAAAAACTGATTGAACGTCTAGCAGGACTAGGCTACGAACCTGTCACCCTTCGCAACGCTGAAGACTTCAAAGCCAACCTCAAAACCCAACTAGAAAAACATAACCACATTAAACTCAGCGACACAGAATTTAAAAGCATCCTCAACCACCTTGATAAAGGTAACGTCTTTGACCGCGCCAAACGCCTCCGCGACAAAATGGAACTCAGGCGCGACGATGGCACCACCTTTTACCTAGAATTCCTCAACATAGAACATTGGTGTCAAAACCAATACCAAGTCACCAACCAAGTCACCCAGCAAGGCAAATACAAAAACCGCTACGACGTAACCCTGCTGATTAACGGCTTGCCCCTTGTCCAAATTGAACTGAAACGCCGAGGGCTGGAACTCAAAGAAGCCTTCAACCAAATCAACCGCTACCAACGCCATTCCTACAGTGCAGACAATGGGCTGTTTCAGTATGTCCAAATTTTTGTCATCTCCAACGGTGTCAATACCCGCTACTACGCCAACAACCGCAAACAAGAATATAAACAAACTTTCTACTGGGCAGACCAAGAAAACAACCTCATAACCCAACTAGAGGACTTTGCCGACAGCTTTCTGGAGAAATGCCACGTCTCCAAAATGATCTGTAAATACATTGTCCTGCACGAATCTGACAAAGTGCTGATGGTGTTGCGCCCTTACCAATACTACGCAGTAGAAGCCATTATTGAGCGAGTGAAGGATACCGATAAAAACGGCTATATCTGGCATACCACTGGATCAGGCAAAACCCTCACCAGTTTCAAAGCTGCCCAAATTCTCACCCAACTCTCCAAAGTGCATAAAGTGCTGTTTGTCGTTGATCGCGCTGACCTTGACTACCAAACCAGCAAAGAATTTAATTATTTTAGTCCTGACTGTGTAGATACCACCGACAACACAAGACAACTGGTAACACAAATGGCTGGGGATAGTAGCCTGATCGTCACCACGATTCAGAAACTCAACCGTGCGATAAAATCCCAACGCCATGAAACCGCAATGGAAGGCTTGAAAGATAAGCGCATTGTGTTTATCTTTGATGAATGCCACCGTTCCCAATTTGGCGAAACCCATAAAAATATCGTTAGGTTTTTTACCCAAGCCCAGATGTTCGGCTTTACCGGAACTCCCATCTTTGCCGATAACGCTGCCAGTAATCAACATGGTAAACGCACCACTAGAGACTTATTCCAAGAATGTCTGCATAAATATGTGATCACTAATGCGATCGCTGATGAAAACGTTCTTAAATTTTCCGTTGATTATTGGGGCAAACTCAAACGCAAAGATGGAACACTCATCACAGAGCCAAAATTAAACCCAGAATTCTTTGAAAATCCCGACCGAATTTCACTGATTGTTGATTGGATTATTGCCAACCATGACCGTAAAACCCACGGCAGAAAATTCTCTGCTATGCTCTGCGTCAGTAACGTAGATACGCTAATCACTTATTACGAAAAGTTTAAAAATAAACAGAAACAGGGATTACATGACCTACGAGTCATTACTATTTTTACCCCCAGCGATAACGAAGAAGACGAAGACGCAAACGGCTTAATTGGAGAACCTGATTTCAATATCAGCACAGATACGAGCAGCCGCAGCCATAGCCGCGACAAATTAAATGAATTTATCGCGGACTATAACCAGATGTATAAAACCCAGTATTCCGCTAAAGATAGTCAGGCATTCTATACCTACTATAAAGATATTTCCAAACGAATGAAGGATAGGGATCGGGAAAACTTTCAGGATCAGGAACGTGCTGATATTCTGTTAATCGTGAATATGTTTCTTACGGGTTTTGATGTTAAGAAACTCAATACGCTCTACGTCGATAAAAATCTGAAGTACCACGGATTAATTCAAGCATACTCCCGTACTAATCGCATTTTGGGCGAACTTAAATCTCAGGGAAATATTGTTTGCTTTCGCAATCTTAAGGAGAATACCGATCAAGCCGTCGCCCTCTTTTCCGATCCTAACGCCAACGAACAAATTTTCATTGAAACCTACGATTACTACATTAAGGAATTTAATGAAGGTGTGCAAGAACTGAGAGCGATCGCCACTATCCCTAACGATGTCAATAAGCTTATTAGTGAAGACGAGCAAGTTAAGTTTGTTAAAGCCTTTCGTAATCTTATCCGTTTACAGAATGTAAGTAAATCATTCACTGAATTTAGTTTTTCCGACTTAAATCTGGATGAACAAACCTTTGAAGATTATAAAAGCAAATATCTAGACATCTATGATAGAACGCGATCCAAGCCAGATGAAGAGAAAGAATCTTTGGTTGAGGAAGTCGATTTTGAACTGGAACTGATCCAGCGAGACGAAATCAATGTCGCCTATATTCTCAAGCTGGTGGCTAACCTCCAGCGCGATCGGCAAACAAATATCACGCCAGAAGAATACCAGAGCCAAAAAGCCTCTATTCTGGAAATCATTGGCAAAGAAGCCCAATTACGAAGTAAACGGGATCTGCTGGAGAAATTTATCGATGAGCGGCTACCCACCCTTGAACCCGAAGAAAAAGTTGAAACTGTCTTTCAAGACTTCTGGACTCAAGAACGTATTGAAGCAATTCAGCAACTTTGTATAGAGGAAAATCTCAACGTCGAAGTTGTTAATCAAATGATTGCCGACTATAAATTTTCAGGGAAAGAGCCATTAAGAGAAACTGTGCTGAGTGCTTGTAACGAAAAACCCAAATTATTAGATCGTAAAAAAATCTTTGCGCGAGTCGTATCAAAATTACTCGACATCATCAACAAATTTGATGACGCTCTTGGTGAGCTTGGGGAAGAAGAATAAAACAGTTCTCAAAGCAGGCGATCGCATCTGTAGTAGAACTAGATGCAGACAAGTTAGCCCAGATGTTACCACTTACTGAAGTAGGAAGGCAACTTTGGACTAGAAATGCTCTGCTTTGTGAAGATATTCGTAGAGCGAGCGCGCATTTCCAAGAAATGTAAAAATTTTTAAGCGCTCCTGAGGTGGGTATAAACTTTGTGCTACATTTCTAAACAATATATATTCTTCTAATCTTATGTCTAATTCTGCTATTGGTGTTAGGATTCCTCCTAACCTTAAGAAGCGCTTGGAAAGCCATATTGCCGAGACGCATTCAACCAGAACAGAAGTAATTTTAAATGCTTTAGCTCAGTATCTGGGTGCAAGTGAAGAAGTGCCATTGAGCCAGAGAGTATCTGCATTGGAAGCTCAAATATTAGAGCTAAAAGGTTTGGTCAAAAACATTTCAAGTTCCCCAAGTTCTTCATGACAAGTTCAACAGCTAGGTCGAATGCGCTGGCACGTTGAAAACTGATGTGGTCGTCAGCATGATCGCTACTTACCTCAGCTGTGCTGAGATTGTGTGTGCCGTTAAGCCAATTGCTGGCTGAGTTAGAAAGCTGATTTATAGCAGAGAATGGCGGCTCTAGAGGAACATAACAAAGAAAATTAACAGTCTGCTTTACCTAGTAACTTATTAGAAAGCTCTATTTAAGGAAATTGAAAACATGACACAAGAAGCTAACTTTAAGATCACTATCGCCATTCAAGATGCAGATTTAGATAACGACGAGTTACAAGAAGAAACTCAAAACTTGCGAGAACAACTTGAGGAAAGTGAAATCGTAGAAAGCGCAGATTTGATAGCAGTTCATCAAGCACCAGCAGGTTCAAAGGCTTTCGGTGGCTTCATTTTAGGACTATTAAACGCAGAGGTTAATCCGGCTAATATTAAAAAATTAATGGGATTTTTGGGCGATCGCTTGGGGAATAAACAGATTGAGTTAGCACTCAAAACTCCTGACGGTAGAGAAATCAACCTCAAAGCTAGCAGCAGAGAAGAGTTTGAATTTGTTTACCAAAAAGCACAAGAATGGGCAAAAGGTAATTCCATCACCGAAGAGAAAGCTAACACAGATGACTAAAATTGCTTTATTAATTGCAGTAGGTCAATTCGATTCGCGAGATTTAGCTTCTCTACCGAAAAGCTCTGCGGATGTGGATGCAATGAAACAAGCGTTGATAGATCCAGAGTTAGGGGGGTTTAAAGAATCTGACATTACTGTGTTGAAGAACCCTAACAAACAGCGAATTGAAGATGCTGTTTATGATTTATTTCATAAAAGTAACCGAAAAAAAGAGGATCTCCTGTTATTTTACTTCTCTGGTCATGGAATTCTTGATGAAAATGGGATATTCTTTTTTTCCACTTATGATACTCGCAAGGAAAATGGTAAATTACGCCCTACTAGTGCCGTATCATCCAATTTTGTACATCAGTGGATGAATCAATGTCCATCCAAACGAATGGCTATTATCCTCGACTGTTGTCACAGTGGGGCATTTGCTAAGGGATTAAGTGCTAAAGGTACTGCTAACGCTCAAATCCAAGAGCAGTTAGGAGGTGAAGGACGTGCCATACTCACGGCTGCTAGTGCCACCGAATATGCTTGGGCTAAGGATGAATTTGACCTTTCTGTCTATACCCATTATTTCCTAGAAGGTGTTCGCACAGGAAAAGCAAATAAAGACGGCAATGATTGGCTTTCTCTGGAAGAATTACATGAATATGCCAAGGACAAAATATCTGAAGCAAAACTCGAAATGAACCCAGAGTTTTATCCAGTGAAACAAGGGTATAAGATTCATCTTTTTAAAGTCAAAACTACTGCTAAAGAGAAGTATCAAAAAGAAATTCAGCCTTATTTAAAGCGAGGTAAAATTCCTAATTTTGTTCGTCGTTCTTTAGAAGATTTGCGCGAAAAATTACAACTATCTCAAGAAGAATGCCAATTAATAGAACAAGAACTTTTCGCTCCTATTCAGAAGAAACAAGAAAATTTGAATAAATATGAAAATGATTTAAGAGAAGCACTAGCTGAGGAAGGTTATTTTGATAGTGATGGGATTTGGGAAGAATTCAAGCGAATTCAGGAAAGATATGAACTTCAGGATGAAGAAATAGAGCCAATCAGGCAGAAGATTATTCGTGAAATACAGCAACAGCAAAAGCAACGAGAACAGGAAGAGTATAATAAGAAACTTCAGCAATACGAACAGGAGTTCTCAAAAGCTGTTGAAAGAGAATATCCTTTGAGCAGTCATACTCGGCAGCAAATCAACAGTTTGCAGCAGTCTTTAGAACTTAGACCTGAAGATATACAGCGGATTGAACAACCGATTCTGGCTGCTAAGAATCAGGAAAAACTAAAGGAACAAGAGAAACGAAAAGAACAAGAAGCAGAAAGAGCCAGACAGTTAGAGTTACAAAAGCAACGAGAACAGGAAGAGTATAATAAGAAACTTCAGCAATACGAACAGGAGTTCTCAAAAGCTGTTGAAAGAGAATATCCTTTGAGCAGTCATGCTCGGCAGCAAATCAACAGTTTGCAGCAGTCTTTAGAACTTAGACCTGAAGATATACAGCGGATTGAACAACCGATTCTGGCTGCTAAGAATCAGGAGAAACTAAAAGAGGAAAAAAGACGGAAAGAACAAGAAGCAGAAAGAGCCAGACAGTTAGAGTTACAAAAGCAACGAGAACAGGAAGAGTATAATAAGAAACTTCAGCAATACGAACAGGAGTTCTCAAAAGCTGTTGAAAGAGAATATCCTTTGAGCAGTCATGCTCGGCAGCAAATCAACAGTTTGCAGCAGTCTTTAGAACTTAGACCTGAAGATATACAGCGGATTGAACAACCGATTCTGGCTGCTAAGAATCAGGAGAAACTAAAAGAGGAAAAAAGACGGAAAGAACAAGAAGTAGAAAGAGCTAAACAATTAGAGCTACAAAAGCAACGAGAACAGGAAGAGTATAATAAGAAACTTCGGCAATACGAACAGGAATTCTCAAAAGCTGTGGAACGAGAATATCCTTTGAGCATTCATGCTCGGCAGCAAATCAACAGTTTGCAGCAGTCTTTAGGACTTAAACCTGAAGATATAGAGCGAATTGAACAACCGATTCTGGCTGCTAAGAATCAGGAGAAACTAAAAGAGGAAAACAGACGGAAAAAACAAGAAGTAGAAAGAGCTAAACAATTAGAGCTACAAAAGCAACGAGAAAAAGAAGATCATCAAAAACGACGAGAAGAAGCACAAACCAGAATTGATTTTTTTAAGCGGTTGCAATACATAAATCCACCAACTTGGTGTGTTAAAGCAGCAACTTGGACAGCTTATGGTGTTGGTGGTGTCAGTGCTTTATTGGCTTTGGCAATCGGCGTAGAATGGCTAAAATTTTCCGTGAGGCCTTTACCTACAGCTACCCGCCGTGCGCCAGTGATTGTTTATGCTCGTGATGGTGCTACCCCATTACGCGAACCAAGAACCACATCTCACGTAGAGATGAAGAGGTTAGAGGATTTTGGCCCTTATTTGCCAAAAGCTGTGATTGCTTCGGAAGATAGTCGTTATTACTGGCACCTTGGAGTTGATCCATTGGGGATTTTACGGGCTGTTTTAATTAATAGCCGTAGTGGTGATGCACAACAAGGTGCTAGTACTGTTACCCAACAAGTTGCAAGGAGTTTATTCCGCGACTACGTGGGTATACAAGATTCCCTGGGGCAGAAACTCCGGGAAGCAATAGTAGCGCTAAAGCTTGAGACTTTTTACAGCAAAGACGAAATTTTGCTGACATATTTAAATCGGGC
The DNA here is from genome assembly GCA_002368155.1 of Nostoc carneum NIES-2107. Taxonomy (GTDB): domain Bacteria; phylum Cyanobacteriota; class Cyanobacteriia; order Cyanobacteriales; family Nostocaceae; genus Aulosira; species Aulosira carnea. The sequence goes on from AP018180.1 coordinate 6,612,187, forward strand.
GTTTCTTGGTGGCGATACCTCAGGCTTTGAAGATGCTGCAAAATATTACTTTGAGAAGTCGGCTAAAGATTTAACTTTGGCAGAGGCTGCAACTTTGGTAGGTATTTTACCAGGCCCTAACGCCTTTGATTTCTGTGGAGATGGCCCGAATAAACTAGAAGCGGCTGAATACCGCAATCGCGTGATTAAGCGAATGGTGGAAATGGGCCAAATTAAAGTTGAGGATGCTAACCGTGCTAAACGTTCCACTGTTCAAGTTAGCCCCAAAGTCTGCGAACAGCAAGCTAAAACTCTCAGTCCTTATTTTTACAACTATGTTTTCCAAGAGTTAGAGCAAATTTTGGGAGAGGGAGCAGCAAAAGAGGGCAATTATATTATTGAAACCCAGCTAGACTTGGGAATACAAGCCCAAGCCGAAGCCTCCTTACGCAATTCAGTCAACAATTCAGGTGCAAGTTTTGGTTTTTCCCAAGGGGCGATGGTGACCTTGGATTCCAGCACTGGTGGAATTTTGGCAATGGTAGGAGGCACAGATTATAAAAAAAGTCAATTTAATCGTGCAGTTCAAGCTAAAAGACAACCAGGTTCGACCTTTAAAATTTTTGCTTACACCGCAGCGATTCAGCAAGGAATTTCACCATATAGAAGCTATTCCTGCGCGCCTTTAACTTGGCAAGGTTTAGAAATAAAGCCTTGCCAAGTTAAAGGCGCTGGTACTAGTTTAGATATGTCTACAGGACTGGCCCTTTCCGAAAATCCGATTGCTTTGCGGGTGGCGAGGGAAATTGGTTTAGATAAAGTTGTAGCTATGGCTCAACGTTTAGGAGTAAAATCACCACTCGATCCAGTTCCTGGTTTAGTGCTAGGTCAAAGCGTCGTTGATGTCTTGGAAATGACTGGTGCTTTTGGCGCAATTGGTAATCGGGGCGTGTGGAATCGACCCCATGCAATTAGTAGAATTTTAGACAGTAGTGATTGCCGCGATCGCAAAGATTTAAAAACCTGTCGAGTAATTTACTCCTTTGACCAAGACCCCGATGCCAATAGACGAGTACTATCTAATGAGGTAGCCGATCAAATGACTACTATGATGCGAGGAGTAGTTACTAGAGGTACAGGTCGCGGTGCTGCTTTGGGATTAGGAGAAGCTGGTAAAACAGGTACAACCGACAAAAACGTTGACTTATGGTATATCGGTTTTATCCCTAGCCGTCGGCTAGTGACTGGTATCTGGCTAGGAAATGACAATAATTCCCCCACTTCTGGTAGTAGCGCTCAAGCAGCCCAGCTATGGGGGAATTATATGGGACGAATTGTCAAGTAAATAGGGGAAAAGTAGCGGTGCATTTATACTAAACTTCTACAACTTTAATTCCAGACTAAAATTCCCGAACAATATCTTGCCCAATTCCTGAAAATCTAACCCAAACAACTGGGATAAACTAATCTTCGCCTTCTCGCACACAGGAATAATCAGCTTTACCAAATGATAAGGTTGACTTTGATTTTTTGTTGAGGCTATCCTCAACGATTCCATGATTCCCCCTAAATCTCCCAATAACTGCAAATCCTTGCCAATCGCTTGTTCAAACACTAACAAAATTAATTGTAATTTTCGCGTTAACTCGATGGGGATGGGTTCATATCCTAATTGGGGAGTAAGTGCAATTAATTCGCTAATTCCTTGAATGTTAATTTGATATTTCTCTATTTCCTCTTCGCCTTTAATTTCCTGTCCTAACCACCCGTAACAACGAGAACAAAATCCCGCTGGCGAAAATTTAGCCATTACAGGTAAACGGGAACCACAATGAGGACATTCTTCTATTAATCGCTGTTTGTGAATCAAACAAAATTCTACATCCTTAAATGACCATAATAATGCTTCATATATAGTTTTGTTCTCCTGCATCCACTCTTCCCAACAACAAGGACACCAAGCGCGATAGTTCCGAAATAACCCCTTGTCATAAATCATGCCTTTCCAGCTTAAAAGGGTCAAAAAGCGTAAATCTTGACGCATTGTTAACTCTTCTAAGACAATGACTAACTTTGCTGTCATTTCTCGCATTCCATTGATAGCTGGTTTCGCGTCGCTATTTCTTAATAGGTGACTCAGATTTTTTGCCAATAGCTCAGATTTATCCTCATCTTTGAGGATAAGTGGCGCAATTTCTCCCATAACAAGCTTTTGAGAAGTTAAACAATGCGCCTGCGCCAAACGATGGAGATAGCTACTAAGACTTTCTGCGTAGGGAGTTCCCACCGCCACAGGTTCAAGAGAAAATAACCGACTCCGTTGCGGGATTTCTAAAGGTTTTAGATTCCAATGTTCTAAGTAAATAGTCATCCCTCTTGGATTAACCATTACGCTGGTACTTTAGTTTTAACAGCCAAATTTCAGGAATTAGTTTCCGATTCACTCTTAACCTCGATGCCGTAATTAACAAACAGATCGGAGACAGATATCTCCAAAGCTGCTGCTAACTTAACAATATTTTTTAACGAAGGGTTACGCTCTCCGTTTTCGATACCTGAGATGTAGTTGCGATGAAGCCCTGACTTTTCAGCCAGTGCTTCTTGGGATAAATCTAGCTCTCGCCTTCGCCGCCTAATTGCTTTGCCAAAGCGGTACTCAATACTGAAGTGTTTCTGTGTCACAAAACCATACTGAACCAGTATTGCCGTTAAATCCATCTACTATCAGTGGATTTTTGCACACTATAAGTGTTATAAAGTTAAGTAATATAGCATCAGACAAGCAGATTCCTAACTTTATGGTCTTATTTTCATAGACTCATAAACTCAAGTGCAAAGCGCTTAGTAAGGACTATATGAAAGAGCAATTTGAACAATGGGTTGCTCGCCTTCAAATATCCGAGGCAGGGCAAAAAATTATTGAGAAAGTTCGCTCATCTGAGCCATCCCGTCGCGTTGGTGGCGGTAGCAAGAATGTTTCGGGACGCTACCCTAGTCGCAAGATGGGAGTTACGATTCAATTTGAATCTCATCGGGTTGAACTGCCAATTATCTATCAGTTAGAACACGATGAAGATGTTCTAGAATTCTACGATCAACCACCACAAATTAAACTTGACTATCAAGCAAGTAACGGACGTAGATTAGGCGTTTTACACACCCCAGATTTCTTTGTCATCCGAACCAATTCGGCTGGTTGGGAAGAGTGTAAAACTGAGCAGGAGTTGAAAAAACTAGCAGAGAAAAACCCCAATCGTTACTTTTACTTTGAAGAAGATAATCAATGGCATTGTCCGCCAGGAGAAGTCTATGCTCACCAGTTTGGGCTTTATTACCGCATTCGTTCAGATCGCGAAATCAATTGGGTTGTACAACGTAATCTGCAATTTTTAGAAGATTATTACCGAGCCGAATCCCTAGCAGTGGAAGAAGCGATCGCTCAATCATTACTTGCAATTGTGTCATCTCAACCAGGAATCGTTTTAGCAGAACTACTCAATCAGCCAACAGGAGCTAAATCTGACGATATTTACACCTTAATTGCTCAAGAGCAAATCTATTTTGATTTAAATGCTGCACCACTTGCTGAACCAGAAAGATGTCTCATCTTCCGTGACGAACAAACTGCTAATGCTTATAGATTAATAGTTGAGAAGCCAAGTGTAAATCTTCCGGCTATCTCTCCTGTAATTAATCTTGCCACTGGCACGCCTGTTAGTTGGGACGGCAAAGGTTTAAATATCATCCATGTTGGAGAAACAGAGGTTATACTTGGTGCAGAAAATAATCAGTTAATTGAACTCAAAAAAGCTGTATTTGAGAATCTGGTTCGCCAAGGAAAAATCACAAGTCTCCAAACACCAGAAAACACAGCTATTAGCACAGAATCTTGGCAGCGATTTTATCAAGCTAGTCCTGAAGACCAAGCAGAAGCCCTTGAACGCTACAAAACTATCGAACCTTACTTAAACGGCCATCCCCCAGAAAACGAAACAATACCAGCCCGTACCATTCGTGACTGGAAAGCTAAATATCTAACTGCACTTCAAAAATACGGTTGCGGCTACATTGGGCTTTTGTCCCATCGCAGTGTCAAAGGTAATCGTCAGCGCAAGCTGCCTGAAGACACCTTAGCAATTATGGAGAGGTTTATTTTAGAAGACTATGAAACTCTGAAACAAAAAAGAATGTTGGAAGTTTACGGGGCTTTAGTTCTAGCTTGCGAACAATCTAGTGTAATTGCTCCGAGTTACAAAGCATTTACTAAAGAAGTAAAACGCCGTACTGGTTACGAACAAACTAAAAAACGCCAAGGTCGTCGTGCCGCTTACCAGCATGAATCCTTCTATTGGGAGCTTACCCAAAAAACCCCAAGACACGGCGATCGCCCCTTTGAAATTGGGCATATCGACCATACTCAATTAGATGTAGAGCTAGTTTGCTCTCGTACAGGCCGCAATCTTGGCAGACCTTGGGCAACATTTCTTGTTGATGCTTACTCACGGCGATTGCTGGCAGTATACGTAACCTTTGACTCACCTTCATATCGTTCTTGCTTAATGGTGCTAAGAATTTGTGTCCAGCGTCACGGTAGACTTCCACAAATTGTAGTCGTAGATAACGGTCCAGAGTTTGACAGCAAATATTTTGAAATACTACTTGCTACTTTTGAATGTACAAAAAAGCAAAGACCCCCAGCCAAAGCTCGTTTTGGTTCGGTTTGCGAACGCTTATTTGGCACTTCCAATACTCAATTTGTCCATAACTTACTCGGTAATACACAAATAACTCGTAACGTCCGCCAAGTCACCAAATCAGTTAACCCTAAAAATCAAGCTGTATGGACACTTGGTTTACTTTATGAATATCTTTGTGCTTGGGCTTACGAAGTTTATGATACAGACGAACATCCGGCACTTTTCCAGAGTCCCAGGGATGCGTTTGCTGCGGGGATGGTGACGAGTGGCAGTCGGCTTCACCGCATGATTCCTTATGATGAGAATTTTCAGATTCTTACCCTACCTACAACCTCAGAGGGAAAAGCAAAAGTTCAGGTTGGACGCGGTGTAAAAATTAACTCAATCTACTACTGGTCTAATAGTTTCCGCGACCCCCAAATTGAAAATACTTCTGTCCCAACAAGATACGACCCATTTAATATTGGTATCGCTTATGCCTTTGTTCGAGGACAGTGGGTACAGTGTATTTCTCAATATTATTCACAACTCCAAGGTCGTTCAGAAAAAGAATTGAAGTTAGCTAGTGCTGAGTTACGCAAACGCCAACAAAATTATGGACGACAATCTCAAGTTTCAGCTAAGAATTTAGCTGAATTTTTAACATCTGTAGAAGCGCAAGAAACTCTACTAGAACAGCGTTCCTATGATGCAGAAGCAAGAGAAGTCTTCATAGTAATTGAGGGTGGAAAAGCAGCAACCAGCCGTAACGAACAACCAAAACTAATTCAAGTTCCTTTTGAAAATACTGATACTCAAGTGGCTGAAGATGAAGCGATCGCCCCAGAAACACTTGTAGTGTATGAGGAGTTTTCATTATGACACAAACTAATGGATTTCCGCTTGAACTCCTCACACGACCTACTCCAGAAAGGTTGGCATACTTTGAGAATTACACTGTAGGACATCCTCGACTTAAAGAAGTCTCTGAAATTCTCATGCGAACAATTGCCGAACCCGCAGGGGCATCATTTATTTTTGTTTATGGCCCTAGCGGTGTCGGTAAAACAACTTTGCGACTTCGCGTTGAGCAGAAATTAACAGAACTAGTATTACCATTACTGGAAAGCGATCGCGGTCGTGTTCCTGTTGTTGGTGTTGAAGCTGTAGCCCCAGAATCGAGAAATTTCAACTGGAAAGATTACTACACACGCGCCTTAATCGCTTTAGAAGAACCCTTAATCGATCACAAGTTTGATTACGGTGTACGTGGTATCTCTCGCGATAATTTTGGCAAAATCAATGTTGAGTCCAAAGTAGTTGCACCTGCTTTACGCAGAGCTTTAGAAAATGCTCTCATCCATCGTCATCCAGACGTATTTTTTGTAGATGAAGCCCAACATTTTGGCAAGATGGCAAGCGGATATAAGCTACAAGATCAATTAGACTGCCTCAAATCTCTAGCAAATATGACAGGGATTTTACACTGCCTATTAGGAACTTACGAATTACTGACATTCCGTAATTTAAGCGGTCAACTCTCACGCCGTAGCGTCGATATTCATTTCCGCCGTTATTGTGCTGAAAATCCAGAGGATGTACAAGCTTTCAAAAGTGTATTATTAACTTTCCAGCAGCAGATGCCGCTTGCAGAAGCTCCAGATTTAGTTAGTCATTGGGAATATTTTTACGAACGTACTTTAGGATGTGTTGGCATACTGAAAAATTGGTTAACACGCGCTCTTAAAGATGCTTTGGATCGAGAAGCAACAACAGTCACTCTCAAAGACTTACAAAAACGTGCTTGGTCGGTTGCTCAGTGTCAGCGAATGTTCAAGGAAATTCAAGAGGGTGAACGACAATTATCTGAAACAGAAACAGATATACAAAACTTACGCTCTGCATTAGGACTTGGCGCAAAACCAATTGTGCTACCCGAAGAAACCCCAAAAACTACTCGTCCGCCAGCAAAGGTTGGCAAACGCAAACCTAAAAGAGATCCCATCGGAGTGCAGCAAGATGTTAGCTAATGGATTAGTAACATACGAATCTTGGGATTTAAAACAGCTTTCTATTCCATCTCGTAGTTTGTTGTATCAATTACAGCCTGTTGGCATTAGAACACCAATGGTGGAAAGCCTTATTTGGTGTGAAATTATTCCCACACGTAATTTGTTTCGTACCCAAAGCGCTTGGTGTGCTGTATGTTATGAAGAATGGAGTTTGAATAACCAAGTAATTTATAAACCACTACTTTGGACTATAAATTCCGTCAAAGTATGTGCTTTACACAAAATATGTCTATGTTTGCAATGTCCTCACTGTCAGCAAGAGTTGCCACTACTAAGTTGGCGATCGCGACCTGGTTACTGTTCCAAGTGTGGTGGTTGGTTAGGTATGAATCTTCCTGTCAAGTCCGCCTCAGAACTTATGGCTTGCTCAACTTTATCTAAAGAAGAATTACATTCGCAAACTTGGATAGTAGAGGTTATTGGAGAATTAATTTCTTCCACCCTATCTTTTAAGTCTCCACCAGTAAAAGAAGAAATTGCCAAGTCTTTGAGTCTGGTCATAGATGCAGTGACTGATGGTAATATAGCTGAGTTTGCTCGGTTGATGGGAATACCGAAGAATACTTTATGGATGTGGCAGACGGGTAAAGCTTTACCAGTGCTTGATATACTTCTGAAAATTTGTTATCGCTTAGAAATATCTCTGCTTGATTTACTAAAACCAGAACAACTTGCTGCTAAATCTTTTACGAAAATCTCACACAAAACTATTCGGCGATCGCCCACACTAAGAGCATCTCCAAAACTTTTCGATGCTAATCAAGTACAAGATGCTTTGTTAGCAATCCTTGCAAGCGACAAAGAACCACCACTAACAATGGAAGAAGTAGCTACAGGTCTAGGATATGATAGGCGGACAATTTTCAGGCACTTTCCAGATTTATGCCGTGCTATTTCTGCCAAATACCGTAGTTATGGTAAAGCATGTCACACAGAAAAGATACAGCAGTCTTGCAGAGAAGTTAAGCAGATTGTACTTAAGTTGCATCATCAAGGAGAATACCCTTCAGAAGCTCGTGTGTCTGAAATAATGACTAATCCTGGATATCTCCGTTACAAACAGGTTCGTGCTGCTTTAAATGAAACACGACATGAAATTGGATTCTAAAGCTATTAAACTTAAAAAGGGTAGACTTAGTTAGCTTCTTTCTGTATATATGGAAAATTGGAAGCATAACTTTGCCGCCCTCTATTGGAACCATAAGCTTGCCGTTGCGGCAAAGTTATGGGTAAAGTCACACAACGACAAATAATTAGTCACTGTACAACAAATGGACGTAACTGGATTCGAACCAGTGACCTCTACGATGTCAACGTAGCGCTCTAACCAACTGAGCTATACGTCCGTAACACACGATTAATGAATATAGCAGATCTATTTACTATAGGCAAGCAATTTTTGCGATCGCCTAAAAATTTACCCACTCGCCTACACTCCACTGGTTGCCTATTTTGTCAATGAGTAAATATTCAACCTCACCTTGATGATATTTCTCAGAACCATATTTTGAAATATAGCGAAAGATAAATATTTAATCTTCTGAAAAATCAGTATCGTGAGATACTTCACTACTTAAATAGATTGTGATAAATATTTCTTGGATAAAAATGTTGAATATAAACTAAAAAATTGAGCAATTTACTGGCTATTTAGCAAATTATTGTCTTTGGCTGTTGATTGATTTTCACAATAATTTAAAAGGTTTGCCAGCAGGGTAAGCAAGTAATTCTACGGTAAAGCTAGTAAAAAAATATTGTAATGAATGCATTCCTGGCAGCAACTTTTATTACATTTTGTTAAATTAAATAGAGCCAAGCTTCCCCAACTTCTTGTTGAGAACGATGGGGTTGTTTATCAATCAGGAAATTAATAGTAAAACATGGGCAATTATCGAATGACTTTTTGAGACAGCAAGTTATTTTAAGTATGCTTCTGCAAGCAACATTACCGTGGGAAAATCAAAGAATATTCAGAAGTAGAGATTAGAGAGGAAAACCCTATAATATGCATCTGAGCGAAATCACCCATCCTAACCAGTTGCACGGTTTATCAATTCGGCAGCTACAACAGATTGCGCGTCAAATCCGAGATAAGCACTTACAAACAGTAGCAGCAACTGGGGGACACCTGGGGCCAGGTTTGGGTGTTGTAGAGTTAACTTTAGGGCTTTACCAGACACTGGACTTAGATCGGGATAAAGTTATTTGGGATGTAGGGCACCAAGCTTATCCCCATAAACTAATTACAGGTCGTTACAGCAACTTCCACACCTTAAGACAAAAAGAGGGAATTGCTGGTTATCTCAAACGGTGTGAAAGCAAGTTCGATCACTTCGGTGCGGGACATGCTTCTACCAGTATCTCAGCAGCTTTGGGTATGGCTTTAGCCCGTGATTTAAAAGGGGAAAAATTTAAAGCCGTAGCTGTAATTGGTGATGGTGCTTTAACTGGTGGGATGGCGTTAGAAGCCATTAACCATGCAGGACACTTGCCAAAAACTAACCTACTAGTTGTTCTCAATGACAACGAGATGTCTATCTCGCCTAATGTGGGTGCAATTCCCCGATACCTGAATAAAATGCGCCTCAGCCCACCTGTGCAGTTTATTAAGGATAATTTTGAGGAACAATTCAAACATATTCCTTTTGTTGGTGAATCCTTATCTCCGGAACTGGGACGCATCAAAGAAGGGATGAAGCGGTTGGCGGTTCCCAAAGTTGGGGCAGTTTTTGAAGAACTAGGCTTTACCTATATTGGGCCAGTAGATGGGCATAATTTAGAAGAATTAATTGCTACCTTCCAACAAGCACATCAGATCCCAGGGCCAGTTTTGGTGCACGTCGCGACTGTCAAAGGCAAAGGTTATGAACTTGCTGAACAAGACCAAGTTGGCTACCATGCTCAAAATCCTTTCAATCTCACAACTGGTAAAGCGATTCCTTCTAGCAAGCCTAAACCACCTGCTTATGCTAAAGTCTTTGCCCATACTTTAGTTAAACTTGCTGAACAAAACCCCAAAATTATCGGGATTACGGCGGCGATGGCTACAGGTACAGGTTTAGATAAACTCCAAGCTAAATTACCCAATCAATATATTGATGTTGGGATTGCCGAACAACACGCCGTTACCCTAGCGGCTGGACTTGCTAGTGAAGGGATGCGTCCTGTAGCTGCTATCTACTCTACTTTCTTACAACGCGCTTACGACCAGATTATTCATGATGTCTGCATTCAAAACCTGCCTGTATTTTTCTGCTTAGACAGGGCAGGAATTGTGGGTGCTGATGGCCCCACCCATCAAGGTATGTATGACATTGCTTATCTGCGTTGTATTCCTAACATAGTTTTGATGGCACCTAAAGACGAAGCCGAACTACAACGGATGATTGTCACAGGTATTAACTATACCAAAGGTGCGATCGCTATGCGCTTCCCCCGTGGTAATGGCTATGGCGTACCGTTGATGGAAGAAGGCTGGGAACCTTTAGAAATCGGTAAAGCCGAAATTCTCCGCACAGGGGATGATGTGTTAATTCTCGGCTATGGCACAATGGTTTACCCCAGTATGCAAGCTGCGGAAATTCTCAGCGAACATGGCATTGAAGCTACTGTAGTTAATGCTCGTTTCGCTAAACCATTGGATACTGAGTTAATTTTGCCATTAGCTAAGAAAATTGGTCGCGTCGTCACTTTAGAAGAAGGCTGCGTCATGGGTGGCTTTGGTTCTGCGGTAGCTGAAGCTTTACTGGATGCCGATGTTGTCGTTCCCGTAAAGCGCATCGGTGTACCAGATATCTTAGTAGATCATGCGACACCCGATGAATCTAAGACTGAATTAGGTTTAACTAGTCATCAAATCGCAGAAAGAGTTTTGCAAGCTTTCTTTGAGCGGCAACTATCTACTGTTAGCTAGTTAATTGTTCCCGAAAATTACTGAAATTAATCAAGGATAATAGCTATAAAATACACTCTACAGTTAAGCTGTAGGGTGTATTTTTTTGGGAATAGTTAAGATGGAAATTATAGCAATTCGTAATTCGTAATTCGTAATTAAGAAAGCTAGATATATAAAAGGTTGAGTCCTTTGGATCTGTTGCGTGATTGTAGAGAATTGGTATTAGCGTAGTAGGATGTGTTAGCGATAGCGTAACGCATCAGCACCAAAGCTGAGATTTTTTCAGAAATCAAATCGGATTCCTATCGAGAATGGATATGAGAGTCACCCTAGCACAATTGATGAATTGAGAGCGATCGCACAGCATCTTTCTTTAAAACAGAAGCGAATTTCACGATTTTTTATGATTTATTATTGCAGATGTTCAGGCAGAAATAGTGATATATGTAATGCCATAAGATAGTGCATCTATAAATCTCTTAAGGTAATCATCAATGCCTGAGATCCAAAATTTTTTGCAAAAATTTTTCATACCTTCCCTGTTTGTCCTTGTCAGCACACCAGCTAAGGCACAAATCACTCCTGACAATACCCTGGGTGCAGAGGCTTCTAGCATTACACCAAACACGCTGATTAATGGTGCAAATGCAGATTTAATTAATGGTGGCGCTCAAAGGGGTGGCAATCTTTTTCATAGTTTTACTGAGTTTAATATTAATGATGGGCAACGTGTGTATTTTGGCAATCCCTCTGGAGTCCAAAATATTTTAACGCGGGTGACAGGTGGGAATGCATCGAATATTTTAGGTACTTTAGGTGTCAATGGAATTGCAAATTTATTTTTAATTAATCCTAATGGCATTGTATTTGGGCAGAATGCGCGGTTAGATGTTCGCGGTTCATTTGTAGGGACAACTGCGAATGCTGTACAGTTTGGCAATCAAGGAATTTTTAGTGCTACAAATCCCCAAGCACCGCCATTGTTGACAGTGAATCCTTCGGCGTTGTTGTTTAATCAGATTAATCAAAGTGGAATAATTAACCGTAGCCGTCAACTTGCAATACCCGGAAGTTTCTACTTAATAGGTGGAAATATTACATTTGATGGAGGAATTGCAGCATCAGTAGGAAATCGCTTGGAATTAGGTGCAGTTGCAGGAACAGGAAATGTTGAGTTGATTAATAGTGGTAATCAAATGCAGTTAGCCTTCCCAGATGGCGCACCCAAAGCAGATATAGTCTTGCAAAACAACGCCTTTGCTGTGACAAGTGGAGGGGGTGCAATTACGGTTAATGCTGATGATATTAGTCTTTCTGGGAATAGTTTTATTAGTTCAGTACTTCAACCTGGCGAAGGTCAACCGGGTGTTGCTGCGGGAGAGGTCGTAGTTAATGCAACTGGCGATGTTACCCTCGATAATGTTAGTAATATTTCAAGTCGGGGTTTTGAAAACTCTTTGGGTGATACAGGAAATATTGTAATTAATGCCCAATCGATTAGACTCACAAACCAAAGCATAATTGATAGTAATGGAACGAGAAATCGGGGCAATATTATTTTAAATATAAAGGATTATGTCAGCCTTGATAACAGTTTTATTACTACCAGTGGAATTTTCAATCCGATAGGTAAAGCAGGTGATATTACAATCACAACTGGAAACATTAATTTAAGTAATCAATCCACAATTAGTTCTGCTAATAATGGACAAGGGCAAGGTGGAAAGATAACCCTAAAAGCTCAAGAAGCCATTTCACTGAGCGGAAGTGATATTTCAAGTGCTTCTACTGCATCTGGTTTTGGTCAGGTTAACGATCTGCCTAGCGGTGATATTGAAATTAAAACAAGAACTCTCAAACTTGATGGTAGCAATACCTTAATCAGCTCTTTAAATCTTGATGAGGGCAGGGGTGGCAATATTCAGATTTTCGCTGATGACTCAATTTTATTAAATGGTCTGGCTTTAATTTTATCATCCAGCACTGGTCAAGGTGATGCTGGAAATATTCAGCTTGAAACGCGATCGCTTACACTTACTAACGGTGGCAATATTGGTACGCAATCGGCAGGACTTGGTAATAGCGGAAATTTATTAGTTAACGCCTCAGATTCCGTTACTTTGAGCGGCACAACAACATTTATTAATCCACTAACTGGAGACACAAGTATCACAGGAAGCAGGCTAACAACCAGCGCTTTTGGTACTGGACAGAGTGGGCAATTAACTATTAATACCCAACGATTGAGCATTAGCGATGGTGGAGATATTACTACTAGAAGTGGTGAGGTTGGTCGCGGAGGAGATTTGACAATAAATGCCAAAGACTTAGTAGAGGTTGTAGGTAACTCACCTAATAATCTCAGCACTATCTCTACTAGTACTATAGGGTCTGGGGATGCAGGGAGTATGAGGATTAACACAGGTCTTTTAAGTATTCGTGATGGAGGACGAGTACTTACTTCTACCTTTGGTAAAGGTAATGGAGGTAATTTGACTGTGAATGCTAACCGTAGCTTGGAACTCATTGGTACTTCTGCTGACGGTGTTTTTTTTAGTGGCTTGCTTTCTACTGCTGAAAGTTCAACGGGAAATGCAGGAGATTTGACGATTACCACCCCAGATTTACTTGTCCGAGATGGGGCACAGGTTAGCACTGGTACATTTGGTGCAGGTAAGGGAGGTAATTTATTTGTAAATGCCTCAAATAAAGTAGAACTGATTGGTATTTCTACGAATGGTCAAACTATTAGCGCCTTGGGTACTTCTGCTCAGACAGGCTCAAGTGGAAATGCAGGAAATTTGACTATTGAAACTAAAGATTTACTTGTGCGAGATGGAGCAACAGTTATCACTGGTACATCTGGTACAGGCAATGGAGGAAATTTGACAGTCAATGCAAGTGGTAGCGTAGAAGTAATTGGTGCGTCTGCTAATGGTCTTTCTAAAAGTAGATTGAGTACATCTACAAACCCAGGCTTAACAGGAAATGCGGGAGACTTAACGATTAACGCCCAAAATTTACTTGTGCGCGATGGCGGAGTTGATGCAGCTACATTTGGTCAGGGTAAAGGAGGAAATTTAACTTTTAATGTCACAGGTAAAGTAGAACTGATTGATACATCAACAGATGTTAGTATTTTTACTACTGTGGCTACTTCTACTCAAGCAGGTTCAACTGGGGATGCGGGTGATTTAACAATTAACGCCCAAGATTTATTTGTACGGGATGGGGCACAGATAATTACTTCAACATCTGGTAGAGGTAAAGCAGGTAATCTAACAATAAACGCTTCTGGTAAGGTAGAACTAATTGGTACCTCTGCTGATGGTAGTGTTTCTAGTGGTTTGGGTGCTTCCACTAACCAAGGCTCAACAGGCGATGCGGGAAAATTGACGATTACCACTCAAGATTTAATTGTGCGAAATGGGGCAGCAATTAGCACTGCTACATTTGGTGCAGGTAAGGGAGGAAATTTAACTGTCAATGCTGCCAATAACGTGGAACTAACTGGTACGTCTGTTGATGGTCGTTTTTTAAGTGGTTTGAGTGCTTCTGCTTATGCAGGATCAACAGGAGATGCCGGAAATTTGCAGGTTGATACCCAAAATTTACTAGTGCGAGATGGGGCACAAGTATTTACTGGTACGTTTAGTGCCGGAAAAGCTGGAAATCTAACTGTAAATGCTTCACGTCAAGTCGAACTAATTGGTAGGTCTGCTAATGGTCGTTTTCCCAGTGGCTTGTTAGCTTCTGCTGAACCTAACTCAACTGGAAATGCTGGAGATTTGAAGGTTGACACTCCTCAATTACTTGTACGCAATGGTGCAGAAGTATTGGTCAATAGCAGAGGAACAGGTAACGCAGGTATTATGAGCATTAACGCCGACTCTATCCGCCTAGACAACAAAGCCTCCCTCAACGCCAACACCCGCAGCCCGAACAAAGACCCCAACAGCGAACAAGCAACAATTAACCTCAACTCTCCGTTTATACTTCTTCTTCGCAACAGCAACATTACCACCAACGCCACAGGCGAAAACGTCATCGGTGGTAATATCAACATCAACACCGATATCTTAGCGGCTGTACAAAACAGCGATATCAGCGCCAACTCTAGCGACTCTCGCGGTGGTCGAGTTAAAATAACTGCCCAAGGTATCTTTGGTACTCAACCCCGTAATTTCCCAACTTTAGCCAGCGACATCACTGCTACAGGTGCAAATCCTGATTTAATTGGTACTACGGAAATTAATACCCCCGATGTTGACCCGACAAAAGGGCTAACCGAACTACCCACTGAGGTAATTGACGCTAGTACTAAATTTTCCCAAATCTGCCCCAGAGATCCCAACCCAAAACCGTTAGCCAAATTTGTTGTTACCGGACGTGGTAGTTTACCACCTAGCCCTTTAGAATTTTTGACGGGTACAAATATTAGTATTCCCCTAGCGACTCTAGAGGAGCAAACAGCTAAATCAATAGATGGTGTTGTTCCGCTAAGTAACAATGCAACTCCAGAAATTATCGAGGCGCAAGGTATGATTAAAACTGCTAACGGTGAAATAGCGCTGGTTGCCAATGCACCTCAGGCAACTCCATCATCGCCTCCAACGGCTGCTGTATGCCCTGTGTCTAGATAAAAATTTCGGCGAAAGCAATTACTATATTGGCGATCGCAATTACTATTTCAGCGCTCGCAATTGCTATATTGGCGCTCGCAATTACTATATCGGCGATCGCAATTACTATATTGGCGAACTCAATTACTATATCGGCGATCGCAATTGCTATATTGGCGCTCGCAATTACTATATCGGCGATCGCAATTACTATATTGGCGAACTCAATTACTATATCGGCGATCGCAATTACTATATCGGCGATCGCAATTACTATTTCGGCACAAAATTCAATTCTGACTACAGACTCCTGAATTCTGTTTTGATAAAAATTACTGATTCTAAACCAGATTGAGTGTGTGATTACTGTATAGTAAAGTACCATTGACTATTACAGGTGCGTTAGCCTGCGGCGTAACACACCCTACGTTTTATGAGAATTACGAATTATAAATTACGAATTATAAATGAACCTGTTGAACGATCGCTATCAAGTTATTCGCACTTTGGGTGCTGGTGGGTTTGGCGAAACCTTTCTAGCAGAAGATAGCTATATGCCTTCTAAGCGCCGTTGTGTAGTCAAACAGCTGAGACCAATTCAAAATAATCCGCAGATTTACCAAATAGTCAAAGAACGGTTTCAGCGAGAAGCGGCGATTTTAGAAGAACTCGGCGGTGCAACTGACCAAATTCCTACTTTGTTTGCTTATTTTGAAGCAGCAGGGCAATTTTATCTAGTTCAAGAATGGGTAGAAGGTGATACCCTCACAGCAAAGTTGCAGCAGCAGGGGTTATTTAGCGAACAAGCTATACAGGAATTATTGCTAAATTTGTTACCCGTGTTGGAATATGTTCACGGTAAGTATATTGTTCACCGCGATATTAAACCGGATAACATTATTTTGCGGCATCGTGACGGCAAACCTGTATTGATTGATTTTGGTGCGGTGCGCGAATCGATGGGAACGGTGGTGAATTCTCAAGGTTTACCTACCAGTTCGATTGTCATTGGTACGCCAGGCTATATGTCCAGTGAACAGGCTGCGGGAAGACCAGTTTATTCCAGCGATTTATATAGTGTGGGGATGACAGCAATTTATTTGCTAACTGGGAGACAACCGCAACAAATAGAAGCAGATCCCCAGACGGCGGATATTATGTGGAGACAATATGCGCCTCATCTGAGTCCGATGATGGCAGATATACTCGATCGCACGATCGCCTATCATCCACGCGATCGCTTTCCTACAGCTAGAGCCATGCTGGATGCTTTGCAGAGTATAGCAAGTCCTATTCCACCAACACAACCAGTTTTCCATCAACCGCCTGTGGTTACTGTACCACCGACTATGCCTGTATCGCCTCGCCCCACTGAACCACCAAAAACCGAACCGCCAAAACCAGAAACTAACAATCGTAATAATGGTTTGGTGATGGGTGGTTTAATTGTAGGTGGCTTAATTGGTGCGGCTGTAATTATTAGTCAGGTTTTACCAAAACCTACAGTAACATCTTTAAATCAATCTACGCCTTCTGTCGCTTCCCCATCGCCAACCGCAGCCGCAAGCGATACTCCTGTACCTCAGCCAACAGAGGTCTATAATAATGCACAGCCTAGTGCGTTTTATTTCCTGTCAGATTCAGCCTATGCCAAATTACCTGCGGCAAATCTGCGAGTAAAAGCTTTATATAATCAAGGTTACCCTCAAGCTGGCACGTTTTGGCTACCAGACTATCCCAATTTATCAGGGCAGCAATTATATGTAGTGTATGTAGGTCATTTTAGCGATCGCAACAGTTGCATAGACCAACTCAAAACTTACGGACAAGCTAATCCTAACGCTTATTGTGCTTTTGCTAGTAAAAATGCCAATGTATCGGCGGATAGATTTTATTTTAAACAAATTGCAGGCACATCTACACCCGACCCTACGCCATCTACCGCAGCAGTTACTAACACTACGACCAGCAATTACTCTTGGCTTTCCCAAAGATATGTCACCGATGCAGATTTGCAAGATAAAGACGGGTTTCAATTAGATATTATGCGAAATTGGGTATTTGCTGTTCATGGACGGCGGTTTGACACTCCAGGTATACAGGATTATTTTAATCAGCAGCCGTGGTATCAACCTACTTATTCACCTAAAGAATTTCCTAGTAAATTACTCACAAAATTAGAACAGTACAACGTCGATTATATTGCCAAATATCAGGACAGTTATAACTTAAGACATTTTAAAAAATAAACTTTTTTTAACACAATTAAAATATCAGGGGTTTTAAGCTAGTTTTGCCCATATAGTGTTTTTTAACTTTGCATCCCATCCCAATACTGCTCAGTTAAGCGTTTTGAACCCAAAATTGGTTTTGAGGAAAAGGTTAAAGGTTAAAGGTTTTTTATTTCCTTTTTCCCCTTCCCCTTTTACCCATTCCCCATTATTAAAAGATTAGTTGCCTTCCAGAATCGAGAAATTTTAGTTAGGCTATCTATTAGATTCACTTTCTACGCTTTTGCCATAGCTTGGATATATGGGACTCAGTGATGAGTTCCTTAATAAGCGTGCTTTTCCTTAAGAAATGCATAACGCTGTTCGCTTAAACCAAATCCGCGTCTTTAGCTTGGTAACAAATGCTCAAAGCCAATTGAACAAAGTATAAATAACCACTATTTATATCAATGGTTGATTTGGTTTTTGCCTTGGTACTAATAGCTGCGGAGTATCGTAGTGAATGATGTTGATGTTATCGAATTATTTCTGTTGATGGTTCGCTCACTCAATCAAGTGTGCCGATTCGCACATCTACAGCAGTTGCAGCCAACCTGAGTCTATTGTGTAAGTCCGTCCGGAATTTCTTTGACCTAGCAAGAGAAGGAATCAATAGTAATGGCACACCTGTTTGAACCATTTAGTATTCGTGATGTGACATTTCGCAACCGCATTGCCGTTTCACCTATGTGCCAATATTCTAGTACGAATGGTTTTGCTAATGATTGGCACAAAATTCATCTAGCTTCTCGTGCTGTTGGTGGTTCGGGGTTGGTGCTAACAGAAGCAGCAGCGGTAGAGGCGCGGGGACGTATTAGTCCGCAAGATTTGGGAATCTGGTCAGATGAACACATTGAAAATTTAGCCCAGATTGTGGAATTAATTCATAACTTTGGTGCTGTGTCGGGAATTCAACTGGCTCATGCGGGGAGAAAAGCTAGTACCGCCAAACCCAGCAAAGGAGGAAAATTTTTAGATGAATCCCAGGAGGGGTGGCGACCTCTTGTGTCCAGCAGTGCGATCGCTTTTAGTAAAGATGCTCCCATACCAGAAGCTTTGACTTTAGATGGTATTCAACAAGTTACTGAAGCTTTTATCCAAGCTGCTCAACGTTCCTTGCAAGCAGGGTTTAAAGTTATTGAAATTCATGCAGCTCACGGCTACTTGCTGCACCAATTTCTCTCACCGCTAGTCAATACTCGTACAGATGATTACGGCGGTAGTTTTGAAAACCGGACTCGGCTGCTGCGGGAAGTGGTTCAAGGAGTGCGAGAAGTCTGGCCGCAAAGCAATCCATTATTTGTGCGAATCTCCGCTACTGATTGGGTAGATAAAGGTTGGGATATAGAGCAAAGTATCGCTTTAAGTGACAAACTGAAGTCTTTGGGTGTGGATCTCATCGATTGCTCATCTGGTGGCATTATCCCAGGAATTAATATTCCCTCAAAACCAGGTTATCAGACTCAATTTGCCGAGCGTATCCGCAAAGAAGCCAAGATTGAAACAGGGGCCGTTGGCTTAATTACATCTCCTGAACAAGCTGAAAAAATTATTAATACAGGAGTAGCGGACATAGTATTGTTAGGGCGGGAATTACTTCGTAATCCTTACTGGCCACATCTTGCAGCCAAACAGCTAGGACACGAAAAACTTTGGCCTGTACAATACGATCGCGCTTGGTTGTAATTATGATCAAATACCCTGAAATCATCATAAATTAAGCACAAACCCCTCCTCTAACTTTTTGTTTTAAACAGCAAGAAATTAGGGGTGGGGTATTTTCAAATTTTATAAGAGTGTTCCAAAAAATAAACGATCCAAAACCTGTCATTGCGAGCGAAACGGAGTGGAGCGTTCGCGTAGCGTCTCGCAGAGAAGCAATCTCAGCCCTTGCGATTGCTTCATTCCGCTTTGCTCCATTCGCAATGACAATTGAGCATTTTTTTACTTGGAGTACTCTAATTGTCATTGTTTTTTCCCTTGCATCCTCTGCATCCCCTGCTCAAGGGAGCGATGAGTTATTTTTTATTTGGAAGTCCTCTATTGGCGCGTTGACCAATTTTTTCATTACTTCTCCTACTTAAAGCTGATGAACTTTCGTTTTACCTTCCTTAAGATTGCTGGCATTCGCTTTCACGCTTTCTAGCAATACGGTTTAATATTTCCCTCTTTCCCAAATTCAGGGAAAAGAAAAATGCTGATCTCAAAGCAACCAGAACACTTGATCAGCAGAGGGAAAATTCTCAAAATCCCTGTTTGGAGGTAATAACGATGAGATCACTAGTGAAACAAGAAACGCAGATGAAATACCGCCAACTCGGTAACAGCGATCTACGCGTTTCGGAAATTAGCCTTGGCTCATGGCTCACTTATGGGGGTGCAGTTGAGCAGCAAAACGCAGAAGCTTGTATTCACAAAGCTTTTGAAGTGGGAATCAATTTTTTAGATACTGCTAATGTTTACGCTACTGGTGGAGCTGAATCCTTTTTAGGCCAAGTATTACAAGGAATTGACCGTTCCTCATATATCTTAGCTACTAAGGTATTTTTCCCCATGTCACCTGATGACAGAGGACTATCAGCAGCCCAAATCCACAAACAAATCGATGCTTCGCTGCAACGCCTACGTACAGATTACGTTGACCTTTACCAATGTCACCGCTACGATGTCAACACACCCCTAGAAGAGACAATGACGGCACTCACTGAGGTAGTACGTCAAGGAAAGGCGCGTTACATCGGCTTTAGCGAATGGAGTCCCGAGCAAATTCAAGCAGCATTAAATCTTTCTGGTGTTGAGCGCTTTGTTTCCAGTCAACCCCAATATTCTATGTTGTGGCGCAAACCAGAAGCTGAGGTGTTTCAATTATGTACAGATAACGGTATCAGTCAGATTGTTTGGTCACCACTAGCTCAGGGCATACTTACTGGCAAATATCGCCCAGGAGAAGCGCCACCATCAGATTCTCGTGCAGGTAACGAGAAAATGAATATGTTTTTTACCAAAGATTTATTTAGCGATCGCATCCTTTCCGCAGTACAACAACTCAAACCCATCGCCCAAGACTTAGGCTTGAGTATGCCACAGTTAGCTTTAGCTTGGGTACTGCGCGATCAACGTGTAGCTTCAGCCATTATCGGTGCTAGCCGTCCCGATCAAATTGTCGATAATGCTGCTGCATCCGGTGTAGAACTAGATGCTGATGTACAAGCAGCGATTGATCAAGCACTAGCATCTGTGATTCAGAGGTAAAGTTGAATGGGTAATGGGTAATGGGTAATGGGTAATTGGTGTTTGGTGTTTGGTGTTTGGTGTTTGTCATTAATTCTCCCCCTGCTCCCTGCCCCCTGCCCCGTTGCTTTTCCCACTCCCCAATCCCCAATCAATGCTTAATTCCTCTAATTCATCCCCTGACGCTTCTTATACTCGCCCGCAGCGACGGGGGAAGCATAAAATTTTTATTGGTATGGCTCCTGGTGTGGGCAAAACTTACAAAATGCTGGAAGAAGCACATCAGCTGAAGCAGGATGGTATTGATGTTGTAATTGGCATTTTGGAAACCCACGGACGCAAAGAGACTGCTCAGAAAGCCGCAGGATTAGAGGTAATTCCTCGCAAAACCAGTATCCGCCAGAATATTACCTTAGAGGAAATGGATACAGAGGCTATTTTAGTGCGATCGCCTCAACTGGTTCTAGTTGATGAACTGGCTCATACCAATATCCCAGATTCCCCAAGAGAAAAGCGCTACCAAGATGTAGAAGTAATTTTAAACGCTGGAATTGATGTTTACTCTACTGTCAATATTCAACATTTAGAAAGTTTGAATGATGTAGTCGCCAGAATCACCAGTGTAGTGGTGCGCGAACGGATTCCCGATCGCTTGCTTGAGGAAGCTGACGCTGTTGTCGTGATTGATGTTACGCCGGAAACTCTAGAAGAGCGCTTGCGAGAAGGTAAGATTTATGGAGCTAATAAAATCGAGCAATCTTTAGAAAACTTCTTTCAGCGCCGCAACTTGATTGCTTTACGGGAACTAGCTTTACGAGAAGTCGCAGATACAGTTGAAGAAGAAGCCAACACCTCTATCGTAGTTGGACAAACTTGTAATGTTCACGAACGAGTTTTAGTTTGTATTTCTACCTATCCAAATTCCGTGCAATTGCTGCGTCGAGGCGCACGGATTGCAAACTACATGAATGCGCGGCTGTATGTTGTCTTTGTTGCCGATCCCGAACGTTTCCTGACTAAAGAAGAAAGTTTACACATCGATACTTGTGAGCAACTTTGCCGTGAATTTGGTGGAGAATTTTTGCACGTTAAAAGTCAAACTGTCGCCCAAACAATTGCTCAAGTTGCAGCAGATTATCACATCACACAAATAGTCATCGGTGAAAGCCAACAACCCAGATGGAGACGATTCTTTAAAAGACCTTTTACTCAACGCTTAATGGAATTAATTAGACAACAAAACATCGATTTACATATCATTGCTACTAAAAATTAATTAGCTATTTATATTGATAAATATAACTTACTTCAAGACTTGTTTACCAATGGAATTCCTCTACAGAAGATTGATATCAAGTCAGGCTAATCACTTACGATATCCTTGGTCTTATTGGTAATTGGTAAACTGTATCTTTCTTACTCATTACCCATTACTCATTACCCATTACTCATTACCCATTACTCATTACCCATTACCCATTACCAACCCTCACAGATATGATAATTTTTCAAATTGACATGATATGAAAGCCTCTTTCAGCTTGAATTTCACACAATTGCGTACAAATGTACTATAATGATAGTATAGCGCCCACAAAGCCTGTTGAAGTGCAAAATGGCTCTGTAGCAGTTTTCTGGAAGATGGATTAAAAATTCTATGATGAAGCACTACATTCTCAACCTTAATCCCACTGCTAAACATGAATGGGATCGGTGTATTTTGCGCGATCCACTCACTGCAAAACGCCCAGATATTGCCAAAATAATTGCTGATGCGGTTGGTGCTGATACAGGCAGTTATTTAGTGAGTGTGAACATCGAAGTAACTGTTTTGGAACAAGCGGCTGTACCACAAGCTGAACAACTATCACTCTCATTCTCAGAGATGAATAATCAATCGCAATTACGAGAAGTGGCGTAATTACTGCGAAAGGCAAAGTGCTGGATTTTTACCCCTCATTTCTAATGATATAGCAATCACAAATTATTGGTGAAAGATTAAAGTTCGCTCCCGCAATTTTTCACAAATTCGCTAGTAAAGCTATAGCGATATAGCTAGATTTTCGGTCAATATTTTTGGCAAGGAAGATTATTTGATGATGCAACTGAGTTATTATCCAGATGCAATAGTTCAAGCTGCCCAAAGAGTGAATGAAATAGACTCTCAGTTAATGGCAGTTCAACAGCAAATTAACCGCTTTGAAGGCAATGCTGATCGTAGCGCCTCTTTTGACATGGATTTGAAAAACGATGCTCAACGCAAAGCGCGTCGCTTTGAAGTGCTGCTGGTGAATCAAGAATACCAAAAGGCAATCGATACCCAAATTAGATTAACTGCTGACAAAGCAAATGCGATCGCTCATTTGGAATACTTGCGTAACCAGTTTAGTGTCGCTAAGTTAGAAGCGAGATTAGCTATTGCTCAACAATTAACTGATTTTGAATCTCGCGAATTAGTTGGATTGTAATTAAAATGTTGGGTTGACGAAAGTAAACCCAACACCTATATCCTCGTTGGATTTATCAAATTTTCGATGCGTTACGCTATCGCTAACGCATCCTACTTTTATTTATAAATTAGGTAGAAGTGATGGCGATATTTGTTGAGGAAATTTAGAGGATAATAGTTGAGCAATTTGTTGATTAATATTTGTCACATCAAAACGCTGACTAGCAATATTTCTCGCATGATTTGCCATAGCGGTAATTTTATCTGTGTCTTGCAAACAAATATTAATTACCTGTGCTAATTCCTCAGCTTCACCAGGGTTAACTAAAAAACCATTAATCCCGGATTCTACTAATTCTATTGCACCCCCAGCTTTAGCTGCGACTACAGGTGTACCGCATAGCATCGCCTCAACAATGACTCTACCAAAGGGTTCTGCAAAAGTGGAAGTATGAGCAACTAAGTTACAAGCTGCCATTAATTGCGGAATATCAGCACGAAATCCTAAAAATTTGATGCGGTTTTCTAGCCCTAAATTAGCAACCTGTTGATGTAATTGTTGCACATAATCATCTTCGCCAAAAAGTGCATCACCAACTAAAATTGCTGTTACTTCTTCGGGACATTTAGCAATGGCATCTATTAAAATATGTTGCCCTTTCCAAGGTGATAGTCGGCTGAAATGTCCTACTACAAATTTTCCTGTCAGCCCTAACTCTTCTTTTAATTTTTGTATATCAGACTCACAGGTTTGATAAGTTTTTGAATCAAAACCGTTATAGACAACTGTGGTAATATCTTCACGTCCGCCTGCTTCTATAAAGGCTTGCTGACTCGCTTGAGAATTAGCAAGAACTAAAGATGCAAAATAATTAGCTAAGTTAACAGCAATGCTGCGGTTAGTTTGGCTGAAATGCTCTTTGGAGAGAATATCATGCAAATGATAGACCAGAGGACGACGTGCGAAAAAACTTGCGATCGCACCAATGACTAATGCCTTTTGTGTATTGGCATAAATGACATCATAATCTTGAGCTATCTGTACTACCTTCGCAATTAGAGGTAGCAGTTGCTTGAAACTGGCTAATCCTTGCAGAAAGCTGCTATATTTTTGCACAGAGATAGCTTGATTGGTTAAAACTTCCACCGGAATCTGGTGTTCTTGGAGTAAAGTTTTAAAAGGCCCATCAGCAAATAACCCAACAAGAGAGCGATCGCGGTAAGGTTTAGCAATATCTATCAAACATAATTCTGCGCCCCCTGGCTTACCACTTTGGTCTAAAAATAAAATTTTCATAATTTGGGTTTGTCATTTGTTATTTGTCATTTGTCATTTGGTAATGGGTAATAGGTAATTGGTAATTGGGATTTTTACCCTGCTTTCTCATCTCCCTCTACTTCCTTATCCCCAGTCACCAGTCACCAGTCCCCAGTCCCCAGTCCCCAGTCCCCAGTCCCCAATCCCCAATCCCCAGTCCCCAATCCCCAGT
>AP018180.1:6637416-6690321 GCA_002368155.1 Nostoc carneum NIES-2107
CCAATCCCCAGTCCCCAATCCCCAGTCCCCAATCCCCAGTCCCCAACCTCCCCTCACGCCAATAAAACTTCCCTCACCTGCTGGGCTATTTTTTGCCAGTTGAAATGCGTAGCGGCGTACTGGTGACAGGTTTCTCTGGAAGGGATTGGTAACTTTTGCAGTAGTGCTTGTTCTAATTTTTCAGCAATGGCTGAGGCTGCGGTGGAAGTGGTAATTAAATCTGGAGAGAACGATGATAGAATTTCTGGCATTCCGCCAACGGGGGTACAAATAACAGGAGTACCACAGGCTAAGGATTCGACAACTGCTAATCCAAACCCTTCAAAAGATTGGCTAGGCATGATTGTGAAATCAGCAGCTTGGTAAGCTAAGGGTAAATCCTCATCTGGGATGAAACCTAAAAATTTAACGTTATTCTCTAACCCTAATTCCGTAGCTTGCTGTTGTAGTGCAGCTTGGATATGTCCACGCCCAGCGATCGCTAACCACACATCAGGTATTCTGGGCTTAATAGTTGCGATCGCTTCCAATAATTTATCTACCCCTACTCGATGAACTAAGCGACGGGATGTAAATAATATTGGACGGTTATCAGGCCAGTTTAATTTGCTTCTGGCATCTTGCCGTGATAAATTGGCTTGAAACCGCTGAATATCAACGCCACCGGGGATTACGTGAATTTTGTTCCAGGGAATTTGATATTGTTGATGGAGAAGATTGCCAAATGCTTTGCTAAGAACAATAAAGCGATCGCAGCGTTTATAGGTGCTTTGTTCGATCAGCCAACGCTTTAGCAAAACACTCAACATTTGATTTGCTACTTCTTGCTGACTTTCAGAAGCCCAAGGGCCATGAAAATTAAAAGTAATTGGTACTCCTTTGGGCAAAATATCTAAAATCGGGAAGCTATATAATGCAAAATGCAAATTAATAGCATCCGGTTTGCCGATTCTAGTTTGGCGAAAATTAGTACGAATAGAACATAAACGTTGCCAAATTGGAACATCAGGTTCAGCTAAGTTAGTTAATTTTATAGGCAGATTTTCTATATTTGGTAAACCAACTCCACATAATTCTACGTTGTCTTGATTCGCTGCTAATTGATGAGTTAGTTCGTAAATATACCGTTCTAATCCTCCAGGTGTTTTGGGAAACCAGCCCATTCCCAGAGTGAGAATAGATGCTGAAGCGAAATTGTCTGTTTTACCTTCCACCTATGTTACTCCTGTGTTCTGTTGAACTGGCTTCCTCGCATTTTCATACCAAGCTCAACCCTGCTTTTGAATTCAACAATAAATTGCTGTCGCTAGTACTTTTATTCGATGCGTCAGCACATCATCAGCACTTTTCACTGCTATTGCCATGAATATTTTTCAGCCAATTTATAGCATCATCAAATTTGTTTTTAACAATTTTTTCAGAAATTGCCAAACATCAATCAATAACAATTTAGGTGGAATTTTCTGTTTTAAGCGATATATCTTTCGCTGTCAACTAGTAAATTTTTATTAGTGTTGTTATTAAACGTTTAACAGCATCAAAGATTAATATTATACTTGGATAGCTGGTATTTAATTCATTCAAAATATTGCAAATATTGGACTTTATATTTTCCTCAACCAGCTATCATGTCATCTTCACTACAATCAAATAATAATGTCAGGGAAATTATTTTCAGAGCTTTTGGTAAAAATTGATGCCTTTAGCAAAATTCTGTATTAGGTTTTACTATATTTGTAATTCATAGAGTAAAGAATAATACTGATAAAATTCACCTTGAAAAAATAATGTGTTTTTTATAAATTTTTGGTGAACATAAAATTATAGCTGTCAAGTTTTTGTTATTTATGTGTATATTCTTTTAAAGGAAGATTAATCATGATGATTCAATAATCTACGCTCTACAGCTAGACAAGTTTAATTAATAGACTGCAAAATAATTAAAAGAATCAATAAAAATTAATCTTCTAGATATCCAAGTTAAATACACCAGGGTTTTGATAGTTAATTTTAATTGGTGCTGACCTATAACGCCGATTCAGTATTCGGTAACCCTTAGCAAATAATAGATTTGGTACTAGTTCTTATCAGGGTTAGAACGAAACATCTGCTTGGGTTTTATTCATAAATCGGGGTTATAGTGGTCTGCTAACCCAACTTTAAACGCTGATCATCAGTCAATTTATTGGCGCTGATCAGCGATAAAGTGCTGACTATATAACTGGGAAATTTTTGTTAGTTTATTACTAATTAAATATCTAATTATTTAGATAATCATGATTTTAAAAAGCAATGTATGAAATAGTACATTGCAGTTAGCTAATTTATAAATTTAGGTTTTAATTGCTAAGTAATAGGTTGCAATATGCTCTGCCACGCTACAAATAAAATTTTATGCATCAGCACCAGATACCATTGGAGATTTTATGAATTTTAGCTTCCTCCAGAAAATTCAACTTATCTGCTACCATTTAGCAAATTTTATTAAAACGCTATTTCAACAACGTAATTCTCGACAGAGAAAAATGTTGACATTTTTACTCTGTCTCACAATGGGAGTTATTTTCGCTTCTTTTAGCATGACAACACGTTGGACTGTGAGTGGTTCGCCAACCAGCACTTACAAAACATCGTGGATTGGTAATACTTTTGGCGGTGGAAAATATTGGGTACAAAATAATATAGATGCAATGTATGTTGCTGCTAATGGCACTGTATATACCAATAGTATTTGGGATGAAGCAGGTAGAGAAGCAGGAATATATAAAGATGGCAAGATTGCGGGTATGCTTGATGATACTCACGGTTGGAGTCGTCTGGGTGGCAAAGCCATAACAGTTAATCACAAATATATTTACTTAGCTATAACCCAAGGTTCTATAGGTAAAACCGAGAAAGATTATCCTCCAGATGGCACAAATTGGTATTGCGTGAGAAGGTATGATTTATCTGGTAAACCTGCACCATTTTCTGGGGGACGTGGTTGGGATAAAAGTATGTTAATTATCAGTCAGAAAGGTGAATTGACTGGATTAGCAACTTTTAAAAAAGAATTATATATAAGTGACCCTGCGGCAAATCGGATTCGCGTTTATAGTACCGAAACGATGAAAGAATTACGCAGCTTTAGCTTTGCTAGACCTGGTGGAATAATTGTCAATCGCCAAGGTAATCTGTGGATTATCCAAAATAAAAATGGTAGTAATCCTGCCAAGATTTTGCATTATTCCCAGGATGGCAAAAAACTACCACAAGAAATTACCCAAGTTGTCGAACCAACTGCGATCGCACTCGATCCTCAAGGGAGACTGTTAATAGCCGAGAATGGGCCGCGTCAGCAAATATTGATTTATAACGTTACTGAAAAGCCAACACAGGTTGGGACTTTCGGCATTAAAGGGGGTATTTTTGCAGGTAATCCGGGAGAAGTTCAAGATTTGAAACTTTACGGAATTACAGCAGTGGGTACAGATGCAGCTGGAAATATCTACGTTAGCAATAATGGTTTCCACAGACCAGGGACTGACTTAAGGAAGTTTTCACCCTCAGGAAAAAAACTATGGCAATTGTTAGGATTGCTATTTGTGGATAATGCAGATGCAGATCCACAAACTGATGGCGTTGATTTATTCGCCAAGCAAGAACACTTTGTCATGGACTACAGCCAGCCGGCTGGGAAGAAATGGACTTTTAAAAATTACACTCTCAATCCCTTTAAATATCCTCAAGATCCACGTCTGCACACATCCCCAGATGGCACCTTTATCAGGCGCATCAAAGGTAAGCGCTTTATGTTCCTCACAGATATGTATAGCAGCTTTTTGCAAATTTATCGTTTTGATAATAGCAACAAAAGCAAAATCGCCATCCCATCGGGAATGTTTGTTGGTACTAACGCCGAAGGTAAACAATCAATAGCTGGTAACTGGCCACCAAATCAACCGAAAAAAGGCGAATGGATTTGGCGCGATCGCAATGGTAATGGTGCCTTCGATTCAGGAGAGTATGATACTAGCGAAGATTATCCCTACTTCGGCGGCTGGTGGGTAGACAGTAAAGGCGATGTCTGGAAGACTTTGCGGACTCAAGATGGTATTGGTATCCGCCACTATCCGCTACAAGGACTAGATGAGCATGGCAACCCCATCTATACTTATAGTTCCATGCAAAAGTACAAAACCCCTAGCCTGTTTACCGATTTGCGACGGATTGAGTATTTCCCGGATACAGATACGATGTATTTGTCAGGCTTTACCACAGATCATCCGCCAGTTGGTGATGATAGTGGGGTGGTTGGTTCTGAGATTGTTCGCTTTGATAATTGGAGTCAACCAAAAGACAATCCTACTCCCCGATGGCGCACCGTAGTACCTCATGACACCACAGGGAAGCGCGAAGTCTCTACAATGTCGATGAGTGTAGCCGGAGACTATGTGTTTGCTGTGACGTTAAAGACAGCAGAAGTCCATGTATACAACGCCGCCACCGGAGTGCAAGTAAAACAGTTCAAACCCGGCCCAGAAGTTGCGGGTGAAAGCGGTTGGATTGATATTCCCCACGGTATCCGCGCTTTTCGCCGTTCGGATGGTGAGTATTTAGTATTTGTAGAAGAAGATTGGAAAGGCAAAGTACTGATCTATCGCCTGCGGGGATAATATCAATTTCCATCTTCCCAGTTTTTAGATACCCAAATTCTTCAAGAAGTTGGGTATCTAGCCACCTCTAACTTTCACAAATTCTTTATGACTTATATATACATAATTTTGCAATTATATATAACCCATATTTGATTTTTGAAGCTCAAGTAGGATGCGTTAGCGATAGCGTAACGCATCATTTTTAAAGCTTTTCTTGCATTACTAATATAGAAATTGCCATAGTTATTACAAAATTATATTCATAAGAATATGTATAAGTTCTATTGCACAGTTCAAGTAGGATGCGTTAGCGATAGCGTAACGCATCAGTGCAAAAACCTTTTTGCTGAGCTTTTTTCAGAAATCAAATCGGATTCATATATATTTCTACTTTATAGTTCTTATTTTGCTTAATTGGCTATTTTGAATTATCTAAAAATGAGCAATATAAAAATTTATCATTTGTATTGGATGTATTGATGTTTAAATTAACTTTATATTTTGCTTTCTCAAAATCAAATTCTTTTTGAAAACAATAAATATATTTGATGACAAATAATTTGTACTTGAATTATGATTTTAGAACAACGAAAGCCACACACAAGGAGCAATAAATCCTCCTAAGATACGAGAGTATTGATTTAATAATAACCAAATAACCAAAACTGTAACTATGAATTACAAATCCCTAAATCTAGTGAATTATTATGAGTATCAAAATTTATTTACAGCGATTACAAAAATTAATTCCGCATACTTGGCTGGAGCAAATACAAGATATTCACTCTAGCTTACTATTTCGCTGGATTGTGCGAAAAGGCAGTCAGCCAATAGCATTCACCCAGAAATCGACTATGGTGTTTTCTCCACACCAAGATGATGAAACATTTGGCTGTGGTGGTATGATTGCTCTAAAACGAGAACATAATATTCCCGTAGTAGTAGCTTTTCTCACAGATGGACAGGGAGCAGGTACTTCTGAAGTAAATACACCAGATAAAATTACCCAAATCCGCAAACAAGAAGCGGTCAAGGCATTAGAAATTTTGGGTGTTAAATCTTCAGAAATCCATTTTTTAGAAAAGCCTGATGGCACTTTACCTTATTTAGATGATTGCGAAAGAGAACAGACAATTACACAGGTAGCAGCGTTACTAAAGCAGTATCAACCTGAAGAAGTTTATGTTCCTCATCGTAAAGATTGCCATCGAGATCATGAAGCAACTTACCAATTAGTCAAAGCTGCGATCGCGCAAGCTGGAATCACAGTAGATTTGTTGCAATATCCAATTTGGTTATTTTGGAGAGCGCCATTATTTATTCTGCTTAAATTGCAGGATATCGCAGCAGCTTACTACCTGCCAATTGCCTCAGTTCAAGATAAAAAAACTCAAGCAATATCTTCATATTGTTCTCAAATTGAGAGCCTGCCTCGTGGATTTATTCAGCGATTTTCTGGTTCCCATGAAATATTCTTTAAATCTGATTCATAATCACTGAATATCAATATAGTTTTTAGCTAAATACTACTCTTATTTAAATGGATAGTAAACAACCATTATCCTCAGCATCAAAGACAATTGTCATCTTTGTGCTACTTTTTTGCGCCACAAAAATCATCAATCAGCAACTAAAAATTCTGTGGAGAAAACTTATATGCGGATACTACATATTACTAATCATGTACAACAAATTGGCAACGGAATTGTCAATGTGGCAGTAGATTTAGCTTGTTTACAAGCCAAAAATGGTCATCATGTTGCTGTCGCATCAGCTGGTGGAGAATACGAAACCTTACTAGCAAATCACGACGTGCAACATTTTCACCTCGATCAATCGAGAACACCCATCAATATAATTAAAGCTGCTTGGCGCTATCGCCAGATTATTCAAGAGTTTCAGCCAGATATTGTTCATGCACACATGATGACAGGAGTTGTGCTAGCCGGACTTTTAAGAAGCTGTGGTGAATATAGTTTAGTTTCTACTGTACATAATGAGTTTCAGCGCAGCGCTATCTTGATGGGATTAGCGGATCGGGTAATAGCTGTTAGCAATGCTGTAGCTGATTCTATGGTACGGCGTGGGATATCTAAGAGTAAGTTACGTGTAATAGCCAACGGGACATTAAACAGTCCTCGAAATCGTAGTATTAAAGATTGTCAACCCATGCCTTTATGCCATCCAGCAATTACTACTGTAGCTGGAATGTACACCCGCAAAGGAATTGTGGAATTAATAGAAGCCTTCATCAAAATTGCCGCAGAAGTTCCGCAAGCACATTTATATTTAGTCGGAAATGGCCCCGATCGCGCTATGTTTGAGGCTATGGTACAAAATACCTCTTTTGGCAATCGCATTCATTTTGAAG
This sequence comes from Nostoc carneum NIES-2107, assembly GCA_002368155.1. GTDB lineage: Bacteria > Cyanobacteriota > Cyanobacteriia > Cyanobacteriales > Nostocaceae > Aulosira > Aulosira carnea. The sequence goes on from AP018180.1 coordinate 6,644,425, forward strand.
GCTTCCAGTCAGAACCGCAACGCTATATGCTGTCCTCTGATATCTTTGTCCTCGCTTCTCACTGTGAATCCTTTGGATTAGTACTAACAGAGGCGCGAGAAGCAGGTTGTGCAATTATTGCTAGCGATGTAGATGGTATTCCAGAAACCTTGGATCGGGGACAAGCTGGTTTATTAGTACCACCAAAAGACAGTCAAACTTTAGCAAATGCTTTAATGTATTTACTCAAAGATTCAGAACAACTACAAAAGTTAAAATCCCAAGCTAAACAAAATCTCGAACGCTTCAGCGTCACCCGCGTTCATGAGGAAACGCTAAGTTTATACTATGAACTACTTGATAACTACAGAGTATTTAATGTGAATATCAGCCAAGAACTTTTAGTTAGCAAATAGCAATTTTCTCCTATTAGAGTTTTACCAATTATCTAAAATGAGCTAACAGATAATTATACAAATACATGGGTAGAGGGTTTAGCATAGCTAAACCCTTACAGAAAAAGACCAAACAGGGTTATGAATGATGCAACTAATACCAATTAAAAAAAAGAATGCGACAGATGGTAGGGGCATGGCAATGCCCTCTAGAATATATTGATGTGCCGCAAACACTATTTAAATTGGTATAAAATCATAAAAATTAGAGTCCCAAACTCTTGACGAACTTGGGACTCTTACAATTAAATTTATACGAGAATAAATACCTAATGAGAAATTTTTTAAAATGCTCCAATTCTCGCAAAAAGTACGTAGAATGTTTTGACAATTAACTGCAAATCATACATTGGACTCCATCTGGCTTGATACTGTAAATCTAAGTCAACTATTTTCTCAAAATTAGTTACCTGAGAACGTCCGTTAACTTGCCATTCACCTGTTAAACCAGGTTTGACATCTAAACGTCGCCAATGCCTTTTTGTATATTGACTTACTTCATCACCTGTAGGTGGCCTTGTACCTACTAAGCTCATATCATTGCATAACACATTCCAAAATTGTGGTAGTTCATCCAAACTACTGCTTCTTAAAAAGCGACCTACTTTAGTCACTCGGAAATCATTTTTATTTTTAAATATTAGTCCTTTGGCTTCATTATTAACTAAAGCCTTTAATTCCTCTGCATCAATCACCATTGAGCGGAATTTATAAAGACGAAATGGTTTTCCATGCAATCCATACCGTTCTTGAGCAAATAAAATTGGGCCAGAACTATCGATTTTAATTGCGATCGCAATCGGCACAAACAAGATAGCTAGAATTAACAGCCCTATCAAGCTGCCTATAATATCTAAACAGCGTTTGAATTTAGATTTAACTGAAGGATGGGGATTAGACTCTAATTTCCAAGATAAGAAAGAGAGAGCCGGAAGAATTCTTTGTAATTGTGTTTGTTGCATTATCCTGCCTCAAGTGATGAAGGTAGAATTATTGATTTATAATCTACGATTGTGAAAATTAACTTTTTAAGAAGGAGAAAACTCAGTTTTTATTCTTTAGGAGAATACAGTACTCTATGAGGTAATTTCGGGAAATTGCTGAATGTCCATCTATTTTTCTTACCTCCATATTGATCTGTACATCTGTGCGTGATTGCGGCATTTTCAATCCAAATACTTGTAATTTCAGGCTAAAAAGGCAAGAGGAAATGGGGGAAAACCTTTCACCTTTTCCCTAAATTAAATTTGGATCTGAAAATCTTTAACTCAGCAGTATTAGTTCTGAATTACGCTGTATCTGAATCGCCAACTTGACAACTTTCAAGACGCGAAAACAAAGCCACACATAATTCCCACCAAGAAGCTGTTGCGATCGCACTATGCCATTCCCACACACCTAACAGCCTGACACGCCAAACTTGTTCTAAAAAACCGAAATAGGGTAAATGTCCTATAGGTGCATCTCCTTGCCAGACTAGATTTTCATAATCAACCCATGAGTCTTTCAAACGCCAACCAACACGATTAGCAAAATCAATGCAGGTTTCGGAAGCAGCAACTTTGGCAGATCCAATCATCAAAGCCAACAGCGGATCGTTTGCAGAAGTATCTTTAATACTTTGCCAGATACGTTGCTGAACACTAAAACCAAAGTGCCCATAACTATAATTTACCCACAGATTATCAATAGTAGAAAGGTCTTTACAAGAAAAATTTATTACATCCCCAATTTCAAGAAAACTTTGCTGTTCTTTTCCGGATGCTTTTATCATCAGTCTTGTAGTCTCTTGATCTGCCTCTAACCACCTTTTAGATTTAAGTAAATCGCGCAGATAAGTGTAGTCAATTCCTAATGCTGAACTCAAATCATCAGGTTTGGAATTGTCAGTATTTTCTGGTTTGGTATGTAAATTTTCAACAGAAAATACAGTTTTTCCTGGTAATATTTCGATAATTCCTTGAGAGCCAGATAACCAAAAGTATAATTGAATATCGGTTTGTGCTAACTGCACTTGCAATTGTGTAATCCAAGCTGCGGCGGTGAGTCCTGTTGGCTGCATTCCTTGATTGAGGGTTTCTACGAGGGTATAAGCAAATACCTCACTGTCATTAGCTGGTACAACAGCCGTAATTAAACACTGTCCTGCATCTAATCCAATTTGCAGTTCTTCTACCCAATCGCGTACTGAGACTGTCCCCAATCCCTGTTGTTCTGGACAATCTAAAATAATGATTTGTTGCGATCTACATCGGCGTAGCTGTTTTCGTAACCATGAACGCTCAATAAAAATATCTTCGGACAGTACTAATCTCGCTTCTCCTGGTTCTGTCTCGCGAATTTGCCCACGCAGATATAAAAATACTGTTGTGGCTGCTTCTGGTGTAGTAGTTTCCGCAAAAGATGGTGATAGTAAACACTTTTGAATCGCCTTGCGGACATCCGACTGAGAATTTTTACCCCGTACAGTCCAATAATTAACTTCAAAGCTTCCCGCACTGCTCAGTATTTTACTCAAATCCAAGGAATTTTTACTTTTGGGAAGTCCTTCTACAATTAATGCTTGTCGCGGATGTTGGGAAGATGGTATTTGCTGAGGTTTCAGTCCTAAAATTACTTCTCCTACTCCTTCCACAATCCGCTTAGGTGTTTGTGAAGGATATTCGGAATGTATGGAATTGTCTCCCCGTCCTTTTTTTAGCTGATTAATCACTCGCAACTGCTGATTAGCTTTATCTATATATGTCAGTGTTTGGTGGTAAACATAGCGATAAAGTCCATCGGCTTCGATTACACCAACAGAGTCAGCAGCTTCTCCCCTTAACCCTTGAATTAAATAGTATGTGAAAACACCATGCCCTAATTGCGGAAATTCCCAAGATTGCTGGCCGCGATCGCAAGATAATAAAGCATAAAATCCTTTTCTTTGGGAGGCTCGTTTTCGCAAAACTTCCACCAACTCTGGTGTGGGATTAAGTTGGGGATTTGTTTCGCCTCTTGCACCCAACAGCGTCATCCCCCCGCTATGACAAGCATCTAATATGAGTAGTTGCTGTTGAGCAGAACAATTCTCTAACAGTTGCAACAATTCCTGCAACTTTAAACCCGTGTCAGTTAATTGCTCTTTTTGAGTATCTTGGAGACATAGCACCACCTGCTGACTTAAAGAGTCAAGCATCCCATGCCCAGAAAAATAAAATATAACTGTGTCAATCGGTTTACTAGTCGCTGCAATTTGTTTGAGGCTGGCGCGAATATTTTCTAAATTGGGTTGCTGTTCCCCAAAATCGTGATAAATCATCACCTCTTTTTGTGGAAATCCCTGTGTTGCGGCGTTTAATGCTTCTCCTAAACCCTGACAATCCAATGCTGAGTAATGCAAACCAGGTATTTGCTCATCCTCATATTGGTTGACTCCCACTAGTAATAGCCAAAGTTTTGCTACCCCAGTTTCTAAAGCATGAGTTGAGTGACTAGTACGAACCCCAACTGGACACATTTAAAAAAATTAAAACCCTGTATAGTAAAGCAATTTAACTGCTGACTGATGGCAAATTATCAAGTCAGCAGCTTTGATAAAAATGGTATCAGATTAAACTAGACGCGTTGCGCTTCAACTTAGTTCCGCATCTGGAAACACCAACAAATCAATTATTAATTTGTAGCCTGCGTCAACTAAGTGTAAAGTACTTATATATTTCCTAATGTTTTTACTCCTAAAATTTACCTAAAAATAGCAGGTAGCAAACTCGGCGCTAACCACAACCCATAACCAATAAATGCAAAGATTCCTGTAATCAATATAGTAATTACGTAGCTAATACACATCAATAAACCATCAGATTCGATGGTGGCGACTGCTAACAGTAAAATTCCGATAGTCGGGATGGGATTGGTGAAAGGGATAGGTGAAATTAGTAATAATGTTAACCATGAAATACAAAACCCATTAAATCGCCAAGCCCAAGAACTATTGGCAATTTTTGATAACCGAGGGCGGGCAATTTTCTCTACTATTCTGGTGACTTGGCGTAGGTTATTTAACAAAACATGGGCAAAACGGCGAGGAAATTTATAGTTAGCCATTTTTTTGGGTAACCAAGGCGATCGCCTGCCTAAAACCATCTGCATTGACAATAACAAGCAAGCAGCACCAAATGGCCCTGTTAAACCCGGTGGCATCGGAAACAAAAATGGCAGCACTAATAATGCAATGACCAAGCTAAAGCCTCTCTCTGAAGTTTCTGCCAAAATATCTCCTAGAGTAAGCGGCTGTTCAGCTAAGTGTTGCAACAATGATTTAATTTCTTGAGAAAACCTTAAATGCTTTTGGCTTGAGTCTATGCGAGTTTCCACAATCCCCAGCTTTATCTCAGTAAATTATTTAATAGATGTATACAATAGCTCTAGAACTAATTCCGTAAAAAATTCAATTTTCTTTTATTGCATAAAATAGCTCAATCTCCCTAAGTATATTACTGGTTATTAATTTAACATTTAAAATTAGCTTTGTGGTGTTGGCGGTACAAAAACACTTACAGCTTTAGGGATAACACGGAAATGAGCAGGAGTATATGTAGTAATTTCCCCATCAGTGTTAATAGGACGTGGTTTTCGGGTATATACTTCCATTTCTTGACCCTGGTAAGCACGAACTTCTCGCCATTTTATGTGCTTTCCTTCTCGCATTGATGGCAGTAATAGTATAATTTGCCACCAATTTTTAATTTCTAAGCTGTAGAGATCCAGCCTTTGGTCGTCAATTGTGGCATCGTGAACCACTGCCATACCACCGCCATAGTAGCGACCATTACCCACTGCAATCTGCACCGTTCGCACGCGAATAGATTCTCCATTCATGCGGATTTCTGCACTAAATGGTCGAGATTCCCAAATTACCTGCAATGCCGTGGCCACGTAAGCGAATACACCCCAGCGACGTTTCGCTTCTTTGGTTAGTCGTTCAGTAATTTTGACACTGAGTCCCATACTTGCAACATTGAAAAAATGCTTACCATTGACACACCCTAAGTCAATACGCCGTTGTTCTCCAGCAGCAATGATTTTACAGGCTTCTGATAGAGAATTAGGAATGCCCAAAGTCCTGGCTAAATCATTAGCAGTTCCCAAAGGTAATATACCTAAGGGCAACTGAGTATCAACTAAACCATCTACTGCCGCATTCAGTGTGCCATCACCACCGCCAATAATTACCAAGTCAACTTGATTTTGGTAACGTTGAATTATCTCTGTTAACCGTTGGGGATTTTCTGTGGATTCCTCAATCAAATCCAAGTCCAATTCCTTGAGACATTGAATTGCTTCTGTAAGGCGCTTTTGTCCTTGGCGAGCGTGATGATTGACTAACAGCAGTGCACGGAGACTCATGGGTATTACCTTTTATAGGTGAAATATGGCATTCTCAACGTATAGATAATTTGCGTAAATTTCATGGTAACCCCCTGCAATAAATGTTATGAAAGTTACCAAAAACTCAAGTATTCATCGTTTGTTATGTCGTTGTCACCGTTATTTGTTTAGGGGATGTTTATTTAGCTTATCTTTATTAGCAATTGGTGTCTTCATACCTAGGAAATGGGGAACTCAGCCAAAAGATAAATGCAATTTGGATATTTGTATTTCTAATACAGGTATTCATTCTAATATTATATTAACCACTAAAAATGATATTTTTGATTGGCATCAGTATCTGCCTATCGATAAAATTGGCATAGATAATTTCTATGATTACAATTATTTAAGTTTTGGGTGGGGTGACCGTGACTTTTATATGTCAACTGCTACTGTGTCAGATTTCAGATTGTCTACAACTTTTAAAGCTTTATTTTTACCAACCCCTTCTGTAATATATATTAAAGGTTATCAATTAATTCCCAATAATCTCGATGTTAAATGTATTAAAGTTAATCAAGATAACTACTTAAGTTTAATCAAATTTATTCAAGCTACTTTTAAAGTAGATGCCCAAGGTAAAGTAGTTCGTATTGGAAATGGTCATACTACTAATGCTGGGTTTTATGATGCTGTTGGTAGTTATTCAATAGTCAAAAATTGTAATAATTGGACAGGAGAAGCTTTGAGAAAAGCTGATGTAAACACTCCGCTGTGGGATGGATTATCTACTGGAATTATTTGGCATTTAAGAAGTAATTGTAAATAACATACAACTCATATTTAATTTTTGAAGTTTATGTAGGATGCGTTAGCGATAGCGTAACGCATCAGCACCAAAGCTTTTCGTTCTGAAATTACTTGTTTAGCTGAGAAACAGTAAAAACGAATAAAGTAAGAGTATTGGAAGTAGGTAATACCATTTTGAGAAAATAATGCGACAGATGGGTAGTAGGGGTACGGCATCAGTAGAATAATTTGATATCCCAAAATATTGTAGATGTTGCCTACAAAAAATGTATCTATCTCAAACATTGTTTGAATTAGTAAAAATACAAAAAATACAGTGGATATCATCTTAGCGAGATATACCGATATTCTGCAAAATACCAACATTCTAAATTTCTCAAATTGCTTAGGTAATTTGAGCCTTTTTGAAGCTAACATCAAGCAAATTGAGGTATTAGAACAAGGAACATATAATCAGGTATCAATATGTACTTAGTTCTGATGTAAAAAAACGACAATAAGTCATAATCTCAGACATACTTAGGCTTAACTAAAGTTAACAACACTTCTGCATAGCATACTTAGTGACTTGGAGAACAACCAATTCATTTATAGATGCTTATTTCCTGATTTATGGCTGTTTAAACTAGTAATTTTAAAGCTTTGAATGATAATTTGCGATCGCTTTTGACGGCTCAATAATTTGGGAATACTGAGATGGTAATCATATAAGGCCAAATCAGTGATTGATGCAATGATGTTGACGTTATTGAAAGACTTCTATTTAATCGGTTTCATTCCCCACGGACATTGTTATCTCTGGCAAACAGGGTTGGTATGGCTCAACATCATAGGGGATGCAACAATCGCTATAGCCTATTATTCAATTCCTTGCCTACTGGTTTACTTTATTTCCCGACGCAAAGATGTTCCTTTCAACGGAGTTTTTCTTTTGTTTGGTGCTTTTATTATTGCCTGTGGTACAGGACACCTAATGGATATTTGGACATTATGGTATCCAGACTATTGGATTGCAGCCGGACTGAAAGCCTTCACAGCTTTAATTTCCATATACACAGCATTTGCATTAGTTTATCTCATTCCCCTAGCTTTAAAAATACCCAGTCCCGCACAGTTAGAAGCTGCTAATCAAGCGCTAAAAAGTGAAATTGTAGAGCGTAAGCGAATAGAGCAAGAGTTACGTATAGCCGAAGAAATTGCTACCAACTCCAGCCAAGCTAAAAGCGAATTTTTGGCTAATATGAGCCACGAACTACGCACACCCCTCAATGGCATTTTGGGTTATACACAAATTCTGCAACGCACAGAATCCCTCACTGAGAAGGGATACAAAGGGGTAGATATTATTCAGCAGTGTGGTTCTCATTTGTTGACTCTAATTAATGATGTACTGGATCTTGCCAAGATTGAAGCGAGAAAGCTGGAACTGAACCCAATTGATTTCTACTTTCCCGCATTTATTGACAGCGTGACAGAAATTTGTCGTATCCGCGCAGAACAGAAAGGTATCGGATTTAATGTGCAACTATCAGCAGATTTACCTGTGGGTATTCGTGCTGATGACAAGCGTTTACGTCAAGTTTTGATCAACCTACTTGGTAATGCTATTAAGTTTACAGAAAAAGGTAGTGTCACTTTCAAAATTGAGCTTAAAGCTACTCAAGAAGAATTGCAGGAATTACCAATTCACAAAATTAGATTTGAGGTAGCGGATACCGGAGTGGGGATGAACCCTGAGCAACTACAAACAATCTTTTTACCTTTTGAACAAGTAGGAGAACAGAAACGCCAGGTTGAAGGGACAGGGTTAGGACTAGCAATTACCCACAAAATTATTACATTGATGGGTAGTCAAATAGAAGTGAAAAGTGAGTTTGGTCAAGGTAGCAGTTTTTGGTTTGCTCTAGAACTACCAGAAGCTAAAGATTGGGCAAAAGCTTCGAGAGCAATTCGTCAGGGAACTGTTGTTGGTTATGAAGGGAAAAAGCGAACAATTTTAGTAGTTGATGACAAATGGCAAAACCGCTCGGTAGTAGTCAACTTACTAGAGCCAATCGGATTTGTAGTCATAGAAGCTAGTAACGGGAAGGAAGCACTGGCAAAAGTTAGCGCTGATCAACCAGACTTAATTATTACTGACTTGATGATGCCTTTAATGAATGGATTTGAATTCATTAATCAGTTACGTCAGTCTGCCCAATTCGAGAAGACAACTGTTATTGCCTCTTCAGCTAGTGTTTTTGAAACCGATCAATATAAAAGCATTGATGCAGGTGCCAATGCATTTTTACCAAAACCTGTAGATGCTGAAATGTTGCTGGAGCTACTGCGAAAATATTTGCTATTGCAATGGGTCTATGATGATAAAGCCAAGAAAAATATTGGGAGTGCTGCTGCAAATTCAGATAATCAAGAAGATATAACTCCTCCTAATAGTGAAGTTTTACAACAGTTAATGAAACTAGTAAAAGATGGTGATATTGAAGGCATTTTAGAAATAGCCCAGCAAATTTCTAAATTCGATGATAAACTCAATAAATTTGCCCAGCAAATTACTCACTTTGCTAGTAATTTCCAAATTCAACTTTTAGAAGATTTTATACAACAATATATACCTCTAACTTAAAAGGGGTATGGGGCATAGGGGAGGCAGTGCGTTGGACGGGTTTCCCGGCTTGAAGCAACTGCCGTCATAGGGCATTGAGAAGGAAGTTTTCATACCCTACTTTTTCTAGTCCCCAGTCCCCAGTTATCGAATTCTAAGCAGATATATAGGACTCATATTTGATTTCTAAAAAAAGTAAGTACACTCCTACTTCTTCTTATCTGTTTCCTGTTTTCTCCCTACACAAATAATTTGATGAATCAAAACGGATTCTTATAGTATGACAACAACATCAGAACCTGGATTTATTTTGATTGTTGATGACAACCCAACAAACTTATCCGTTCTTTCTGCCGCTTTGAGTAGTGCTGGGTTTAAATTCCGAGTAGCAGTTAATGGAGAAAGTGCGATCGCACAAGTCGAACGCAACCCCCCAGAGTTAATTTTGCTAGATGTACAAATGCCAGGAATTGACGGATTTGAAACCTGTCGTCGTTTGAAAGCAAATCCGGATAGTCAAAATATTCCGATAATTTTTACCACGGCTTTAGCAGATATAGATAGCAAAACTAAAGGATTTTCTCTAGGCGCAGTCGATTATATACCCAAACCGTTTTCCCAAGAGGAAGTTATTGCTAGAGTCCGGGTACATTTACAACTGAAACGGCTGACCGAATCATTAGAACGGCAACTTAGCGATCGCACTATTGCTTTACAACAAGCTCAGATTCAGTTAGTGCAGCAAGAAAAATTGTCAACGCTGGGAGAGTTAATCGCCGGAGTTGCTCACGAAATTAATAATCCAATTACCTTTATTTCCAGCAATATCGAACATTTAGAAGAATATATTGCCGCTATTACTGAAATTCTGGGACTTTATCAAGAAGAATATCTTCATCCCTCAACGAAAATTACGGATGCTAGTCAGGAATTGGATCTAGAATTTGCCCTGCAAGATATAGTCAAAATTATCGACTCATTCAAGTTAGGTACAGATAGACTGAGAAATCTTTCTCTCTCACTCCGCAACTTCTCCCGTGCCGATGTTGATACCAAACAACCAGCGGATTTACACCAAGGGCTTGATAGTACGTTGCTGATTTTACAACATCGCCTGAAAAGTGTGGGCGATCGCCCTCGCATCGAAGTTGCCAAATCTTATGGTCAGTTACCAGAGGTTAATTGTTATCCTGGGCAAATCAACCAAGTGTTCATGAATATTCTGGCCAATGCCATTGATGCCCTTGATGAAGCCATGATTCATGACAAAATGAGCGCTTCTGTTCCCCAAATTCAAATTACAACAGAGTTAGATGCCGAAAACTGCGTCATCATTCGGATTGCTGACAATGGTATGGGTATCCCTGACTTAATTCAAGAGCGATTATTTGAACCTCTATTTACAACCAAGCCTGTCGGTAAAGGCACTGGACTGGGTTTATCAATCGCCCATCAAATTATTGTAGAAAAACACAATGGCACATTAGCAGTAAATTCTCAGCTAGGTCAGGGAACTGAATTTAGTATCAAAATTCCTAGCAGGGAGTAGGGAGTGGGGATTGGGGATTGGGGATTGGGGATTGGGGATTGGGGATTGGGGATTGGGGATTGGGGATTGGGGATTGGGGATTGGGGATTGGTAATTGGGGATTGGGGATTGGTAATTGGTAATTGGTAATTGGGTGTTGGGTGTTTGTCATTAATTATTTCTCCTCTGCTCCCTGCCCCTGCCCCTCTGCTTGACCTACTCCCCCATCGCCCTCATCTCCCTCACCCCCATCATTACCCATTACCCTTTCCCATCCCCTTGGTCATCATAAATAAACAACTGACTCCTAAGAACTACCAAACTAGCTGCATTAGATCTAGGATCGTTTTAACAGAGCTAAAAAATACAATTTTAGGAAGTAGCTTTATAGTAGTGAGTTAGCTCGACTATAGACTAATTCCCCATCTTCTTAGTTAACTTACAGGTCTGAAACTATGGAACTGACGATTGACAACGTGGAAACAGTATTGGATGAAATGCGCCCTTATTTAATATCGGATGGCGGTAATGTGGAGCTTGTAGAACTTGATGGGCCTATCGTTAAATTGCGTTTACAAGGAGCCTGCGGTTCTTGTCCTAGCTCTACTATGACTTTAAGAATGGGTATTGAACGTCGTCTACGGGAAATGATTCCCGAAATTGCTGAAGTAGAGCAAGTTATCTAGGAATTAGGGACTGGGGACTGGGGACTAGGGACTGGGGAATGGGGAATAGGTATGAGGGAGATGGGGGAGATGAGGGAGACGAGGAGAAATTATTGCCAATGCCCTATGCCCTATGCCCTATGCCCTATGCCCTATGCCCAATTCCCAATTCCCAATGCCCATTACCCCGTAATTTCCTATGACCCAACCTCTGTACGTTGCCTTTATTTGGCATCAACATCAGCCGCTGTACAAATCTCCTGACAGCGGCGTTTCTTTATCTTCTAGTCAACAGTACCGCTTACCTTGGGTGAGGTTACATGGTACTAAGGATTATCTAGATTTGGTGTTACTTTTGGAACGATATCCCAACTTGCACCAAACTGTAAATTTAGTACCATCTCTGATACTGCAACTGGAAGATTATATTGCTGGCACAGCTTTTGACCCCTATCTCACTGCCAGTTTGACACCAGTGGAACAGTTGACTCTACAACAGCGGGAGTTTGTTGTTAAACATTTTTTTGATGCCAATCACCACACCTTGATTGACCCCCACCCCCGCTATGCCGAGTTGTATTACCAAAAGCAGGAAAAAGGGGAAGCTTGGTGTTTAGAAAATTGGCAACACCATGATTACAGCGATTTGCTAGCTTGGCATAATCTGGCGTGGATCGATCCCCTGTTTTGGGATGATCCAGAAATTGCTACTTGGTTAAATCAAGGTCGCAATTTTACTTTAAGCGATCGCCAGCGGATTTATTCTAAACAGAAGGAAATTCTCAGCCGCATTATTCCCCAACACCGCAAAATGCAAGCGGCTGGGCAGTTGGAAGTCACAACCACGCCTTACACTCACCCGATTCTGCCCTTACTGGCTGATACTCATTCCGGTCGGGTAGCTGTGCCGCAAATGAATTTACCACAGCAGCGTTTTCAGTGGGCAGAAGATATTCCCCGTCACTTAAATAAAGCCTGGGAGTTATATAAAGACCGCTTTGGACAAGAACCGCGTGGCTTATGGCCTTCGGAACAATCAGTTAGCCCAGCTATATTACCGTATATTATCAAACAAGGATTTAAGTGGATTTGCTCGGATGAAGCGGTTTTAGGCTGGACGCTGAAACACTTTTTCCATCGCGATGGGGCGGGGAATGTGGAAGAACCAGAATTACTCTATCGACCTTATCGCCTCCAAACTCCAGCCGGGGATGTGTCAATTGTCTTCCGCGATCACAGATTATCGGATTTGATTGGCTTTACCTATGGGGCGATGCCGACAAAACAAGCTGTAGCAGATTTAGTCGGACACCTGCAAGCGATCGCTAAAATGCAAAGAGACCGACAAAGCGAACAACCTTGGTTAGTCACTATTGCCTTGGATGGCGAAAATTGCTGGGAATTTTATCCCCAAGATGGCAAACTCTTCCTAGAGGCTTTATATCAAACTCTGAGTAACGAACCCCATTTAAAACTCGTCACAGTTTCAGAATATCTGGAAAAGTTTCCTGCTACAGCCACTATTCCCGGAGAACAACTGCATAGCGGTTCTTGGGTTGATGGTAGCTTTACCACTTGGATTGGCGACCCTGTGAAAAACCGCGCCTGGGATTACCTGACACAAGCGAGGAATATGCTTGCGAGTCACCCAGAAGCCACAGAAGAAAATAACCCAGAAGCATGGGAAGCTTTATATGCAGCCGAAGGTTCCGATTGGTTTTGGTGGTTTGGGGAAGGACATTCCTCAAATCAAGATGCCATTTTTGACCAGTTATTTCGCGAACACCTCTATGGCATTTACAAAGCATTAAATGAGCCGATACCGCCTTATCTCAGACAACCATTAGAAATCCACGCAGCCCGCACAGACCATACTCCCCAAGGGTTTATTCATCCCATTATCGATGGTAAAGGTGATGAACAGGACTGGGATAAGGCTGGACGCATAGAAATCGGCGGCGCACGGGGTACAATGCACAACAGCAGTGCCATTCAGCGACTTTGGTATGGGGTAGATCACCTCAATTTCTATTTGCGGATGGATGTCAAAAACGGTATTTTACCAGGGCAAGGTTTACCCACAGAGTTGAATTTGCTGTGGTTTTATCCCAACAAAACCATGCACAATAGCCCCATTCCTTTGGCAGAACTCCCAGATGTAGCGCCAGTTAATTACCTGTATCACCATCATCTAGAAATTAATTTACTGACGCAATCGGTGCAGTTTCGCGAAGCCGGAGAACATCTTCAATGGTATCCGCGTTTTAGCCGCGCGCAAGTAGCGTTTGACCATTGTTTAGAAGTGGCGGTACCTTGGGCAGATTTACAAGTTCCGCCGGATTACCCGTTGCGTCTAGTGTTTGTTTTGGCAGATGAAGGACGCTTCTGCAATTATTTACCGGAAAATGCTTTGATTCCGATTGAGGTGCCTTAGAAACTCCAAAAAACAATACCTAAATATTAGGGGCACAGCAAAGAAAGACTTTCGGTGAAACTGAACCGATATCTGAGCCTAGACTGTGCCCTAATTTGTGTTTTATTTAACTTATAAATACTATTTTGTATTCGGTAATTACTTAAATATTCAGTGAGTTTCGCATTTTTTATGAAAAACTCATAATCACCTAGCCATTTGTTAAGTCTTTTCTAATAGGTTAATTAATTATTAAGTAGGAATTTAACCATTTAATATGCAGCATTTTAGTGCTTAATAGTAAGCTACTTAATTTCTCGTGGAAAATTTGGCATCTTTTTGAAATTTTTATGGGCAGTTTTGTATTTATACAGTGTCAAATATCATGATTTAGCAAAGATATCGTATTTCTACTAGCGCTCAGTTGTCTTTATCTGTAAATTAAAGGCAAGCAGAGAGTAGAAATTCTTGAGAGATGAATAGATTTTCCCCACAAATGAAGTATTTCCACGAGTCTATATTGCAGCAAACTCGGCTGAGTCAGATGTGCGGAACTCAAGAACTATTTCGCGATCGCTATGAAATTGTCAGAATTTTAGGTAGAGGTGGTTTTGGGATCACCTATTTAGCAAAAAATGCCATATTACCAGGTCAACCTTGGTGTGTAATTAAGCAACTTTCTCCTAAGGTAACTAATACTAGTATTTGGGAAAAAGCTTATGAGCGATTTGAAAAAGAAGCCCAAGCTTTAGCCAAATTGGGTAGTCATCCCCAGATACCCATGCTGTTAGACTACTTTGAAGTTAATGGCACTTTTTATTTAGTTCAAGAGTATATACATGGTTATAATTTAGCCTTTGATGTCAAACGCAACGGGCCAAAAAAAGAAGCGGAAGTTAAGCAGTTTTTAAAGGAAATATTGCCAGTATTAGAGTATCTACATGAACATCAGATTGTGCATCGTGATATCAAGCCTCAGAATTTATTACGTTGTAAATATGACCAGCGGTTTGTGCTGATTGATTTTGGTGCAGTCAAAGAAGAACTGGCTGATGTCTGTGAAAATTCTCTCGATGATGCTACTTGTACTTTTGTGGGGACAATAGGATTTGCACCACCAGAACAGTTTTCTCTACATTCTGTTTATGCTAGTGACATTTATGCGCTAGGTATGACTTGTCTTTATTTACTAACTGGTAAAGGGCCTCTAGAATTTGCCTACGATCACAATAATGATGAAGTTTGCTGGCAACAAGAAGTTAATGTCAGTAGCAGTTTTGCCAAAATTTTAGGTAAAATGCTCAAAATTTCCTTAAAAGAGCGTTTTCAAACAGTTGACGAATTGAAAAGAGCTTTAGAGTTGGAAGAGTATGCACCCGCATTAACTGAATGTTTAGCTATCCAAACCCCTAGAGTTATTAATAAAACCAAAGCAAAAGAGCCTACTTCGCAGATGTACTTACCTTCTATCCAAAGAACTGCGATCGCTATCCGTGAATGGAAAGAAAAACGTCGGGAAAAAGAAGCATACAATAATTTGAAACAATGCTTACATAACGTCAAGTAAAAGGCAGTAAACAATAGGGAAAAGATGATAATGCTAATTTACTTTTCTTTCCCTACTGCCATCTTTTTACTTACTCTTTTCAGTAATATTTAAATTCTTGGGTAGCGAATGATATAGAACTGATATTTGATAGTTGAGAAAAATCAGTATCCTTTATAGCCATTCTTCTCGTTTCCCTACCCGCAACCATAATTTCAAACATCAAATCAGCTTGCTATAGCCAAGTAAATATTCTCTGACTTGCTTTTTTACAATACTGAAAAATTAGATTATTATATAATCGAGAAATAATTCTGTTGGCTCTCTTGGTTTTCCCCAAATTGAGGAAAATTGACTATAATCTACAAACGCTGACTATATTAAGTAATTCCCCATTCCCCACACAGGGATTTTCTACCACCACTACAACAGAGCCAATCTACCAACCAGGGAAATTGCGGGTCAAACTTAGCATAAATTGTCATGCAGTAGCGCCTGTCACATCATGATCTGCTGCTTAAATCCTGATTGTCCAAATCCTTTAAATCCTGATGAAAATAAGTTTTGCCAATCTTGTAATACACCACTTATCAGCCTTTTAAGAAATCGCTTCCGTGTTATTCGCGTGCTTTCTGATGAGGGGGGATTTGGTAGAACTTACCTATCACAAGATGTAGATAAACTACATGAACGTTGCGTGATCAAGCAATTAGCTCCGAAGTTCCAAGGAACTTGGTCACAAAAAAAAGCGATGGAGTTATTTGCAGAAGAAGCTAAGCGACTGCAACAACTTGGTGAACATCCGCAAATTCCCACATTATTAGCTTATTTTGAGCAAGACCACTGCCTATATTTAGTGCAGCAGTTTATTAATGGACATAATTTGTTAACGGAGTTACACAAACGCAAAACCTATAAAGACAAAGAAATTCTCGCGATTTTAACTGATTTACTCCCGATTCTGAAATTTATTCATGATCGCGGAGTTATTCACCGTGACCTCAAGCCAGAAAATATTATTCGCCGTCATAGTGATGGACGCTTATGTTTGATAGATTTTGGTTCTTCAAAGCAGTTAACAGCCAGAGTTCAAAATAAAACTGGTACTTCTATTGGTTCTCATGGTTACTCACCAATTGAACAAATTAGAGATGGTCAAGCTTATCCAGCTAGTGATTTATTTGGCTTGGGAACTACTTGCTTTCATTTATTAACAGGCATTTCTCCCTTTCAATTGTGGACAGAACATGGATATTCTTGGGTGACAAATTGGCGACAATATTTGCGTAGTCCCCTGAGTCCAGAATTGGATAAGCTGCTGGATAAGTTGTTACAAAAAGATATCCGCCACCGCTATCAATCAGTTGATGAAGTCATTAAAGATTTGTCGTTTAAACAACCACTGCGACTGCTACCCTCTGTTAAATTAACTGGTAATACTCCAAAAACTCAAACACAACGTTTACCTAAAAAATATAACTTCTTCAGAATTTTGGTTTTAGCATCTGCGGCAACTCTACTGTTTGGATTTGGCGAATCTTGGTATAAACAAATATACAAACTCCAAACCAATTTATCTTCTCGCCTGACTCAAACCCATAATCATCGCGATCGCAGCGATGCTGTTTTGGATCAGCCACAGATAAGTTTGGGGAACATCTCCTTGGCTAATACCTTACAAACCAATGACAATGGCATTTTATCTGTGGCTATTAGTCCCAATGGTCGGTTGCTAGCAAGTAATAGCGATCGCACAATCCAAGTATGGAATCTCGCCACTGGTAAGCAAGTCTCCAAGCTCAAAGGCCACTCCCAAAGGGTGAATGTGGTGGCGATTAGTCCTAATGGCAAAATTCTCGTGAGTGGTAGTGAGGACAGCACTGTCAAAGTGTGGAATTTGTCCACAGGTAAATTAATTCGTACCTTGGAAGGACATACAGATTCAGTTCATGCTTTAGCAATTAGCGCCGATAGTAAAATTCTTGCTAGTGGAAGTGATGATAACACCATCAAATTGTGGAATCTGGAAACAGGTAAGCATCTCCACACATTGGTAGGACATGAATTTTGGGTGCGATCAATTGCTATGAGTCCAGATGGTCAAATTTTGGCTAGCGGTAGTTTTGATAAAACTATCAAACTGTGGAATGTAGCTAAAGGATATGCGATTCGTACCCTCATAGGGGATGGAAAAACTATTACATCTCTGGCTATTAGTCCGGATGGCAAAATATTAGCTAGTGCTAACCGCGATCGCACAATTAAACTCTGGAACTTATCTAATGGAACAGCAATTCGCACCCTCTCTGGTCATGTAAATACTGTTACATCTCTTGCTATGAGTCCAGATGGTAAAACCTTAGCTAGTGGGAGTCGCGACCGCACAATTAAACTGTGGAATTTATCTAATGGGGAGAATATTTTAACACTAAATGGGCACAGAAATACCGTAACCTCTATTACTTTTAGTTCTAATGGTCAAACTATAATTAGCGCTAGCGAGGACAATACTATAAAGATTTGGTATACACGTAAGTAAAAAATCTGAGCTTACAATATAATACTCTTTTATACAGTCAGTAATTCTATCGAAATGCTTGCTATATTGTGCAGCATAAGGATAATGCCACTGGGAGATCTGCGATGTCTGTAAATAAAACTAACTCCGCACTGCGAGTCCTCACAGCCACAGTCTTCCTGCTTTCGGGAGTTGGGGGAGTTGTGTCTTCGGAAGTTCCCTCAGTTGCAACTGGTGAGACATCTTCTCCGAAATTGCCAGTCTCAGATGTCTTAACTCTCAAAGGCAATTCTGGATCGGTGAAGGGCGTTGCTATTAGCCCCGATGGTAAAACCTTGGCTAGTGTAAGTACAGATAATCATATCAAACTGTGGAATTTAGCTACAGGCAAAGAAATCCGGACTATAGATGGTCATACTAACTGGGTAAATTCTGTAGTATTTAGCCCTGATGGTAAAACTCTTGCTAGTGGTAGCTTAGATAAAACGATTAAGTTGTGGGATGTAGCTAGTGGCAGAGAAATTCGTACTCTCAAAGGACATCTCTTATCTGTTGAATCTATATCCTTCAGCCGAGATGGTACTAAATTGGCTAGTGCTAGCTGGGATCAAACCCTAAAAGTTTGGGATGTAGCTACTGGAGAAGTTATACGCACGCTCAAAGGACAGTGTGACATATTTAATTCTGTAGCTTTTAGCCCAGATGGAAATACTATTGTTAGTAGCAATCATTTTGATAAGAATGTCAAACTGTGGAATATTTCCACTGGAGAAGTCATACATACCCTCAGTGGTCATACTGATGTAGTTAATTCTGTAGCCGTTAGTCCTGATGGTCAAACCGTAGCTAGTGGTAGTTGGGATGGCACAATCAAACTGTGGAATGCCTCAACAGGAAGGGAAATCACTACCCTCAGAGGTGATAACAAAAGAGTTTGGTCTGTAGCCTTCAGTGCCGATAGCAAACACCTAGTGAGTGGTGGCTGGGATGGTACCGTCAGAGTGTGGAATGTCCCAGAAAAGCAAGAAATACAGACTTTAACAGGGCATAAAAGCAAAATTTGGGCTGTAGCCTTTAACCCAGATGGCAAGACTGTTGTGAGTGCTAGCAAAGACACCACTATCAAAGTTTGGCCAGTAGTACAGTAAGGGACTTCCAACTTTTCTTGGCAGGGGGGCAGGGAGCAGGGAGCAGGGGGAGAATAAAAATATTCTCGGACTATATTTGGATAATTTATTTTCTGGAAGTCCCTAAAAAGTTATTTTGGTTGGGTTTGGGTGTCGGGTGTTTGATATTTTTACCCATTACCCATTACCCAATCCCCAATCCCCAATCCCTAATACATCGTCAAGCGATATCTACCACGTTGTTGCGGATTATTAGAAACTACCACGACATAGTAAGTATCATCTTCAGGCAATCTAGCTCTGTCAATCAGGGCGCTATACTTACCATCTTTACCATTATCCGTAGCAACAATTTTGCCTTGAGAATTTAATAAGACTAGATAAGGAGAAAATTCTTCAAAGACGCTATCTACACGAATACTAACTAGCTGATCTTTTTTCCCCTCAAACTTAGAAACATTGTAGGGATTTTTGTTTTGCTTGAGGGTAAGACTTTGGGCGGTTAGTTCGCCAGATTCGTCTAAATTATAGCTAGCTCTATCATTCCTTAGTGCTAAACTATAGCGGCCTGCATCTCCTGGGTTGGTACTAGTAACTGCGATGGTATATGTACCTTGAACAGGTAGTCTCACAAATACAAATGCATCTTTAATCCCGCTTGTTGTTTGGGCGCTGCTGCGTTTGACAATAACATTATTATCAGGATCAAGCAGAAACATATAAGGGGTGAGACTCAAGTTATTAGAACGGCGTGTATCAGTACTACCACCTAGCCGAATTTGGATGAGTTGGTTTTCTCTCCCTTCAAATTGGTAGAAGTGAAAATACCTACCTTGAGACTGGAAATCACCTTTACCTAAAATACCGAAGGCGAAATCTACAAAGTTAATTGGCTTGTAATTGAGATTTTTCGGTGGCGAAACTGGCCCAGGCTGGCGATTTGGCCTGTTATTTGTTGATGGTTGGGTACTTGGTTGATAACCGCTGGGACTAGGACGGGTAGAACCATTATTTGAGGGTTGAGGTGCTGGTGTGGTATCTACTGGTTGAGAATTCCTCGGTTTGGGAGTAGGTTCGGGTGCAGTATCTACTGGTTGAGAAGTTCTTGGTTTAGGAGTAGGTGCTGGTGTGGTATCTACCGGTTGAGAATTCCTCGGTTTAGGAGTAGGCGCTGGTGCAGAATTTGTAGTTGCAGGCGGTACACGTGGGGGTATGGGTGAATCAATAGGTTGCTTAGGCTGTGAAGATGCAGGTGGTGGAGTAGTAGGTATCTGTTCAATTCCTTGTTCTACAGCCTCCGGTTGCCTTTCATCTGGTGTTTTAGCGATGGTAAACTTTACTGTAGATTCGGGAATTGTTAAAGCACCAATAGGTAGAGAATAACTGGTTAGTAACAAGCTACCACTCAGCGAAAAAATTACACCTAAGTGCGATCGCAAAAGATATTTTTTATGATTTTTCTCTAGCATTTTTCACTCCTCATTTATTGCCTCAATTAAGCTGAGGCTAGGCACTGCAAGTGGGCTAAAAATCATTGCCCAACCAAAAAAATCTGAATGGTGTCATCCCATTCAAAATGCAAAATTGCTTCACCCTGAAATATTGAGAGTATATATGCTCATCCACAACAAGCCATTTTCAACAGTGAGGATGCTGCTGGTAGTACTCTAAAAAGAATTTATTGTTTAATTCTAAATTGCTAAGTTACCTATAGATTACTTTCTGATTACAAAAAAATAATTTTGGCAACTTAATAGCAAAATTATTTGTCATGAATTAATATATACACAAACTGCAAATGGGTTCCCAGTATGATCTGCTGTCTGAATCCCGATTGCCCCAATCCTCTAAATCAAGATAGGCAAGAAGTTTGCCTAAGTTGTCATCAACGATTGATCTCGTTATTAAGGGGCCGTTATCGTGTAATTAAAGTACTATCTGATGAAGGGGGATTTGGTAGAACCTATCTAGCGGAAGATGCGGACAAGCTAAACGAATGGTGTGTAGTTAAACAATTTGCACCTAAAATACAGGATTCTTCTACATTAAAGAAAGCTGTTGAGCTATTTAAAGATGAAGCTAAACAACTGCAAAAATTAGGGGAACATCCGCAAATTCCTACACTTTTAGCATACTTTGAACAAGATAATTATCTCTTTTTAGTACAGCAGTATATCAATGGGCATAATTTACTTCAAGAATTACGACAAGGGATAATTTACAACAAAAGTAAAATAGTTGAGCTTTTGCTAGATTTACTGCCCGTGCTCAAGTTTATTCATGAGCGCGGTGTCATTCATCGCGATATCAAACCACAAAATATTATTCGCCGTCAAATTGATGGGCGGCTAGTCTTAATAGATTTCGGTTCCTCAAAGCAATTAACAGCAACAGTACATACTCAAATTGGCACTACTATTGGCTCTCATGGTTATACTCCCATTGAACAAATGCAGGATGGGAAAGCTTATCCATCGAGCGATTTATTTAGTTTGGGTGTAACTTGCTTTCATTTACTAAGTGGAATTCGACCGTCGCAACTGTGGATGCAAAAAGGCTACAGTTGGGTTAATTCTTGGCACGAATATTTAGCAAATCAAGATGGAAATGGAGTAGCTTTAAATGTCAATGTGGATAAGGTGCTAGATAAACTTTTAAAAACAGAAATTAACCAGCGTTATCATTCAGCCGATGAAGTGATTAAAGACTTAACATATAAGCCTTTACTAGTACCACCAACAATTATCGAACCTGCATCCCCTACTCAAAACTTCTATCTTAAACATCGACTATTTATCAATGCTGCTATTTTAGTACTAGGATTAGGTGGAATTTGGTATTTACAATCTCGTCCCCAACAAGTAACTAGATTTGCTAACCCTAGTCAACCAGCAAACGTTACAGAAAATGCTGATCAACCGCAAACTCTTAAAGGCCATGCTAGTGATGTTAATACTGTTGCCTTTGCATCTGATGGTTTAACTCTAGCTAGTGGCAGTGATGATAATACAATTAAGTTGTGGAATCTGAGAAGCAATCAAGAAATTAGAACTCTCAAAGGACATAAAAAATGGATTTGGGCTGTGGCTTTTAGTCCTGATGGTAAAACCTTAGCTAGTGGTAGTGCAGATAAGACTATTAAACTGTGGAATCTTGCTAATGGGGAAGTAATCAACACATTAAAAGCACATACTGACGGAATTTCATCTATAGCTTTTAGCCCTGATGGTAAAACCTTAGCTAGTAGCAGCATTGATAAGACAATTAACCTCTGGAATGTCTCAAACGGTCAGCTAATTCGCACCTTAAAAGGACATAAACAGGCAGTTTCTGCAGTGGCTTTTAGTCCTGATGGTAGCACCCTTGCTAGTGGCAGTTGGGACAAAACAATTAAACTTTGGAATGTAGCCACAGGAAAAGAAATTCGGAATTTTGTAGGACATTCAGAATTAATTATTTCTGTAGCTTTTAGTCCTGATGGTTTGACTTTAGCTAGTGGGAGTAAAGATAAGTCAATTAAATTATGGAACTTGGTAACGGGAGAAACAATTCGTACTTTAAAAGGTCATACTGATAAGGTAAATTCTGTAGTTTATGTACCCAAAACAGGAGATAGTAAAACCGCAAATAATTTTACCCTGATCAGCGGTAGTAGTGATAACACTATCAAATTGTGGAATACAGCAACAGGAAAAGAAATTCGGACTTTAAAGCGAGATTCTGGTTATATTTATTCTGTGGCAATCAGCCCTGATGGTAAAACTATTGCTAGCGGTGGTAGCGCTGATAATATTATTAAGGTTTGGCATTTATCTCAAGATAAATAGCGTAAAGCACATCTCCCAACTTTTCTAATACGCCGAATTGCTTTGTCAGCAAGCTTTTGGTGCATTGCGTTGCGCGACTACACACCCTACTCATATAACTCAAAGACAATTTTCTTTACTGCGCGTATAATTTGTGTGAAATGCAGCACAAAAATTATACTCAGTAGCACATCAATGCTGGAATTATTGCAAAGCTTTTTTGGTGATGGCTTATTTATCCCACATGGTCATTGCTATCTTTGGCAACCGAAATTAGTCTGGTTACACATCATCTCTGATTCTTTAATTGCCATAGCTTATTATTCTATCCCTATTACCCTTGTTTACTTTGCACAGAAACGAGAGGATTTCCCATTCAAATGGATACTTTTATTGTTTGGAACATTTATTGTTTCTTGCGGTACAACCCATGTGATGGAAGTGTGGACATTATGGCATCCAACTTATTGGTTATCTGGCGCTATTAAATTTTTTACAGCGTCAGTTTCGGTTTACACAGCGATTATTTTAGTACCAATTGTTCCTCAAGCATTAGCTTTACCAAGCCCAGCTCAATTAGAAGCAGCTAATTCTCAACTTAAAATGGAAATTATTGAGCGAAAAGCGGTAGAGGAAGCACTTTTAAAAGCCAAACAAGAGTTAGAAATCAGAGTAGAAGAACGCACATCTGAATTAAAAGCAGCTATGACACAATCTCAGGAAAATGCTGCTATAGCTCAAGAGCAAGCTGCACAGTTGGAAATAGCACTCAAGAAATTGGCAAATACCCAAGCTCAATTAGTACAAACCGAAAAAATGTCTTCTCTGGGACAATTAGTTGCAGGTGTTGCCCACGAAATTAATAATCCAGTGAATTTTATTTATGGCAATACTATTATTGCTAATGAATATGCTGAAAGTTTGCTAAGTTTGATTTCGCTTTACCAAGAAAATTATTCTCAACCTCCAACCGAAATTCAAGATTATACTGATGAAATTGACTTGGATTTTATTCAGAAAGACTTACCTAGAGTCTTATATTCTATGACTAATGGGGCAAACCGTATTAGTGAAATAGTGCAATCTTTAAGAACTTTTTCCCGGTTAGATGAAGCAGAAATCAAACAAGTTAATGTTCATGATGGAATTGATAGTACACTGCTACTGTTAAAAAGTCACTTCAAAGGTAAAGTTGGCAACCCAGATATCCAAGTAATCAAACAATATGGAGATTTACCAAAAATCGAATGCTACCCTGGGCAACTGAATCAGGTATTTATGTATATTTTAAATAATGCTATTGATGCCATAAATGCATTAATAAAAACAAGAATTAATAGTTTAGATGCATATCAGGGAAAAATTACTGTTGCTACAGAAGCTTTAAATAGTGATGAGATAATAATTAGGATTATTGATAATGGTTGTGGTATGAGTGAAGAGGTCAGACAAAAAGTATTTGATCCATTCTTTACTACTAAACCTGTAGGTTCGGGAACGGGTCTGGGAATGTCAGTAAGTTACCAAATTATTCAGATGCATCATGGTCATTTGCGCTGCGTTTCATTACCAGATGAAGGTACAGAATTCCAAATTCAGATTCCAATTTTGATGAAGTCTCCGGTTCAACAGTTGTAATGGGTAATTGGTCATTGGTCATTGGTAATGGGTAATGGGAATTTGTTCCTTTGTCTCCTTCTGCTCTCTTGTGCCTTGATTACCAAGTCCTTGTTTTTTCTACTCGATATCAGTACTATTGCGGAAATTGAAGAGAATTTTATAAATACCATGTTAACTTTTAGAGAAATTTGGGCAATATAAAGTACCAAAAAATTTATTTGGTATAAATTGATGTTAACAACTGAGTTATCAACATCTGCTACAGCCTTAAAGCGTCGTCATGCTGGAGCGATCGCAGCTTTAATATTACTGAGCTTACTATGTTCTTTGAGCGGATTACCGATTCATCAGTCTATCTCTAATTCCTGGGAAGGCTTGCTTTGGGGAATCGCAAATCCAGTAGTTAGTTTGAATAGTCTGGCTAGCATTTTAGCCATTGGCTTTCTCTGCGCTGGGATGAATCGTGGTGCTTTGCTGGCTGCATCTTTTTTGTCAGCCTCAGTGTTTGGGACAGTGATTCATCTGTTCTATGCCAATTTAGTAGGTGCGGAAATTGGGATTGCAGCTTCCACCATCGCTATTGGCGCTATGTTAATCATGTCAATTCAACCGAATTGGCTGTTACTTTCAGTGCTGGGTGCGATCGCAGGCTTGTTTCACGGTTATGCTGGTGCTGAATCTATCATTAATACAGAAATAATGCCTTTAGTTATTTACATACTGGGCGTTACTGTCACTCAATGTGCAGTAATCATGAGTGCCAAAAAAACTTACCCCATGCTACTAAATAAAATTGGTTTCGTGGGATTAGCTATTTGTGCCATTGGTATGCCATTTTTAGGCAATGCAATTTACTCTGTAATGTTTTCCTTCCTAAGCTAAAGCGAGTAGCACCCAAAAAACTCGATTTTTTAGGTGCTACTGAAGGACTGATAAACTTTACATTTTATCTAGTAATTAGCAGGCTCCGACTTTATGGAAAATCACATAAAATGTTTTTCCAATCAAAAATAAGTCGTAAAAGATATGCCAATTTTTCTGGTAACGCAGATCTAAATCAACGATTTGTTCAAAATCTGTGATTTGAGAACGACCATTTACTTGCCATTCGCCAGTTAAACCAGGTTTGACATTTAAACGTTGCCAATGACGTGGTGTGTAGTTAACCACTTCATCATAGGTTGGTGGACGTGTACCAACTAAACTCATTTCACCGATGAGAACGTTCCAAAATTGAGGCAATTCATCTAAGCTGGTGCGTCTTAAAAACCGTCCTAACTTAGTGACTCGAAAATCATTTTGATTTTTAAATATGAGTCCTTTTGCTTCATTTTTAACTAAAGATTTTAAATGCTCTGCATTTGTAACCATTGAACGGAATTTCCGCATAATAAATGGTTTACCTCGCAGACCATAGCGCTTTTGAACAAAGAAAATTGGCCCTGGACTATCGAGTTTGATCGCAATTGCTATTGGTACAAATACAATTGCTAAAATCAATAGCCCAACTAAGCTACCTAAAATGTCTAGAAACCGTTTAAATTTGGATTTTAAAGATGGGTGAGGAATGAATTGTAATTCCCAAGCTGTGAAATTGGCACTGTGAACAATGCTGTGTGAGGATGTGGGGTACATGATCCCGCCTAATACCAAGGTAAAAAAGTAGAATTACCTAACCTTTATTTGAATATATACTTAAGTGTATTTACAATTTATGTTTTTACCGTAAATTTACTTAATCTTTAATTAGCTTGCTGATCTTCTGCTTTTTTATATTTTTGGTATAAAGTTGATTAAATCTATCTAGTGAAATTTGACTAAATAATTATCACTATCCGGAACTGAGTTAATTCTCCCTGAATTAACAACCGAGTAAACACGTAATAACAATCAATTATCTTTGATAACGTGGCAGATACCTGGTGTTAATGCGTATATTAAATTATTCAATATCCGTAAGGATATGACTGTATTGGGCGCTCAAAATTGGGGTGGTAAATAAATGGTTTCAACAAGTGTGGAAGTTAAAATTACTCGCTTAGAATCGATTGTTGAACAAATCGGTGAAGCAGTACTTTCTACAACAGAGACAATTGAGAGTCTCGCGCAAAGACTGGAGACTCTCAGCGTACAAGTAGAAGAACAAGGAAAGCAGCTACAGCAACAGGGGTATCAAATTTTTGCTTTGTGTGATGCTGTACAAACCTTGGCAGAATCTCAGGATGATTCCTTACAAAAACTCAGCCAACTAACACAAACCTTGGATAAACTGATGATTCTGTTACAAGGTTCAGATGATGAGTGATTGGGGATTGGGGGATTGGGGACTGGGGACTGGGGATTGGGCATTGGGGATTGGGAATATGAAACAATTCAAAATTCAAAATTCAAAATAATACCCTGTTCTCTCTCTCAAACACCAATTACCAATTACCTATTACCCATTACCAAACACCAAACACCAAATACCAAACCCCAAAATTAAACCCTTAATTTGGTAACAGCAATGTTCCCGGAAAAACAAACATCGACATCGCTACCGGGGGTGCGATCGCGTTTGCCGTATTCGCCGACATAATAAAAATCATCCCCTTCAACCCGATAGTTAATTGGTAAAGCTTTGGTACAGGGTTGGCAAAAGACTACTTCTGGTTCTGGTTCTCCTGGTTGCAAATGTGGGAGATTGACGTTCCAAAAAGTTCCAGATTCCAGGGGACGCTGGAGTAAATCAGCTAAAACTTCGGCTGTTAACTTAGCAGCGAATTCCCAGTCAAAATTTTGCTTGGCTTTGCGATAGTGAGAAATCGCAATTCCCCCAATCCCATTCATCGCGGCTTCTCGCACAGCCGCCACAGTACCAGAAATATAGGCATCTACACCTAAATTTCCCCCTGCATTGATTCCCGACAATACAAATTTAATATCTTCACTAATTTGTGATATCGCAATTCTCACACAATCAGCGGGAGTACCTGCGATCGCATATTCAGTTTCCGAACGTCGCTGGAGGGTGATGGGGCGAGTTGTGGTAACCTGATGCCCACAGCCAGATTGATGATCTCTTGGCGCAGCAATAATTACATTTTTGTCCTTGACAGCGTTGAGCAGTGCTTTAATTCCAGGAGCATCGATACCGTCGTCGTTAGTGAGGATGATAGCCATAAAATTTATCTGATGAGCCAAGCATCAATTGCTATGGAATTCTATCGCCAACCGCCGCCAGAGTCTAACAATCTCCTGCAACAGATTGCCATTGCCTTCCTTGTATCAGTTTCTTCATTTCAGACTTTAGACCTTATACTTTAGCCTTTTTTATTAGCTAAACTTGCAACTCAAACCCAGGTAATATATCTTCTCCAGAAAGAATTGCTGGCATTTGGACAATTTCTACAGATTGATTGAGGCGGTAAATTTCCACTGTGGCATCTCGCGGATTAATCAGCCAACCTAAATGCAAACCATTTTCTATGTATTCCTGCATTTTGTCTTGCAGAGTTTTTAGCCTATCTGTTTCAGAACGCAGTTCAATAGCAAAATCAGGTACAAGTGGCGGAAATTTTTTTCGCTGTTCTGGTGTTAAAGCTTCCCAGCGTTCCAACTTTACCCAAGCCACATCAGGGGAACGTTTGGCACCATTTGGCAGGATAAAAGTAGTTGAAGAACTAAAAACTTTACCTAATTTAGCTTGACGGTTCCAGATTTCTAAATCGGTGATTAGTCCAGCTTCTTGATTTCCGCTTTCTCCTCCTACCGGTGGCACAATAATTAATTCCCCTGCTGCATTCATTTCTAAGCTTAAATCTTTATTAGCAATACACAATTGATAAAATTGCTCATCAGTTAAATGAGCAATCGGTTCGAGATTGAGGACAACAGTATTCATTAAACTTTTCCTCGTGCTTTTTTGCTAACGTTAGTTGCCTTTAGCTACAAGTTTAGCAGTGTCAATTCATCTCTTTTTCTTCATACACAGCTTTGCTAGAGTGAGGATGATTCGGCAACTTTGAGGATTGGCAAATGGTTAGAGAGTACTCACCCGAAATACAATCCAATTCGCCACAACGAAATCTACCACCGCTTCAAAGTGGCGATCGCCTCTATGTTGCTCCTCAAGTTTTGCTTCAATGCTGTACTGTTGTCTCAAGAACATAGCAAAAAAGCACAAATCCTCACTCTCCGCAAAATGCAGATATTACCTTGGTGAGGATTAGGCAGATAAAGAGCCGCAAATATTAAATAAACTTAGCTATTTAACAATAAATGTCAATTCCGTGGTATTATGCCGTCATGGTTTGCAAATTCCGCCCAATTTAGATAAATCCCTAAATAGGGCGGTGTTCCTTTTTGGTAGCTAGTCCGTAACTAAACCACAAAAATTTCTTTTATAAAATCTATCTTTGGGGTGTCGCGAAAACTTACCCAAGTAAAAACCTATCAACCAGGTGATTTTGACATTGGTTGTGTAGTATTTTTGGTGCAAGACTGTCTGAGAGTTTATCTAATGAAACAGCTCCTCAACCAAGTAATCATCATCCAAAAATATCTTATTAGGCTACTTCTGCCACTAATTGCGATCGCTCTAGTTTCTTTTTTGGTTGTACCATCAGCGTTAGCTACTGGTGCATATCAAATACCTGACCTAGCAGCTGATAATAGCACCTGGGTTGTAGATGAAGCCGACGCGATCAGCCGGATCAATGAAGGTAAGATTAGCGGCACTTTATCGGATTTAGCGAAAAAAACTGGATACGAAACCAGAATTGTCACCATCCGTCGGCTTGACTATGGAGAAACACCAGAAAGTTTCGCCAAAGCGTTGTTTGAAAAATGGTTCCCCACCAAAGAAGCACAAGCCAATCAAACTTTATTAGTAATTGACACTGTGACAAATGGTACCGCCATTATTACAGGTGATAAAGTCAAGTCTCTGCTGACAGACTCTATTGCTGAGAGTGTCGCTTCTGAAACCGTGATGGCACCGTTACGAGATGGTAACAAATACAACCAAGCTTTCTTGGATGCGAGCGATCGCCTAGTCGCCGTTCTCTCTGGAGAAACCGATCCCGGCCCGCCAAAAATCGTTGAGAATGTGCAGGTAGAAGGCACATTTAAGACAGCAGAAGAAACTAACAAGGATAAAGGTAATGCTACTGCTTGGGTAGTAGGCTTATTAATTGCCGCTACTGTTATCCCAATGGCAACTTACTATCTTTACCAAGTTAATCAACCATCGAATAATGGTTAATAGTTGACTGTTGACTGTTAACCATCAACTGTTAACGGTCAACAATGAGCATTTTAGTTTAATCTTGAATGTACTCTTGCCCTGTCACTAAAGCGACCTCAGCACGCACAAATTCTCTACCTAAATAGGCTGCATGGTCTAAAAAACTTACCGGACAGGGCTGAGTTTCTTCAAATATTTTGACGCAAAGTTCTTTGGCTGTTCTCCCACTAAATACAGTTGTATGAGTTCTTTGGACTTTACCTTTAGCCGGAATTACCTTCCCGGTTTCGGGATCTACAGCTAAACCATGCTCATCAATTACATTTGTAAAATGCTTGGCATAAATTAACTTTGCTTCCCGATCCAAGTAGATAATGAAATATCCGCTAGGGTCAAGGTCAATATGACGCTGAGACAACTGATCGTCAATTACAGCCAAGTCTTCTACCATCAAATCCATAGTCATTTTTTAAATCAGATTTATGCAAATTTTTTCTACTCCATTTCCAGTGTAATTCTTCCGTTCCTCACTTCCTGTAGATTCTGCATAATTTTGCTATTGCTGATATCTAAGAATTGCTGTTACTAAAAGGTAACTCGGCATTCATCGCCTCAATTTCTTGCTGTTCGAGTTGATTAACTTCCCGAATATAAGGCAGTAAAATCTGCTCTAAACGGGCGTTGTAAAAGCGGTGCAAACTGTGATTTGGCTTGGCGGGAAAGCCTCGCCGTTTTTTGTGTCTTCCACCAGCGCCAGGATCAAACATTTGAATATCGTTAGCGATCGCCCACTCAATTGGCGAGTAATAGCAAGCATCAAAATGTAGACAATCTATCTCTTGAAAACTGCCCCAATAGCGACCATATAATCTATCACCTTTATATAAACAAAAAGACATTCCTATGGGGTGACGATGATCTTGCTCGCTATAAGCAGCGAAAAACACAACGCGATGGCGATAATTGCTATGTAATTGCTCAAAAAAGCGTTTTGTCAGGTATTTACTACCCCACCAACCGAACTTATCACAAGTATCCGCATAGAACTGGTACATCAAGGGAAACAAAGAATGGGGAATTTCATCACCTGTTAGTGGTTGCAGTGTTAAACCTGCTTTTTCCACTGCTTTGCGTTCCCGCTTAATATTGCGGCGTTGATTGGCGTTGAATACAGTTAGGTAATCATCAAAATTCTTAAATCCACCATTTTCCCAAATGTAACTGTGATGCAACCAACTGCTAAAACCTTGTCGTTCCAGCACAGCACGCCATTCAGGATCGACATAGAGAAAATGACACCCAGAGATGCGATGTTGAGAGCAAAAAGAGTCAATCTCATGCACCATCATGGCTGTAATTTCATCTTCATCTTCCCCTGGTGCAATTAAAAAGCGATAGCCTTCAGCTGGAGTAAAGGGTGTCATGCCCAACAATTTCGGGTAATAGTCTACCCCAATACGTTCAGCTAAACTTGCCCACTGGTGATCGAAGACAAATTCCCCTGCACTATGTCCTTTTAAATAAAGTGGAGCTGCAGCAATCAGTGTTCTGTCGCGCCATAAGGTTAAGTGATTTGGTAACCAACCAGTTTTTCTGGTAGCGCTGTGGGATATTTCCAGATTATTCAGCCACTCCCACTCTAAAAACGGAGTTTTGAGCGGTAATGCTAAAGCATCCCAAGCTTCTTGAGGTATCTCAGCAATTTTGCTGATCCAAGCAATAGAATAGCGAGGTTTCAGTTTTTCTACCATCGTCTCAGGGAATGGGGACTGGGGAATGGGGACTGGGGACTGGGGAATGGGGAATGGGGAATGGGGAATGGGGAAGATGAGGGAGAGGGGAAAATTACTGTTAGCAATTACCAATGCCCTATGCCCCATGCCCTATGCCCCATGCCCAATTTCCAATACCCAATCTTTTTTAGGGTAATCTAAGATGCTGGTCGTTGCAGGCGATAGTGTAAAAACACTTCCTGATCGACCTGGTTAACCTCTAGAAGTTCGAGGTGTGGTGCTAAATTAGCAGGGAATCCAGTACTTTCCGCAGGTGTGGGTGCGGTAGCACCAGCCAAAATCAGTGGACATACGGTTAACCATAATTCATCTATTAAATCTAATTCCAACATTGAAGCTACTAATTCCCCGCCTCCCAGTATCACTAAGCGTGTTATATGTAGAAGAACCAGGTGTTGTAGTGCGGCAAGAAGGTCTATCTTGCCCTGTGGTGTTTCAAAAACTAAAATCTGCTCAAACTCTGAGCTTTCTCGCCAAAAACTTGCCCCGGCGGCAGTCGTGAGCAACCAACGTGGAACCGGTTGTTGAAAAAAGTGAATTTCCGGATTAAGGCTACCAGATTGTGTAATGACTATATGAACTGGCTGGGTAGATTTGCCCGCTTTTGTTCGATTTTGCAGCAATGTTGGATGTGATACGGTTAATGTAGTACCGTATGCACGGAGAGTACCGGCACCGAAGAGAGTGGCATCAGAGGCAGCGATTTGTTTTTCCAGGTGTGCTTTATCAGCCTTTGAGCCGAAACGAGCAGGCGATCGCCTAAAATCTGCTATCTTGCCATCTGCACTCATTGCCAAAACCACTGTGGTATGAGGACGATGTTGCACCATTTAGTTGCTTTGAGATTTGGAATTTTTTTCTTGCCTGTATGTTATTTACCAAAAATTCATATATGCAAGCTGTTGTTTAGTGATTTCCCTATTGTAGAGATATGCAACACAAGTCTTGTTTAAATCTAACCTCCGGAGGTTTTGGTATACCAGGTTTCATTTTGCAGATGCAAACTTTGTTATTTTTAGAATTTGTCAATAAAGTAGTCATAACTTAATGCAATGTCTCATCTAGCTGGTTTAATTGCATATCTTTGGCTGTTTTGGTTTGCAGATGCGAAGTGAGACGTTAGATGGCTAAGTCCCGTCAATCATCCTTTCGGCGTATATTATTGACAAGAATATTGCTGGTGTTTGTGCCAGTATTATTGATAGGTGAGATTGCCGCCTTAAATAAGGCGCGGAATAGCCTATTAAAAAATGCTAAACAAAATTTAACCGAAAGTGCCGTTATGAAGGGGGAGAAGATTGCAGATGCGATCGCTACCCTCAAGACTAGTTTGCTGATTATTAGCAAAACACAAATTATCGAGTCTCCTTCTCCAGCAGAGACGGAAGAATTTTTGAATAAAATATCACAACAACTACCAAGCAAAATTGATTGTATTCAATTAAAAAATTTGCAAACCAACAAAATCGTTGCTAGTAGTTGTGACGGCAAACCCATAGGAGAAGAAAATTCATTTGTACCTAGTCAAGGAGTTGATATTAAGGTAGTTTTACCGCCTAAGCTAGGAACAACTGGTACAAGAGATGCCAAAAATCAATTGCAACTATTACTTACTGCCCCAGTTTACGATAAAGGGGGTAAATTAGTTTATAGTTTAAGTCTTCAATCGGTATTGTACCAACAAACTGCTAATAAGCCGGGATCGCTAACAGGTTCGATGGTAGTCATTGCTGAAGATGGCACAATTTTAGCGCACCCAGCACCAGAAAGAGTGGGCAGTAATATTCAAGAAGATGGTCATGCTACCCAACTCCAAAACACAATTAAAAATACTGCGATCGGGGAAACTGGCTCTACAAATTTGTATTTTAAAGAAGGAAAAGAACTATTAGCTGGTTATAAAATAATTAGCAATCCTCTTCAAGAACAATCGCCGCAAAAATGGATTGTTTTAGCTGTTACTACTACAGATAGCGCTCTGTTTGGTTTAGAAGAAATCAAACTAATTCTGATTGTTTTAACAGTTGGTTTAATAGGTGCCAGCTTATTAGCATCTTTATATTTAGCGCCTTATCTCGCCAAACCTGTAGAAGAATTACGTGATTACGCACTCAATATTTATAATCACCACACCGCCCAACCAGTTCCCCATAACTTTAAAATTCGGGAGTTTAATCAACTAGCACAAGCCCTAGACCAAATGGTTGAAAGGCTGAAAGCTTGGGCAGAAGAATTAGAAAGTGCATGGAAAGAAGCCAAAACTGCTAACCAAGTTAAAAGCCAGTTCTTAGCCACAACTTCCCATGAATTGCGAAATCCGCTAAATATTATTATCAATTGTGTGCGCCTGGTTCACGATGGTTTGTGTGATAACCGGGAAGAAGAAATGGAATTTCTCAAGCGTGCCGATGAGACAGCGATTCATTTATTAGGAATTATCAATGATTTGCTCGATATTTCTAAAATTGAAGCAGGCAAACTTTCTGTAGTTACAGAACCGCTTGACTTGCGAAAATTATTGCTGGAAGTAATCAATATTCAATCAGTAAATGTGCAACAAAGAGGCTTACAATTAAAAACTGATTTGGGTAGCGAACTGATTCCTGTGAAAGCAGACGCAGCAAAACTGAAGCAAGTACTCATTAATGTTATTGGTAATGCTACTAAATTCACCGAACAAGGA
This sequence comes from Nostoc carneum NIES-2107, assembly GCA_002368155.1. Lineage (GTDB taxonomy): Bacteria > Cyanobacteriota > Cyanobacteriia > Cyanobacteriales > Nostocaceae > Aulosira > Aulosira carnea. The sequence continues at coordinate 6,678,552 of AP018180.1, forward strand.
AGCATTACGATCGCTTGTGAAATGCAATCAACTAACGATCAATCTCAAGTGTTAATTCATGTCACAGATACAGGCATGGGGATTGATCCCGCCCAACAGCACAAGCTATTTCGCCCCTTTGTAATGGTAGATGGTGCCAGTACCCGCAAAATTGAAGGTACAGGATTAGGGTTGGCGATTTCACGCAACTTAATCGAACTCATGAAAGGTACTATTACTCTCACAAGTGCGGGACTTAATCAAGGTACAACAGTCACGATCGCGTTGCCTTTAATTGATATTTCTCTATTATCTCCTCCAGATGAAAAAGGAAATTTAGAGGATATTGAAATCGCCACTGCAGATGAGGTAAAAAGCGAAGTTAACGGCTATATTAACCTGCAAGCAGAACCGCTACTTGACGCTACAGAAATTGAAGACTCTCCCACAACAGAAAAAGACGATACCGAAGACAAACTAACGCTTTTAGAAGATACTTGCCAACTGACTTTGTTAACTCCACAAAGTATTTTGTCTAGCCGACCGGCGGGAGAAACTTGTGCTAACGGTACTGTTGTGGAAAGGTGAGACATTGGGGACTGGGGACTGGGGATTGGGGATTGGGGATGAGATGGAAAAGTGGAATTTTCAACCTTTGACTTTTGACAGACAAACACCAATTACCAATTACCAATTACCCATTACCCATTACCCATTACCCATTACCCATTACCCAACAACACAGATTGTCCACCTTGTTGAAGAGAGGCTGTCAGTGCGGCGAGAATTTCTACCAACTCTGCACCAACCCAGCCAGAGGAAACAATGGGAGGAGTATTGTGGAAGATACAAGTAATAAAGCGATCGCACACTCGTTGCAAGGGTTCGCCTTTTTCTACTTGCAATGTCTCGTGGCTTTGATTGAGAGGCAGAAATTGATTGTTTTGATATTCTAATTGCCCATTTAATAAGGTTAAAGGCGATTGGCTCGACATTTCATCGAAAATCAAGCTGCCACGATTACCCACAACTGCTAATCGTCTTTGTTTATCAGTATTCAACCAGCAGAGATGAATATAGGCTTGAAAACCATCTGCGTATGTCAGCATCACCCAGACTAAGTCAGCTAGTCCTGGGTAGAGAGGTGAGGGGGATGAGGGAGATGAAGGGGATAAGGGAGAATGGCTGTGGTTGGCTTTGTCTTCTTGTAGCCAAACTGTACCAGTTGCTTGCACCTTTACTGGTAGTTGACCTAGCCAATTGTTAAAAATAGCAATATCGTGAATTGCTAAATCCCAAAGTGCATCAACATCTTGGCGGACTGGCCCTAAATGGGTGCGGGTGGCGTAGCCGTAGCGTAAATCACCTAACTTACCAGCCTGAACTACGGCTTGGCCTTGTTCGACGGCGGGGTGAAATAAATAGGTGTGATCTACCATCAATATTAAATGCCGTTGCTCTGCTAACTCGCAAAGTTCCCGAGATTCTAAGGGGTCGAGAGTTAAGGGCTTTTCTGCTAAAACATGGTATCCCTGATTCAAGGCATCTTTAATCAAGTGATAATGAGTGGTAGCTGGAGTTGCGATCGCAACTGCCATTAAATTTGGTACTTGCTTGATATCCTGCCAATCGGTTGTTAATAAGACATTGTCATCTAATTTATATTGCCGTTTGACGGCTGCTAATCTTTCTGGGTTGGGGTCTACAACCGCACCAATCCGTACTTGGGGATGTTCTAAAAAATTCCGTAGCAAATGCACTCCCCAACGCCCAACACCGAGGACAGCAATTGTAATTTGATTAGTCATTAGTTATTTGCCAAGAGTCAAAATTTTGACACTGGAGTTTAGACTCTTGAGTCATAACTGAATTATCAACTCTGATATTCTCTATTGAGTTCAGGGTTGTTCCGGATTACTAATAGATAAAAATGCTACCTTCGCTGCTGCTTGTTCCGCAGCTTTAATCGAGCGTCCCTTACCTTGACCTAACTGTTTACCATGCAACCACACTTCCGCAAGGAAGCGTTCTTGGTTGCGGTGGGGTTGAGTCACTTCTACAACCCGATACTCTGGTAAAACTTTAAATTGAGCCTGAGTCCATTCTTGCAGGGCGGCTTTGTAATTTAGCCTAGCTGGATCGAGCCGAATTTCTGCGGCTAGTTGTTTGAAGTGAGGGTCTAGCCAAGGACGGATGAGATTAAGATTGCTGGTACTGAGGTACAATGCCCCGAGAACAGCTTCAAAAGCATCTGCTAACCGAGATTCTTGACCAACTTTATCAGCAGTCGCACTACCAGCAACCAATAAATAAAGTTCCAAACCATATTCTCTAGCTAACTGAGCCAAAATGCGATCGCTCACCAGCACCGAACGAATTGCGGCAAAATCCCCCACCGGACAATCTGGATAATGTTCCCACAACACAATAGCTGCGACTAGCCGCACCACAGCATCACCAACAAATTCCAACTGTTCATAATTTGCTGACTCTGAGACAGTGGGATGAGTTAGCGCTAAGTCCAACAGATGCCATTGTATAGGCGCTTCTTTTGGCAGACCTAATTTTTGAACTAAATTTTCCAGCTGACGCTGACGGCGTGGATAAGCGAGGGACATTAAATCAGGAAGGGGGAGCAGAGGGGATAAGGGAGATGAGGAAGACTGAGTAAGGCAAGGGGGCAGGGTGCAGGGGGCAGGGGGAAAAGAATAAATTAAAAATTCCTATTACCTATTACCCATTACCAATTACCCATTACCAAATGACAAATGACAAATGACAAAAAAGGGAAAGAGTTGGTAGTAAGCCGGGTTCTGTTCTCGAATGTAGAAATGTTACAAGTAACTTCTCTACATGAGGGCGGTTATCTATCTGGGACGTTTGTTACCAAACGCCTCTAGCGGCTCTATTTTGGCGGAACTGGTAAAAGACCAACCATAGTTCCTTCGCCTTGCTCCCAACCGGGGTTTACCGAGCCAACGCCTCTCGACGTTGCTGGTGCGCTCTTACCGCACCTTTGCACCCTTACCAGAGCTTAGGGATTGGGTATCAGGGATGAGGGATTGGGCAATTTCTTACCCAGTCCCCAGTCCCCAGTACCTAGTCCCCAATCCTGGCGGTATCTTTCTGTGGCACTATCCTCACGATCGCTCGCACTGGACGTTATCCAGCAAGTTTGGTCTTTCGGGAGCCCGGACTTTCCTCAAACCAGTTTTTGTGACTGATCTGCAACCGCCTACGCCTACTCTCTCCCTAGATCCAGTGTAATCTTGGATGGAGCTGTGTGTCTGAATTTAAGTTACTTCCTTTTATTCCAAGGTAGGGCGTATGTCCAGGGTAGTTTTCTAATTGTGAAAGGGCAATTAATAATGTACATGGGTGGGACGTTTTGACCTGGAGCCAGACCAACGCGCATTTCTTCAGATACGCGCAGCACTAGTTGTAGTGAAAAATCTAATTTTATGGTTCTGTTAACAAAGTTGTTGTACAACTTTCTTAGTGCTTTTACAGGGCTTTTTTCCAAGCTACTAATATTAATTAGGGGTTGTTTGGCTGAGTAAGTACCTGTAGTTGCATCACGGGCAAAAACATCTTCTGCTGTGACTGTTGCTGAAAGTGTTTTCTTGGGTGCGACTAGACTAGGACTTTGTGGTACAGCCAAGTCACGGGTTAAGTCTGGTGATTTGCGAATTACTCGGCGCGATTGCTTACTATATTCAACAACCAAAGAGCTATTATCCCAGTCAACGTAGACAGCATAATCGCTAGATTTATTTTCAATGCTAACCGATAACTCTTTCAATTCGTCAAATGAATAGGAGGGATTGAGTTTAAAAGAAATTCCCACTTTATCGCCTATTTCTTTTTGAGCGAGTTGATCGTCAACATCTTTTTTCTGAAACTCAAATTTAATTTTGTCGTCAATCGATTCAATCATCAGGTTAAAGATGTAAGAGACACCGATGATATATAGCGTCAAGACAAGTAAATTTTGGTCACCGCTTCTCATAATTTAGAATATAGACTCCCTGTAATAATTTCGTATATCCGATCCATACTGATGTACCATATTTAATCTTGCTTAATTGTTAAAGACCTTTCTAGCCAGCCTCGCCGCCAGAAAAAGAAAAGTAATCCGCCTGCGATCGCAGCCATAGCAGCCAAGCACAGTGGATACCCCCAATACCAATTCAGTTCAGGCATATTATATGGTGATTTTTCGGTATTGAAGTTCATCCCGTAAATTCCTGCTACAAAAGTTAAGGGAATAAAAATAGAGGAAACCACTGTCAAGATTTTCATGATTTCATTCATTTTGTTACTTACTGCCGACAGGTAAACATCCATTAATCCTGAAGTCAGTTCCCGGTAGGTTTCTACCATGTCAATTACTTGCACTGCGTGGTCATAACAATCTCTCAGATAGATTCGCACTTCATCACTGATGTTTTCTCCGCTATCACGCATCAGAGAATTAATTACGTCACGCTGAGGCCAGATGGCGCGCCGTAGTTGCAGTAATTCTCGCTTGATTTTATAAATCTTCTGGAGTGTTTTCTGAGTTGGTTTAGTAATTACTTCTTCTTCTAAATCTTCTATTTGCTCGCCATAGCGCTCTAATACAGGGAAAAAGCCATCAATAATGGCATCTAATAGGGCATAAGTTAAATAATCTGCTCCTGATTTGCGGATAATTCCCTTCGATTTTTCAATGCGCGATCGCACTGCGTCAAAGCAATCATGTTCTGGTTCTTCTTGTACTGTGAGTAAATAGGTTTTTCCTAATACTAAACTTACTTGCTCGCTGAAAAATCCAAATGCATTTACCCTCGGTACTACCATCCGCGCAATTATTAATAATTGGTCTTCATATTCTTCTGTTTTGGGTCGCTCTGCCATATTTACGACATCTTCTAGAACTAGAGGATGTAAATCAAAAACTTGACCAACTCTTTGTAAAATATCGATATTCCCTAAACCGCGAACATCAACCCAAGATACAGAGTTTGCATCCAAAAAGGGTATACATTCTTCTGGAGATGCTATTTCTTGTTTTGTATAATCATTTGAGTTGTAATCAATTAAAATTATTTCGGGATAATAAGCATTTTCATCAATCACCAGGGTTCCAGGTACATTCCCTGGTTCGTGAAAAAAATCACGCATAAACGTCTCTGTGTTGACATGACGACTGCGACGAATTTTGTTAATCATGGGCTTTTATCTCAATAATTTGTTTTTGTATTCATCAATGGTTACATCATGCTTGCTTATATATTTTAAATCCAAAATTATAGTTAATATTTAAGTTAAAAAGAGAAATAAAAAGGTTAAATTATCGACATTTTTTGATAGCAATTATTTACATCATATTTTAGATAAATAAGGTACTTGGGTAGGGGCACGGCACTGCCGTGCCCTGACAATTATCTATACTTCACAAACTTGCAATTTGCTATATTTGCCAATAATTAAGTAATAAGCTGGAAATCCAGAAAAGTTTTTGACGTAATCTCTAAAACTATCACAATCCTTTTTTTGTATCCACTATGTTTTAGTGCTTCAAGCCGATATGATATCACTACTTCTCTTCTAACTTGTAAATACTGACAGCGCCCGCCTCGCACCATCCATGCGGCGGTGCGTTACGGCTAAATCTCATTATCTCTAAGTCCCAAATCCTTTCATAGCCGTAACACACCCTACAAACATACCGAATGGGCGAACGACTGTAACGGGAGTACTCCCACTCCATTAAGATAGATTTATTAAAGTCTTGTGGAGAAAGAATAATGCTTGGAGTTGTATCTTATATCGGTTTCTTGGCTGTGTTCACTGGAATTGCTGTTGGTCTGTTGTTCGGCCTGCGTTCAGCCAAGATACTATAAGGGAAATTTCTCTTGAAAGCCTGGTTTGTTAGGCTTTGTACCCATATACAGTACAAGATTAGGGGCACAAAATATTGTGCCCCTAAGATTATCTCTACTTCATCTGTTGTCTAGCCTCAGAGAGGCTGTCATCGCAAAAATTAATTATCCAACAGTTGCAGGAGTTGACACCTTAACTTCTCTGGTGGCGGGAGGACGCATTTCTAAGCCCAGCAGGTTGAGCATTTCGCGATCGCTATCGTAATCTGGACATGGTGTGGTGACTGTCAGCATTTTGTTGTCATCGCTGGAAAAGATAGAATTAGCTCCAGCCATAAAGCAGAAAGCTTGTTCTACTTGGGAAAGTCTTGCCCTCCCAGCGCTGAGACGCACGTCAGAAGCTGGCATAATAATACGTGCTGTCGCAATCATCCGCACTACATCCCAAATAGGAACATCAGGCTGATTTTCTAGGGGTGTGCCTGGGACTTGGGAGAGAATATTAATTGGTACAGATTCGGGATGAGGACTGAGGTTTGCCAAGGTATGTAACATGGCGATGCGATCGCTTGCCGTTTCACCTAAGCCGAGTATGCCACCAGAACATACGGTAACATTGGTTTGGCGGACATTTTCAATCGTATTCAGGCGATCATCGTAAGTCCTGGTGGTGATGATGGTGCTGTAATGTTCCCGCGAAGTATCTAAATTATGGTTATAGGCATAAAGTCCCGCTGATTCTAAGCGCTTGGCTTGATCCGCCGTTAGCATCCCTAAGGTACAACAGACTTCCAAACCCATAGAGGTGACTTCTTGCACCATTTCTAGCACTGTTTCAAATTGGGAATTATCCTTAACTTCACGCCAAGCTGCACCCATGCAAACCCGGCTAACACCCGTTTCCTTAGCTTTTTGGGCAATGCTAACTACAGTTTCTTTTTCTAAAAGTGCTTGTGCTTTTACCTCTGTTTTGTAGCGGGAAGATTGGGCGCAATAATTACAATCTTCTGGACAACCCCCAGTTTTAATAGAGATTAGCTTACAAACTTGAATTTGTTTGGGATTATGATATTGGCGATGTACACTAGCAGCTTGATAAATAAGCTCTAGCAATGGCGTGTTATATATCGCCTCAATTTCTGCTTCCTGCCAATCGTAGCGTATTCTTCCCACCGACATCACTTATCCTTAGTTAATAGACTGGATTTACCAAGAGCTGTCTTTTTGTTGAATATCCTAAGATACAGCATTTAGGCGAAGCGATCGCACAAATTTACGTTGCGTATTGTGCTGAAGTTGCGATCGCTTTTTCACCATGCTGTTGTAGATATTAAAAATCAGCTTATCAATTATTCTGCTTGTCCAGTAGATTCACAGTCAAAAAAGGATAAAGTGCGTAGGGTGCGTTAGCGGCGAGAGTACAGCGCCTCCCGTAACTTTTCGTGCGTTACGGCTTACGCCTAACACACGCTACAAAATACTTAATAAATCCATCGATTTGCGCTTTTTCAGCACAAAAGGGTAAGACAGCAAGGCTGACTGCTGGTAAATTGAATTGTGTGCAATCTTTCACAGATTTCTGTAGCCTAGATTACATTTATCTATGCAAATTTAATGAAGTAGGCATCCAGCAGCTGACATCATTAAGATGTTTTACTTAATGAAGAAAGGAAAAATGGTAAATTGAAACCTTTCCCCGGTTTCCCTTGTACTTTTCCCTAGCCACAAGGGATATGAAAACTTCTGCATCTGCAAAATTTACTGACAAGACTCACGTTAGTTATCTAGTTATGAAATCAGAACTACCATTGATAACGAGCGATCGCCTGTTATTAAGAATCGGTATTCAAGAGGATATACCGCAAATTCTCAAATATTTTACTACGAACAAAGATTATCTTACCCCATATTACCCTAAATGGGCTAACGATTTTTTCACAGTCAAATATTGGCAATATCAAGTTGAAGGTAATTTACTAGAATTTATTAATGGACACTCCCTAAAATTATTTATTTATCCCAAAAAAAGCTTAACAGAAATTATTGGCACGATTAATTTTACGAATTTTGTCCGAGGTGCTGCCCATTTTTGCTACGTCGGTTATAGCCTCTCAGAAGATGAACAGGGTAAAGGCTATATGACAGAAGCATTAAAGGCAGCTACTAACTATGTCTTTCAAGAATTAAATATGCACCGCATTATGGCAAATTATATGCCACACAACCAACGTAGCGGCAATGTCCTTAAAAAGCTGGGTTTTGTTGTTGAAGGGTATGCTAGGGACTATTTATTAATTAATGGACAATGGCAAGATCATATTATGACTAGCCTGACCAATCCTCACTGGGAAATGCCAAAATCGTAGGAAATGGGTGGAATTATGAGTTATCGAAAATTTCATAGTAAATCCATATCAGATACACAGTAGCTCCACAACAGACTGTAATAGTTATTAGTGTTCATACCAAGTTGCTTCAGCAACACCAGGTGAAGGGGGAAGAGGATAACCTGATATCTAATTCCCCACTTTTTTCTTCAGTAGTGTTTGGTTAAAGTAAATACTAGGGAATAAGAATTATTTCTGAATATTCAATTAGCATCTTGAGGCTGAGGGATAATTGAATTTCTGGAAGTTCCTTAATCATAAAATCCAGAAATCTGGTTTAATTATTGCAAAAATTACATAATCTTTACTCTTCATTGTAGAGTCAGCAATACTTACCATATATAGGTTTTAGCGCTCCATGCTCACTCTACTTAATATTGCTTTTACTACTATTTCTTTAATAGAAGCTTTAAAATTATTTGGCAAAAAGCCTTATTGCCTACTTAAAAAGCCTTATTGCCTACTCATTTTCTCTAAATGCTTACTCAAAATGCCTTACCGCTTTCTCATTTTGGTGTTTTCCGCAAGTAAAATGGCGTAATGCTTACTCAAAAAGCTGTAATAAGTTCTTATTGTGGTAAATCACGCACTCATTTTGTTGTTTTCGGCAGGTAAAATGACATAATGCTTACTTAAAAAGCTGTAATGAGTTCTCATTTGGGTAAATCACGCACTCATTTTAGTGTTTTCCGCAAGTAAAATAGCATACTCCTTACTCAACAAGCTGTCATAAGTTCTCATTAGGAAACTGTTTTTTCTCCTTCCTAAGGCCTCTGCTTCCAGAACTGACGCTGAAGCTATTGCCAGAGTTAGTATTAAGAGAAGAATTAACGAAGCTTTACTTCTAATGACTCTGGCTGAAACTCCCAACCAAACAAATTCTCGCAATCCTTTTCTTCACCTCAAATACGAACCCGCCTTAGAATCTCTAGGGAATGACTACTACGACGAAGTAGCAGCAGCAGAATTTCCGCAACATATCCTGCGCTGGCGTAATGACGCAGTTTTACCTAATTTGGGGTTAAATCCCCAAGCTGTCACCGATGAAGACTTTATCAACGCCTTTGGTAAATTTCAAGAACGTCAACCATTGTTGGCGTTGCGTTATCACGGCTATCAATTTGGTGAATATAATTCGGCGTTAGGTGATGGTAGAGGCTTTCTCTACGGACAAGTGCGGGGTATAGATGGCGAATTGTACGATTTTGGTACTAAAGGTTCTGGGAGAACTCCTTACTCTCGTGGCGGCGATGGGATGCTAACACTCAAAGGCGGAGTGCGGGAAGTTTTGGCTGCAGAGGCTTTGCATTCTTTGGGTGTACGCACTTCACGCTGCTTAACCATGATTGAAACTGGTTTATCTTTGTGGCGGGGTGATGAACCTTCACCAACTCGTTCATCTGTGATGGTGAGAATGAGCCGTTCTCATATTCGGTTTGGAACTTTTGAGCGATCGCATTATCTGCGTCGTCCAGATTTAACCCAAAAATTATTAGACCATGTAATTGAGCAATATTATCGCCACTTAGCTACAGAACCAGATAAATATGCTTTATTTTATGCAGAATTAGTTAAAAGAGTTGCGGAACTTGTAGCACAGTGGATGGCGGCTGGTTTTTGTCATGCAGTTTTGAATACTGACAATATGTCAATTACCGGGGAAAGCTTCGACTATGGCCCCTATGCTTTTATTCCTACTTACGATCCCTATTTTACTGCTGCTTATTTTGATTATTATCGACGCTATTGTTATGGACATCAGCCGAGTATTTGTAGATTGAATCTAGAAATGCTCCAAGAACCCTTAAAAGCAATAATTGATAAAGCTGATTTGGATTCTGGTTTAGCCAAATTTGAAGAATATTATTATGCAGAATATCGCTCGTTAATGTTGAAAAAGTTAGGTTTTGATGAGTTGCAAGTTCCAGAAGTTGATGATTTATTGGAAATGACAATTGAATTTTTGCAAACTAGCCAAGTCGGATATCATCAATTTTTCTATGAAATTGCTCGGACTTTTTCTATCGACTGGCGTAACGATCCCGCTTTTATTTTACATGATTCCGACATTGCACCCGCTAGCGGAGCATCGACAATTTTTGATAACTGGTGTCTTTTGTACCATAAAATTTTAAATAATTTTGCTCCTGAACAAATAGATGTAATTGCGGCAACTCTCGCTGTTGCTAATCCGAAAACGGCTTTATTAAGACCAGTAATTGAATCTATTTGGGAACCAATCGCGCAGGAAGATAATTGGCAACCCTTTTATGAATTAGTTCAAAAGCTTCAATCTAGAAGTTGAATCAATACTGCTTGGTTAAGGATTTTCAACTCGGATAGGACTCAAATAATGTTTGCGACACATCAATATATTCTAGAGGGCAGGGCAGTGCCATGCCCCTACAATCTGTCGCATTCTTTTTTCAAATTGGTATTACTTATTACTCATTACTTATTACTCATTACTTTTTTCAATTAGTTGCTGTACTTCCTAAACATCGAATCTGCTGTATCAGCTATAGCTGTAGATGTTGCCAAAACTGCGATCGCTATTGATTTCGATTACCAAATCAACCCATTGGGTAGAGTTTACCAAAGGCTTGATGAATAATTCCGGGTGCAGCGATCGCCAAAAATAATGTACAAATTCTTCTATCTGTTGTTCGCTCATTCCTGATTTACCAGATGCAATCATCTTTTGTTCTGCTTGTTTGCGCCATAGTAAGGATGAGCGATAATCAGTTGGATATAAAACGATTAAACTATCTAATCGCTGCCAAAGTGGGAGATAATTCTCTAACTGACGGTTCATATCCCTAGCAAACGTCCGATCTGCATCTGTAAAAATCGGCGCTGGCGCATGATCAAAGGCTTGGGGATCAACTGGTCTTACGCCCACAAACCACCCTTCAAAGAGCAAAATATCGACATTTGCGGCGATTTCTGGAGTAGTGCGATCGCCTGCACCATTGTAAGCAGATTTATCAAACCGGGGGATAACAACTGGACTTTGTGACTGGTGAATCTGGTCAAGTAAATTTAAGCCTACATCAATATCGTGAGTTCCCGGTGGGCCACGCCAAATTAAGCGGGGGTCTTGTTGTGATAAAACTAAGCGATCGCTATAGGTTTTGTATAAGTCATCCAAAGATAAAGTGACAGTGTGATATCCCAACTCCTGAAGAATCAAAGTCAACGCTTGGGACATAGTAGTTTTACCAGTCCCTTGTACGCCCAAAATTCCTTGAATTAAGGGATTTCCCAACTTTTGACGCTGGGATGCAATTTTAATTGCCAAAGGTAACCATAACTCCCACAGGGTATGTAACATCGCCTGTGGTTCCACTTGCAGCGTTGTTTGGCAAAACTGGTTAAAAGCCGGTTGGATAGATTTGAGTAAATGCGATCGCCTTTGAATCACCTCATCCACATTTTCTGCCGTAATTCCAAAAGATTTGTCATTTGTCATTTGTCATTTGTCATTTGTCATTTGGTAATTGGTAATTGGTAATTGGTAATTTTCCTTTTCCCCAG